>NZ_JAVHYL010000004.1:0-438623 GCF_031118795.1 Chryseobacterium sp. CFS15 | reverse complement strand
ATCTTTTAAGTTCTCAAGATTTCCGGCATACGTTAAAGCATCCAAATTGATGATCGTAGAATCCGGATTATTTTTTACAAATTCTCTTACGACGTGTGAGCCAATAAATCCTGCTCCGCCAGTGATGATGATGTTTTTCATATTAATATATGCGTTTACCGATGCTTTTGGCTTTTGGTATTGTTTTTTTTTCTTTTTACTTAAATTTTTTACTTTCCCTGGCTATTATTGAATCGTTTTTCTTCCGATACTCTTATAATAGAAGCCATTCTGCTCCGGAACTTCCAGCGGATACATATTTCTTCCGTCGAAAATAGCTTTATTATTCATTTTTTTAGCCATCATTTCAAAGTTAGGATTTTTGAATTCTGGCCATTCAGTAGCAATAAATAATGCATCTGCTTTTTCTAAAGCGTCATACATTGTTTTTGCATAAGATATTTTGTCGCCTAATAATTTTCTTACATTTTCTTCAGCAATAAGATCGTAAGCAACAATTTTAGCTCCTTTTTGAAGAAGCAGATTGATGTTATCTAATGAAGAGGCTTCTCTAATGTCGTCTGTATTTGCTTTAAAAGCCAATCCCCACATTGCAATCGTTTTGCCTTCGAGATTTCCTTCGAAATATTTTTCAATTTCAGAAACCAAAATTACTTTTTGTGAAATATTGACATTTTCTGTCGCTTCCAATATCTGGAAGTTAAAATCATCGTCTTTACCAGATTTTATTAAAGCTTTAACGTCTTTAGGAAAACAACTTCCGCCGTAGCCTATTCCAGGAAACAAGAAACGGTGACCAATTCTGTCGTCGCTTCCCATTCCCAATCTTACTTTATCTACATCTGCGCCTACTTTTTCACAATAATTGGCAATTTCATTCATAAACGTAATTTTTACGGCTAAGAATGAGTTGGATGCATATTTTGTAAGCTCAGAAGACTTCTCATCCATAAAAATAATAGGAATTCCGGTATTGGTAAATGGCTGATAAATTTTTGCCATGATTTCTTTAGCCTTCTCAGAGCTCGATCCTACAACTACTCTCGCTGGGTTCATAGAGTCTTCCACTGCAAAGCCCTCACGTAAAAACTCAGGATTTGAAACCACATCAAAATCAATGGTTGTCTTCGCAGCAATGGTTTCTCTTACTTTATCGGCTGTTCCTACAGGAACGGTGCTTTTATTAACGACAACTTTATATTCAGTCATGAGTTCGCCAATATCGTTGGCTACTTTCAAAACGTAAGATAAATCTGCCGAACCGTCTTCTCCGGGTGGAGTGGGAAGAGCAAGATAAACAACTTCACTTTTGTCTAAAGCTTCTTTAAGATTTGTTGTGAAAAATAATCTTTCGGATTGAATATTTCTAAGAAACATTTCTTCAAGATTGGGCTCGTAAATAGGCACGATGCCATTTTTCATCCCTTCTACTTTTTTTTCATCAATGTCAACACAATAAACCGAATTGCCAAGTTCTGCAAGGGTAGTTCCTGTAACCAAACCTACATAGCCTGTTCCTACTATCGTTATATTCAAAATGTATGTTTTATATAAATTCCTGACAAAAATACTAAAAATTGTTTCATGGTCTTTTTTTAATAACGATAACTTATTAAAGGCTACGGTTCAGTAGAAGTTTGTAATAGCGATTTATGGGTGTATAGTAAAGTTGTATTTTTCATGAATTCTTATTCTATTGATTATGAAGTGTATTTGTGTATTTTATAAAATTGTCATATCTTTGCAGGAGATTAACGGAAAAAATGGAAAGGCTTCTAAGAGAAAGCCTTTTTTCGTACTGTTAAATCAGGATTATATATTATATGGAGTTTAGAAAAAATATTGAAACATTATTAAATGATTTCCTTCAGACGAGAGAAGATCTGTTTCTTATTGATTTGAAGTTTTCCGCAGGAGACGATATTACAGTGATCTTAGACGGTGATAATGGTGTTTCTGTGCAGGATTGTTTAGATGCAAGCCGCGCAATAGAATTTAATATGGATCGTGAAGAGCACGATTTCAGTCTGCAGGTAATGTCTGCAGGATTAAGCGAGCCGCTTTCAATCCCAAGACAGTTTCATAAAAATATCGGAAGAGAGATCGAAGTTTTATTAAATGATTCTTCAGAAATCGAGGGTGAGCTTGCAAAAGTAGACGAAGAGAAAATCACTCTTGTACTGCGTTACCGCAAACCGAAAGAAGTAGGTAAAGGTAAAGTAGACGTAGAGGAGGAAAAAGAAATTCCTTACTCTGACATAAAAAAAGCTTTAGTAGTACTTAAATTTTAAAAGAAAAAAAAGATAAATGGATAATATAGCGTTGATTGAATCCTTTGGTGATTTTAAAGACGAAAAGGGGATCAGTAAAATCGATCTTATGGCGATCATTGAAGATTCTCTAAAAACTTTGTTGAGAAAAAGATTTGATTCTGATGATCATTTTGATGTAATTGTAAACCCTGATAAAGGTGACTTTCAGATTTTCTTAAATAAAACCATCGTTGAAGATGAAATGTCTGAAGATGATGATCTGGAAATTGAAATCACTGAAGCTAAGAAAATAGATCCAACTTTTGAAGTTGGTGAAGATTTTACCATGGAAATTCCGGTAGCACAGTTAGGAAGACGAAATATTTTGACGCTAAAGCAGATTTTAGCAACAAAATTGCAGGAGCATAACAATGCGATGTTGTATGATCAGTTCAGAGACAGAATCGGGGAAATTGTAATTGGAGAAATTCACCACATCCGTCACAAACACGTGATCTTGTTGGATGATGAAGGAAACGAGTTTATCTTGCCTAAAGAAAACCAAATTCCATCAGACTTCTTCAAAAAAGGAGAAAATATCAGAGCAATCGTTGAAACGGTTGATTTTAAAGGTTCAAAACCTCAAATTATCATTTCAAGAACAGCTCCGAAATTTTTAGAGAAGTTATTAGAATTAGAAATTCCTGAAATTCAGGACGGAACAATCATCCTTAAAAAAGCGGTGAGAATTCCTGGTGAAAAAGCGAAAATAGCAGTTGACGCTTACGACGACAGAATAGATCCTGTAGGAGCGTGTGTCGGGGTGAAAGGTTCTAGAATTCACGGTGTTGTAAGAGAATTAAGAAACGAAAATATAGATGTAATCCAGTGGTCAAAAAACCCTGAGATTATGGTGAAGAGAGCTTTAGGAAATGTTACCATCAATAAAATTGACATCAACGAAGAGACAAACTATGCATTGGTTTATACTCCGGTTGAAGAGATTTCTAAAGTAATAGGTAAGCAAGGTCAAAACATCAGATTGGCTTCTTGGCTTTCCGGGTACGAGATCGACGTGTTCAGAGAGGCTAGCGAAGATGATGATGTAGACTTGAGAGAATTCAATGACGATATTGAACAGTGGATTTTGGATGAGTTTAAGAAAGTAGGTCTTACAACTGCAAAATCTGTCTTGGATAAAGATACGGCAAGTCTTTTGAATATGGTAGACTTAGAAGAAGAAACCATTGATGATGTGAAGCGTATTTTGAAAGAAGAATTTGAAGATTAATATTTAGAAATAAATTTTAATAAACAGTAAAAAAGAATACTTTAATTTTAAGAATTAAAAAAACAGTAAATAATATAGATGCCAAAAATAAGATTAAATAAAGCGGTTAAGGAATTTAACATATCGATGTCTAGGCTGGTAGAGTTTTTACAGTCTAAGGATATTGTGGTTGAAAACAATCCTAACGCTCAATTAGAAGAAGCGGCATATTCTGCATTGGAAGCTGAGTTTGCCAAAGACGGCGAGCAACGTAAAGCTTCCCATGAGGTGGTTATTTCTAAAGTTCCGGAAGAAAAACTGGAAATGGAAGAAAAGAAAGCACCTGAAGTAATAAGAGCTAAAGCTAATACAAAACCAGAAACCAGAATTTTAGGTAAAATTGATCTTGAACCTAAAAAAGCTGAACCTGTTGCGGAAGAACCAACTCCTGCACCAGCTGCGCCTGTAGAGGAAAAGAAAGAAGAGAAAGTAGAAGTGAAGGAGGTAAAAGAAGAGGTAAAAGCTGCTAAAGAAGAAGTTGCACCGGTTTCTGAAGTAAAAGCAACTCCTGAAAAACAAGAATTCAAGGTTTTGGATAAAATTGATCTTTCTCAAATAGAAGGAAACAGAAACAGACCTGCAAAAAAAGATAAACCTAAAACAGAAGTGGCAAAAGCAGAAGCAAAACCTGCCGAGCCTGTTAAAGAAACACCAAAACCGGCTGAAAAGCCTGTCGCTAAAGTGGAAGAAAAAAAGCCTGAATCTACTAATGAGGAATCTCAGGAACCTCAGAAAATAGAAACTGTTTATCAAAAGCTTGACGGTCCTAAGATTGTTGGTGAAAAAATTGACTTAACTCAATTTGCGCCAAAACCAAACTCAGGAGCTAAAAAGAAGAGAAAAAGAATTGAAAAGCCGGGTGGTCCTAACCAGAATACTGGGAATAACCAACAAGGCGGAAATAATCAAGGTGGACAAAACCGTCCTCAAGGTCAAAATGGCCCAGGTGGAAACCGTCCTCCGGGACAAGGTGGTCCTCAAGGAAACAGACCTCCGGGACAAGGTGGTCAAAACCGTCCGGGTGGCCCAGGTGGAAACAGACCTCCGGGACAAGGCGGACAGAACCGTCCGGGTGGACAAGGTGGTGGAAACCGTTTCGGAAACAACAGACCGGGTCAGAGAACTATGCCTGTTGAGTTAACCGATGAGCAGGTTAAAAACCAAATCAAGGAAACCCTTGAAAAACTTACAAATAAAGGTGGTAAGTCTAAATCTTCTAAACACAGAAAAGACAAAAGAAGTTACCGTAGAGAGCAAGACGAGCGTCAGCAAGAAATTGATGCTGCAGACAGAACATTAAAAGTAACCGAATTCATCACAGTTGGTGAGTTGGCAAGCTTAATGAATGTTTCTCCTACAGAAGTAATCTCTGCTTGTTTCTCTTTAGGAGTGATGGTTACTATGAACCAAAGATTAGAAGCTGATACTTTGTTATTAGTAGCTGACGAATTTGGATTTAAAATTGAATTCTCAGATGCTGATCTTGAAGATACAGATTCTGAAGATGATATCGATACAGAAGAAAGCCTTGTTTCAAGAGCACCGATCGTAACTGTAATGGGGCACGTTGACCACGGTAAAACTTCATTATTGGATTACATCAGAAAAACTAACGTTATTGCAGGTGAATCTGGTGGAATTACCCAGCACATTGGAGCCTACAATGTGAAACTGGAAAATGGTCAGAGAATTACATTCTTAGATACACCAGGTCACGAAGCCTTTACGGCGATGAGAGCAAGAGGTGCACAGGTTACCGATATTGCAATTATTGTTATTGCTGCGGATGATGATGTAATGCCTCAGACGAAGGAAGCGATTTCTCACGCACAAGCTGCAGGTGTACCAATGATTATTGCAATCAACAAGGTAGATAAGCCAAATGCAAACCCAGACAATATCCGTCAACAGCTTTCAGCAATGAATATTTTGGTTGAAGAATGGGGTGGAAATGTTCAGGCGCAAGAAATTTCAGCTAAGATGGGTAACAATATGGATGTCCTATTAGAGAAAGTATTGCTTCAGGCAGAAATGCTTGAGCTGAAAGCTAATCCGGCACGTTCTGCACAAGGTGTTGTTATTGAAGCTTCATTAGATAAAGGTAGAGGTTATGTTGCAACGATGTTGGTACAGACCGGAACTTTAAAAGTAGGAGACTATGTAGTAGCAGGTAAGAATCACGGTAAAGTAAAAGCTTTGCTTGATGAAAGAGGGAAAAACCTTGAAGAAGCAGGTCCTTCAATTCCGGCAACGATTCTAGGTCTTGACGGAGCGCCAACAGCAGGTGATAAATTCAGAGTTTATGCTGACGAAAGTGAAGGTAAAACAATCGCTAACAAGAGAGAGCAGTTACAAAGAGAACTTTCTATCAGAACTAAAAAACATACAACCCTTGAAGAATTGGGTAGACGTATTGCTTTAGGTGATTTCAAAGAATTAAACATTATCCTTAAAGGTGACGTGGATGGTTCTGTGGAAGCACTTTCTGATCAGTTACAAAGATTATCAACAGAAGAAATCAGTATCAACATTCTTCACTCAGGTGTAGGACAGATTACTGAATCTGATATCAACTTAGCGGCAGCATCAGATGCGATTATTATCGGATTTAATGTAAGAGCCGGAGCAAATGCTAAAGATCTTGCAGACCGTGAAGAAATTGAAATCAGAACATATTCTGTAATCTATAAAGCTATCGATGAAGTGAAAGAAGCGATGGAGGGAATGCTTTCTCCGGAGATTCAGGAACAAGTTATTGGTAATGTTGAAATCCGTGAGGTATTCAAAATTTCTAAAGTCGGAACTATCGCAGGTTGTATGGTTCTTACCGGAAAAGTAACAAGACAATCTAAAGTAAGATTACTAAGAGATGGTATCGTGAAATTCGACGGTGAACTTGAAAGTTTAAAGCGTTTCAAAGACGACGTAAGAGAAGTTACGAAAGGCTACGAATGCGGATTAAACCTTAAAGGCTACAATGATATCGAGCAAAATGATATTCTTGAAGTGTATGAAGAGGTTGCTGTGAAGAAGAAATTGAAGTAATTGATTTATAAATAATTAAAAGAGGCTGTCTCAAAAGGGCAGTCTTTTTTGTACTTTGTTTCGATATTTCGATTTTTATATTCTTAAAATTTCAAGAATAGGCTAGAACAGGTCAAAAAGCAGTCTTCTTTATGCTGCTTTTTTCATTTTCTCGAGATTGTGAGCAATTGCGAGTATGCCGATTTCTACCTCGACTTTGTTTTTTCCTCGAAGCATGAATCGTTTAAAATTTTTGTTGTGTTTAATCTGCGCAAAAACAGGTTCAACATCATGGCATCTTTGTTTTCTGAGTTTGATGCCCTTCCTGGTATTAAGAAGTTTGAAAACCTTTTCTCTTATTTTCGCCAGTTTGTAATTGTTTTGTGAAGTGGTTATCTGTCCTGATTTTTGGTCTTTTCTGAAGTAATTGTATTTTACGTAAGGTTTTATTTTCTTAGATTTCAATAAGTTGTAATTTTCTTCTGAGCCATAACCGGCATCAGCAACAAGTTCTTTTGGAACTTTATGATAGTTTTCTTCAAAACCTTGTAAATGGGATTCTAATGTTTTGGTGTCTGTAGGATTGGGGTGGATTGAATAATGTAAAATAAACTGTTTATGGGTAGAGATCTGTAGATTGTAAGCGGGCTTGAGCTGCCCGTTTCGCATATGATCCTCCTTCATCCGCATAAAGGTGGCGTCTGTATCGGTCTTGGAATAAGAATTTCTCCCCTCTAATATCTCTTGCTGCTTTTTGTATTTATCCAAATTATCTGCCCAGTTTTTCTTAGCGTAATTCAGTTTCTGACGAACTTTCGAAGATACTTTTTTATCTTTCAAAGCCTCATTAATCTTTTCGATGGTTTGATTTACTTTTTCAGAATCTATCTCTTTAAAATCAATATTCTCTGTATTTTGAAGCTCATCTTTGGCAACTCCTTGCGCATAATTCCAAAGTTCTTGCAGTTGCTCAGCTATTCTTTCCTTATGTTTTTTGATGGCTCTTCCCCAAACAAAAGTATAGCGATTGGCATTCTATCTTTGTACCATCTACAAAAGTGGTTTCCAGACTCACCAAACCTTCCTTTTCCAAAAGCAAAACGATTTGCGTGAAAATCTTTTTTATCTCACCTTTTAATCGTTCACTGCGAAATCTGTTTAAGGTATTGTAATCGGGACGGCTTATGGCCGAAAGCCACATAAAATGAATGTTTTCTTTCAAGGCCTGCTTCTATTTTGCGACTTGAATAGATATTGCTTAAATAGCCATAAATTAAAACTTTCAAAAGCATTTTCGGGTGATAGCAAGATGTTCCACCAGGTTTGTAAGTTCTGATTAAGCTTTTAAGATCCAAGCCGTCAATAATGCTTGAAACAATTCTAACAGGATGCTTTTCATCAATCAACTCCGATAAATTGGGAGGAAAAAGCAAATTTTCTTTGGGATTGTAATCTTTAAAGATTACTTTTGAATTAGTTAACACAAAGCAAATTAATCAATTTGCAACAATTAGGAAAGCTTAGGCTTTCCTTTTTTCATTAAAGAGGCTGTCTCAAAAGTGAGACAGCCTCTTCTTCTTTAAATAACGAAAGATTGGTTAAAACAATAATTTTATTTTTGTATAAGTGTTGATCATATTTAATGACTTCTTTTGTGAATGTAAGTTTACACAAAACAGACTTATTATGGAAAATCAAAAGAAGTTAGAAATAGTACGAATGCGTATTATAGCCTAAAACATTATATTAACCTGAGTTCGGGTTAAGCAACAATTGTAAATATTAACTTTAAGGTTATTATACGTTTAACGCAAAGGTGAATTTTATTCTTTTATAATAAAGTAAGCAAAGATGAGTCAATAAGTTGATTTTATAAAGCTTTTGCTCAACTTTGCGAAGCAAATTTATTTACTTTTTACTTTCTAAAATAGAAAGTTTAATTATAAAATTTTTGCGTTTACTGATTTAAAATTATTATCGGAATCTCTTATCCCGAACTGAGGTTATTTTACATCGAAAAGTAAAGATTCTTAAAGTATGTGAAAAAATTGAAATAACATTTGTTTTTTATATGCATTAAGTATAAATATATACATATCATATTGAAATGATTGTAATTAATTTCTAGTCGTGTGATTCTGTGATAGTCTGTTATTCTGATGATTGTGAAACTTTATCAAAAGCAATTATTTAGAGTTATTTTAAATAATATTTAACAAATTGCTATATATTTACGATTGATATTTTAAATTTAGAAATACTGTATTTATGAAGCTTATTACGTTTTTAAATTGTCGAATTGATAATGTTTTTAAAGAAATAATAGGTGATTTGTTAAATAAATAAATAAAAATTTAAGTAAAAACTTGCATACGTTAATATTTATTAACATATTTGCTCATTAAAAATATTAAAATTTTGTTAATATGAATGTTAAATTACGTGTTTTAACGGCTGGTGTGCTATTCTTTACGGGACAAGCAATGTTTGCTCAAGATACTACGAAATCAACGAAAGAAAAAGAATCTAAAATTGAAGAAGTAGTTGTTTTGGGATATAACAAAACACAAACAAAGCCAAAAGATGTTACATCATCAGTAACTGTATCTGCTGAGAAATTAGAAAACAGACCAAATGTTTCTTTTTTAAGTTCACTACAAGGAGAAGCTGCAGGATTAAGTATTAATTCAACTTCCGGTTCTCCCGGATCTTCTAAAATTGATGTTATTATTAGAGGGGTTGGTTCTATCAATGCTAGTACAGAGCCTTTGTACGTGGTGGATGGTATGATTTCAAACTCAGTTCAATTTAGAAATTTAAATCCTAATGATTTAGAGTCTGTTTCTGTGTTAAAAGATGCTGCTGCTACGTCGATTTACGGAAGTAGAGGTGCGAATGGTGTTATTGTTATTAGAACAAAGCAAGGTAAGTATGGGAAGCGTTTTGATGTTTCTTATTCTGGAACAGTCGGTATGAGTTTAATTCCTAAAACCGATTATAACATGGCTAATTCTAAGCAAATTTTAACTTTGCAGAAGAGAGTTGGAGTAGGTGCTGGATCTGAAATGACTGATGCCCAAATAGCAGCTTATGATGGACCTGATACAAAGTGGAATGAAGAATTGTTTGACACTGGATTCACACAATCACATGATTTGTCAATGATGTTTGGTGGTGAAAATGTAAATGATTATTTCTCAATTGGTTATTTGGATCAAACTGGAACTGTCCCTCAAACTGATTTCAAAAGATTTACTTTGAGAAACAACTTGAATGGAAAATCTACAAATGGTAGGTTTACTTACAATTCTAATATTGCTTTGGGATATTCTAAAAGACATCAATTAGATCAAGAAACCAATGGTAATATTGCGTCGAATGTTATTCAAAATCCACTTTTAGCAGCTATCGTTGGTTTGCCGACAATTGAGTCAAATAAATATAAAACAGGTCCAGATCTTTTTGCCGCAATTGGGAGTGATTTTGGAGGTGGTAAGAACGTTTGGGTTCTGCAGGATGTTCTTAGAGGAACTCTTCCAAATTTATTAACAGAAACAAGCATTGTTACCAACTTCTCTGCATCATATAAATTAACTGATGATTTGACAGTTACAAACAGATCAGGATTAGATTATAAATACAATGAACGAATCTTTGCGAGATCTCCCTATTCTTTCTTAGGAATAGTAACCGCATTCAATTCTAGAAATGCAACACTCAACCCCAACCCTTTTGGTGGAATAGAGTCAATTCAAAAAACAAGGGAATTTAATTTCAACTCTGTTACAAGTGTTAATTATCACAAAGTAATCAATGATGATCATACTTTTGATGTAGGTGCATATATGGACTGGATGAAAGTTCATTATAACTCTACATCTCAACAACAAAATGGTTTGTATCCTAAAACTTGGGTATTTGGTGCAGGTACAGGATATGTTTCACCAGTTTATTATGATAATCCAAATGCTGGGCAAGATCCAATTGTGTATTATGTTCCAAATGCATCTGCTGGACAGATTACAGGTTCTACACTTGCTTATTTCTTAACTCTTGATTATGACTATAAAAGTAAGTATGGTTTGTCTGGGGTTATCAGAAGAGATGGTACTTATAGATTTACTGGGGATAATAGATGGGCTACATTCTGGTCTGCAGCTGGTAGATGGAATATTGATCAAGAAGACTTTATGGAGGGTTCTACTTTTGACATGTTAAAGTTAAGAGCTTCATATGGTATTCAGGGTAACCAAAACGTAGTGGCAGCTGCATATGGAACAAATCCTTTGCTGCAATCACCAAACTTAATCAGAGAATTTGATTCTCAGTCTTTGGGTTATGCAAATACTCAAGGTGCATATTATTTTAGCGGGCGTCAAAATCCATATTTACAATGGGAAGAAGTTGGACAAGCGAATATCGGTATTGATTACAGATTATGGAATAGTAAGATTGAGGGTTCCATTGACGTATATAACAAAAAAACTGACAAATTGTTTAGTAGTTTAAATGTATCGGCAGTTACAGGTGAAACATCTTTAGAAGCTAATAATGGAGCTTTACAGAATAGAGGTATCGAAGTAATGTTAAGGTATAATATCATTAAAAATGAAAATGCTACTGTATCAATATATGGTAATACAGCATATAATAAAAGTAAGATACTTAGCTTAGTTAAAGATGATAATGCTGGAAACGTTAGAAACGTTACAGGTGGTATGCTTGGTGAATGGTATTTAATTAGATATGCCGGTGTCAATAAAGACAATGGAAATATGTTGTTTTTAGATAAAGATGGTAATGTTACAGAGAATCCTAATACTCTTACAGATCAAGTAAAATCAGATAAGAGTTATTTGCCAAAATGGAATGGTGGATTTGGTATTAATACATCTTATAAAAACTTTTTCCTTGATGCACATTTCTCTTACCAAGCTGATGTATGGAGATATGACAACCAATTAAATTATGTATTAGATCCAACAACTGTAAATAATTACAATGTGTCTGCAGATTTATTAAATGCATGGACTCCTACAAATCAAAATACTAACGTTCCTTCTCTACAAGCTACTAATTTCGATCAGGCAGGATCTTCTGATAGATATTTGAAAGATGCATCCTTTATTAAATTAAAAGTGTTAACATTAGGCTATAGTTTACCTAAATCTATGATTGGTGATTCTATAAAGAGTATGAAGATCTTTGTTTCAGGTGAGAATTTATTCTTGTTCTCTAAGTGGAAGGGTTATGATCCAGAACCTACATTTGCTGTGTCAACGTCAGTATATCCAAATTTAAGAACAGTAACTCTTGGGGTAAATGTTGATTTTTAGAAAGGGGAATTTAAATTAAATAAGTTACAATGAAAAAAATAAAAGTTTTATTATCAATATTAAGTATTGCTGTAGTAATGCAGTCTTGTGAAAATTCATTAGACATTGTACAACCGGGGCAAGTTCCGGATGAAACAATATTTCAAAATTCTAAAGATTTAGAAAAATATTTGGAAGGTGATGTATATGGCTCATTAGATATTACCAGTCAAGTAGGTTTTACATCATTTTTTACCGATGAAGTTAAAATTGGACCTTCAAATGCCGGACAAAATCAGGGTTTGTTTAGATATAATCTGCAGCCTGATGATGGGTTTGTTAGTGGAATTTGGACAGGAAATTATCTTACTATAAATAGAGTTAATAGGTTGTTGAAGCAAGCTGAAAAAATCACTCCAGCTACACCTGCTGAAACTACAACTTACAAAAATACCTTAGCGGAAGCAAGAGTATTAAGAGCTTTCGCATATTTGAATTTAATGTCTTTTTTTACAACAGACATGAAAGATGATAATGCTCTTGGTGTTATTTTGTCTGATACTTATACAGATGACTATACTGTTCAATTACCAAGAGTGAAGAATTCTGATATTTGGAAGTTAATTGAGGATGATCTTACATTTGGTACTGCAAATCTACAAGGTGCTGCTTATCAAACATCTGTGGGGCATCGTTTCCCATCTTTCGCTAGTGCAGCTTTAGTTAGTGCTTTAAGAGCTAGGATGTATCTTTACAGAGGTAATTATCCATTAGCAAGACAATATGCACAAGATGCCATTACTGCTTCCGGAGTTACTCTAACACTTGGCACTCCAATTCCTACAGGAACTCCTTCTTGGACCAATGCAACAACTGTAGGTTCTTGGGCAAACACATTTTATAGTGAGACGTTAACTCCTACCCCTTATAGAAAGTTGTGGTCTGATGGAGCTAATGGAGAAATAATTTTCAAATTGAGTCGTCCAACAAATGGAACAGGTGGGAACATTGCCTCGTTATATACTACTAATAGTACAGCAAGTAATGGATCTCCTCTTTGGACAATGGGATTAAATCTTTATTCATCCTTAACTTCTTATGCGAGTGATATTAGAAGCTGGTCATTCCTTGATCCTAGTTCAACAGCTACAACATCTAATTTTATTATTGATAAATATCCAGGAAAAGGGACTACAAATCTAAAAAATGACATTAAGGTAGCAAGATTGAGTGAAATGTATTTGATTTTAGCAGAATGTGCTATTATGATAAATAATGATTTTGCAACTGCAGCAACAAATATAAGAGCTGTACGTTCTGCAAGAAGATATGTTGCTACTGCTGCTCCTTTACCGGTGTATACAGATAGAGCAACAGCTTTAAAAGATATTTTGAAGGAAAGGAGAGTTGAGCTTTGTTTTGAAGGACATCGTTATATTGATTTAAGAAGATTAGGACAAGTGGCTGGGGTAAGTATTGATAGAAATGCTGCCGACGATACTTATAATTCTGCGACGCCTACTACTATAAGTATTACAGATCACAGATTTACTTTACCTATTCCTTCTGTCGAAATTAATGGTAATCCTGCAATCGCTAATCAGCAAAATCCTGGTTATTAACATTTAATTTACTTTAGTTATGAAAAAAATATTTTGTTTATTTGGACTTTTGATGGTTTTTCTCTTTGTTTCATCTTGTAATGAGGAAGAAGCATTCTACGAAGGAGATTCTTATGTACATTTCCTGAAAGAAGAAGGTGAAGCTTTTGTGTTTGCTGATCAGGATTATAGAGATGTTGAAGTTGAATTCGGAACTGTACAGACAGTTTCTGGAAATCCCGATGTTAAGATTGTTTACGATCCTGTAAATTCAACAGCGGTTGAAGGGGTTGACTTTCAAATCCTAAATGGAGGATCGGGTGTGGTGCTTGATGGTCAAGCGATTGGTAAATTCACTATTAGAATTTTAAAGGCTCCTGCAACTCAGGCTGGGAAAGTTGCAAATTTTAAGATAAAATCTACAGCATTTGCAAATAATTTAGATTATCAAAGCTATTCTTTGAGAATGTCTTTAACTTGTTCAGACGCAGTTTTCATCGGAACGGGTAAATTCAAAAATAATGTAGCTTGGTGGACTGGAGATGCAACTGCTGTTTATGATGTTATTAAATCTACTCCAGTTAGTGGAAATGAACAATTGAGAGTTAAAGGTTTTTGGGATAATGGAGATGACTTAGTAGTGTATTATAATCCTACTACTTTTGTAGTAACAGTTCCAGATCAATTTACTGGATACACTTATAACTCTGGAGGAATAAATGCTCCGGTTTGGGCTAGACCTGCAACTGATGGTACAGTTTCTTCTTATAACCCATGTACAAGAAGATTGACTTTAAGAATTTACTATTACCTAAAAGGTACCACTTACTTTTTAGCAAATGATACTGAGGAGTTTACAGGGCAGTAGTAATTATTGTATTACTTTAAAATCTATCTAAGATTTAAAGCAGTTTACTGCTGAAACTTCATTAAATAATAATCCGGAAAATTTATTTTCCGGATTATTTTATGTGTTGTTATGCATAGAAGTATATTGTTTTATTCTTAAAAAATAATGCTTTTAAACTAAAGTGTGTTAAGATTTCTAAGGTAATTAACTTAAATTTATAATAATTTGAAATTATTAATTTCTCTTATAAAATATTTTTTTTTTGTATATCGTATATTTTTTATCAACCCTTTCTGATGATTTTGTATATCGAGAATATTAATTAACTAATTTTTTGTAATTGTGTTTGCTGGTTTCTGATTTTTAAAATTTGTTTGTATTAATATTAATTAACATCTTTGTGAAAATAAATATTAAAATTTAATTAATATGAATGTTAAATTAAGTGTATTAAGTGCGGGAGTTCTGTTTTTTACAGGTCAGGCATTATTCGCTCAAAACAAATCAAATGATACCATAACTAAAGAAACTCAAATTGAAGAGGTTGTAATGGTAGGTTTTGGTCAGAAAAGAGCGGTTCAGGAGATTACAGGATCTACCTCAACCATGAAAGCTAAAGCTATTGATGATGTACCAGTAGCTTCAGTTGATAAATTGTTGCAGGGTAGAGTAAGTGGTGTACAAACTGGCTCATCTTCAGGGCAACCCGGAGGTTTTGCTTCTGTAAGAGTTAGGGGGGTAGCTTCTATTAATGGAGGTGTATCGCCGATTTATATAATAGACGGAGTTAGAGTTTCTTCAGGAGACTTGACAGGAAACAGTACTTCAGCAAACATTTTGGCAAACCTTAACCCTGATGATATTGAATCATTAACAGTTCTTAAAGATGCAGTTTCAACAGCGGTTTACGGAGCTGATGCCGGTGCCGGGGTAATTATTATTACTACAAAGTCAGGAAAGAAAGGAAAGCCTAGATTTAATATTGGTTTTAACCATGGGGTTAGTGATAGAGCAGTTGAAGGATATAGAGGTTTAAATGCATCTCAGTATCAAGATTTGGTAGCGGCTCAAGTTTTAAATAGAATTCCTTCATTAGGGTCAATTGATGCAGTTAAATCTGCTCTTGCTAATCAAGAAATAGGTGGTCTTGAAGGAGCTTCAGTAATCTACAACTCTGATGCTGATACAAATTGGAGAGATGCAGTTTCAAGTAAAGGAGCATATGTTCAGAATGCAGATTTTAGTATGTCTGGAGGTAACGAGAATATTTCTTATTATAACTCAATCAATTATTTTGATCAGAACAGTATTATAAAAAACTCATCATTCAATAGATTGACTTTTACTAACAAATTAGATGTTAAAGCTACAGATAAGTTTAGATTTGGAACAAATCTTCAGATGTCTTACAGTAAAATCAAGACTTTAGGAAATGGAGGTGGTTTTGCTAATCCTATTTTGGGTGAATATTTTCTAAGACCTACAGATCCGCTATATAATGCTGACGGAAGTTACTATTGGGGAAATAACGGACGTATGTCTAATGGTTTATTTAATAATGCTGCATTACTTGAATTGAATTCGCAAGTAGGAAAAACAGCTAGGATTTTTGGTAATATGTATGCAGAATACGATATTCTTAAAAACCTTAAGTACAGATTTGTTTTTGCACCTGAGTATATTAATATCGAAGAAGACCAATATTCAAGTCCACTACATGGAGATGGTACAAATTATAACGGTCTGGCAGATTCAGGAACAAGAAGATATTTTAATTTCAATGTTCAGAATATTTTAAGTTATAATTTCAGATTAGAAGATAAACATAATTTTGATTTCTCAGTTATTCAGGAAGCATATAAATCAGATTTTAGAGATCTTAGAGCGAGTGCTTCTGCTGTAGGAGCATTGTCTTTGTCAACGATTTCTAATTTTGTAAAAATGCAATCTATTGCTGGTACTAGAGCTGAAAACAGCAGACATGGTTATGCCGTAACAGGACACTATGACTTTGATAAATTATTATTGCTAGATGCATCATACAGAAGAGATGTATTGTCTAATTTTACACCAGGACAAAAAGCTGGTAATTTCTGGTCAGCTGGTGTTGGTATTGACTTAGCTAGACTTAATTTTATTAGAGAGGTTGAAGCTATTTCTACTTTAAAGTTTAGAGCGTCTTACGGTAAAGTAGGTAACCAAGTGACAGCAAACCCATACGCATTGTATGCTTACTCAACTAATTATGGTGACTTAGCTGCTGCATCTTATTCAGGAGTATATAATCCAAATTTAAGATGGGAAACGATTAAGCCTTTTAATGTTGGTTTTGACTTTGGTTTCTTCCAAAATAGATTAACAGTTTCTGCTGAATACTACAATAAGAAAACTGAAGATTTAATTTATAATATTCCATTATCTTTATCTCAAGGTTTAGGAAGCTATGTTGATAATATTGGAGATTTAGTAAATAAAGGTTTTGAATTTTCTGTTAATGCAGATATTTTCAAAGGAAGCAGAGATCAGTTTAACCTAAGTGTTGGTGCTAATTTAAGTACATTAGATAACGAAATTACCTCTCTTTATGGAGGTGATGTAAATACGGCGACTACCACAATAAGAGTAGGTGAAGGTGTTAGAACTTGGTACATGAGAAAGTGGGCTGGTGTAGATCCTACCAATGGAGATCCACTATGGTATATGAATGGTGTTGATGGTGAAACTACTAATAATTATAATGCTGCTAAACAAGCTGTACAAGGAAGTTGGTTGAGTACAATCTTTGGAGGAGCTAATATCAGTATGTCTTATAAAGGGATTGGCTTAGACGCTCAATTTACCTATGGTTTCGGAGGTAAAATTTATAATGATTGGGCAAACTATATGTTGAGTGATGGCCAATATACTTTAAACTATTCTGGTTATGCTGATCAGATGGATTATTGGACTCCGGAAAATACCGGTGCTGCGAATCCAAAACCAATTTATGGAGGAAATAAATTGGCTAACAGAGCTTCTACAAGATTTTTATACGATAGTGATTATATCAGATTAGGAAATGCAAGATTATCTTATAGTTTTACAGGGGATGTTTTAAAAGGTTCCGGTCTTAATTCTGTTCAAATATATGTAATGGGTACTAACCTTTGGACACATACGTTTGATGACAGATTAAAATTAGATCCTGAAATTAACTTGGATGGTACGTCTAATTTGAACTTACCTATAATGAGAACATATAGTATTGGTGTTAATATTGGGTTCTAAAAAAATAAATAAAATGAAATTAAATATTTTAAAAACAGTTGTATTAGCAGTTGGTGTATCTACAGCTTTCGTTTCATGTAGCGAAGATTTTGTAGAGACAAAGTTTTATCAAAACGTTGAACAGGCTCCGTTAACGAGCTTAAACGAAGTTGAAGCATTTCAAAGAGGAATGTACACTTCGATGAGAGCGGTTACTTATTATGGTAGAGATTATACCGTATATGGGGAAACTAGATCAGATGAAATGTATAGTAATGGTTATGCAGGGTATTTTAATACTGTTCATAATTATACAATGACTTCTGCAGATGCTTATGCAAGAGATACTTGGTCTCAGATTTATGCAGCTGTTGCAAAAGCTAATATCCTAATTAATACAGATGTTAATAGTATTAAAGGATCAGAGGCAGATCGCGAAGCGGTAAGGTATCATATTGGTCAGGCTCATGTATTAAGAGCAATGTTTTTCTTTGATCTTTTAAAATTATACGGTCAAAAATATACAGGGGGAACTTTGGGTATTATAACTCCTCTAAAATATGATCCAAAAGCATTACAGGGTAGAGGTACTATTGCTGAAAATGAAGCTCAGATTACTTCAGACTATAATGCTGGGTTAGCAATGATGGTAGCAAACGATCAAGGTATTACAGATCGTGGAACACTTACAATCAATGGTGCAAAAGCAGTAATGAGTAGATTTTTCTTATATAAGAAAGATTATGCAAGAGTAAGAACTCTTACTGATGAAATTATTGCGAGTACTCAGTATCAGGTAATCCCGGCTGCTTCATATGCTGGTTCTTGGGAAGCAGCTAAGCAAAATAATAGCATTTTCGAATTGGAAGTTGGAGTAGCTGGTGCTAACGGTACTAACTCTCTAGGATATATTTATAATTACAATGGTTACGGAAATATAGTTGTACGAGCTTCAAGATATAATAGTTTTGCGGCAAATGATGTAAGAAAAAGTCTTATGACACTTACTGATGGAGAATATTATCTTTATAAATACCCAAACCTTGAAGGTGCTGATAATTTGAAAATTGTAAGATTTGAAGAAGTGCTTCTTAACGGTGTTGAAGCTGAACTTAACGGTGGAAGCGCAGCAAAAGCGCTTACTTACTATAACAATATTGTAACAAATAGAGGTTTAACAGGAGTTAGTACTGTTGATATGGTACTATTAAAAACTGAGAGATCTAAAGAATTATTAGGTGAAGGATTAAGACAATGGGATCTTCTAAGATGGGGAGATGCTGTGCCTAGACCTGCTGGTGCAAGTACTGATATCAGATTAACTGCTTTCCCTATTCCGAGAGCTGAAACTGATCTTGCGGGTACTCCTGTTGTTGCTAACCCTGGTTATGACAATTAATTAACAAGATAATTTATTATAGAAAAAAGCCTGTATTTTACAGGCTTTTTTCTATTTTTACTCATCATAAAAATTAATAATCATGTATAAAGTCTTAATCACATTTTTACCATTACTTTCTGCTGGAGTGTTAGCTCAAAATACTAGCACTGGGGGAAATGTCAATACTGTAGGAAATCGAGTTTTTCTTTCGCAGACCAAGCTTATAAAAACTTCCGAAGTAAGGGATGGCGATCCTTATTATAATGGCACTAGTTTTTTGAAAGCTAATATTCCTGGTTACTCGAAGAATTTGCAAGAGCTTCGATACAATGCCTATTCCGATGAAATGGAATTTACTAGGGATAACGAAGTATATGTTGCTGATAAAGAATCTGGTATGATAGTAAATTTTGAGGATCTAAACAAAAAATATATTTGTATCAATTATAATTTTGGATTTGGTGATCGATACGGATATCTCGTATTACTTGTATCAAATCCTCAAAAATATTCGCTATATAAAAGAGAGAAATTTGAACTTTTGAAAGGGGAAAAAAGTATCAATGGAATCAATAAAGACAGGAATGATTATTATTCAAAGGAAAAAGATTTATATCTATTAAGTTATAATGGTGATTTTAAAAAAATTGATAATAGCAAGAAAAATCTGTTGGAAGCATTTGGTTCGGAATCAAATGAAGTAGACCTTTACTTAAAGACAAATAAAATTAATCTTAAAAAAGAAAGCGATTTGATTAAACTGATAAGTTATATGAATACATTATAACATATTTTATATTTTTGCAGATTAATCATTACAATGAAATATCTTCTTTTTATAATACTGTTCTTCGGCTCTTTTTACAAAGCTCAAGTTATTGTCAATAAAACAGACTCTAACATGCTTGATAAAAAACTAAAAGATACCTTAGTTATAGATTCGGGGACAAAAGATTCTCTTAAAATTTTTAAGCCGACGATTAATGATTATCAGTATCAGACTCAGTTTTCTGAAAAGAAAATCTTTGATACAGCGATGACTTTTAATAAAACGTATATTTTTTCTCAGTATAATAACAGAGATAACTTTGGAAGAGTACAGTTTGCCAATATAGGATCAGGATTCAATCCTTTATCTTATGAAGTGAATGCTGAGCAAAACCTTTCTCTTTTACCAACAAATAAGTCGTACGGAATTTTAGGAATTAATGACATTAAATATTATGATGTAAAAACCCCTACGGCAACCTTTATTTATCATACCGCGATGAAGAACGGTGCGGCTTTGCAGTCAACGTATACCCAAAATATAGGGAAACGATTCAATTTTGCTTTAGATTATATGGGTCTTCGTTCTCAAGGATTTTATAGAAATTCATTGGCAGCAAATAATAATACTTTGTTTTCAGGACATTATACTTCCAAAAGCGGGGATTATGAATTATTTGCTCATTACCTTCATCAGAATGTAAACAACCAGGAGAATGGTGGGATTGTCAATGATGATCTGTTTCAGTCTGGAGATAGCGAGTTTAGAAATCGTGATAGAGCTTTGGTGAATTTGGCCTCATCCAGTTCGCAGTACTCTTACCGAAGATATTATCTGAGTCATCAGTTTACTCCTTTTAATGCTGAAAAATTTCCTTTTAGAATTCGACATACTATTTTTAATCAGGGAAATAAATATTACTATAACCAAAGTAGTTTAGAGCCATATTGGTACACTTCTGAATCAGAAATTGTAAATGGTTTTCCTCTTGCAACTAAAAAATACTCAAATAATTTTAGCAACACTTTCAGTTTGGTTTTTGATAATGAGCGTTTCAAATTAGATGCGGGATTAAGGTATCAAATGCTGAAATTCGGAGTAGATCAAATTACATTGCCAACGCTTGAAATTCCTTCTGAAATGAAAGAAAACAGATTGGGCGCTGTCGGAAATCTACAGATCAAACTTTTCGACAAATTCCAGGTCAATTCATTTTTGGAAATTTCGAAAGGGAATCAGTTTGGAAATTATTTAAAGACGACAAACAATATCAAGTTTGAGCCGATTAAAGATTACTTTGTTAATGCAAAAGTAAATTTCCAAAGTTCATATCCGTCATTTAATTATCTTGCGAACGCTTCGGTGTACAACAATTTTAATTATTTCCTTAGTGATGCAAAAAATCAGTCGGTAACAGAGATTGGAGGTAATGTCAATTTAAAATGGTTTCAGACTCAACTTTTTGCCAACTATTTCAGAATAGATAATTATACGTATTTTGATGCAGCTGCGATGCCAAGACAAAGCGCAAATTCTGTAAATATTTCTCAAATTGGTGGTGATGCTACATTCAGTTATGGCAAGTTTCATTTAAATACAAGAGTACAGTTTCAAAATGCTTTAACCAATAAAGAATTGTTGCCAATGCCATCTTTTATCGGAAGAGCCAACTTTTTCTTTCAGTCTAAAGCATTCAAAAATGCAGCAGAAATTCAGGCTGGTCTGAAAGTATATTACTTCTCAAAATTTGCTACACGAGAATATTTCCCGATTCTTAACGAATATATTTTGCCGAGCGCAGATTCTTTCTCAATCGGAGGACAGCCAATTGCCGACTTGTACGTCAATATGAAGGTAAAAAGAATGTTTTTCTTTATCGAAGGTCAGCAAATAGGAACAGTCGTTTCACCAAACAAATCATATGCATTTCCACATTATCCGGTCTATGATTTTAGACTGAATATCGGAATTTTATGGTATCTGTTCAACTAAAATTAAATCAGGTTGAAAACAATAAATAAAATAGCATTCAGCGAAATTGAAAGTATTCCAAAACTTATAAAAGATTTCCTGAATCATGATATACAAGGATTTGAAGCACATACTTTTTCTCTTGAAAATTTTGCTCAGCAAATTCATTTAAAACAAAACTCTTTCACATTAGAAAAAAGAGAAATTCTATTTGAAACGATAAAATCTCAACTTTCAGATTTTAAGTTGTCTTCTAAACAGATAGAAAACTTAGAAAATTTTAAAAATAAAAATACATTTACGATTACAACCGGGCATCAGCTTAATCTGTTTTCCGGGCCTGTTTTTTTTATATACAAAATTCTTCAGACGATAAAAACCTGTACCTATTTAAAGCAAAATTTCCCTGATTTTAATTTTGTTCCGGTGTATTGGATGGCTTCTGAAGATCACGATTTTGCAGAAATCAATCATTTTAAAACAGAGAATAATTATTACGAAATCAACGAAAAGTCGGGCGGTGCAGTTGGAAAGATTTCTGTAAATGATACTTTTTTCATTTCTGAGTTTGAGAAAGAATTTAAAGATTCTGTTTTCGGAACTGAGTTGATTTTAATGCTTAAGGAAGCTTATAAAAACGGAAATACTTTAACGAAGGCGATTCAGACTTTAGTCAACAGATTGTTTTCAGATTTAGGTTTGTTGATTGTAGATGGTGATTCAAAAGCGTTGAAGAATCAAATTAAAGATGTTTTTAAAAATGAGCTCGAGAATTTTAGCTTACATAAAAACTCAAAAGATAAAGTCGATTTTCTGACGGATAAATACGGGAAAGTTCAGGTAAATCCGCGTGAAATTAATTTATTTTATCTTTCTGAAACTCGCGACAGAATAGATTTTGACGGCAAAAACTATATTGTTGTAGATAAAAATATTCAGTTCACGAAAGAAGAAATTCTAAATGAACTTGATAGTTTCCCAGAAAAATTTAGTCCAAATGCATTGATGCGTCCTGTTTATCAGGAAACAATTTTACCAAATCTCGCTTACATCGGCGGGAATGCAGAAATCATGTATTGGTTGGAACTGAAAGATTATTTTATTGAACTCAATTTGCCTTTCCCTCTTTTAATTCCGAGAAACTCAATGTTGTTTTTAAAAGAAAAGACATTAGGTAAAATTGAAAAACTGGATTTGAAAATAGATGATTTTTTCCAAAATTTCACAAAAATTACCAATGATAAGATTTTAGATAATAATGAAATTCTTAATTTGCTTAATGAAAAAGAAAATCTTCTGACGAAACAGTTTTCAGAATTGAAAAACGCAGCAGAATCAACAGAAAAATCTTTTGGTAATTTGGTAGATGCTGAAGAAACAAGGCAGCTGAAATCATTCGGAAGGATGAGAAAAAGACTTCTTCGTGCTGAAAAGATAAAACAAAATGAACTGTTGGAACGTTTAGAAAATCTGTTTTTAGATGTTCATCCTTCGAAAACGTGGCAGGAAAGAATATATAATTTTTCTGTTCTTTTTGCGGATTTCGGATATTCCTGGATAGAATTTTGTCTGGAAGAAATGGTGGTAGAAGATTCAAAATTAATAATTGTTGCCATTTAATTTTAAAGAAGTATTTTTGTAAATTATAATATCGAAAATGATTAAGAGGTTTTTTGTACTATCTGGTTTATGTATGTTTCTTGGTTTAACTGCTCAGAAAACACACACGGTTATAAAAGGGGATACTCCCTACAATATTTCCAAAAAATACGGAATTACTGTAGACGAGCTGTTGAAGTGGAATCCTAAGGTTAAAGACGGAAAACTGGCGATTGGAGATGTGATTACCGTAAAAACGGGAACTGCAAATGCGGTTGCTACAAAAACGCCTGCTGCAAGCACTTCTTCGCAGACAGGAAAAATAATTCTTCAGCCTAAACAGACTGTTTACGGAATTACAAAACAGTACAGAATTTCTGAAACAGAGTTGAGAAAACTCAATCCAGAGCTTGATTCTCACATGAAAATCGGAGACGAAATCACTTTGCCTCTTGATAGTATCAAAAAATATGGTGGAAATCAGGCAGTAGCTACTCCAGTGACAAAACCTATGGAGACTATTACTGAAACTGCTCCGGTAAATAATAGCAAAACTAAAATGGATTCCGGAAACGAAAGATCTTCAGCCGGAAATTCTCACTCTAATCAGGATGAATACGCCACGTATACCGTTGAACAAGGAGATACCGTTTTTTCTATTGTAAACAAGTTTGGGATTTCAATCGATGAGTTAGTTGCATTAAATCCTGAATTGTCAAAAGGTTTAAAAGCCGGAATGATTTTAAAAATCAGAAAGCTTGATGCGGCTTATATCAAAAAGAATGGTGATGCATTAAGTGTTGTTTTGATGCTTCCTTTCGGTTACAATACTGGCGAAACGCAATATCGAGCAATGGCAACCGATTTTCTTACCGGTGCAAAATTGGCGATCCAAAGAAATGCTTCAAGCGGACAAAAATTAGATATAAAAATTGTTGATTCGGGTAACGAGGCTTCATTCAAAAGCTCTTTATCTCAAATCAATCCAAATAATACCGATTTGATTATCGGGCCTTTCTTCAAGTCAAACGTAATTGATCTTTTAGATTTTACGAAGACTCAAAAAATTCCTGTAGTGGCGCCATTTGCAAACTCACCGGAATTATATAATTACAGCAACCTGATTATTGTTGAAACCAACGATCAAACGTATGCAGATAAAATTTCTGAGGAAGTGAAATCTGTATATTCTAATCAGAAAATTTATATTGTAGCAGATACTAAAAAAGAGAATGCTAATTATCTGAAGTCAAGTCTTGAGAAAAATCTTAAAAATGCTCAGATCACTGTTGTAAATGCAGCCTCAGAAATTCAGTTAGATCAAAATATGATGACAGGGCAATCTGCTCCGGTTATTGCAATTTTGGCGAGTGATAATGATACAGTAGGTGAAGCTTTTTCAAATAAAGTGATTGCTTTATCTAAAGAAGTTCAGGGTATAAAAGCGTTCAGTATGTATGCTGTTCCTAGTTTCGACAAAAAAGTTGACGAATTGAGCCAGGCAAATTTGGTTTATCTGATGGATAGAAAAATTAATGCTGACGGAAATTTTGAAAAAGAAATCTTGGCTGCTTACAAATCAAAATACTGCAAAACTCCTGGCAAATATGCTGTGATTGGTTTTGATGTGGTAAATGATATGTTGACAAGAGAAAACAAAAAAGGAGAAATCTTTAAACAAATCAATAAAGTACAGACTCAGTTGGCTACTAAATTTGAATTTGTAAAATCTAAATCAAACGGAGCTTATGTAAATACAGGCTTCAGGGTGATCAGATTGGTTCCTTAAATTCTTTGAGGACTTTACTATTAAACTATATATTTTAAATAAATAAATGAAAGCACTTGTATTTCCTGGTCAGGGATCACAGTTTGTAGGTATGGGAAAAGAATTATACGATTCCCGTAAAGACATTAAAGATCTGATGGAATCTGCTAACGAAATTTTAGGTTTTGATATTCTTTCCCTGATGTTTAACGGGACAGATGAAGATCTTAAGAAAACGGAGGTTACCCAACCTTCAATATTCATACATTCAGTTGCTGCTTTAAAAGCAGTGAATGGCCTTGGTGCCGAAATGGTTGCAGGGCACTCTTTAGGAGAATTTTCAGCATTGGTTGCCAACGGCGTTTTATCTTTTGATGACGGTTTGAAACTGGTATCTGAAAGAGCAAAGGCAATGCAGGCTGCTTGCGATGCAAACCCAAGTTCTATGGCTGCAATTTTAGGGTTGGATGATGCTAAAGTAGAAGAAATCTGCGCATCAATCAGCGGAGTTGTTGTTCCTGCAAATTACAACTGTCCCGGGCAATTGGTAATTTCTGGTGAAACTGTTGCTGTAGAAGAAGCTTGTGTCAAATTAAAAGAAGCTGGTGCAAAAAGAGCGCTATTGCTTCCTGTAAACGGAGCTTTCCATTCACCATTAATGCAACCTGCACAAGAAAGATTGGCTGCTGCAATTGAGAATACCAAATTCAGAAAGGCGACTATTCCTGTTTATCAAAATATTACAACAACTGCCGTTACAGATCCGGATCAGATTAAAGCTAATCTTATTTCTCAACTAACAGGACCTGTAAAATGGACGCAGTCTGTTCAGAATATGATTAAAGACGGAGCTACAAATTTTGTAGAAGTAGGTCCTGGAAAAACACTTCAGGGATTAATCAAGAAAATTGATAGCGCAGTAGCATCTACTTCTGCCATCTAAAAACATAAAAATGGGCGAAATCTATTCACCGGGAAAGCTTATGCTTACTTCAGAATATTTCGCTGTAGACGGAGCTCTTGTCTTAGCGGTACCCACAAAGCTAGGACAAGAGTTTTTTTTTGAAGAAAAGCAAGACGGAAAATCTATTATTTTCTGGGAAGCCTATCATCAGAACAAATTATGGCTAAAGGCTGTCATTGATTATAAAACATGGCAGGTTTTAGAAACCAATATCGATCAAAGCGCAGAGTTTATTCTTAAAACTCTTAAAAATGTTCAGAGTCTTTCTGGAACTAAGTTTAAAAGCACCGATACTTACCATTTAAAAACAAATCTCCAGTTTCCTTCAGATTATGGCTTGGGAAGCAGTTCTACCTTAATGAACAATCTTGCAGAATGGTCAGATATTGATCCTTTCCATTTAAATTCAATCAGTCTGGGTGGAAGCGGATACGACATTGCAGTTGCCAATGCAAAATCTGCGGTGTTGTTTCAGAACAAGCCTGAAATACATTTTGAGAAGATAAAGTTTAATCCGAATTTTAAAAATGAACTGATTTTTATTCACCTCAATCAGAAGCAAGACAGCCGTGAAGCAATTCAACTTTACAGGTCAAAAGTAAAGTCTCAAATTATAGTAGATGAATTTTCTAATCTCACAAGAAATATTTTGTTATGTAATGAATTGGAAAATTTTTCTGAACTAATGATGATACATGAGCAAAAAATTTCAGATTTTATTGAAATTCCGACAGTTAAGTCGAGGTTTTTCTCAGATTGTCCGAGTTTTGTCAAAAGTTTAGGAGCTTGGGGTGGAGATTTTGTAATGAGCTCAAAATTTGCAGGGTTTAAGGACTATTTTTGGGGAAAAGGTTTTACTACTGTTTTTGAGTGGAATGACTTAATTGATTGTTAATCAGGTTTTTATATATTCCATTTTTTATTTGTCATTTTCGCTTATATGTTTATATTTATCCACGTTTAACAATTTGTTAATATTCATGATGTTAAACAGACAAAAAGAAAAAGAAAATATAAGTAAAATGAAAAACGCTAAAATCGTCCAGGATTTACAAAAATTAGGGATTAAAGGAGATTACGAATTAATTTATAATCCTTCATACGAAGAGTTATATCAAGCGGAAGTTTCAACTGAAAATCAGGGTTTTGAAAAAGCTGAACTTACAGAATCTGGCGCAGTTTCTGTAAAAACAGGAGTTTTCACTGGCCGTTCGCCTAAAGACAGGTATATTGTTCAGGATGATGTTACGAAAGATACTATTTTCTGGGATGGTAAAGTAAATTTACCTACAACACCTGAAATTTTCGAATCATGTAAAGATTTGGTATTGACTCAGCTTTCTGACGCAAAAAAGATTTACGTAGTAGATACTTTTTGTGGAACAAATGCTGACACAAGATTAAAAGTAAGATTTATCGTTGAAGTTGCTTGGCAGGCGCATTTCGTTACGAATATGTTCATCCGTCCTTCTCATTTTGAGTTAGAAAACTTTGGAGAGCCTGATTTCACAGTAATCAACGGATCAAAAACTACAAATCCTAACTGGGAAGCTCAGGAACTGAATTCTGAAAACTTTGTAATGTTTAACCTTACTGAAAAACTTCAGATTATTGGAGGAACCTGGTATGGTGGTGAAATGAAAAAGGGAATGTTTGCAATGATGAATTATTACCTTCCACTAAAAGGAATGGCATCAATGCACTGTTCTGCAAATGTAGGAGAAGAAGGAGATGTAGCGTTATTCTTCGGACTTTCAGGAACAGGAAAAACGACTTTATCTGCAGATCCTAAAAGATATTTAATTGGTGATGATGAGCACGGTTGGGATAACAACGGAGTTTTCAATTACGAAGGTGGCTGTTATGCCAAAGTAATCGATTTGTCAGCAGAAAAAGAACCGGATATTTTCAGAGCTATAAAAAGAGATGCACTTCTTGAAAACGTTGTAGTACACGACGGTGTTGCTGATTATACAGACGGATCTATCACTGAAAACACAAGAGTTTCTTACCCAATCTACCATATCAACAAAATTGTTTTACCGTCTAAAGCAGGTCACGCAAGTAAGATCGTTTATCTTTCTGCTGATGCTTTTGGAGTATTGCCTCCGGTTTCCATTTTAGATGAAAATCAGGCTCAATATCACTTCCTTTGTGGATATACTTCAAAATTAGCTGGTACTGAAAGAGGAATTACAGAACCGGAACCATCTTTTTCGCCTGCATTTGGGGAAGCCTTCTTAACGTTACACCCTACAATGTATTCTAAAACATTGATCGGTAAAATGAAAGAACACGGTGCAAAAGCTTATTTGGTAAACACGGGATGGAACGGTACCGGAAAAAGAATTTCATTAAAAGATACAAGAGCAATCATTGACTCTATCATTGATGGATCAATTGAAAAAGCTGAAAAAACAACAATCCCTGTAATGAATTTAGAAATTCCGACTTCATTGCCGAATGTTTCTGAAGGAATTTTGGATCCTAGAGATACATACAGCGATGTTGCAGAATGGGAAGAAAAAGCAAAAGATCTTGCTGCAAAATATATCAAAAACTTCGAGCAGTACTGCGGTAATGACGAAGCCAAAAAGCTGATTGCCTCTGGTCCTCAATTGCAGGAACAGACCATTTAGAAATAGTGAAGAGCCTCATCAATTGATGAGGCTTTTTTATTTTAATATTCTATTAAAAATCTGCGTAATCCGTTTTATCTGCGAGAGCAAAAGTAACAGAACTATTTTACACAATCATCTGTAAAAATCTTCGGAGTTACTTCAAGCTTAATATTGCCAATCTATATCCCTCCATTCCAAAACCGGACAAAACCGCATCTGTGCAAGCTGCCGTTACAGATTTCTGCCTAAATTCTTCTCTTTTGTAAATATTGCTGATGTGAACTTCTACTTTCGGTTTTTGAATATTCTTTAAACAGTCTGCAATTGCATAAGAATAATGCGTGAATGCTCCGGGATTAATTACAACGGCGTCAAA
Organism: Chryseobacterium sp. CFS15; assembly: GCF_031118795.1. Lineage (NCBI taxonomy): Bacteria > Pseudomonadati > Bacteroidota > Flavobacteriia > Flavobacteriales > Weeksellaceae > Chryseobacterium > Chryseobacterium sp. CFS15. The sequence continues at coordinate 409,556 of NZ_JAVHYL010000004.1, read as the reverse complement.
ATCATCTTCCTGAAGTCTGTTAATCAATTCGCCTTCAATATTCGACTGATAATAATTCAATTCATGAGAAGTAAATTCAGACTTTAGTTTTTCTAAATAATCTTCCATTGAAACACTCCCGTAAATTTCGGGTTCTCTCGTGCCTAAAAGATTCAGATTAGGGCCATTTATAATTAAAACTTTCATAGTATAAATTTAGAAAGTTTTTTCAATAAGTCTGAATATTTCTATTTTAAATAATTTTCCGAATTACATTATTTTTAATGATATTTATCATATTTATGAATTTGATAATTTGTATAACTCTCTATTTTAGTGTTTTTTAAAAATTAATTAAGTTAATTTTTGCTAATAATTAATCCCAAATCATAAAGTCTACTTGTTTTGTAGACTAATTGTTTTTAGATTTGCAAACATATTTCGATCGGCTTATAAAGAAAGATGGAGGGAACTGACCTTGTGAAGTCTTAACAACCTGCTCTTTGCAAGGTGTTACATTCAGCCTTTAAAGGAAAAATAAGCAATTGGTTAGTCGTATTTATCGATGCCCTTTGCTGTCTTTTCTGCAAAGGGTTAATTTTTAAAATTTGATAAATGAAATGAGTTATGATTAACAAAAATTTAATTAATTCTAAAGCTTGGATTCCACCTGTTGCAGTATTTTTCTTAGGAATAATCAACATCAATGGTCAGGAAGCAAAAAAAGATACACTTCGCGAACAAGATATAGATGAAGTAGTAGTTGTCGCTTACGGAAAAGCGAAAAAAACAAGTTACACAGGTTCTGTGGCAACAATTTCTAGTGAAAAAATAAACAACAGACCCGTTACCAATATTACCAAAGCTTTGGAAGGACAGGTTCCAGGTCTTCAGGCGGTAAGTGCTTCTGGACAACCAGGTGCAACGGCATCTATTCGTATTCGTGGAATTGGCTCGGTGAGTGCTTCAAGTAATCCTTTGTTTGTGGTAGACGGAATTCCTTTTGACGGGAATATCAACTCGATAAGTCCCAATGATATTGAATCGATCAGTGTTTTGAAAGATGCGACGGCAAGTTCACTCTATGGTTCAAGAGCAGCCAACGGAGTAATAATTATTACGACAAAATCCGGAAAAAAGGGGGAAGCAAAAGTAAATTTCAATATCAGTCAGGGTTTTTCTACCAGAGCGGTTAAAGATTACGAGCAGGTAAATACAGACCAGTATTTTCAATTGTATTGGGAAGCTTTGAGAAATGGCTATAAATCAAGTCAGGTTACTTCTCAACAGGCGGCACAAATGGCGAGTGATGCTTTGGTTTCTGGAAGCAATGGTTTAGGAATAAATCCATACGGATCAAATTATGCAAAACCTGTAGGAACTGACGGTAAGCTTTTACCTGGAGCTACTGCTTTATGGAACGATGATTGGAGAGATATTCTTCAGAGGGTGGCAGCAAGAAGTCAGGTAGATTTAGATTTCAGTGGAGGGAGTGAAAAAAGCAATTATTATTTTTCATTAGGATATCTTGATGATAAAGGAATCGCAATTGGATCAGGCTTTACGAAATACAGTACAAGACTTAAAATCAATTCTGAAGTCAAAAAATGGTTAAATGTTGGGGCTAATTTAAGTTATACCAACAGTCTTCAGGAAGCACCGCCTTCATCAGATTCCAGAACGGATAATATCATTAATGCGGCAAGAGTAATTCCTTCTTTTTATCCTTATTATGAAAGAAATGCAGACGGAAGTCACAGGTTAGATGCGAACGGAAATTATATTTACGACTTTGGAAAATACCGTCCTACAAGTGCTTTACAGAATCAAAATGCTGCAGCAACGTTGCCTTTAGATAAAAATGAAAACCGTGAAGATAACTTTTCAGGAAAAGGATTTTTAGATTTTACTTTCTTACCGGAATTAAAGTTTAAATCAAGTTTCTCTGTTGATTTGGTTAATTATAATGGTCATTTTTATACAAATCCTTTATTGGGAGAGGGAAGTGAAATTGGCGGTTCGGTAACAAAAACAAATTCCAGAACACTTTCTTATACGACAAGTAATATTTTGACTTTTGATAAAAAAATCAACCAGCATCACTTTAATATTTTAGCCGGACAGGAATTTTATCATTACGAATTTCAAACCATCTCAGGAAGCAGAAGCCAATTTTCACTTCCATATTATTACGAACCAGATGCGGCAGCTTTGTTAGGCGGATTTAGTGGAAACAGTGACAAATTAGGACTTTTAAGTTATTTAGGAAAAGTGGAATATGATTTTAAAAATAAATATTTCGTTTCCGGATCGGTAAGAGCAGATGGTTCTTCGAGATTTTCACCTGAAAACAGATGGGGAACTTTCTGGTCAGTGGGTGGCTCATGGAAAGCTTCGAGTGAAAATTTCATTAAAGATTTAAATATTTTCGATCAGTTGACGCTTCGTGCAAGTTATGGTGGCCAGGGAAATGATAAATTGAGTACATATTACGCATATCAAAGTTTGTACACATTTTATAACAATCTTGGTGAAGGCGGTACGGTTGCAAGCAGACTTCCTACTCCGGATCTGAAATGGGAAACGAATCTTAACCTGAATGTAGGATTAGAATTTGCCATTTTGAAAAACAGAATTAAAGGAAATGTAGAATATTTCCAACGTCAGAGTAAAGATCTTTTGTTTGATATGCCTTTGGCTCCTTCCGTTGGTTTTAGCGGTTATCAGGCGAATATCGGTGAATTAAAAAATACAGGTTTTGAATTTTCTCTATTTACAACGCCTGTTAAAACTGATGATTTCGAATGGAATGTTGATATGAATCTAAGTACTTTAAACAATAAAATCACCAAACTTCCGAAAGGTTCTATCGTGAGCGGGACAAAACTATTACAGGTTGGAGGTTCTATTTATGATTTCTTCATTCCTGAATGGATGGGAGTTGACCCGAGCAACGGAAATCCGCTTTGGAAAACAATTACAACTGATGCAAACGGAAATACAGTAGAAGGAACAACTTCTGAGTATGCAAAAGCTACAAAAACTTTGCAGGGATCTTCGTTGCCTAAAGTAATGGGTGGTCTTACAACTAGCATCAGATATAAAGATTTTGATTTTTCAGGATTATTGACTTTCAGTTTGGGTGGGAAAATTCTGGATAACGATTACACGATGTTGATGCATAACGGAAGTGCAGCAGGAAGAGCATGGAGCTCTGAAATGTTAAACCGATGGACTCCTGAAAATACCAATACAGATGTTCCCGCTTTAAGTACAACAACCAATAACTGGACTTCAGCTTCGTCAAGATTTTTGTATTCTGGAACATACGCAAGAATTAAAAATGTAAGCTTGGGATACACGCTTCCTTCAGATTATTTTGAAAGAATAGGATTGAAAAAACTCAGAGTTTACGTTCAGGCAGAAAATCTTTTCACATTCTACAAACATAAAGGAATGGATCCTGAGCAGACCTTAGATGGAACAACTTACTACAGATATCCTGCAATGAGAACGGTAACTTTTGGTGTGCAGGCTACTCTTTAAAATATTTGAAATTTAAACAATGAAATCGCCATGATTTGGGAACACAAACACTGATGAAGATGGCACGATTCCATAACCTGTCCCGACCATTCGGGATGACCTTAAAAAACAATAAATTCTACATATGAAAAAATTAAAACATATATCTTTTGCTTTAATTGCTGCCATTTCCCTGATCAGTTGTGAAAATGACTTGGAAACAGCTCCAACGAACCAAGCAGATGAAGCAGAAATTTTTAAGACTGCCGAAAGTGCCGAAACAGTGATCAACGGAACCTGGGCAAAATTTAATGATGACGGAACAACTTATGCCAACATCGGATATTCAACGGTTTTAAGAACGAGCGATGCAATGGGAAGTGATGTTGCTGTTTTAACTAACAAATATGGTTTTCCATCGGCTTATGCTTTCACTGATTTGGTGAATAATACGGGAGGTAGATCACTTTATATCTGGACTTCTTTGTATTCTGTTATCAATAATATGAATAATGTGATTGCTAGAATTGATGCAGCAGAAGGTACGCCGGAAAAGAAAAATCAGGTGAAAGGCCAGGCAAAGGCTTTACGCGCTTTCTGTTATTGGAATCTTGCCAGTTTCTATCAGTTCAGTTATTTGAAAGATAAAAATGCACCAACGGCTCCAATTTATACAGAACCTGCAACTACCAATTCTGTAGGGAAGAAAAAAGCGACTCTTGAAGAAATTTATACTTTAATTAAAAGTGATTTGACAGACGCTGATCAGTTGCTTCAAAATTATACAAGAAATAATAAAGATAAAATCGACCGTTCTGTAGTCAACGGGCTTTTAGCAAGAGTTTATTTAAACACTGGCGAATGGACAAACGCAATCGCTTCTGCCAAAATTGCAAGAACGGGATTTCCTTTAATGAATACCGAAAAATATAAAGAAGGTTTCAATGACATCTCCAACGGAGAATGGATTTGGGGACATGCTCAAACTCAGGAACAGTCTGGTGAAAGCTATGCATTCCACTTTTTAGATGTTTCATCTTCGGGAAGTTATTATTACAGTTTTATGGCGGATCCTTATTTTAAAGATTTGTTTGATACGAATGATATCCGTTCTTCATTATTTTCATGGGACGGATTACCAGGAAGAGAAGGGCTTTTGAGATATGCTAAATTTAAGTTTAAAGCTAATTTAATTGCCGATATCGTTTTCATGAGAGCTGCAGAAATGTATTTAATTGAGGCGGAAGCTGAAGCAAGAAGCGGAAATGTTGCCAATGCTGTTACAGTTTTAAACCAGTTAAAAATAGCAAGAAAAGCTAATGTTTATACTGGTTCTCTTGCACAGAATGATGTCATCAAAGAAGTGTTGATTGAAAGAAGAAAAGAGCTTTTCGGAGAAGGTTTTTCTCTGTCAGACATCATCAGAACACAAGGTAAAGTAGAAAGAAAAGCTTTTGTAAACACAAACGGGCAACCGATTCAGGTACAGATCACAACTCCGGATGGTACCGTGAAGACCGTTAATGGAAGAGGACATTCTATATTTGCTTTTCCAGATCAATCGGCTTTTGCACCCAACAGCAGATATTATTTGTTTTCAATTCCGCAGAAGGAAATTGAGAACAATCCAAATTTATAGTTTTGATTTTATTTTGGAGTCTTTGTAGCAATGCAAAGGCTCTTTTTTTTAATTTAAAATATAAAAAACACATTCTAAAAAAAGCTAACTTTGAAAGGCTTTCACCAAAGAAAGCTTAATTTTATGAAGCAAGAAATCGAAAATAAACTCATCGACAAGAATACCAAACCTACAAGCATGAGGATTTTGGTGTACGATTTTTTAAGCTCACAAGAGACCGCTTTATCTTTGTCTGAAATCGAAAATTATTTTGAAAATGCAGATCGCACAACGATTTACCGAACTTTAAAAACATTTGAAGAAAAAGGAATAGTTCACAGCATTCAGGAAAATACAACAACAAAATACAAGCTTTGTAATGACGACTGTGACGAAAAAACGCATAAAGACTGGCATCTCCATTTCTATTGTAAAATCTGCAAACAGACAACCTGCAAAGAAGATGTTTCTTTCCCGCAAAGTATGAAAACCAACTTCAGAATTGATGAAATAAGACTTTTTGCGAAAGGGATTTGCGAAAACTGTCTCGAAAGTTTGCAATAGTATTGCATTCGTATGAGCACTACATTTGTTAAAAATTATTTGTTATGGAAGAATGTTGCAGTACAAAATCTAAAAAAGAGCACAACCACGAAGGTCACGATCATGATCATTCTCATGAGGTTCAAGATAAATCAACGCTTCAGCTTTTTTTGCCCGCAGTTGTGTCATTTGCTTTGCTATTGATTGGAATTACGTTTGATAATTTCATTGAAAACAATTGGTTTAATGGTTGGCTTCGCCTCGTTTGGTATTTGGTTGCCTACATTCCTGTAGGACTTCCTGTTTTAAAAGAAGCGTATGAAAGTATTATTAAGGGCGATGTTTTCTCAGAATTTTTCTTAATGGGAATTGCTACCATCGGTGCGTTTGCGATTGGGGAATATCCTGAAGGTGTTGCCGTAATGCTGTTTTATTCGGTAGGTGAAGTTTTTCAGGCAATGGCGGTTAATAGAGCTAAAACCAATATTAAATCTCTTCTCGATCAGCGTCCCGATGAGGTAACTATTTTAAAAGATGGACAGCCACAAACCGTAAAAGCCGAAAAAGTAAATATTGGAGAAATCATTCAGCTAAAATCTGGAGAAAAATTGGGATTAGACGGAGAATTGCTTTCTGAAAAAGCTTCTTTCAACACGGCTGCACTCACCGGAGAAAGTAAACCCGATACAAAAACAAAAGGCGAAACAGTTTTGGCCGGAATGATTAATCTGAACACCGTAAGTCAGGTGAAAGTGACGACTGCTTATAAAGATAGTAAGTTGAGTAAAATCTTAGAATTGGTTCAGAATGCGACATCGCAAAAAGCTCCGACAGAATTATTCATCAGAAAATTTGCTAAAATTTACACACCGATTGTAGTTTTCCTTGCGATTGGAATCACTTTCTTACCCTACTTTTTTGTTGATGATTATCAGTTTAAAGCGTGGTTATATAAAGCTTTAGTTTTTCTGGTGATTTCTTGTCCGTGTGCATTAGTGATTTCTATTCCGTTGGGTTATTTTGGTGGAATTGGAGCGGGAAGCAGAAATGGAATTTTATTTAAAGGAAGTAATTTTTTAGATGTTTTGGCGAATGTTCAGAATGTAGTGATGGATAAAACCGGAACCATGACGGAAGGTGTGTTCAAAGTTCAGGAAGTAAACTTCGGGAGCGAATTTAATAAAGATGAAATTTTAAAACTCGTCAATGCGCTCGAAAGTCAAAGTACACATCCTGTTGCAACGGCAATTCACAATTATGCAGGAGAAATAGACCATTCTATTCAACTGGAAAATGTAGAAGAGATCGCAGGTCAAGGGCTGAAAGCAACTATTAACGGAAAAGAATTACTGGTTGGGAACTTTAAATTAATAGATAAATTCAACATCAGTTACGATATAAAAACCGACAATATAGTTTATACTTTAATTGCGGTGGCATATGATAAAAAGTTTGTAGGGTATCTTACCATTGCAGATTCCATCAAAGAAGATGCGCAATTAACGATTAATAAATTGAAAGCATTAAATGTAAAAACCACAATGTTGAGTGGTGATAAAACTTCTGTTGTACAATTTGTTGCAAATGAACTGGGAATTCAAAATGCTTTCGGAGACTTACTTCCTGAAGATAAAGTAAATAAAGTAAAAGAACTGAAAGCGAAAAATGAAACCGTTGCTTTTGTCGGAGACGGAGTAAATGACGCACCGGTTGTAGCTTTAAGCGATGTCGGAATCGCAATGGGCGGATTGGGAAGCGATGCTACAATTGAAACCGCAGATGTTGTCATTCAGGATGATAAACCAAGCAAAATCCCAATGGCAATCAATATTGGGAAGCAAACTAAAAAGATAGTTTGGCAAAATATTATCCTTGCATTTACAGTAAAAGCAATTGTTCTGGTTCTCGGAGCAGGAGGTTTGGCAACGATGTGGGAAGCTGTTTTTGCAGACGTTGGAGTTGCGTTAATCGCCATTTTGAATGCGGTGAGAATTCAAAAAATGAAATTTTAATAATGCTGGAAGACGGAAGCTGGATGTTGGACGTTTTACAAATAAACTACAAAAGGTTCTAATAATTATCAATAGAGGTGGGCTTTAGCCCGCCTTACAAATTGAAAATTCAATGGCTTTAGCCAAAACTTAAATATTTTCGCATGATATTTCAAACATCTGCGCAAATCCGTGCAATCTGCGGGAATTTTAATTTAGATAATTACCCTCATCAAAAATTTCCATCTTCCAACATCCCGCTTCCAAGCTTAAAAACTGACTTTCATCATAAATCATCCGTCAACTCAATTTTCTACACTATATTTGTGGTAAAGATTTGATGCTTGAAGTTTTTCTTATCCTTTTTCATCGTTTTTACCATTGCAATTCGTCCTGTTTTGCCCATGTTAAATTATGTGATTAATTATGATTACATTGTGAAAAACCTTTGTGAGAACAGAAAAATTACAGAATCTGATTGTAAAGGAAAGTGTTTTGTAAAAAAAGAATTAGCAAAAACAGAAAAGGAATCTAATAATGCACAAAATATTAAGATTGCCGGGTTAGATGTTTTTCTATCTCATGACATTCTATCTTTTTCGAATATCAGTACAGCTGATTTAAAAGCAGAAAAGCCCAATTCAAATCATATTCAATTACATTCTTCAGAATATTTTTCCCGAATATTCCATCCTCCTTTAGTTTAATTTTTTTATACCTGAACTTTTAGTTTTGATTTTTATCAAGGCTTATATTCATATTAATTAAACTTAATTTTAAATTCTATTTATGAAATCTAAAGTTATCTTAACAGCATTTTTGTCTGTTTCATTATTCGCCTGTGCGCAGGAAACAGCTAAAGTAAAGCATAAAAAGAAAAATATTCCTACGAAAACCACTGCTCAAAAAGTGAAATTTGCCAATGCTATCGATCCAATTTGTGAAATGAAAACGGAAGACGATATGAAAGACACGTTAGTTTATAAAGGAAAAACGTACGGTTTTTGCAGTAGCTACTGTAAAGATGAGTTTAAGAAAAATCCTGAGAAGTATGTCCAAAAATAAAAAGACTGAAAGCTCCGCAAAAAAGAAGATTATTATTCCAATTGCGATTATTGCATTACTGTTTTTAGGAATTGGTGTCGGGATGAGTTATTTTAAAAGCAGCCTTTATACCGTGATGAAAGTTCCGGATTTTGAACTGACTGATCAGAATAATAAAAAGATCACCAACAAAGATATGCTGGGAAAAGTATATTTAGTTGAATTTTTCTTTAGTAAATGTCCTACAATTTGTCCGGTGATGAATACCAATATGAGAGCGATTGAAGATGAAATCAACAATCCCGATTTTGGAATTATCTCAATCAGTATTGATCCTGAAAACGACACGCCTGAATTATTAAAGCAACATGCTCAAAAGATAGGTGCAAAATCTGCAAATTGGCATTTTCTGACAGGAAATCGAACTTATATTGGAAATCTTGCGGATCAATTTGATATCTACGTCGGAGATAAAGAAGATGAAAGTGAAAACCTCAATCACAGCGGAATGATTGCCTTAGTCGATAAAGAAGGAAATATCAGATGCAGATATAATAAAGAAAATATGCCAATTCTCTATTATTCAGGATTGAATTATGAAGACGCAGAAGGAAAAATCCCTAAACTGAATGGGAAATATCATCCTGACAGAGAAATTTTAATTGAAGATATTAAGAAATTATTGAAATAAGGCAGGAAGTTTGAAGTTTGATGCTGGAAGTTGAATAACAGACTGAATAATCATCCATCTTCCAACCACCCCGCTTCCAACTCATAAAAAATTAAATGTTCAACCATATAAACAAAACGTTATGAAGATTTTTAAAGTAGCTGCATTTACGGCAGTTTTTGCGGCGCAATTTGCGTTTGCACAATTCAAGCAGACTCCATTACCGTATGCATACAATGCACTGGAAGGTAATATTGACGCACAAACAATGGAAATTCATTATTCAAAACATGCAGCTGCTTATGTTGCCAATTTAAATAAAGCAATTGCAGGAACTCCGCAGGAGAAGCAGACTTTATTTGAAATTCTTTCAAAAGCAGGAACTTTACCAATGGCGGTAAGAAATAATGCGGGCGGACATTACAATCACGAGTTATTCTGGACAGTTCTTACTCCACAAAAAGATACAAAGCCTTCTGTAAAATTAACAAAAGCGATTACCGATGCTTTCGGAAGTATGGATGCTTTTAAAGAAAAAATGGCTAAAGCAGGAGCAGAGCGTTTCGGGTCTGGTTGGGCTTGGCTTTCTGTGGATAAAAGCGGAAAATTATTCGTTTCTTCAACGCCAAATCAGGATAATCCTTTGATGGATGTTGTGGAAGAAAAAGGAACTCCAATTTTCGGAATTGACGTTTGGGAACACGCCTATTATCTGAAATATCAGAACAAAAGAGCTGATTATTTAACTGCCATTTGGAATGTAACCAACTGGAAAGAAATCAGCAGAAGATATGATGAAGCTCTAAGCAAAAAATAATCTTTTGAATTTAATTTGCAGCATATTTCTCACCTTTTTTACGGTACTCAGACCTCTGATACCGTTGGTGGAGTATGCTGTAAATTATCAATACATCAGCGAAGAGCTTTGTGTCAACACAAAAAATGTTGCACTCAACTGTAACGGAAAATGTTATCTTGCCAAAGAGTTGGCAAAAACGAACGATACAGATTCTTCACCTTTACACAAAACAAAAAATTCTGGGCAGAAATTACTTGATATTTATATTCTTCCTGAAATTATCGCAGTCAATACCACAGAAAAGCCAGTCTTTTCTTATTCAAATTTTCTTTATAAAACAGGCTATTCTTTTCTGTTTTTAAAACACATTTTCAGACCACCGGTTTTTTAGTGCATTATTTTAAATGTTTTGGGCGATCCCCTTTCCATGGCTTTTGCAGCCACTCGGGTCGGGCTGTCCGCTCATATCTTTTTTTAGATTCTTCCTTGCGTCAGAATCCCAAAAAAGGATAACCGCTTCCATCCCTATCGCGATGGGGCATCTCAACATATTTTATCACTAATAATTAAAAATCAAATGAAATCGCCTTTGCTAAAGTTCGAAAGTAAACACTATTTAGGTAGGCGATTGCATATGACCATTAAAAAAATAAGAAACTTTCATATGAAAATTTATAAATTTTTATCATTATTATCTATTGCCTTTACTTTCTTCACTTTTACATCATGTAGAAATAGCGATGAAGACGATTCATCACCGGAAACAAAAGGGAAACTTCAGCTCAAGTTCGAAAACGGGTTTAATAATCTCGGGGATATTGTACTCAATCAGACCACTCAAACTTCTTCAGGCGGACAAAAACATCAGTTTTCAACTTTAAAATACGTCATCAGCAATATCAGTTTGATTGACGAAAATGGAAATGAATTTAAATACAACGAAAATAATCCAGACAAAGGTGCTTTCATTATCAATCAGGAAAAAGCAGTTGCCGGAATTGTGTATCTAGATTTAGATGAAATTCCGAAAAACAATTATAAAAAAATAAAATTCGGATTGGGAATCAGTCAGAATGCTTATTTATTAGGGCAAAACGGACAGGCAGAATTCTGGGAAAAAGCTAAAAAGGAAAGTTTGACCTGGTCTTGGGCTGCAGGTTATATTTTCGTAAAACTAGAAGGGAAATATGGAACAGCTTCTGCCAACACCGAATTTATGAATCACACCGGAAACATGGGAAATGTAACGGCAAACAACACTCCGGATCTTTACCGTGAAGTGACTTTGGATCTTCCGACAACTGCAAGAATTTCAGGAACGATAAAACCTTCAATTCATATTATCGCTGATTTAAACCAATATTTAAGTGGAGAAACTGCTCTAAGCCTTTCATCAACTAATAATATGGCGATGGGTTCTAACCAACATTTGGTGAATGTGACAAATAATTTAACCAAAATGTTTAAAGTAGACCATGTTCACAATGATTAAGAAGATTTTTAAAACAGGGCTGCTTTTAATATCTATTCTAAATTTTATTTCTTGTTCAGATGAGGTGATTCAGCCTTTAGAAAAAGATGAAGTGATAAGTCTTCAGTTTCCGTCTTATTTTCCGGAAATGACTTTCGACCCATCAGAAAATCCTATCACAAAAAATGGAGTAGAGTTGGGTAGAAAATTATTTTATGAAGGTAGATTATCACGTAATAATACGATTTCGTGCGGGTTCTGTCATATTCAGGAAAATGCTTTTACCCATCACGGTCATACGGTAAGTCACGGAATTGATGACAGAATAGGAATCAGAAATGCACCGGCGATTCAGAATATGGTTTTTCTGAAACGGTATATGTGGGATGGCGTGATTCACAATTTAAATGAACAACCGATTATTCCCATTACAGATGTAAACGAAATGGATAGTTCGATGCCTGAAGCGATTTCAAAACTTAGCAAAGATGAGGTTTACAAAAAATTGTTTAAACAGGCTTATGGAGACGAGAATATTACCGGAGAAAAAGTTTTGAAAGCTTTGTCTCAGTTTATGGCTACTTTAATTTCAGGTGATTCAAAATATGATCGTTTTAAACAAGGAAAAGAGAGTTTTAGTTCTGAAGAATCTCAAGGAATGGCTTTGTTTCAACAGAAATGTGCATCGTGTCACAGCGGAGAATTATTTACCGATGAAAGTTTCAGAAATACCGGAATGTATTATAATACTCAATTCAAAGATGCAGGACGACATAGGGTGACGCTTGATCAAAATGACTGGATGAAATTCAGAGTTCCAAGTTTAAGAAATGTAGAATATACCGCACCTTATATGCATGACGGAAGATTTTATACATTGGAAGCAGTGCTCAATTTTTATTCAGATAGTGTAGAAGACAATCCAAATCTAGATTCACAACTGAAACAAAATAATCATATCGGAATCGCGATGAATACTCAGGAAAAACAATTTATTATTACTTTTCTAAAGACTTTATCTGATAAGAATTTTATTACTAATCCAAAGTTTGCGGAATAATTATTTTAACATGAAGAAGATATTTTTAATCATAAGTCTGGTTTTATTTACTTTAAATCAGGCTAAAACAATCAATGACAGTTTATATAATCCAAATGATCTGAGTGAAATTTTATTCAATGAATGTGATGCTTGCGGATGTGCTGCGGGAAATGGATCTTCAGGTTTTGAATCTTTATTGAATCCACAGTTTATTGGTGTTAAATATTTTGCTCAGCATTATAAAGCGAAAGAAAATTTATTTGTCAATGACTTGACACAGGATCAGTATTTCAATACGATTCAGCTTTGGGCGAAAATACCTATAAGTCAAAAATTAAGTGTTTATGCAAGTCTGCCGTTTCATTTTCATGAAAAGAAAACTTTACAGGGCGACATTAATATCAACGGAATCGGAGATTTTAATCTGATGGGAATTTATAAACTGATCAATTCGAAAGATAATAAGCATGAGTTGAATGGTGGAGTAGGTATGAAAGTTCCGCTGGGAAATTTTGATGAAAAAGGTATTTCAGGAGTGAACCCGAGTTTTCAATTGGGAACCGGAAGTTGGGATTATCAGGCAGTTTTGAATTATAGATTTCAAAGAAATAAATTGGCTATACTTCTCAATACCGATTATACGATTAAAACAGAGAACAAAAAACATTATCAGTTTGGAAACCAATGGAATTATTCCGCTACCGGATTTTACCAAATTGTAGGAACTGAGAAAATGATTTTGTCTGCAAAAGCTGGTTTGCAAGGGGAGGTTTATGACCGAAACCGTCAGTATAAAGAAGACCTTCCGAAAACCGCAGGAAGTGCTTTGTATGGAAAATTAGGTTTTGAAGCTTCTTACAAAAAGGTGAGTTTGGGAACAGAATTAATGCTTCCCGCATATACCAATTTGGCAGGAGGAGATATTGAAGCAAAATCCCGATTCAGTGTTTTTATCAATTTTGGTATTTAAAGCTAGCTTAAAATTATTCAAAATAGAATTGTCAAGTCATTTTTTACTCCCTTTAGGGTTGGGGAAAAAGAAAAATGTCTTGGAAATTTCATCAAAATTATTTCTCCAACCCTAAAGGCAGCTTTTTGATGAAATTTAAACAAACTCTTAATTAAAATAGAATTTTAGGCAGAAAGCTACTTTTTAAAGTGAGTTTTTAAGCCTAAAATTCTATTAAGTCCTCATCAGTTTTGGTGAGGACTATTTTTTATGTCCTTTTATATTGGGTAAAAAAGCGGTGATAATTCCCATTAACGGCAAGAATGCACAGATTTTGAAGACATATTCTATACTGGTGTCGTCTGCAACAGCTCCTAATATCGCAGAACCTATTCCGCCCATTCCAAACATAAATCCGAAAAATAAACCAGCAACCAATCCGATTTTATTAGGCATAAGATCTGTAGCGTAAACTAATATTGCAGAAAATGCTGAAGCAATGATCAATCCTATAAAAACGGCAAAGATAATCGTCCAGAATAATAAAAGATAAGGAAGGCAAAGTGTAAACGGTGCAGCTCCTAAAATGGAAATCCAGATAATCTTTTTTCTGCCGTATTTATCTCCCAATTTTCCCCCTAAAATTGTACCTAAGGCAACTGCGGCTAAAAATATGAACAAATAAAGTTGAGAATCTTGTACCGAAACATGGAATTTATCAATCAAAAAGAAGGTAAAATAGTTGGTCATTGAAGCCAGATAAATGTATTTTGAAAACACCAAAGCCAATAAAATACTAATAGAAAATAAAACTTTTTTACGGGATAATTGTATCTCAATGATATCGCTTGGATGTTTCGCTGATTTCTTCAGAGATAATCTTTCAGCATACCAATTTCCGATTTTCCACAATACGATGATTCCGATGAAAGCTGCAATAGCAAACAAACTTACATATCCCTGTCCTAAAGGAAGAATTATTAAGGCAACTAATAAAGGTCCGATTGCACTTCCTGAATTTCCACCGACCTGAAAGATTGATTGTGCCAACCCTTTTTGTCCGCCCGATGCTAATTGTGCAACTCTTGAAGCTTCAGGATGAAAAATAGAAGATCCCATTCCGATTAATGCAACAGAAATTAGAATAACATAATATTGATGAGCAGCCGCTAACAAAAGTAATCCTGCCATTGATAATCCCATACCAATCGCCAAAGATCTTGGATTTGGTTTTTTATCGGTATAAATTCCAACAAATGGTTGTAAAATTGAAGCAGTAAGTTGAAATACCAATGTGATAATTCCGATTTGAGCAAATGATAAACTGAATTCTCCTTTCAGAATCGGATACAAAGAAGGAATGGTAGATTGAATCAGATCATTTAAAAAATGAGAAAAACTGATCATAAAGAGAATTGGATAAACAATTTTTGTAGTGTCAATTGTTTTCGTCGTTATATTTTCCATAGTATTATTTTTATTCATCATATCATCTGATGAATTTTATTAAATTTTTTTTAATAAATCTGATCTACAATTTTTTGAGCAATGCCAGAAGCTTTCTCTGCATCTCCATTTTCTATTGCGTTGAAAAGATCTGTATGTATTTTTTGAGAAATTTTAAATGATTCTGTATTATTATGATGTCTTGTTTCGAAAGAGCTCATGATATGTTTGGTTGCTACTTTATAAATTTCTTTTAAAAGATTGTTACCGCAAGATTCTGCGATAGCTAAGTGAAAATTAATATCTGCCTGATAACATTCTGTTGCCAGATTTTCTTCTGCAAATTGATTTCTGAAATCAAGATATTTTTTAATTGTTTTTAAATCTTCCTCAGTTCGGTTGATCGCTGCCTTTGCTGCAATTTTTGAATCAAGCAGTGAACGTACTTCCTGTACTTCTTCAATCTGTGCTTTATTCATTTGAGAATCTAATGTTTCGTGAGCGTTTTTAGAAACGACAAAAGTTCCCACGCCTTGTTGTACACTAAGAATTCCCTGAATAGATAAAATTTTTATAGCCTCCCGAATACTTGATCGGCCGACTCCATAAATTTTCATAAGTTCAGATTCAATCGGAAGTTTTTCGCCAATAGCATAGTCATCGCTGGATATCCCTTCGATTAATCTATCTGCAACTTCTTGCGCTAAAGTTTTTCTTTGAATCTGCATAGTTAAAACATCATATCATCTGATGAATTGCAAAAGTATAACTTTTAATTTTATATTAGAAGATTTTTATTGATGACTTTTGACCATATTACAAATAAAAAAAGAGATCTCAAAATATGAAATCTCTTTTGTAGCCCGTAGGGGAGTCGAACCCCTCTTACCAGAATGAAAATCTGAGGTCCTAACCGATAGACGAACGGGCCATCTACCAATCTGTAAATAAATTCACAGGGTTAGCTTTTTTGTTTTAATAAGTTTCAACTCTTATTTTAATTACCCGGTTAGTAGTAATTAAGTTTAGTAGCCCGTAGGGGAGTCGAACCCCTCTTACCAGAATGAAAATCTGAGGTCCTAACCGATAGACGAACGGGCCAACTATATAATTACGCTAATTTATTAACGTGCTTAGTCAATTTACTTTTCAAGTTAGCCGCTTTATTTTTGTGGATAATATTTTTCTTAGCTAATTTATCCAATAATGCGATAACTTTAGGCAACTGTTCTGTTGCTGAAGTTTTATTTTCTTCATTTCTTAACACTTTGATTGCTGTTCTAGCAGTCTTGTGGTAATATCTGTTACGAACTTTTCTAACTTCGTTTTGTCTTATTCTTTTAAGTGCTGATTTATGATTAGCCATATCGTTTAAATGTGAGTGCAAATTTATAGACTTTTTCGTTACCCACCAAATTTATTTTTGATTATTTTTAACTTTTTTTAGTTTTCTTCTGAAAGGTACTTTTTAAGCTTGTCTAAGGCTTGTTGTACTTTAATATTTTCAGTTTCTTTCCCTAATTTTGTGATGATGTTTTCCAACATAATCATTGCATTATTCCATTCTCCGGTAGAGTTGGAAAAAGTAAGTCCGTCGATGGTTACTTCAAAAATACTTTTTTCTCCGCTCTTGTAGAGTTTGAAACTAATTTTATCATCCTTGCCTGTAATCCCTTCCGTACTAGTTTTTAAATCATACCCTTTCGGGTTCGAGCGAATTTTATTAAAAAGAAGTTGTGCTTCTTGAATTTTTAAATTCGGCATGATGTAAAATTTGGTAGTCTTGTGAGGCCTGTGTTTATTTACTTTTTTAGAGTAAAGTTTACCGGTTTTTATCCTGTCGACTGATTGCTCAGTCTTTAAACTTCTGCAAAAGTAATGTTTTTCATATTTTAAACAAAATCAAATTTAATTTTGAATGAAAATTTACTGATGTTTAGTTTTACGTGCTTGTTTTTCAGCATGTTTATCTGAAGACATTATTTACAATATTCCCTATTTCCATAAAATCATTATGATTCCCTACCGATCTTTTCTCAGAATTTGTACTGTCGAATTCTGAAAAAGGGAAAATCAGTAAATAATTTTTATCACTCAAATTTTTGTTTAGAAGCTCAGGAATCAATCTCATTTGTGGAATATATGATTTCATTCCTCTTTTTGCCATAAAAATAATAAGGGCTTCATTATCTTTGAGCTGAGCCGCGGTCTCTTCGCCATCTTTCCATCTGCTCATTATGATAAATTCAGCTTCAATATTGGCTTTTTTAATGATCCTCTGTAAAATGTTCAGGATCTCTTCTGAAGCATAAAAGGTAATCGTTGCTCCCGAATTTCTTGCAATATTCCAAACTCTCAGCAAAGCATGAAAAAATCCGGCTTCTTTATGTGCATTTTCAGGAATCATTACTGCATGGTTTTTTATAGTTGCTAAAGGCTGAATGGCATGATAAACCAGAACGTTGACATCATCACGCTGCAGATAACCATTGTAAAGATTGTCTGTAAAAGACGGCGAAAAACCCTTGCTGTCTTCTAATGCGATAATAAGATCGGTGATGTTTTGTTCTTTAATTACATTGTTTACGCCGATGATGACATCGTTGTCATATCTTTTTAAAGGCTGTATTTTCACATCTGCGGCGGCGGCTGTATCGGTAGCTTGATGGAGTAGCTTGTCTGCATTTTTTTCTGAAGATTCATTTTTTTCTTCATTAATAACATTTAAAGCAAATAAATTTTCGGTGTTCGAATGAGCTTTAATTAAAATCCCGAGATTTACCATTCTTTCTACAGTAGATTCATGATTTAAAGCTAAAAGAATATTTTCCTGTTCATGGCTGTTCCCGGAAACTGTTTCTTCATTATCCTGTTCTGCGATCTTCTGAGCACTCGACATGGAAATAAATGATGAAACGGTACATGAAACAAGAATGAGTAAAATACTTCCGTTAAGAATATGTTCGTTTAATAACCTCACAGGTTCGCCGGTTTCTGTTTCTGAAATGATGATATTGTAACCGACCATTACTGAAGCTAATGTTGCTGCTGCGGAAGCGGAACTAAGACCGAAAATAAGTTTTCCTTCTTCTTTAGAAAGTCTGAATGTTTTTTGTGTGGCAATAGCCGAAAGATATTTTCCTCCAATGGACGCAACAAGCATAATGGCTGCAACTTCCAAAGTTTCCCAGCTTTCAAAAAAAACTTTAAAATCGATCAGCATTCCGACGCTTATCAGGAAAAAAGGTATAAATATGGCGTTTCCGACAAATTCTACACGGTTCATCAGCGAAGAAGTATGCGGAATTAGTCTGTTTAAGGCAAGTCCTGCAAAGAATGCTCCGATTATGGCTTCAACTCCGGCTAATTCGGCCAATAAAGCAGCCAAATAAATCATAACCAATACAAAAATATATTGTGAGATTTTATCATCTACTTTCTTGAAAAACCACCTTCCTATCATCGGGAAAATCACCAAAACGATGAGCCCGAAAACAATAAAAGAAACCGACAGTTTTACCCAGAATTCTGTTCCTACATCACCTTGAGACATACCTACAATGATGGCAAGAGCCAATAATGCCAAAACATCTGTAATCATCGTTCCTCCAACGGTTATATTGACTGCCGGGTTTTTTGCGATGCCCAATTTGCTGATCAGCGGATAGGCAATTAAAGTATGAGATGAAAATAAACTGGCAAAAAGTACGGAAGTTAATACCGAAAAATTTAGAATATAATATCCTCCCAAATATCCCAAAACAAAGGGAACGATGAAGGTGAATAACCCGAAAGTAAGGCTTTTCCATTTATTTTTCTTGAAATCTCCCATGTCGATTTCCAGGCCGGCGAGAAACATAATATAAAGCAGCCCGGTGGTACCGGTAACTACAATGCTGCTGTCTCTTGTCAGTACATTAAATCCGTTTGGGCCAATTACTGCACCCGCAATGATTAATCCTAAAAGATGAGGAACTTTTATTTTGTTGAGTAAAAGTGGTGCGGCAAGAATTATGATAAGTACCAAAAGAAACTTCAATACAGGATCTTCAATGGGGAGACTGAGGTTGTGTATGCTTAATAGAATCATCTCTGCTTATTTGGTGGAACGTATTAATTCTACAGAAAATCTTGCCCTGCAATTGTCAACTGAGACGGTTCTTGTTCCTCTGATTTTGTTTGGCGATATTTCATTAAGCAGGACATTCATGTCTACCTGTTTTTTTGCTGTGGAATCGGTTTTGAAATTAAGTTTGATTTCATTATTCTCAAATTTACCTGAATATAATCTTACCAAATTATTGTTACTGATGATTTTTGTAAATAGCTGTATAGAATCGCTGTCGAATTCCCAAGTGTCGGTACGCTGATCTCCCACTACATAATCGCTGCAGTTCGATTCCGTACAGATTACTTTGCCCGTCCACGCTCCGGAAATTTCATCAGACCATTTCATAATTTTTATTGAATCTGATTTTTTATGATTAAAAATGCTGTCTCTCATTTTTAGTAAAGATTGGTATTCAGCTTCTTTTTGTGCAAATGATTTTTCTTTATTCAGTAATTCCTGTTCCCTCAGCGCTAAATCGTTTGCTTTGTCTTTGTTGTCGCAGCTAAAAAGTACTGATAAGAATGAAATTAAGAGTATTGATTTTTTCATAGAAGTAAGTTGTAGCCTAAATGTACAAAAAATCAAGAATATTTGTTGTGTTTTTTGGCTTTGGATAGGTGTAATCTTATAAAAACGCATAAAAAAAGCTCTCTGAAATAGAGAGCTTTTTGGTAGTCTATAGGAGAATCGAACTCCTGTTGCAAGGATGAAAACCTTGAGTCCTGACCACTAGACGAATAGACCAAATTTTGAGTTTGCAAAAATATTAATAAATTTTTAAACTTCAAAATTATAGGGGTTATTTAAAGTTCTTCTGAATTACGGTGTTTTTTATTCCCTTGCTTTCCAATTCTTTTTGAAGTTTTACAGCATCTTCCAAGGTATAAACTTTTCCGTAGGTGTAGTAGAACATTCCGTTAGATTTGTTTCGGTCTACGTCTTTCAGGGTTTGAAGAATATAAGAATTTGCGCTTAGTTTGTCTTTTCCTACATACACTTCAATGTTATAATAACCAATGCTCAGTTTCTGATTTGGCATGAATCCAACCGCATAAGAGTTTCTGAAACCTGCATCTTTAGCTGTTTTAAGGTTGATATCTTTTACAGAAGCCATATTGGTAACGCCGTAATAGTATTTGTACAATCCGTTTTCTTTGATAGGAAGAATATAATTCAATCCCTTCAATTCAGGATCTCCATCATTGTATTTTACAGGCATGGTCATCAATAAAATTCTGAAGTCGTTCTTCAATGCTACTTCTGCCGGTTTTTCAGGTTCCGGTTTTCTTGTAATGACTTGTGCACCTGTTTTTCTGTCAACCGCTTTTTTGTAATCAATAATCGCTTTATAGATATTTTCTGCTGTTTCTACTTGTCCTCTTTCGGAATTTAAGAATGCAGCATCGTCATAATTATTAACGAATCCTGTTTCAATAAGGATAGAAGGCATGGCACTTCTTCTTAAAATGTGTAAGTTTTCTTGTTTTACACCACGAGAAAAACGACCGCTTTTTTCAAAGTTTCCTTCTACGAAACTTCCTACGATCAAGCTGTTTTCGAGATATTTACTTTGCTGTAGTTTTAAGGCAATTAAAGATTCTGGTGAAGACGGATCATAAGAGGCAAACGTTTCTTTATCTTTTTCATCAAGATAAATTACACTATTTTCCTGTTTTGCCACTTCAAGGTTTTCTCTGTTTTGAGCAGGACCTTGTACAAAAGTTTCGGTACCTCTTGCAGTTGCAGAACGGCTAGGCGAAGAGTTTACGTGTACAGAGATAAATAAATCTGCTCTGCTTCGGTTCGCAGTATTGGTTCTGTCTGTCAAAGAAGGGTATTCGTCTATTTTTCGGGTATAAATAACTTTGAATTCTTTGTTTTTCTCAAGCATTGCTCCCAATTTCAGCACAATTCCCAACGTTACATGTTTCTCCTGAACAAGACCCAGATCGGGATAATTTCTGTTGGCTCCGTTATCGCTTCCCCCATGCCCTGCATCTAAAACTACAGTGAATTTTTTTTGTGCAAAAGTAAAAGAGGTGAAGAATATCAGTAGAAATGCTAAAATTGTTTTAAAATTTAGTTTGTACATCATACAGTTATAAAAATTATATTAATTTTGAGCCAAATTATACAGAACAAAATTGGACAAAACCGTCTTCAAAAATATATTACAATTTTTAATTATCCTAATTTTTAACAGTTTTTTAGCACAGGAAGGTCCTAAAAAAGTAGTTAAAGCTACGATAATTAATGATACTATTTCCAAAAAGGATACCATAGCTGCACCCAAAGAATCTCTAGACGCTGTAGTAGATTATAAAGCTGATGACATTCGTAGAGATGTTCCGAAAAGGATGATTTACCTGAATAAAAATGCTCAGGTAAAATATCAGGATATGCAGATAGATGCAGATTATATCTCGATCGATGAAGAGAGAAGCCTGGTTTTTGCCCGTGGAAAGCTAGATTCTTTAGGCAAAGTATTTGAGCTTGCTCAGGTGAATCAGGCAGGGAAAAAGTATGAAGTAGAAAGCTTTAATTATAATACGAAAACCAGAGAAGCAATTGCTTATAACGCAAGAACTGAGGAAAGTGAAGGATTAATTGTAGCCGATAAAACCAAAAAATACAACGATTCTGTCTTCGTGATGCGACATGCAGAGTTCACGACCGATACTTATTATATAGAAAAAAAAGACACAAGACCCGATTATCACCTTTTGGCATCTTATATCAAAATGCAGAAAGGAAAAAACAGTTCGTCATTAATTGTAGGTCCGTCACAAATGTACATCGAAGATGTTCCAACACCTTTGATCTTGCCGTTTGCGATTTTGCCGTTTTCAAGTAAAAGATCTGCAGGAATTTTGATTCCGAGTTTTGGGGAAAGAGAAGATGTCGGTTTTTTCCTTAACGGGATAGGATATTATCAGCCAATCGGAGAACATTTCGATCTGAAAGTTCTGGCAGATATTTATACAAAAGGAAGCTGGACGATAAGACCTGAAATGAATTATCTTAAAAAATACCGATATTCAGGTAATTTCTCAGCAGATATCGGAAGCACCGTAAGAGGAATTAAAGGTCTTGATAATTACAGTAAAACAGGAACATACAGAATTGCTTGGAGGCATACTCAAGATACAAAAGCAAACCCTTTCCTTACATTTTCTGCATCCGTAGATGTCACGAGTCAGACATTCTACAACAATACGGTGAACAACAACTATATTTTGGATCAGAGTGTTTTGAGGACTCAGCAAAACTCTACATTGACGCTTACCAAAAGATTTCTGAAACTTCCGGCAACCATTACCGGTACAGCTTCTTATTCTCAGAATTTTGCTACCGGATTGGCAGATTTGCGTTTACCACAGATGAATGTTGCGATCAATCAGTTTTATTTATTTAAGTCTAAAACCGGTGTAAGATCCGGATTATTAGAAAACATAACGGTAAATACAGGCTTGAACCTTTCTAACTTTGTAAGTACAGAAGAAGGAGAGCTGTTTACCGACGCCATGTGGGATAAATTACAAACAGGATTAAAAAATAATATTGCATTAGGAACCAATACGACTTTTGCCAAGTATTTTACATTTAGTTTGTCAGCGACAATTGATAATGCTTTAACAACAAAAACGCTTACCAAATATTATGATCCTGTACAGAATATAGAGGTTGACCAGATCAATAAGCAAATTGCAGGATACAGTATATTTTCTACATCTGCAAGTGTGCAGACTCAGTTGTACGGAATGCTCAACTTCAAAAAAGGATCTACAATAGAAGCGATACGACATATGGTGACACCAAGTATTGGCTTCACATATTCTCCTGATTTTGGCGGTGAGCAATTCGGATATTTCAAAAATTTCTATAATGCTAATGGAGCTTTAACGCCATATTCTATTTTTGACAGAGGAATTGTAGGAACGCCGACGACGGGAATGGTGGGAGCCTTAAGCTATAACATTGGTAACAATATCGAAATGAAGGTAAAGTCTAAAAGTGATTCTACCGGAGTGAAAAAAATGAAGATTTTCGAATCTTTAAATATCAGCGGGAATTACAACTTTGCTGCAAAAAGCCATCCATGGTCGATTATTTCAGTGAGCGGGCAGTCTTCTTTCTTCGATAATAAACTAAGCGTAAATACAAGTTTATCTATTGAGCCATACAAGATTTTATTTGCTCCGGGATCAGATACAGGTATTAGAACAGAAGATTTCGGTTCGTTTAGTGTACAAGGCTTCAATGTGCAGCTTTCTTATCCTTTAAGCAGCGAACTGTTTGGAGAGAAAAAAGATTACGCCAAAACCTATTCGCAAAAAGGGGAAATCAGAAACGAGAATTACTTCTTTGATGATGATAACTATGCACACTTTGATCAGGCCTGGACCCTGAATGTGAATGCCAATTATCAATATTCGAGAAACTTAACGAGAACCGCTAATAAAATAGCATCCATCGGTCTGGATGGAAGCTTAAAGCTTACTCCTTACTGGAATATCAACGGAAGTACGCATTACGATATGGTGACGAAGGAGCTGGCTTACACAAGAATAGGTTTCTCAAGAGATCAGCGTAGTTTTACCATTAACTTTAACTGGGTTCCTTTTGGGCAATATAAAGTGTATGATTTCTTTATCGGAATTAAAGCAAATATATTAAGCGATGCATTGAAGTATAAAGACAGAAGTTTTACTCAGCCTAATGCACCTTTCTAAAGTCATACTGATTTTACAATATAAATTTTATCTTTGCACCCAAAATAAAGTATATTCAAATCGTAAATGATTTGGTATGATTTTTAAAGTAAATAAATCTATATATGAAAACAATCATCAACACAGTTAATGCTCCTGCAGCTATTGGTCCTTATTCTCAGGCAAATCTTGCCAACGGAGTTTTGTATATCTCTGGTCAGATTCCTGTAGATCCTGCAACGGGTAAATTGGTAGAAGGAATTGAGAAGGAAACACATCAGGTAATGAAAAACCTTGAAGCGATTCTTACAGAAGCAGGCATGACGTTTAAAAATGTTGTTAAAGCGAGTATTTTCCTTAAAAGTATGGATGATTTTGCGGTAATGAATGATATTTATGCATCTTATCTTGATGCTGAAAGCTTCCCGGCTCGTGAGACTGTACAGGTTTCTTGTCTGCCAAAGAATGTTGATATCGAAATTTCTATGATTGCACATCAGGATTAATGAGTTTTATAAGAAATACATTTGCGGTTTTGGTAGGTCTTGTGATTGCAGGGCTTATAATCACTCTTGGTATAAGGGCTTTTCCTAAGTGGGTTACCTTTGATGCATTTGCTCCGTTTGAGCATTGGCAGAGATTTTTAGAAAGCATGAAAAATAACGATGCCTTTTTTGGCTTTCTGCTTTTTATTTCTGGGCTTGGTACTACTGTAGGTGGCGTTGTTACTGCGATGATTGTAAAATATGCAAAAGTAG
Source organism: Chryseobacterium sp. CFS15 (assembly GCF_031118795.1). Lineage (NCBI taxonomy): Bacteria > Pseudomonadati > Bacteroidota > Flavobacteriia > Flavobacteriales > Weeksellaceae > Chryseobacterium > Chryseobacterium sp. CFS15. The sequence continues at coordinate 384,898 of NZ_JAVHYL010000004.1, read as the reverse complement.
CTTATGCGATTCTTATTGGTTTCATCATGCTTTTTATTGCAATGCTTGATGTAATTATTCTTCCTTATCATCCTACATTTTATAAAATTTCTATTTTTCTTGTCTTTTTTCCATTTGCATGGATGGGAGGTAAAATCGTTGAGGTGATTTATGAAAGGAATAAAAAGAAAATAATTGCTGAAAAAATGAATAGAAAGTAATTTTAAAAAACATAAAAAAACGCTGCAGATTTTAAAGTCTGCAGCGTTTTTTGTTTAGTGTTTGTTTCTACTAAGGCATTTTGAATCCTCTTTGATAACCTCTTCCGTAATCATCCATATATTTTATCTGGCCTGTTCCTGTGAATTTATTTAATAAGTTTTCTACATCTTTCTGAGAATTTACTGGCTTACCGTTAATTTCTGTAATGATGTAACCGTCAACGATACCCGCCTTAGCGATTTCGCTTCCTTCCACTACATTTTTAGCAACAACTCCGCTGCTTAATCCATAGTAAGCTTTCGTTCTGTCATCCAGACTTTGGAACTCGGCACCTATTTTTTCGGTAACGCTTAGATCGGCTTTAGTTCTGGCAGAAGTTCCACCTTTTTGATCTCTCAGGGTAACGGTTGACGTTGTCTCTTTTCCGTTTCTTGTATAGGTCACCTGTACTTTGTCACCTGGTCTTTTACTTCCGATGGCAACAGAGAGATCAGCAAAATCTGTAATGTTGACTCCATCAATTTTAGTAATGATATCACCAATTTTCATTCCTGCATCCTGTGCACCACTATTGTCTGGAAGTCCAATAATATAAACTCCTGAACCCGGTTTTATATTGGTTTTCTTTTCTTGGTTGTAAAAAGCAACTTGCTGATCATTTGATAGATCTAAAGAGTTTACACCTAAGAAACCTCTTTGTACAATACCGAATTTCTTGATATCCTCAATGATTTTTCTTGCTAAATTCGCCGGAACAGCAAATCCGTATCCTTGATAATATCCGTTTGTTGATGAGATCGCAGAATTAATTCCAATTAAATCACCATTCACATTCACCAATGCTCCTCCTGAGTTCCCGGGATTAATAGCGGCATCAGTTTGTATAAAGCTTTCGATTGGATTTGTTGCTTTTCCCTGTCCGCTCAGAATTCCTATTCCTCTTCCTTTAGCAGAAATAATTCCCGCTGTAACTGTAGAATTCAGTCCAAGCGGATTTCCTACTGCTAGAACCCATTGTCCAACTTCAATATTGTCAGAATTGGCAAAGTTTAAATAAGGCAAACCTTTTTCTTCGATTTTCAATAATGAAATATCGGTGTTGGGATCTGTACCTACCAATGTTGCGATATAGGATTTTTTATTGCTTAAAACAACTTCAAGCTTATTGGCTCCCGCCACAACGTGATTGTTTGAAATAATATACCCATCAGGAGAAATAATCACTCCCGATCCTAACCCTGAAGGCATATTCTCTGGTGCTTGCTGTTGTTTTTGTCTTTGTTGACCTTTCCCTCCAAGAGGATCACCAAAAAAGAAGTCAAACAAATCCTGCTCAGAAGCTCTGCTTGATGCCCTGTTTTGATAATTTTTAATCGTAACAACAGCTGGTACGGTCATTTTAGACGCTTTCACAAAATCATCACCCACGGTTGCAGTATTCATCCCTACAAAAGAGGCGTTATTTGATTTGGTAAAATAAGATTGATCCCCGTTATTAGAATCGTGAACTAAATATTGTTGTACGCCAACAGTAGTAGCTCCTGATAGGATTCCCACAACGGCAAATGGTAAAAGTTTTTTAAAAGTACTCTTCATTGTATGTTTTCTGTTTTAATTATTGTATTGTTGAACACAAATTTACTGTTAAATAAGTATGCAATTACTATGCTGTGTTACCGTTTTAACTAAAATTTAACGAGTATTGTGTCATTTTATATCTTAAGTCATAATTTACGAAGTATTATTAACAAAGCTTAAGAATTAATTAAAAAAAATACTGACAATTTTACCACTTCAGGAATATCCTAGTGATAATTATCACTTTGATGAACTCAGTTTAAAAGTATTATCTTTGCAGAAATATTTTTCTCACTTAAAACGTTTATAGCATGCAACTGTATAACACCTTAAGCGCAGAAGAAAGAGCTCAGCTTATTGATGAAGCCGGTAAGCAACGCCTTACTTTGTCTTTCTATGCGTATGCCAAAATTGAAGATCCCAAAAAATTTCGCGACGAATTATTTATAGCCTGGAATGCACTTGATGCATTGGGTCGTATCTACGTTGCGCATGAAGGAATTAATGCTCAGATGAGTATTCCTGCAGATCAATTTGACGATTTTAAAAATACGCTGGAAGCCTATGATTTTATGAAAGGCATTCGTCTCAATGTAGCTATTGAGCAAGACAACCATTCTTTCTTAAAATTAACAATTAAAGTTAGGCATAAGATTGTTGCCGATGGACTGAACGATGATACTTTTGATGTGACCAATAAAGGAATTCACCTTAAAGCACAAGAATTCAATAATTTGCTTGAAGACCCCAATACGATTGTCGTGGATTTTAGAAATCATTACGAAAGTGAAGTCGGTCATTTTGAAGGCGCCATTACTCCGGATGTAGAAAACTTCAGAGAAAGTTTACCGATTATCAACAAACAACTTCAGGATTTTAAAGAAGATAAAAATCTGCTGATGTATTGTACCGGAGGAATCCGTTGTGAAAAAGCCAGCGCTTATTTTAAACATCAGGGTTTTAAAAATGTTTTCCAATTGGAAGGTGGAATTATTGAATACACCCGTCAGATCAAAGAAGAAAATATAGAAAGTAAGTTTATCGGTAAAAACTTTGTGTTTGATCATCGGTTAGGTGAAAGAATTACCGACGATATTATTTCACAGTGTCATCAATGTGGAAAGCCTTGTGATAATCATACCAATTGTGCCAATGATGCGTGCCATTTGCTTTTTATACAATGTGATGACTGTAAGACGGCAATGGAAAACTGTTGTTCAACAGAATGTTTAGAAATAACGCATTTACCAGTAGAAGAACAAGTCGCACTAAGAAAGGGATTGCAGGTAGGAAATAAAGTTTTCAGAAAAGGAAAATCTGATGCTCTGACCTTTAAAAAATCAGGTGATTTACCCAATAAACCTTTAGCGAAAGTTGATTCAAAAAATATTCGTCAGAAGATTGCTGTCAAAAAAACGCTGCTCGGAAAAGCTGAACATTACTACACAAAATCAAAGATTGCCCAGTTTTTAATTGAAAATAATGAAGTTTCAGTTGGAGATAAGATTTTAATCTCTGGTCCTACAACCGGTGAACAGGAAATTACAATTACCGAAATGCTGGTTGATGGCAGCTCTTGTGAAACAGCAAAAGCAGGAGATCAAATTACTTTTGAGCTTCCGTTCAGGGTTCGTCTGTCTGATAAGATATATAAAATTTTAGGATAGAAATTTCTCAGGTTTATAATAATATAAAGTTTGCGCTCCATATGAGTGCAAACTTTTTTGTTGAATTAAATGTTGTTGGAAAACTCCGTAGGATTTTCATCTGTGTAGATAAATACTGCAACAAAATTTGGAGCTCCGTAGAAGCGCTATCTCTAAAATGGCTTTGTATAAAGCTGTTTTTTGTAAATTTGAGAATGAAAAAATCAGAAATCAGAAAAATATATCTCGAAAAAAGAAAAAATCTGTCACAAGATGTGGTTTTCCTTTTGTCTGAAAGAATTTTTGAAAATTTCATCAATTTTTTTAAACCGGTTTCCAACCAGAGAGTCCATATTTTCATTCCGATTGAAAAATTTAAAGAAATAAATACCCAGATTTTTATTGATTATTTTCTAAGCAGAAACATAAAAGTGTTTGTTCCTAAAATTGTCGATACAAAATTAATTTCTGTTGAAATTTTCTTCGACACTCAATTTGAAACCAATAATTGGGGGATTTCAGAGCCTGTTTCAAATGAAGATTCGGAAGTGCTAGATTTTGATTTTGTGATTACTCCTTTGCTTTATTGTGATTTTAAAGGGAATAGAGTAGGATATGGAAAAGGTTTTTATGATCAGTTCTTTAAAAATATTTCAAAAAATTCAAAAAAAATCGGAGTTAATTATTTTAACCCCGATGATATAATTGATGATGTCCGGGAAAATGATATCCCCTTAGACTATCTTGTGACAGCTACTGATGTGCTGTCTTTTTCTGTTAAATCAGAATAGAATTTAATAAAGTAAAACTTAAATTCTTTATTTTTTTCTGTCGCTTTAGAGACAAGCGTATATTGTGCACTTCTTTCGAAATTTCCTATCGATTTATTTTTATCGCCAATATATTCCACATTAAACTTTGCGAAATCTAAGGTGTCTTTATCATTAATTTTCTTAAAAACATTAATGTTGCTCACTTTCACTTTTTTTACTTTAAGGCTTTCAAGTTCTTTAAACAGCCCGTGAAAAGTAGTAGAATCAGATTTTTGAAAATATTTTTCAATTTTTGAGTAAATAGCAGTGTCTATTTCTGTCTTTTTATTTCCGGAAAGGTAAAGCGTAGACAGATCAAGCACATCCTGTACTTTTTGCAGAGTAATAGAATTAATCGCTTGCGTGCTGTCCATCGGGACATTGATATTGTTTGTGTTTCTTAATTTTTCAAGATCGCTTATATTGTTGTGTTCTTCTTTTTTTGTGCAGGCGGTCATAATCACGCCAAGAAGTATCGTTAAAAACAAAAAGTTATTTATTGTTTTCATGGTTTGAGATTTTAAATTTGATAGATACTATTTTTCCTTTATCTTTTTTCATTTCGATTACGTTCAGGTTCTTTAGTGAAGTGGTAGGTGTCGTTACCAAAGTAATATAATCCTGCTTATCTAAAGTTTCAAGGCCGTAGATATCACTGTCATAAACCTGCGTTATTGTAGCCATATTGCTGATGAGATTTTCCAGCTGCTTTCTTTTCTGTTTGATAAGCTGTTCAGAGTTTTCTCCGTTAATATCTTTTATAGAGAAATAATAAAGTGCCATTTTATAATCATCAGGCTTGAGCTCTATTGTTTCATTTTCAGGAGCATTCTCCAGATTTCTGTTGACCTCAAGATCTTCATAAACCGTAGAGCTGATCAGCATTTTCAGTGTTTTGTCTTTTGTTGGATATCTGAAACATTCACCTGGTTTTATTCTGTATAAAATCGGAGATTCATTTTCTTTGATTACTTTAATCTCAATATCACGCTGAACGTTTAGATTTCTGTCGGCATCTGTAAAGCAATAGACATAAGTTTTTTGAAAAATTTCATCTTTAAAACCCAAAAGACCCAATAAAGTTACAAAAACCAATGTTGCAGCAATCCATGCAGTCCTTTGATGATTCTTTTTTAAAGGTTTTATTTCTGATCTTTCAGCAATTTCCGAAATAGGTTGTTTTTTTTCAATTGGCTGATTTTCAATATTGTTGTTTTGTAAAACAGTGTTTTCTTCACTGTTAAACTCCATCTTTTTAGGTTCGGATTCGGTTTTAGGTAAGTTTAATGCGCTCGAAACTGTTTTTTCTAATTCTTTCAGTTCTTCATCACTCAGATCCTTTTCATCACTTAGTAATTCTCCGGCAAAAAGATGCTTCTTCTTAAAATCGTACCAAGAGTCGTAACCTGCATAAATACTCAATAAATTGAGCATGTCGATACGAGGTAATTTTGATACAGGAGATGATTTAAAATAAGTGTAAAAAGATTTTTCACTGATGTTCCCTTTGGCTTTTTTCCTAAGGTCTTCCTGAAAATAGATGATATCAATACCCTTCCACTTAGATATTTCATCATAAGAAGGGGTGTATTCTTTCAAATATTGAGCTTGAACGTCCTTTTTGAGCTGCTCAAAATGTAAGAGGTCTAAATCTGTCACTTTATAAAAAAGTAGTTAAATTGTTGATTATCAGTTTTGTTTATTTGTAAAACGATTTTACAAAGTTATTACAATTATTTTTCATAAACAAATTTTATATCTGCTATACCTTTGTCTTGTTCAAATAACCGAACAGAGAAAAAGATTTAAAAAACAATATTAACAAAATTAAATTTAATTTATTATGAAAAAGTCATTATTCGTAGCTGCTATCGCTGCTATCTCTTTAGTTGCTTGTAAGAAAGGTGAAGCTACAACTGGTACTAACGATTCTATCGAGAACAACGCTGATTCAATCCAGTCTGGTTTAGATTCTACTGCTGATGCTCAAAAAGATTCTATCAACACTACAACTGATATGAAGAAAGATAGCGTTGAAGCTAAGTCTGATTCAGCTAAAGTTAAGAAATAATTCTAGCTACTGCTACAATAAAAGAACCGTTTCGCTTAGCGAGACGGTTTTTTTATGTCTTATCGTTTAAGATTTCTTTTGTCTTAAAGCTTCATAGCAGGTAATGGCTACGGCATTACTCAAATTTAAGGAGTCAATACTTCCTGTCATTGGTATTAATGTATTTTCACCTTTCCCAAACCAGAAGTTACTCAATCCCGAGTGTTCAGTACCAAATAAAACTGCTGAACGCTTTTTGAAATCTCGCTCAAACATATCTTTTGAAGTCTCATCCATTATGGTTGTATAGATGTTGAAGCTGTTTTTCTGTAAAAATTCGTAGACCTCATTGTTGTCAGCCTGAAAAACGGCCATTCCAAAAAGACAACCTACACTAGATCGGATAACATTTGGATTGTAAAAATCTGTTTTTCCGTTAGCAACGATCAAGGCATCAATTCCAAAAGCTTCACAGCTTCTTAAGATTGCACCCAGATTTCCGGGCTTTTCAACGCCTTCAACAATAATTATGGTTGAGTTTTCTTTTGGTTTAAAGCTATTAAGAGGAGCTTCTCTGGTTTTATAGATTCCGATGATCCCTTCTGAACTCCCACGATACGCAATTTTCTCATAAACCTTATCATTGACAAAGTGAATTTTTTCTTTAGGAGTCTTTCCTTTGAAAATATTTTCGCAGATAAAAAATTCTACGGCTTCAAAATGATACTGCTGAGCTCTTTCGTTTTCCTGTTGCCCTTCTACCACAAAAACTCCCGACTTTTTACGAAAGCGGTTGTCTGTAAGGAGTTTGGTAACGTGTTTTATCTTTTCGTTCTGGAAACTTTCGATGATCATAAGTGGTAAATGATTGATAATTGATGCAAAAATAATTTTTAAAAATCATTTATCAATTATAAATCATTATTTATACCATTGATCAAGCTTTGTGGAAGCTCTTTCTTATTTTTAATTCCTAGAGATTTTAATTTCTGGGTCTGAGCAATCAGATTGTCATTTCCGGTAGAAAGCTGCTTGAAAGCATCTGTATAAACATTTTTTGCCTGGTCTAAATTCTTCCCAACTTTTTCAAGATTTTCTACAAAGCCGGCAAATTTATCATATAATTTAGCACCGCGATCGGCAATTTCCATAGAATTTCGGTTTTGATATTCTCTTTTCCAAAGATCGGCGATCAGTTTTAAAGAAGTGATCAGGTTGCTCGGGTTTAAAAGTAAAATTCTCTTTTCGTAAGCAAAATTCCAAAGGTTTTGATCGGCCTGCATTGCAGCAATATAAGCCGGTTCACTTGGGATAAACATCATCACAAAGTCGAGCGATTTCCCATAATCATCGTAAGCTTTTTGGCTCAATTGGCTGATGTGGGTTTTTATGGATGATAAATGCTGGTTGACTTTTATTTGATAAATATCAGAATCTGTTTCGTCCACCAATTCAGTAAAAGCGGTCAAAGAAACTTTAGAGTCAATGATTACATTTCTTTCGTCAGGATATTTTACAACTGCATCCGGACGCATTTTTTTGCCCGAAAATTCTGAAAATAAAGCTTTGTTATCTTCGTCTCTGAGCTCGTGCTCCAGAAAATATTCTCTTCCTTTTACCAATCCCGATTTTTCCAGAATACTTTCCAGGATCATTTCGCCCCAATTTCCCTGAGTTTTACTTTCTCCTTTCAGGGCTTTGGTGAGTTTTTTAGCATCTTCGGAAATTTGTTGGTTGAGCAGAGCAAGTTCTTTTACTTTTTCAGCAAGGGAAAAACGTTCTTTGTTTTCCTTTTCGTAAGCTTCATTGACTTTATTTTTTAGATCATTGATTTTCTCCTGAAAAGGTTCAAGAATATTTTTTAGATTATTTTGATTAACGGTTGTGAATTTTTCTGTTTTTTCTTCTAAAATCTTGTTGGCCAAATTTTCAAACTGAAGTTTTCCTTCTTCCTGAATTTTTTTAATTTCTTCTTTCTGAGTTTCTAGTGATTGATGTAAACCTTCATTTTGAGCAGTTAATTCTGAGTTTTTAGCATATAAATGCTGTTTTTCATTCAGAATCGATTCAATTTGAGTATTTTGCTTTTGATTTAAAAGTTTTTGCTCATCAAACTGAGTCTGAAGAAAAGTGTTTTCTGCTGAAATTTTGGAGAATTCATTTTTAAGATCATTTAAAAGATCAGACTGTTGAAGATTAAAATCTTTTTCATTCTTAATGGCTTGATCTAAATCCTGAATTTTCAGATTTAAGTTCTCTAAATCTGCTTTAGTTTTAATATTTAAATAATTGAGTTCATCATAAGAACTTCTTAGAACCATAGATGACTTCAAAATAAAATAAATGAGAACTGCGCCAATAATAGCTCCGGCAAAACATCCAATGATCAGGTAAGTGATTTCCATTTCTCAAAATTACGAAAAGAAAATATTTGTGGTTTGGGAAAATTTTAAATTATTTCCTTCGGCAATTTGGGAATAGTAAAATGTTTGTTTCAGCGGAAGAGAAAAAACCCTTTCTTCTCTGAGTATCTTATTGATGTCTTTATTACAGTAATTAATAGTGAAATATGGAGTTTTAAAATCTTCCGAATTAATTTCTATTTCCCTGATTAAATTTTTGTTTTTGAAAAAGTAAAATCTTGTTTTATTTAAATCTAAAGTTTTAGGATCAAAATTTAAATCCAGACTTTTTTTAATGTCATAAGCGGAAATTTCAACACTTTCATTTCCTCTAATATACTGGAAATAATCCCAATCAAAATTGGTGATTTTACTGAGATCAAACTGCTGAAGTTTTTTTGTTTTATGATAAATTTCAGATTTAGTTTTTAGTTGCGAATAGAAGTTATCCTCAAAACTATTACATGAGACACTAATAAAAGCTACAATTAAAAGAATTGGAATTCTTAACTGCTGTAGAATTTTTATCTTTGAATTCATAATTTAAGGAGTTTCTTTTGAAATCTCATCATGATGTTTCAGATATAAAGGCAAAGCTGCGGAACCATACCAAGGAAATATTTCATAACTAAAAACTCCAGCTGCAACTGCAGGGTCAGTTTTTACCCAAGATTCTGCTTCTTCTTTGGACTTAGTGTTGAAGATGAACATGCCGCGGTAATTTTCTTTGTTCTTTTCTAAGAAAGGTCCGGCTACAATAATTTTTCCTTCGTTAGCTAATTTTCCTATGTTTGTCATGTGCCCTTTCATTAATTTTCCCATTTTTGCTTTGTCTTCAATTTTTGCAGAACCGGTTGTCAGCATTATAATGGTGTAAGCTTTCATACCATATTTGTCTGCGCCGAGGGATGTCGCTAATTCCTGATTGAATTTCGGCTTTTCTGTTTTCTTTTGTTGGGCAAAAGATAAAGTTGCCATCAAAAAGGAGAGGGATAAATAAATTTTTATTTTCATGATCAATAACAATTTAATTTATAAGTCTGAAATCTAAACTTTAATCTTTAATTCTTAAAAATTCTTTTGCTAATTCGATCATTTTCGGATCACCGGTGTATTTTCCATGTTCATCAGATAGTTTTACGGTAGGAATCCATTCTTTATTTAAAGATTGTACGCCGATTAATTTCATTACGATATTCATTGGTTTTAAACCGACATCATTGGTAAGATTAGTTCCGATTCCAAAAGAAACTCCAATTTTTCCTTTGCAGTAATTGGTAATTTCTTCTACTTTTTCAAGATTTAAGCCATCAGAAAAAATGATGTACTTAAATAATGGATTAATTGAATGACGCTGATAATGAGCTATCGTCTTATCGGCAAATTCTAACGGATCGCCGCTGTCATGACGAACGCCATCAAAAAGTTTTGCGAATTTTTTATCGAACTGTTGAAAGAAAACATCGGTAGTGTAGGTGTCTGAAAGCGCCACTCCCAAATCACCGCGATAAACATCAACCCAATGTTCAAGCGCTAATTCGTTTGCCATTTTAAAACCAAATTCAGCTCCGTGAAACATAAACCATTCGTGGGCGTGGGTTCCAATTGGCTTTACACCGTATTTCATTGCAAAATGTACATTGGAGCTTCCTATAAATGTAGATTCTTTTTTCTGGGTTAAAGCTTCCATCACCAGGTTTTGTACTTTATAAGAATGTCTTCTCCTTGTACCAAATTCGGCAAATGTGACGCCTAATTTATTTAATGAATCTGCTTTCTCTAATGTTTTGGCCATTACAGTTTCGTTTGAATCTCTTTCCATGTGATTCATTTCGTAATGCAACTCGCTGATTAGAGCCAATAATGGAACTTCCCACAGAATCGTGCGATACCAAAGTCCTTCAACCGTTACTGATAAATCGTTTCCGGTTTGCAGAATTTTTACTTCAGACGGATCGTAATGGTAGCCTTCAAGAAAATCTAAATAAGGAAGATCTAGATAAGGACAGGTTTTTGCCAGAAATTTTTTCTCGTCTTTAGTGAGTTTCAGTTCGGCCATTTTATTGACGATTTCTCTTAAAGCATGATCAAAGCCTTCAGGAAAATGATGTTTCCCACGATTGATAAATTCGTACTTTACAGTTTGACTCGGGAAAAGTTTTACCACAGCGTTTTGCATGGTGATTTTATAGAAATCGTTGTCGAGAATGGAGTTAAAAGTCATATTTCGCATATTGTGTAATTTTAACACAAATTTAGTTTATTTAAAATAAAAATCGCCTAAATGTAAGACGATTTTTTAATATTGTAATGATTTTGTCTGGTTTTTACTTCCCTAAATAAGAGTTGTACATCCAAACTTCTTTTTCCTGCTCGGTAATATAATCGCTCATTTGTGAGTTGGTACCTTCGTCGCCAGCTTTGTCTGTAATGTCTAGAAGTTCTCTTTGTAAATCAATGACAACTTTAAAAGAATTTAGAATAATCTCTACACTTTTGTTGCCATCGCTTACTTCTTTGCTTTCCTTAATGGTAGAAACCTGCAGGTAATCTGAATAATTATGTGCCGGAGTTGCTCCTAAAGTCAAAATACGTTCTGCAATTTCATCGATTTTTAAAACTAAACTGTTGTATAATTCTTCAAACTTGGGGTGTAATGTAAAAAATTGCTCGCCTTTAATATTCCAGTGAGATCCTCTTGTATTTTGATAAAATACGGAGTAGTTAGCAAGTAGAATATTCAGTTTTTCTGAAATGTTTTGGCAGTCGGCTTCCTTTAAACCAATAATATTAGCGTTTTTCATATGTATATAATTTATTTTTTAAGGTAATATGAAATCGCTCATATCTCCAGTATTGTTTATAATAGCAAATGATGGCGATTTCATAAGTTTATTTTTGATATCTCTAAGTTAAGGAAATATTGTGCCGAAATTGTAGAGTACTTATAGATGATAACTATATTACCTTTTTGAAAAAAAGTGAGATTAGTTTAGCTATATAAAGTAAGATAAATTATAATAAATCATTTAAAATCAAATTTGCGGTTCCAATTAATCAGGAATTAAATGTTTCATAGCTAAAAATATATAATATTTTTGAAGACATAAAAGTTTTTATAGTGAGCTGTATCTCCCTGCTTGATGTAGATTATATATAATCATAAGGTTAGTTTAAATTAAATAAAGATTATTATTTCTACATAACTGGTTGTCAATTAAAAAATTATTATTATTTTTGCACCCTAAAATAAAAGCAATTAAATGCCTACTATTCAACAATTAGTTAGAAAAGGAAGAGTCGCACTTACCAAGAAGAGTAAATCGGCTGCACTTGATTCTTGTCCACAAAGACGAGGTGTATGTACGAGAGTATATACTACCACTCCTAAGAAACCTAACTCTGCACTTAGAAAAGTTGCAAGGGTAAGACTTTCAAACGGTAAAGAAGTTAACGCCTATATCCCAGGTGAAGGACATAATCTTCAAGAGCACTCGATAGTATTGGTACGCGGGGGGAGAGTAAAAGATTTACCAGGAGTAAGATACCACATCGTAAGAGGTGCGTTGGATACTGCTGGAGTTAACGGAAGAACTCAAAGAAGATCTAAGTATGGAGCTAAGAGACCTAAACCAGGTCAGGCAGCAGCTGCTCCAGCTAAAGGTAAGAAAAAATAATCATTAAATAAGGTACAGAAACAATGAGAAAGACAAAAGCGAAAAAAAGACCGTTGTTACCAGATCCAAAATTTAATGATCAATTGGTAACTAGATTCGTAAACAACTTGATGCTTGACGGTAAGAAGTCAATCGCATTCAAAATATTCTATGATGCATTGGATATCGTAGAAACTAAAAAAGGAGAAACTGAAAAGACTGCCCTTGAAATCTGGAAAGATGCATTAACTAACGTTATGCCTCACGTAGAAGTACGTTCTAGAAGAGTAGGTGGAGCAAACTTCCAGATTCCTATGCCAATCAGAGCTGATAGAAAAATTTCTATGGCAATGAAATGGTTAATTAGCTACTCTAAAAAGAGAAACGATAAGTCTATGGCTTTGAAATTGGCTAATGAAGTTGTAGCGGCTTCAAGAGAAGAAGGTGCTGCTTACAAGAAAAAGAGTGATACTCACAAAATGGCGGAAGCTAACAAAGCGTTTTCACACTTTAAATTCTAATCTGAAATGGGAAGAGATCTTAAATTTACAAGAAATATCGGTATTGCTGCGCACATTGATGCGGGTAAGACTACCACTACAGAAAGAATTTTATTCTATACAGGTGTAAACCACAAAATTGGTGAAGTTCACGATGGTGCTTCTACAATGGACTGGATGGAGCAGGAAGCAGAAAGAGGTATTACAATTACTTCTGCTGCAACTACTTGTTCTTGGAACTTTCCAACAGACCAAGGAAAACCTTTAGCTGATACTAAACCTTACCACTTCAACATCATCGATACACCGGGACACGTTGACTTCACAGTAGAAGTAAACAGATCTTTGAGAGTATTGGATGGATTGGTATTCCTTTTCTCTGCAGTAGATGGAGTAGAGCCTCAGTCTGAAACAAACTGGAGACTTGCTGACAACTACAAAGTTGCAAGAATGGGATTCGTAAACAAAATGGACAGACAAGGTGCTGACTTCCTTAACGTGGTAAACCAGGTTAAGACAATGTTGGGATCAAACGCAGTTCCTATCGTTTTACCAATCGGTGCTGAAGAAGATTTCAAAGGTGTTGTAGACTTAATTAAAAACAGAGCGATCATCTGGGATGAAGCTGGACAAGGTGCTACTTTCGAGGTAGTTCCAATTCCGGAAGACATGAAAGATGAAGTTCTGGAATATAGAGAGAAATTAGTTGAAGCAGTAGCAGATTATGATGATACTTTGATGGAGAAATTCTTCGAAGATCCAGATTCAATTTCTGAAGACGAAATCAACGAAGCTCTTAGAAAAGCTACTATCGATTTATCTATTATCCCAATGACTTGTGGTTCTTCATTCAAGAACAAAGGAGTACAGTTTATGTTGGATGCAGTATGTAAATACTTGCCTTCTCCATTAGATAAAGATGATATCAAAGGTACTGACCCAAGAACAGATGCTGAGATTTTCAGAAAACCAGATGTAAACGAGCCTTTCGCGGCTTTAGCATTTAAGATTGCTACCGATCCTTTCGTAGGAAGATTGGCATTCTTCAGAGCATACTCTGGAAGACTAGATGCAGGTTCTTATATCTTGAACACTCGTTCAGGAGATAAAGAAAGAATCTCAAGAATCTATCAGATGCACGCTAACAAGCAAAACCCGGTAGAATATATTGAAGCTGGTGATATTGGTGCTGCGGTAGGTTTCAAATCTATCAAAACTGGTGATACTATGTGTGACGAGAAAAACCCAATCGTTCTAGAATCGATGGTTTTCCCTGATCCGGTAATTGGTATCGCTGTTGAGCCTAAAACTAAGGCTGACCAAGATAAAATGGGTAACGCTCTAGCTAAATTAGCTGAAGAAGATCCTACATTTACGGTTAGAACAGACGAGGCTTCAGGACAAACGATTATCTCTGGTATGGGTGAGCTTCACTTAGATATCATTGTTGACCGTATGAGAAGAGAATTCAAAGTTGAAGTTAACCAAGGTCAACCTCAGGTAGAATACAAAGAAAACTTAACAAAAGTTGCTCAGCACAGAGAAGTTTACAAAAAACAATCTGGTGGTAAAGGTAAATTTGCGGATATCGTATTTGAACTTGGACCTGCTGAGGAAGGTAAAGTTGGTTTAGAATTCATCAATGAGATCAAAGGTGGTAACGTTCCTAGAGAATTTGTTCCTGCAATTGAAAAAGGCTTTAAAGCTGCAATGAAGAACGGTCCTTTGGCTGGTTTCGAAGTTGAAGGTATTAAAGTTACTCTTAAAGACGGATCTTTCCACGCGGTGGATTCTGATGCACTTTCTTTCGAATTAGCTGCTAAATTAGGATTTAAAGAAGCGGGACGTGCTGCTAAGCCAGTAATTATGGAGCCTATTATGAAGTTGGAGGTTGTAACTCCGGAAGAATATATGGGTAACATCATTGGTGACCTTAACAAGAGAAGAGGTACAATCAGTGGACAAGAAGAAAAGAACGGTGCCGTTGTTATCAAAGGTTCAGTTCCATTATCTGAAATGTTCGGATATGTTACGACTCTAAGAACACTTTCATCAGGAAGAGCTACTTCTTCTATGGAATTAGAGAAGTACCAGGCTACTCCTCAAAACGTTGCTGAAGATATTATTGCTAAAGCAAAAGGTTAATTTTTTAAAGTAAAGAAATGTCACAAAGAATCAGAATAAAACTAAAATCTTACGATTACAACTTGGTAGACAAGTCTGCTGAGAAAATCGTAAAAACGGTAAAGGCTACTGGTGCTGTTGTAAACGGACCAATTCCATTGCCAACGAATAAGAGAATCTTCACAGTGTTGAGATCTCCTCACGTTAACAAAAAAGCAAGAGAGCAGTTCCAGTTATCAGCTCACAAGAGATTGATGGATATCTACTCTTCTTCTTCTAAAACTGTTGATGCTCTAATGAAATTAGAACTTCCTTCAGGAGTTGACGTAGAAATTAAAGTGTGATAAATAAGCTGGAAGATGGATGATGGAAGTCGGAAGTTTTTTAGCAACACCTTAAATATGAATCCCTTTTCGAAAGAAGAGGGATTTTTTTGTTTTAAAGGATTCACAAACCCATTTTCAGAAAAAAGAAGAAATACTTTTTACAATATGATCAGAAATAATTATGAAATTTCGAGTTTGATTAGCGTTTTTTTTTAACAGATTTTAACATTTCTATAGTTTGGATATTTTCTCATAAAGATTTATGATTTAATACTTTTTAAAATAAATAAATATTATTAGTAGTCCTACAAAATTTATTTAACATAAAATATTTACATAAATAATTAACGGTCAGGTTAAAATTAATTAATAGCTTAGAAATGTGTAAATTATAGTAATTTAAACACTAATATTAATCAATAATAACACAAATTATGAAGAAATTATTACTTTTTATTTCTTTTGTGATGACGTTTGCTGTAGTAAGTGCACAGCAAGCAATATTTCCAAAACTAAGTATGTGGAAATACCTGAATATAAGTTCAGCACCACCCTCCACTTGGAACGCAAGCAACTTTAATGATACTAGTTGGCCGTCAGGTGCGGGTGAATTTGGTTTTGGTGAGGGTGATGAGGCGACAGTTCTCGTAAAAATGAATCCATCAATAACTTATTATTTCAGAAAAAAAGTTACGTTTTCTACAAGCCCTTCCGGTATGACATTTAATCTTAATTTCAAGCATGATGACGGAGCGATCGTATATGTAAATGGGGTAGAAGTAATACGTACATCATTGATGCCTGCTGGACCTGTGACGTATACTACAGAAACAACAGATTTCCTTCCTAATAATCTAGAAAATACTTATATTTCTTATACAATACAAGGATCTAGCTTCCAAGCTGGCGAAAATACAATTGCCATCGAAGTCCATAATCAAAGGACAACTAGTTCAGATGTTTCTTTCGATGCTGAGCTGGTTTTTTCTTCAACACTCAGTACCATAGAAAATACTTTAAAAAACAAAATAAGTGTGTATCCTACTGTACTTAAAAAAGATGATCTATTAAATGTAAACTTTTTAGGAAGTAAAGGTGTTTTGCATATTTTAAGCTCTGAAGGAAGGTTAGTAAAAACTACTGTACTTACAAAAGGAATTAATAAAATCCCAACAAGCTTTAGTAGCGAAGGAGTTTATTTTTATAGTATAGCTGACGAAAAAGAAAATATACTTTCAGGTAAAATTATAGTGAAATAAGCGTGTTAAAACCTTATTGAATACTAATCGAAAAATGGTCAGAAGAGATTCCGACCATTTTTTCTAAAAACAAATTTATGAAAAAAATAATATTTTTTATTTTGATAATGTTTACTTTCGCTTTAGTAAGGGCGCAAGTGATATTTCCGAAAGAAAGTGTGTGGAAATACCTGAATATAAATTCAGCACCGCCTTCCACTTGGAACGCAAGTAGCTTTGATGATACGAGCTGGTCTTCGGGGGCAGGTGAATTCGGCTATGGTGAGGGCGATGAGGCAACAGTGCTCGTTAAAAAGAATCCATCAGTCACTTATTATTTCAGAAAAAAAGTTACGATTTCTGCAAATCCTGCCGGTATGATTTTTAATCTTAATTTTAAGCATGATGACGGGGCAATCGTGTATGTAAATGGGGTAGAAGTAATACGTACATCATTGATGCCTACTGGAACTGTGACGTTTACTACAGGGACTACAGATTTCCTTCCTAATAGTGAAGAGAACAAATATCATTCTTATGCAATTCAAGGATCAAGCTTCCAGACTGGTGAAAATATAATCGCCATCGAAGTTCATAATCAAAACACAAGTAGTTCGGATGTTTCTTTCGATGCCGAGCTGGTTGTTCCTCAGGTAGTATTTCCCAAAAACAGCAGTTGGAAGTATTTGAATGTTGAAACCGCTCCCCCTGCAAACTGGAATGCGGAAACCTTTAACGACACAAGCTGGCCTTCAGGTCTTGGCGAATTAGGTTTTGGAGATGGTGATGAAGCAACAATACTTATCAAGAAAAATCCTTCATTGGCTTATTATTTCAGAAAAAAAATAAATCTGCCTTTTAATCCCCAAAATGTTTTGTTTAAACTTAACATAAGGCATGATGATGGCGTTGTAATATATATTAATGGCGTTGAAGCAAAACGTTCTGAACTTATGCCGACAGGAACCATCACATACACAACTGGTACCACCGGTGCAATCTCTGATGAAAATGCATACAATACCTATATTCTTACTGGAGCAAGATTTCACCAGGGAGATAATACTATTGCCATCGAACTTCATAATCAAAATACCGGCAGTTCAGATGTTTCTTTTGACGCCGAACTGCTTATTGATAACACTACTGTGATAGAAAATGACGGTCCATATGTTCTCGACAGAAACGGGCAAAAAATAGTACATCATATTACCAACGGACAATTAATAACTCAAACCCTACCATCTTCAGGATTACAGACAATTACATGTCCTGTAGGTGATGGTACAAGTTTTCAGGTAAATCTACGTACGCAGTATCCTACAGAAAAATCGACTTATCCATTGCCTCAGAAAATGTTGGTTTTTTCTGATATTGAAGGCAATATGCCCGCATTGGTTTCTCTTTTGAAAAAGGCAGGTGTGATAAATAATAACTATGAATGGATCTATGGTAAAGGGCGGATAGTATTTGCAGGAGATATGTTTGACCGTGGAACACAAGTGATAGAATGTCTGTGGCTTATTTATAAACTAGAGGCTGAATCTGCTGCTGCGGGAGGTAAAATTCATTTTATTTTAGGAAATCATGATGTGATGAATCTTATAAATGATTTGCGTTATGTGGATGATAAATATTTTATAAGTTCTGAGTTGATGCAAGAAAATATCAGTAATATTCACGATGCAACAAGCGAACTGGGAAGATGGCTCAGAAGTAAAAATGTCATTGAAAAAATAGGACCCTATATTTTTCTTCATGGAGGGGTAAGCCCAACAATTGCTAACCTAGGATTATCATATACTCAGATGAATGATTTGGCCAGACAGAAGATAGCCAATGCTCCTTGTACAGGAAACTGTGCAACAATAAATTCAGGTGGACTCTATTGGTACAGAGGTATTTCACAAAATCTGATCACACAACAAGAGATGGATACTATATTGCTGAATCTAGACGGCTACAAAACCTTTATGGGACATACGATAGTAGCAGATTCTATCACGTCACTCTATAACAATAAAGCCTACATGGTTGATATTCATCATGAGTCTACATTTAATACAGACGGAACCGTAATCGCATTATTATATGAAAATTGTAATTTTTATCAGCTTAAAACCAGCAATTCGCCCAATGTATTGACACTTTTGGAAACTGTTTCAAACAATATTACTCTTCCTCAAGAAAACATTGCCATAAATTCTACTGTACAAAATACGGGAACACATCCTTTGGGAATATGTTACAATACAATAGGGAAAATTACTACGATGGGAAATATTTCCGATATTACAGGGACACTTTCTGTAAAAGAATGGATAGATCCTACACAGCATCCTGCTTTTGTAAAAAGACATCAGGAAATCAATATGCAAAATGGCGCTACGAATAATGCAACAGGTGACTTGACTCTTTATTTCTCACAAGAAGATTTTGATAGTTTTAATATAATCAATTCAACAAAACTTCCAATTGCTGCAGGAGATACGCAAGGCATTGCCAATATAAGAGTGTCAAAAATACTTGGTACATCTCAGGATGGCTCAGGTTTACCACAAAGTTATTCAGGACAAGAATCAATTATTAATCCGGCGGATAGCGACATCACTTGGGATCCAATAATGCAGATTTGGTCTGTAAAATTCCCGGTTACTGGTTTTGGTGCTTTCTTTATAAAAACTAATACCCAAACACTCAGTAACACAGAAAATACTTTAAAAAGTAAAATAACCGTATATCCCACTTTACTCAAAAAAGACGATATACTAACCGTGGACTTTTTAGGAAGTAAAGGCGTTTTACATATTTTAAGCGCTGAAGGAAGATTGGTGAAAACGACTATTCTTACAAAAGGAATCAATAAAATCCCAACAAGCTTTAGCAACGAAGGAGTTTATTTTTATAGTATAGTTGACGAAAAAGAAAATGTAATTTCAGGAAAAATACTGGTGAAATAAGCGAGTTATACATTTTCTCATTAAAGTGTGATAAATAAGCTGGAAGATGGATGATGGAAGTCGGAAGTTTTTTAGCAACACCTTAAATATGAATCCCTTTTCGAAAGAAGAGGGATTTTTTGTTTTCAATTTTGAATGATGTAAACTAAATATCTAATGATAAATTAATATTAATTCAAATAGTATTGATATTTTTGATTAAAATAAATATATGAAAAAACTGATTTTATTATTGTTTCCTTTAATCATTTCAGCACAAACACATCGATTCGTTTATCAGTTTCATTACAAATTAGATTCAACAGCAACAGAATTGGCTGCCGAAAATATGATTTTGGATATCAATACTGATGATATTAAATTTTATCCTTATTCTTATGCCGAAACAGATTCTTTAAATATTATTAGGGATCAAAATGTATCGAGATGGGACGATCATCTTCCTGCTCTTATCAGAAAAAAGAACTCTTTTGAAAATACTTCATTAATTTTAATGAATGATTTTTTCTCTTTAAAATCAACCGACAAAATGAATTGGAAGCTTTTGAATGATACCAAAGTTGACGGGCAATATACTTTACAAAAAGCAACGACAACTTTTGGCGGAAGAAATTGGATCGCATGGTTTTCAAAAGACGTTAATCTGAGCGAAGGTCCGTACAAATTTCGGGGGCTTCCCGGATTGATTTTCGAGATTGAAGACGATAAGAATAATTTCATATTTAAGCTTTCAAAAAGTATGAAACTACCTAAAACGTATGAAGCTAAGTTCCTTGAAAGTTTTGCCGGGAAAAAACCACTTCCCGTTACGGAGAAAAGCATTGTAAAAAAGCAGTTAGAACTTTACAACGATCCTTTACAGGATATCGCTGAAGCTTTCAAATCTAATACAAATCCTGAAAATACCTTTTATGTTTCGAGTGTTCAGATAAAAAGTTTAGACCAGCTAAAAGGAATGTCAGATGAACGAAGAAAAGCAATGCGTAGAGAAAACAATCCAATCGAGATTGATAAGGCGATAAAGTATCCTGTTAATTAAAATACTATCCTGTGTTTTTGGAAATTCATTAAAAACTAAGTGTTTTTTGGGATAAATTTAACAGAAGTGATAATTGTCACTTGATATAATTTATTTAGAATTAATAAAAATAATATTTTTGTTTCAAATTTATGAAATGAAAAAAACGGTATCTGTCTCATTGCTAATTTTGGGAGTCGCTTTTTCTAAAGCACAACAAAAAGTAAACGATACAATCAGAAAAGAAACCACAATTGAAGAGGTAGAACTTTTTGGAGAAAAAAACAAACAACCGGAAGGTTTGGAAGTGATTACAAGATTACCTCTTAAACCGAGAGATCAAATTCAAAGCATCTCTGTAGTTTCTCACAAAGTAATTGAAGATTTGGGTGGGCTTACCGTAACTGATGTTGCAAAAAATATTCCTGGTGTAACCCAATTTGGAAGCTATGGCGGAACTAGAGAAAGTATGTCTATAAGAGGATATCGTGGAGTTCCTGTTTTGAAAAACGGAGTCATGATGGATTCTGATTTCCGTACCGGAGGAATGCTTACCGATATGCAGGGTGTAGAAAGTATTCAGGTGATTAAAGGATCTGCGGCGGTAACTCAGGGAATTGGTGATGGTCTCGGTTCTGCAGGAGGAGTAATCAATGTGGTGACTAAAGTTCCAAAATTTATTAATGAAACGAATGTTGGTTTCAGATACGGAAGTTGGGACTTTTACAGACCGACTGTTGATTTTCAAAGAGTTTTAGATAATAAAGGTAAGATTGCAGTTCGCTTAAATGCAGCTTATCAAGACAATAATAGTTTCAGAAGATTTGTAAATACAGATCGTATTTATGTGAATCCATCAGTAGCTTTCCGTCCGGATGACAAAACGGAGATTGTTGCCGAAATGGATTACATGAAAAACAATACAACTCCCGATAGAGGAACGGTAAATTTAGCAAAAGGTGACACGGAAGCTATTTACCAGATGCCGGGAAAAAAATTTTTAGGTTTTGCTACCGATAATGCAGCGACTGAGACTTTTAACTTCTCTACCACAGCCACAAGAAGACTTACTGATAAGTTGAAAGTAAGAGCTGCATTTATGAATTCTTCTTATAGCACAAATATCGTAGGGGCAGCTTTGGCTCCAATCGATCGAAATAATCCAAATGAAATTAGAAATAGAACTTTGGCAAAATCTGAACGTGAAGATTTAAATAAAGTTTTTCAATTTGATTTCATTGGTGCAGATGTAATGACAGGCTTTATGAAACATACTTTTCAGGTTGGTTTTGACTGGAAAGAATCTGATGTGACTACAACTTCTTATAATGCAAAAGATGTTGACCAAATCAACGTTTTAAATGATATTAATAATATTCTTCCTTCAAATATTGACGCCGGAAACTTTGCTTTGATTAATAAAAATCCTATCGTAAATACATTAGCTCCTACAATGGGTTTAATGGCTCAGGATGTTGTTACTTTTAATAAATATTTAAAGGCACATTTAGGACTTCGTTACAGCAGATTAAATGGTTCAGATAAAGACAAAAATTATGCTTGGAATCCATCTTTTGGATTGATGATCTCGCCAATTGAAAATATGAATGTTTTTGGTTCATATACTACGACTACAGGTCTGCGAAGTGCAAACAATGTGTTGGCTACCGGAGGAACTGTAGGTGCCTCAACAACAAAACAATGGGAAGCCGGAATTAAATCTGATTGGTTAAATGAAAAATTACGTTTCAACCTTACCTTTTTTGATATAAAAACAGATAATTTGTCGTACGAAATTTTGAACGGCAACAATGGTACAGGAACATACGCTTTAGCAGGAGAACTTCAAAGAAGAGGCATGGAAGTAGAATTGATTGGAAAGATTCTTCCCAACTTACAGATTATGACAGGTTGGGCTTATGTAGATGCTAAATATCAGGATAGTCCTTCATTCGTTAATGGTTCAGCGCCAATTAATACTCCAAAACATTCTGCTAATGGCTGGTTAAATTACAAATTCAATCAAGGTATTTTAGAGGGTCTTGACATTGGAGCAGGTATTTATTATGTAGGAATAAGACCTGTGGATGATTATAAACAAATTTATACTACTGCAGTTGGAGGACATGTAAACGGAACGCAGCCTGGAGAAAAACCTTTCAATATGCCGGAATATACAACAGTTGATGCACAAGTGGGTTATAAGTTTAAAAACGGTTTAGGTTTAAGAGTTTTCTTCAATAATATCTTTGATTCTGTAGGATACAATTCGTATTTCAGAGGTGGGTATATTGACCAGATTCAGCCACGAAATTTCTCAGCACAAATTAATTATAAATTTTAATAGATAATTTTCAAGTAATAGTTTTATCTATATCGGGAGAGTCTCTGAAGTTTTTCAGAGGCTTTCCTTTTTTTAATTGAATGATAAAAAGTTGTTGAGTCCCGTCTTTACAGATGAGCGATTTTTTATTATTTTTAATAAAAAAATAATGGCGACATCAGATAGAAGTATTTTTGAGAAATTTTCAAATTGGGCAACCAAATTTACGGGCAGTTCGTATGCGTTTTTGGGAGCGGTTGCGATCGTGGTAATTTGGGCAGTTTCCGGACCTGTTTTTAATTATTCCGAAACCTGGCAGTTGGTTATCAATACCGGAACAACGATTATTACTTTTCTGATGGTTTTTCTGATTCAGAAATCTCAAAATAAAGATTCTAAAGCCATTCAAATTAAATTAAATGAACTGATTGCTGCCAACGAAAAAGCAAGTAACCGGATTGTTGATATCGAAGATCTTACCGAGAAAGAACTCGACCAGCTACATTGCTATTATGAGAAACTTGCTGACTTTGCTGAAGAAGACAATGATATTCACGCATCACATTCTATAGATGCCGCGAAAAGAAATCAGGATTATAAACATGACTTTTTCAAAAAGAAGCATGATGAATGGCTAGCTAAGCAAAATAAATAAGCTTATTTAACGTGAACTCTGATTAAGCAATAAAATGTAAATTAGTTATTTAGTCAATAAATTTATTTCTATGAAGGTCTCGTTTTATTCAAGCTTCAGTAGCGACTTTGTCGCCATTCTTTGCTCCTTAAAATAATTGGTTTGAAAATTAAAATCTTTGCGTGGTAAAATATTATATTCAGTTTCTTATGACACTCAAGTGTTTTTTTGGGCAATAAATTAGAATCAATAATTTTTAGTATATTTTGTGCTTAAAGTTTTTATATGATGAAGTTTTTCATTCCAATGTTGATTTTTTGCTCGGTTTTAATTTCTGCTCAGCAAACTAAAATTCTCGATAATTTTTCGATGAAAGCATCATCTTACGATGCAAAAGTTTTTGAGAAGAGCAATCTTAATATTTATTATCAGTTTAAATTTTTAAAAGACACAAAGATTTCTCAAAATCCGAGAGAAGGGTTGTGTGTTTTACAAATCGGCGAAAACTATTCAAAGTTCAGCGATACAAAAACATTACAGAAAGATTCTTTGTTTGAGAAATTTTCTCATCTTGAAAATGTGGGTTCCAGAGAAATGAATCAACTTTTTATATACAATCCTTTATGGAATATGGAAAGTCTAAAATCGGCAGCTGATAAAAAAGTTACTTATCAAAAAAGATACAAAACAAAATACGAATATGAAGAACCACAGCCGGAATTGAAGTGGCAACTTCATAACGAATCGAAGAGAATTCTTGATTACAGCTGTAAAAAGGCAACCGTAAAATACAGAGGAAGAGAATTTGTCGCTTGGTACACAGCAGATATTCCTGTAAACAATGGTCCTTATATTTTTGAAGGTTTACCGGGTTTGATTTTAGAACTTGAAGATTCACAAAATAAATATCATTTTACAGCAGTTGGAATTGATAAAAAACCAATGGATATTTATCTACGAAACGACAAAGGAATCCTGAAAATAAGCAGAACAAAGTTTAGAGAAGTTGAAAAAACGTATCATGATAATCCGGGTGCTTTTCATGGTAAAGCTTTAAATGAGGATGGTTCACCGATGGTTGTTAAATCAAAACCTCTTCTTTACGACCCTTTTGAATTAGAATAAAAAATAAAGCCTTACTAAATCTGTAAGGCTTTAATTTTATAATTTATCGCTTCATAAAATATTCAAAATACGTACAACTTCCCAAAAGTTCGCGGGCGGTTTCTGTATTTGAATATTGAGATTTGAGCTGAGCAAAATAGGTTCTGTATTTTTGGTTTTTCAGATCACCCATTTGTTTTTCGTGAGCATCATTTTTCTCAGACCATTTCGGATCAGCATAATCAATGTTCGCTTGGTTTTTAGCTTCATATTGATAATATTTCCCCTGTTCGGCACTCGCCATCTGGAAAAGAACTCTCGCTTTTTGTTCTCTATCGCTCGAAAGGTCATATGCTTTTTTGTAATAATTGATAGCAAGATCAAAATTATCAGGTTCTATAAAAGTAGTGAACGTAAAATTCTTGTAATAATACTGATACGGATTTTCTCTTTTGGTATTCCAGAAATCATATTTTCCGCCGTTGCTGTTGTCAATATCCATCACAAAAAGCTCTCGGTAATACCCAAGAATTGATGTGTTGTATAGCAGGTTTCCGATCAGCTGATTGGCATTAGCCGATTTTGCATCTTTTCCGTTTCCTATTTTTTTGAGCTGAATTAATGCATCTGCCAATTCAAGTTTATTCATTTTGGGTTTAATAAATGGAAATGCGGTAAAATCTTCAGCCTTCATACTTTCTGCTTCAGGACTTTGGAAACTTTCCCAAACATTATGGCCAAAAACTAAGCTTGAAATACCGTTGTAACCGTCGTAGTTTTCACCATTATAAACCAGTTTCTCGTATTTTCCGGTTTCAGGATTGTATTTTTCGTAATTGTCTCGCGGGATTCCTGCAAAGCTTACAGCTTTTTGATAGTAAGATTTAGCTTTGTCAAAATCTGCCGATCTCATCGCTCTGTCACCATAAATGTTGGCAAAGAAAGCATCGATGTTTCCTACAGCATCAAGGTTTTTGGCGATAATTTGCTGCTCAAACTGGGTCTTATTCGGTTTTCTGTAAAACTCTTCAACACTTTTTACCAAGTTTGAATTTGGGTTGTACTGAAGATCAGAAAGTTTATTATTCATCAGGAAAGATTTTCCATCTTCGCCCTGAAGGAAATAGCGGTTGGCTAAAACATCTTTCAGGAAATCTTTTGTGGAAGGAACTTCACCATAATATTCGTATTCATTGATTTCTGTGCTGTCTTTTTTAACCGGTGGTTTTTCAACAAAATATTCAGCATAATCTTTTATTAAATGATTTTCGTATTCCGCATCAATTTTAGGTTGCGAAACAATATCATTCAGCACTTTCATTCTCTTGATTTCTTCAAGATATTCTGGGTTGCTGGTTTTTATATCTGCTAAAATTTCGCTGCTTTCTTCGTAATCTTTTTTAAGGAATTTCAAATAAGCATCGGCAATCTGCCAATATTCATCTTTAGATTTTTCTTTGGTTTTTGTGGTGAATTTCTCTAAATCGTCCAGAAAATCTTTCTGGTTTTCATTCTGAGAATAGTAATAAGAATTGTTCTTTACATACGTTGGAATCCTGTCCGGATTTGCAAATAGATCATCATTGCTTTGCTCAGATTTATCATTGGTCTTATCAGATTTTTTACCGCCGAAGAGATTTTTAAAGAAGAGCACTATTTTCTGCCAGAAACTCAGTTCCTTTTTCTTTACTTCCGGTTTTTCTGCGGTGGTATCTTTTTTAGCTGAAGTGGAGTTGGAATCTTTTGAAGCATAATAATAGGTCGGAAGATAATTTCTTTCTAACTCGTTGATGCTTCTTGCGGCCATCACTTTCAAAATTTCAGAATCGGGATCAATGTCGTACATCTTTTCCATCATCGGAATAGGATTGGTAAAATCTTCATAGCCTAAAAGAAAATACGCCATGTTTTTTTCTTCATTCGTTCCGGCTCGTTTCATAATATTGTTGAAAGAAGCAGTGTCTGAAAGTTTCATCGAAACAAAAGAAGATTCTTTACGGCTTTTAGAATTCATAAAAACCTGAAAGAAATTCCAGTTGGCCTCAGTTCCCATTTCCAAACCTCTCTGGGCTCCGGCCAACTGATCGAGTGCCATATAATAAGGTGCGCCTTTCAACGAAATAGGTTGTACATATTTTTTGAATGCGTCCAAAGCCGCATCATAATTTCTTGTGTAATGATTGAATCTCACCAACTGATATCCGTAACGCTGTTTGATTTCTGGATTTCTGGCGGCGCTATATAATGAGGTAAGTGCCGAAATGGTTTTGTTGTAATCTAATTGGGTAGCATCTTTATCACTGTCATTTTCTCGGTAATAAAAAGAATCCGGACTTTCTACATAATTAATCTTCATGTAAGGCTCCAGATATTTTGCTTCAATTAAATAATCTATCGCTTCACGGTATTTTGCATAAAAACCTGAACCTAATTTTTTTAATAACTGATTATTGGGACTGCCTTTTTTAAGATCATTCAAATCTGCCATTGGAATTTTATTCACCAGATAATCGGTCTCCGTATAACTCAGTTGATTACCGAAAAACTTCTTCCAAGATTCTATGTTTTCATTAGGAATCTGAGACGGTTTGTAATTGGTGTAAAATCGGTCAGAATAGTTATGTAAAAAAGGCAGATACGATTTGTCTTTGATTATACTCTGCGTGAAAAGATTAAAATAATCATAATCAGGATCAGACCATGCACAAGCTTCAGTTTTAGTGTAGAAAAGTGATGCTACGGCTATGGATAGAATATACTTTTTCATATTTATTTTTGGTGTTTTATTTATTTTTTTGTTTTTGGAAACTTCCATCATCAAACTTCGTGCTTCCATCTATTTAAAATTCCGTCCTTCTACAAATTTACTATCTAATTGATAATATATAATGTTGTAATGACTTATTTTTTTGTCTAAAAATTCTGTTGCATTATTAAGCTGCTCCTGCGAAATTTCTTCCACTTTTATTTTGAAGCCTTTGTTTAAGAAATTTCCAAAATAAAAACCGTCTTTCAGAATTTCAATTTCGTTATCGGAAATCTTTTTGAAATCTGGATTATCCAGATCTTTTGCAGAAAGTGCATTAATGAGTTTGTGCTTTCCTAAATGATTGGTCACAATTCCCCACGAATAAATTGGGAGAGCGACTTCAATTTTCTTTATCGGATAATCTTCCAGCTTCGATAAGTAACTTTTCAGAATATTCAAATCTAAAATCGAATTTTTATCTGAGTTTTCTAATGGCGAAGAAGTAGAGTAGCACATGAGATACACTTTTTCAACGGGTGGAATTCCGGTGAGAATTTTATCTTTCACCTGATGAAGTCGAAGAGTACAAGTGATGTCTTTTTCGGAGATCTTTTTTAATTCTTTTAAAAATTCAAAATAATCATCTTTAGTTCCTGCCGTCCAATCGCAATCGATTTGAATTTCGTTATTTATTTTTAATTGATAATCTTTAGCTTTCTTTTGAATTAGCTGATGAATGCTTTCGGCCAGAAAATGTATTTCTTCTTTTTGAATATGCAAAAAAGTCTGATTGGTTATAAAAACTGTCGGAACGATAAGTTTATCTGTTTCGAAACTTTTATCTTTTGTAATCACAGCAACAGGCTGAAATTTCCCACCAACTTTATCAACATCAAAAAAACGAGTATACAAATACGGCTCTGTAGATTCATTCAACGATTTTTTTTCAGTTTCATTTAATTTAAGATGGGTTTTCCAGTAGTAAAATGAATAAGGATGTTCTTTTGTGTTGTTGCACGAGGTAACTAAAAGAATAGCAAAAAGAAGTGATAAGACTTTCATTATTTATAAAGAATACTTTCGCAGTTACAGTTGAGTTCTGCCATTTCAGAAACTGGGCAGCAGTCGTCAGACCTTTTAATATTGCCGGTTTCATCGGTAAGGTAGATTTTTTCTTTATCAAATTTCACATAGAAAGTTTCATTGTATGTTTTGAAATGTATTTTCATTACTTTGGGATTATATTTTCCGGCATTCATCTCTTCCTTGGTTTCTTTTCCGTCGGCCTGATTGATTTGCAGAAAGCCAAAATGCACGTTTCCGTTTTTCTTTACATCCAGATAATAAGCGGGAGTTCCTGAGCCGCTTGCTCCCTGTTCGATATTAAAATCTCTTTTTCCTGTAAACGGTATAGCAGTTTGTGCAAAAGAAATGATTCCGAAGAATAAAACGAGTGTGGTGAAAATGTTTTTCATATTACTTTTTTCTCAAAATTAAAAAATTATTCAGAAGAAATTGTTTTCAAAATCTGTGCAAATCTCTAAATCATTAAAAATCAAAATATTTTGCAATATATATTTGTCAAATTAAATTTTATTCATACATTTGCACACTCATTTTAGGGGAGGAATATGCCCAATTCAAACTTGGTAATTATTTGAGCGCCCGAAAAATGAGAGTGAATACAAGAAAATTTTATAACATATTATATAAATAATGTCAGGTATTATTGGAAAAAAAATTGGGATGACTTCTCTGTTTGACGAAAACGGCAAAAATATGCCGTGTACCGTTATTCAGGCAGGTCCTTGCTCAGTTTTACAGGTCAGAACCATTGAAAAGGACGGATACAAATCTGTTCAGTTAGGTTTCGATGACAAGAGTGAAAAGAACGTTGGTAAAGCGTTAGCTGGCCATTTTAAAAAGGCTGGTTCTGCTCCTAAAGCTAAGTTGGTAGAATTCTACAGAGAATTCGTAGACGAAGTAAAAGTAGGAGAGGAAGTAAAAGTTAATCTATTCGCTGAAGGTGAATTTGTTGACGTAACAGGAACTTCAAAAGGTAAAGGCTTCCAGGGTGTTGTTAAAAGACACGGTTTTGGAGGTGTAATGCAAGCTACTCACGGTCAGCACAACAGACTTAGAGCTCCAGGTTCTATCGGTGCGGGATCGGATCCTTCGAGAGTATTCAAAGGAATGAGAATGGCAGGTAGAATGGGAGGTAAGCAGGTAACTGTACAAAACCTTCAAGTATTAAAAGTGGATCAAGAACAAAATCTTTTAGTAGTAAAAGGTGCTGTTCCGGGAGCTAAAAATTCTTATGTAATTATCAGAAAATGGAACTAGTAGTATTAAATACATCAGGAAAAGAAACCGGAAAAAAAGTAACTCTAGACGAAACAGTATTCGGAATTGAGCCAAATAAGCACGCGGTTTACTTAGAAGTAAAACAATATCTTGCTGCTCAGCGTCAAGGTACTCATAAATCAAAAGAAAGAAGCGAAATTACTGCTTCTACTAAAAAACTTAAGAAGCAAAAAGGATCTGGTTCTGCTAGATACGGTGATATTAAATCTCCTACTTTTAGAGGTGGAGGTAGAGTATTCGGTCCTAAGCCAAGAGACTACAGATTCAAATTGAATAAAGCTCTTAAGAGATTAGCAAAAAAATCTGTTCTTTCTCAAAAAATGAAAGACAACAGCATTAGAATCGTGGAAGGTTTGAGCATCGCTGCTCCTAAAACTAAAGATTTCGTTACTATCTTGAATGCATTGGCATTGAACGATAAGAAGTCTTTATTCATTCTTCCTGATACTAACAAGAATGTATATTTATCTTCAAGAAACTTGCCTAAGACTAAAGTTATGAAATTCAACGAAATTTCTTCTTATGACTTAATCAACGCAGGTGAGATCGTTTTCTTAGAAGGTGCAGTTGAAAAATTCCAGGAAAATTTAAAGAAATAAATCATGTCACTAATTATTAAACCAGTTATTTCAGAAAAAGCAAACTATCTTACAGATTTAAGAGGTGCTTATTCTTTCTTAGTACAACCTAAGGCGAATAAAATCCAGATTAAAAATGCAATAGAGCAAGCTTACGGTGTGAAAGTAGCAGACGTTAGAACCATGATTTATGCTCCTAAAGTTTCTTCGAAATACACGAAAAAAGGTCTTCAAGTAGGGAAGACAAACAAATTAAAAAAGGCGGTTATCACTCTTGCTGAAGGGGAAGTAATCGACATTTTTGCTGTAAATTAATTATTAATTATAAATAATAGTAATGTCTGTTAGAAAATTAAAACCTATCACCCCAGGACAGAGATTCAGAATTGTAAACAATTTTGAGGAAATTACTACCAACAAACCAGAGAAATCTCTAACAGTTGGTATTAGTAAGTCAGGTGGACGTAACCAAACTGGTAAAATGACCATGCGTTACACCGGAGGTGGACACAAAAAGAAATACAGAATTATCGACTTCAAAAGAAACAAGCATGATGTTGAAGCAACGGTAAAAACTGTAGAATATGATCCAAACAGAACTGCTTTCATCGCTTTAGTGGAGTACGCAGACGGAGAGAAGAGATATATCATCGCTCCAAACGGAATCAAAGTTGACCAAAAAATTATTTCTGGCGAAAGCGTAGAACCGAACATCGGTAACGCAATGAAATTGAAAAATATTCCATTGGGTACTGTAATTTCTTGTGTTGAAATGAAGCCTGGTCAAGGTGCTATTTTAGCAAGAAGTGCTGGTTCTTCAGCTCAGTTGACTTCAAGAGACGGAAAATATGCAATCATCAAATTGCCTTCAGGAGAATCTAGAATGATCCTTACTGAGTGCTATGCAATGATTGGATCTGTTTCTAACTCTGATCACCAGTTGACTGTATCAGGTAAGGCTGGTAGAAGCAGATGGTTAGGTAGAAGACCTAGAACAAGACCAGTAGTAATGAACCCTGTAGATCACCCAATGGGAGGTGGTGAAGGACGTTCTTCTGGAGGTCACCCAAGATCTAGAAACGGTATGCCGGCTAAAGGTTACAAAACTAGAAAGAAAAACAAAGTGTCTAACCGTTACATCGTATCTAAAAGAAAATAATTATGGCAAGATCACTTAAAAAAGGACCATTCATTCACTATACTTTAGATAAGAAGGTTCAGGCAAATGTAGAGTCTGGTAAGAAGACTGTTATCAAAACTTGGTCTAGAGCATCAATGATCTCTCCAGACTTTGTAGGACAAACTATTGCTGTGCACAACGGGAAATCTTTTATCCCGGTTTACGTTACAGAAAACATGGTAGGTCACAAGCTAGGCGAATTTTCTCCAACAAGATCTTTCAGAGGTCATGGTGGTAACAAAAACAAAGGAAGCAGATAATCATGGGATCAAGAAAAAGAGAAAGTGCATTAGCACGTAAATTAACAAATCAAGATGTAGTAAAAGCATTACACAACGATTGCCCTTCATCTCCAAGAAAGATGAGATTAGTAGCTGATATCATCAGAGGGGTAGAAGTTGAAAAAGCTTTAAGCATCCTAAAATATTCGAAAAAAGACGCTTCAAACAAATTAGAGAAAGTACTTCTTTCTGCGATGGCTAACTGGCAATCTAAGAACGAAGGTGCAGATATCGAAGAAGCTAACCTTATCGTTAAAGAAATTTTTGTAGACAGTGCAAGACAATTGAAGAGACTGAGACCAGCGCCACAAGGTAGAGGGTACAGAATCAGAAAAAGATCAAACCACATTACACTAATCTTAGGAACAAAAGAAAATTAATTCAAGGTATGGGACAGAAGACAAATCCAATTGGTAACAGATTAGGTATCATCAGAGGATGGGATTCTAACTGGTTTGGCGGAAACGATTATGGAGACAGAATCGCGGAAGACTACAAAATCAGAAGATACCTTGAAGCAAGATTATCTAAAGGTGGTATTTCAAAAATTTATATTGAAAGAACACTTAAATTAGTAACCGTAACAATCACTACTGCTAGACCGGGATTAATCATCGGGAAAGGAGGTCAGGAAGTTGACAAGTTAAAAGAAGAATTGAAGAAACTTACTAAAAAGGATATTCAAATCAATATTTTCGAAATCAAAAGACCTGAGCTTGATGCAGTATTAGTTGCAGACAGTATCGCTAAGCAAATCGAAAACAGAATCTCTTACAGAAGAGCTGTGAAAATGGCTATCGCTTCTACAATGAGAATGGGTGCTGAAGGTATCAAAGTTCAAATCTCTGGTAGATTGAACGGTGCTGAAATGGCAAGATCTGAGTCTTTCAAAGACGGAAGAATCCCATTGTCTACTTTCAGAGCAGATATCGACTATCATATCGGTGAGGCATTAACTCAGTACGGTAAGTTAGGAGTTAAAGTTTGGATCATGAAAGGAGAAGTTTATGGTAAGAGAGATCTTATGCCGCTAGTAGGACAACAGAAAAAAGGTGGTCCTTCAGGAGGTGGAAACAGAGGAGATAGAGATAACAGAAGACCTTCAAGAGATAAAAAAAATAATTAATAAAATTTTAGAGGATAGTTTTTAAATGACCGTTACTTTTTTAAAATCTAAATTCTAAAATCTAAAATTTAAGAAATTATGTTACAACCAAAAAGAACCAAATTCCGTAGAGTTCATAAGATGAAAATGAAGGGGATTGCTCAGAGAGGTAATCAACTTGCTTATGGAACTTTCGGAATTAAAGCTAACGAAGGTGCTTGGATCACTGCAAGACAAATCGAAGCTGCTCGTATCGCTGCGACAAGATATATGAAAAGAGAAGGTCAACTATGGATCAAAATATTCCCGGATAAGCCTATTACCAAGAAACCAGCCGAAGTAAGGATGGGTAAAGGTAAAGGTGCTGTAGAATATTGGGTAGCTGTAGTAAAACCAGGTAAAATTATGTTCGAAGTTGGAGGTGTATCTTACGATATCGCTAAAGAAGCTTTAAGACTTGCTGCACAGAAATTACCAGTTACGACTAGATTTATAGTTGCTAACGATTTTGTTAAACCTCTTTAATCTCTGAATACAATGAAACAAGCTGAAATTAAAAATCTAAGCCTTGAAGATGTTCAAGCTAAATTGACTGAAGCTAAAGCTCAATTTTCAAAAATGAAATTGGCTCACAAAATCAGTCCACTTGAAAATCCGATCCAAATCAGAGATTTGAGAAAAACAATCGCAAGATTAAACACTGAGTTAACTAACAAACAATAATATTCCTTTTTACAATGGATAGAAATTTAAGAAAAGAAAGAATCGGAGTGGTTTCCAGCAATAAAATGGAAAAAACTATTGTTGTTAGTGAAACGACTAGAGTAAAACACCCGATGTATGGTAAATTCGTTTTGAAAACGAAAAAATATACTGCACACGACGAGAACAACGAATGCAACGAAGGAGATACAGTTTTAATTTCTGAAACTAGACCTTTGAGCAAGAGTAAGAGATGGAGATTAGTAAGAATCATTGAAAAAGCTAAGTAATAATGTTACAAACAGAATCAAGATTAAAAGTTGCTGATAACACAGGTGCAAAAGAAGTACTAGTTATTAGAGTTCTGGGAGGAACCAGAAGAAGATATGCTTCAGTTGGTGATAAAATCGTAGTTACTATTAAAGATTCTACACCATCAGGAAACGCAAAAAAAGGTCAGGTATCTAAAGCAGTTGTAGTAAGAACAAAAAAAGCAGTAAGAAGAAAAGATGGCTCGTACATCAAATTCGAAGACAACGCTTGTGTTTTACTAAACGCTGGAGGAGAAATGAGAGGAACACGTGTTTTCGGACCGGTTGCTCGTGAGTTGAGAGACAAAGAATATATGAAAATCATTTCATTAGCTCCTGAAGTACTTTAATTTTAAAAATTTTTAAAAGAAAATGTCAAAGTTAAAAATAAAAAGAGGAGATAACGTAATCATTACTACTGGTAAAAAAGATATCAAAGGTAAAACTGGTGAAGTTATTGAAGTGATCAAAAAAGAAGGAAGAGACCCTAGAGTTATTGTTGCAGGACTAAACATCGTTAAAAAACACGTTAAGCCTTCAGCTTCTAACCCTCAAGGAGGAATCACTGAGAAGGAAGCTTCTATTCATATCTCAAACGTAGCTTTAGTTGGTAAAGACGGAAAAGCTATCAGAGTAGGTTATAAAATCGAAGGAGATAAGAAAGTAAGAATCAACAAAAAAACGGGTGAAACTTTATAATTTTAAATAACACATGGAATATATAGCAAGACCCAAAAAAGCATATAAAGAAACGATTGTTCCTGCAATGATGGAAGAATTCGGATACAAATCAGTAATGCAGGTACCAAGACTAGAGAAAATTATTTTATCTCAAGGTTTAGGTGATGCTACTGCTGATAAAAAGATCATCGATTATGCTGTAGAAGAACTTACAAATATCACTGGTCAAAAGGCTGTTGGTACTATCTCTAAGAAAGATGAAGCTGCTTTCAAACTAAGAAAAGGTATGCCTGTAGGTGCTAAGGTAACTCTTAGAGCTCAGAAAATGTACGAATTCTTAGACAGATTAACTTCTTCTGCTTTGCCACGTATCAGAGATTTTTCTGGTATCAAAGCTGACGGTTTCGACGGTAGAGGTAACTATAACTTAGGTATTACTGAGCAGATTATCTTCCCTGAGATCGTAATCGACAAAGTAAAGAAAATCCAAGGTATGGATATCACTTTCGTTACTACTGCGAAAACAGATAAAGAAGCTAAAGCATTATTAACTCACTTCGGTTTACCATTCAAAAAGAACTAAGAAATGGCTAAAGAATCAATGAAAGCGCGTGAGCGCAAAAGAGAAGCTACTGTAGCTAAATACGCTGAGAAAAGAAAAGCTCTTAAAGAAGCAGGTGACTATGAAGGACTTCAGAAATTACCTAAAAACGCTTCTCCGGTAAGATTACACAACAGATGTAAACTTACAGGTAGACCAAGAGGTTACATGAGAACCTTCGGTATTTCTAGAGTAACTTTCAGAGAAATGGCCAACAACGGTCTTATCCCGGGAGTTAAAAAAGCTAGTTGGTAATAATTACTAATTAAAAAATCGGGACAATTAAGTTGTCGAGATACTAAAGAAAATAAATATCAGACCCAAGATCTTCTGAAGTCTGATATTTTAATCTTCAAGTCTTTTCAATACTGATTGTTCTTTAACCAATAATTTAAAACAAGAAATGGTAACAGATCCAATTTCAGATTTCCTAACTAGAGTAAGGAACGCACAAAGCGCAGGCCACAAAGTGGTGGAAATTCCTGCATCGAAAATCAAAAAGGAGATTACGAAAATCTTATTTGAACAAGGGTATATCTTAAACTACAAGTTTGAAGAAAGCGCTGTTCAAGGGACAATCAAAATCGCTTTGAAGTATGACAAACAAACAAGCAAACCAGCTATCAAGTCTATCCAAAGAGCTTCTAGACCAGGTTTGAGACAGTACAAAGGTTCAGGTGAACTTCCAAGAGTACTAAACGGTTTGGGTATTTCTATCATCTCTACTTCTAAAGGAGTAATGACTGACAAGAAAGCTAGA
This sequence comes from Chryseobacterium sp. CFS15, assembly GCF_031118795.1. Classification (NCBI taxonomy): domain Bacteria; kingdom Pseudomonadati; phylum Bacteroidota; class Flavobacteriia; order Flavobacteriales; family Weeksellaceae; genus Chryseobacterium; species Chryseobacterium sp. CFS15. The sequence goes on along the minus strand of NZ_JAVHYL010000004.1, from coordinate 349,014 downwards.
GAAGAGAAAGTAGGCGGTGAAGTAATCTGCTATGTTTATTAATTTTTAATCAAAGGAAAATGTCAAGAATTGGTAAAGCAATTATAACAATTCCCGCTGGAGTTACAATCACTGAGAAAGAAGGTGTAGTAACTGTAAAAGGTCCCAAAGGAGAACTTACTCAGGAGCTTACAGAAGGAATTACTTTAGAACAAAACGAAGGTCAGTTAACTGTTAGCAGACCATCAGATTCTAAACAACACAGAGCGCTTCATGGTTTATACAGAGCGTTAATCAATAACATGATTGTGGGAACTACTGAAGGTTTCACAAAAAAGTTGGAACTAGTAGGGGTAGGATACAGAGCTTCACACGCAGGTCAAAAACTTGAGTTAGCTTTAGGATTCTCTCACGGTATCGTTCTAGAACTTCCAAAAGAAGTGATAATCGACACATTGACTGAAAAAGGTAAAAACCCAATTATTACTTTAACGTCTCATGACAAGCAACTTCTAGGAATGGTTTCTGCAAAGATCCGTTCATTCAGAAAGCCTGAGCCATACAAAGGAAAAGGTGTAAGATTCGTAGGAGAAATTGTTAGACGTAAAGCTGGTAAATCTGCTTAATAAAATTTAAGAAAATGGCACTAAGTAAATTAGAAAAAAGAATAAGAATCAAAAGAAGAGTAAGAGGAAAAATCTCTGGATCTTCTGAATTGCCAAGATTATCTGTATACAAGAGTAATAAGGAAATTTACGCTCAGTTAATCAACGATAAAGACGGTAAAACTTTAGCATCAGCTTCTTCTAGAGAGAAAGGTGTAGATGCTAACGGAACAAAAAGTGAAATTTCTGCTGCTGTAGGTAAAGCAATCGCTGCTAAAGCTCTTGCTGCAGGAATTGAAAATATTGTATTTGATAGAAACGGATTCGTATACCACGGAAGAGTAAAAGCTCTAGCTGATGGTGCGAGAGAAGGAGGACTTAAATTCTAATCATTAAATTTCGGAAATATGTTAGGACTAGATAATATAGAAAGAGTAAAACCGGGAGGATTAGAACTTAAAGATCGTCTCGTAGCTGTTAATAGAGTAACAAAAGTAACTAAAGGAGGTAGAGCTTTCGGATTTTCTGCAATTGTTGTTGTAGGAGACGAAGCTGGAACTATCGGTTTTGGTTTAGGAAAATCTAAGGAAGTTGCTTCTGCTATTGCTAAGGCAGTAGAAGATGCTAAGAAAAACTTGGTAAAAGTTCCTGTAATGAACCATACTATCCCTCACCAGACTACTGCTAGATACGGTGGTGCAGATATCTTCTTGAGACCTGCTTCTCACGGTACAGGGCTTATCGCCGGTGGTGCGGTAAGAGCGGTACTTGAGTCTGCTGGTATTCACGATATCCTTTCAAAATCTAAAGGATCTTCAAACCCTCACAATGTAGTAAAGGCAACTTTCAAAGCATTGTTAGACATCAGAAGACCAGAAGAAATTGCAAGAATGAGAGGAGTTTCTTTAACTAAAGTGTTTAACGGTTAATAATAAAACAATGGCAACAATTAAAGTAAAGCAAGTAAGAAGCGCTATTGGTAGAACAAAAACCCAAAAGAGAACGCTTGAAGCATTAGGATTTAAGAAACTTCACCAAGTTGTAGAGCACGAAGCTACACCTTCTATTTTAGGGATGATAGCTGCAGTTAGTCACTTACTTGAAGTTCAAAAATAATTTTTAAAATAATTTTAAAATGAATTTAAACAACATAAAGCCTGCTGCAGGTTCTACATTTAGTTCAAAAAGAATTGGTAGAGGACAAGGTAGTGGAAAAGGAGGTACTTCTACAAAAGGGCACAAAGGTCAGAAAGCAAGAGCTGGTTATTCTCAGAAAATCGGTTTTGAAGGAGGACAAATGCCTTTGCAAAGAAGATTACCTAAATTCGGTTTCAAAAACGTAAACAGAAAAGAATATAGAGCTATTAACCTTGATGATATCCAAATTTTAATTGAAAATAAATCTGTAACAGGAGATATTACAAAAGAAATTTTGGTACAGCACGGTCTGGCAACTAAAAACGAAATAGTGAAAATTATGGGGAGAGGAGAATTGAAATCTGCGGTTTCAATTACTGCTGACAAATTCACTAAATCTGCTGAAGAGCTTATTGCTAAAGCAGGTGGAAAAGCAATTACCTTATAATAATTACTAATGAAAGAATTTATACAAACCCTCAAAAATATTTGGAGTCTTAAGGAACTTAGAGATAAAATTCTATTTACTTTAGGGATTATCCTTGTGTATAGATTCGCATCTTTCATCTCTTTACCTGCAATTAACCTTGCAGAAGTAGGAGATCTCTTAGAGCATTATAAAAATCAAGGCGGTAACAAGCAAGGAGCAGGTCTCCTTGGCTTGCTTTCGTCGTTTACGGGAGGAGCTTTCAGCCACGCTTCCGTAATGGCGTTGGGTATCATGCCTTATATTTCTGCTTCTATTATTGTTCAGTTGATGGGAATGGCAATTCCTTATCTTCAGAAACTTCAAAAAGACGGAGAGTCTGGTAGAAACACATTGAATCAAATTACTAGATGGTTAACGATTGGGGTTTGTCTTGTACAGGCACCTTCTTATTTAACTTCTATTACTCAGTTGTTCTTACCTTATGCTCAGTTCCAGTCTGCATATTTCATAGATCCAAACTCTATTATGTTCTGGTTGCCAAGTATTGTAATCTTGGTTGCAGGTTCTGTATTTGCAATGTGGTTAGGTGAAAAAATTACCGATAAAGGTATAGGAAATGGTATTTCTATCCTTATTATGGTAGGTATTTTATCTAGATTACCAGAAGCATTTGTACAGGAAATTGCAGTACAAAACGGAAAAGGAGGATTAGGTTCTATCATGATTATGATCGAAGTAATATTCTGGATGTTGGTGGTTCTTTTGGCAGTAGTATTATCTGTTGCAGTAAGAAAAATCCCTATTCAGTATGTAAGCAGAGCTCAAGCAAGGGGAGGTGTAAATAGAAATCTAATGCAAGGAGCAAGACAGTGGATTCCGCTAAAAGTAAACGCAGCAGGTGTAATGCCGATTATCTTTGCTCAGGCATTGATGTTCGTACCTGGTTTGTTAACCAAAGTAGATGAGTCTAATACTTTTCTTGCAGGTTTCAAAAATGTTTTTAGCTGGCAGTACAATGTATTGTTTGCACTATTGATTATTATCTTTTCATTTTTCTATACCGCAATTACAATTCCGGTAAACCAGATGGCCGATGATCTTAAGAGAAATGGCGGTTTGGTACCAAAAGTAAGACCCGGTAAAGAGACTGCTGACTATCTAGATGATATTTTATCAAAAATTACCTTGCCAGGTGCAATATTTTTATCTATCTTTGCAGTCCTTCCAGCAATAGTGCATGGAAGTCTTGTTCAGACAGATGCGTTCGCCCTATTTTTCGGGGGAACTTCGTTGCTAATTATGGTTGGGGTAGTATTAGATACTGTTCAACAGATTAACACTTATCTGCTGAATCATCATTATGATGGCTTAATGCAGTCTAAATTATCAAGATCGACTGGATATTAATTTATGGCAAAACAAAAACATATCGAACAAGATGGCGTTATAACGGAAGCACTTTCGAACGCTCAGTTCCGTGTAGAGCTAGAAAATGGGCATGTGCTTATTGCTCATATCTCTGGTAAAATGCGTATGCATTATATTAAACTATTACCTGGTGATAAGGTAAAATTAGAAATGTCTCCTTACGATCTTTCGAAGGGGAGAATTACATTTAGATATTAAACAAACGCCAAGTGGAATCTTATGATCTCCATTTGGCTCTTGTTAAAAATAAATATTTTCAAACGAAATCAAGGATTTTGTTTAGTATTGAAAAAATATAAATATTTCAAATGAAAGTTAGAGCATCAATTAAAAAAAGAAGTGCTGATTGCAAGATTGTACGCAGAAAAGGTGTACTCTTCGTAATCAACAAGAAAAACCCAAAATTTAAACAAAGACAAGGCTAAATTATGGCGAGAATTTCAGGTATTGATTTACCAAAAAACAAAAGAGGTGTTATCGGTTTAACTTATATTTATGGAGTTGGGAGAAGTACTTCTTCTGAAATCCTTAAGGCTGCCGGTATCAGCGAAGACAAGAAAGTCAACGAATGGAATGACGATGAATTGGCTGCAATCAGAAACTATATCTCAGAAAACATTAAAGTGGAGGGAGAGCTTAGATCTGAAGTGCAATTGAACATTAAGCGATTAATGGACATAGGATGCCAACGAGGAATACGTCACAGACTAGGACTACCTTTAAGAGGCCAGAGAACGAAAAACAACTCGAGAACCCGTAAAGGAAAGAGAAAAACTGTTGCTAACAAGAAAAAAGCAAGTAAATAATCGTTAGGAATTATGGCAAAACAAACTAAAGTAGTTAAAAAAAGAAAAGTAAAAGTTGAGGCTATAGGAGAAGCGCATATTCAAGCTTCTTTCAATAACATCATCATTTCTTTAACAAATAAAAGCGGAGAGGTTATCTCTTGGGCATCTGCCGGTAAAATGGGGTTCAGAGGTTCTAAAAAGAACACTCCTTTTGCTGCTCAAATGGCAGCAGAAAATTGCTCTACTGTAGCTCACGAAGCGGGTCTTAGAAGAGTAAAGGTGTATGTGAAAGGTCCTGGTGCAGGTAGAGAATCTGCGATCAGAACAATTCACAATTCAGGTATCGAAGTTAGCGAAATTATTGACGTTACTCCTATGCCACACAATGGATGTAGACCACCGAAAAGAAGAAGAGTTTAATTTTTAGAATTTACCCATTATGGCAAGATATATTGGACCTAAAACTAAGATTGCTAGAAAGTTTGGTGCTGCAATCTACGGAGATGATAAAAACTTCGAGAAAAGAAAAAACCAACCGCCAGGACAACATGGTCCTAACAAAAGAAGAGGAGCAAAGAAATCTGAATATGCTGTTCAGTTAATGGAAAAGCAAAAAGCTAAATATACTTACGGTATTTTAGAAAGACAATTTGCTAACCTTTTTGAAAAAGCGCACAGAAGTAAAGGTGTAACAGGTGAAGTTCTATTACAGCTTTGCGAATCAAGATTGGATAACGTTGTGTACAGATTAGGTTTTGCTAAAACCAGATCTGGAGCAAGACAGTTAACTTCTCACAGACACATCACTGTGAATGGAGAAATCCTTAACATTCCATCTTATTTAGTAAAAGCTGGTGATGTAATCGCTGTAAGAGAAAAATCTAAGTCTCTAGAGGTTGTTGCTGATGCTTTGGCATCAAAAGCAAACTATGAGTGGTTGCAATTCAACGACGAGAAAAAAGAAGGTACCTTCATTTCTGCTCCTGAAAGAATCCAAATTCCGGAAGACATCAAGGAACAGCTTATCGTCGAACTTTACTCTAAATAATTTTTTAATCAAATTTTTGCTCAACCCAACAATATGGCAATTTTACAATTCATAAAACCCGATAAAGTAATTCTACTTAACTCTGATGAATTTAAAGGTCAATTCGAATTTCGACCTCTAGAACCAGGTTTCGGGCTTACAATCGGTAATGCTTTGAGAAGAGTGTTGCTTTCTTCTCTGGAAGGATACGCTATTTCATCTATCAAAATAGAAGGTGTAGAGCACGAATTTTCAACTATCCCAGGAGTAATTGAAGACGTTACCGAAATTATTCTTAACCTTAAGCAGGTAAGACTTAAAGCTACAGCAGAAAACCAAGCTTCAGAGCAGGTAGTTGCTAAAGTTTCTGGTCAAACTGTTATTACTGCTGGAGATTTGGGACAGTCTATCAACGGATTTGAAATCTTGAATCCAGACTTGATGATCTGTAACCTAAACTCGGATGTTACTTTTGAAATTACGTTCAACATAGAAAAGGGAAGAGGATATGTTCCTTCTGAACAAAACAAGTCAAACAATGCACCTGTAGGTACTATTGCTATTGACTCTATCTTTACGCCGATCAAAAAAGTACAGTATAGTATTGAAAATTACCGTGTAGAGCAAAAAACAGACTACGAAAAATTGGTTTTGGATATAGAAACTGATGGCTCAATAAGCCCTCAGAATGCTTTAACTGAAGCTTCTAAGATATTAATTTATCACTTCATGTTGTTCTCTGATGAGAGAATCACTTTGGAGACTGAAGCTGTGAAAGCATCTATCCAATACGATGAAGAGACACTTCACACTAGACAACTACTTAAGTCTAAATTAGCAGATATGGATCTTTCTGTAAGAGCCCTAAACTGTCTGAAAGCAGCTGAAGTAGAAACTCTGGGTGAGCTTGTTTCTTATAGTAAGTCTGATTTGATGAAATTCAGAAATTTTGGTAAAAAATCTTTGACAGAACTAGAAGAATTGGTGCATTCAAAAGGTCTTAACTTCGGTTTCGACGTTGCAAAATATAAATTAGACGCTGATAATTAAATAATAATGAGACACGGTAAAAAATTCAATCACTTAGGAAGAACTTCTTCTCACAGAAGCGCGTTACTTTCTAATATGGCTTGTTCTCTAATTGAGCATAAGAGAATCAACACTACTGTAGCTAAAGCTAAAGCTTTAAGAGTATATGTTGAGCCTCTATTAACAAAGGCAAAAGAAGATACTACACACAATAGAAGAATTGTTTTTTCATATCTTCAAAGTAAAGAGGCTGTTACTGAACTTTTCAGATCAGTAGCTCCTAAAATCGCAGAAAGAAACGGCGGGTATACAAGAATCATCAAGACTGGTTTCAGAAAAGGTGATGCTGCTGACATGGCTCTTATCGAGCTTGTTGATTTCAACGAACTTTACAATCCTAATGCTGAGGAGAAAAAGACGACAAGAAGAAGTAGAAGATCTACTTCTACTGCAAAGGTAGCTGCTGAAGCTCCTGTAGTAGAAGAAAAAGTTGAAGAGCCTAAGGCTGAATCAACTGATTCTACTGAAGAAAAAGCTGGAGAATAATAATTCATCCGGATATAAATAAAAAACCGTTCAGATTTCTGAACGGTTTTTTTATGTTTTTAAATTTTAGTTTTTACCAGTTCTATAATATTATTACCCTGATTTATGATTAGGCTGTCTCCTTTTACGGTAGCAGTCATATCATCTTTTTTATAAATAGTTTCATTCACGTTAGCTTCAGATTTTTCCAGCACGAATGTTTTCTTATTGTTGGTAATAGAAACGGTTCTGTTTTTAGGATCATAGTTAAAAACTACTTTTACCAAAGATTTATCGGTCGCTTTATATACGTAATCTGTTTTTATCGTCTTGTTACCATTAATATCAGTATTGTAAGCGATTGTAGAGTCAATAGCTCCATTATCTGCAAGCACTTCTGTATTTGTAGTATTTGTAGAATCAGATTTTAAAATTCCCTTATTCCCTTCTTTTTTGCATGCTATAATAAAAGATGAAATGATACAGACTGCAATAATTTTTTTAATCATATTATTTTAAATTTATTTGTTTTAATCAAGTTCTTATCCATGTAAAATTAACTAAAATTTAACTCATATTTAAATAAATGAACCGCCCAATTAAGCGAAAAAAGTTAAATTTTGATTAAATTTGTCTAAACTATAAAATAGATAAAAAATGAGTTACATTTCTTACATAGAAGCGAGACAAATTTTGGATTCAAGAGGAAATCCTACAGTTGAAGTTGATGTATTTACAGAAAGTGGTGCGATGGGTCGTGCTGCAGTTCCTTCTGGTGCATCTACGGGAGAGCATGAAGCAGTAGAATTACGTGATGGTGGTTCTGAATGGATGGGGAAAGGGGTTTCCAAGGCTGTAGAAAATGTAAGAGAAGTAATATCGCCTGAATTGGTGGGTCTTCCTGTTTTTGATCAGAACCTTATTGATCAGATTATGATCGAGCTGGATGGTACAAACAATAAAGGAAACTTGGGAGCAAACGCAATTCTTGGTGTTTCTCTGGCAGCTGCAAAAGCTGCTGCAAACGAATTAAAATTACCTTTATACAAATATATTGGTGGTGTCAATGCAAATACACTGCCTGTTCCGATGATGAATGTAATCAATGGTGGTTCGCACTCAGATGCACCTATTGCTTTCCAGGAATTTATGGTAATGCCGGTAAAAGCAGATTCTTTCTCTCACGCATTGAGAAAAGGAACTGAGATTTTCCACAATCTGAAATCTATACTTCATTCAAGAGGTCTTTCTACTGCGGTAGGTGACGAAGGTGGTTTTGCACCAACTTTCAAAGGAACTGAAGATGCTTTAGATACTTTACTTCAGGCTATCGAAAAAGCGGGTTACAAGCCGGGTGACGATGTGATGATTGCATTAGATTGCGCAGCTTCAGAATTCTACAAAGACGGAGTTTATGATTACAGAAAATTCCAGACTCCGGATGCAGCTCAGTTTACAAGCAGCGAGCAGGTTTCGTACTTAGCAGAATTGGCAAATAAATATCCAATTATCTCTATTGAAGACGGAATGCAGGAAAATGACTGGGAAGGTTGGAAAATGTTAACTGACAAAATCGGTGACAGAGTACAGTTGGTTGGTGACGATTTATTCGTAACAAACGTTGAAAGATTATCAAGAGGAGTAAAAGAAGGAATTGCTAATTCAATCTTGGTAAAAGTAAACCAAATTGGTTCTCTTTCTGAAACGATGGCAGCGGTACAAATGGCTCAGCACAACAAGTTTACATCGGTAATGTCTCACAGATCTGGTGAAACTGAAGATTCTACAATTGCTGATCTGGCGGTTGCTATGAATTGCGGTCAGATTAAAACAGGATCTGCTTCAAGATCAGACAGAATGGCGAAATACAACCAGTTACTAAGAATTGAAGAAGCTTTAGGAGATACTGCTTATTTCCCTGGTTTGGATGCTTTCAAAATTAAAAGATAAATTAAATAAAAAAAACAGCAAACTTTTTTAGTATTGCTGTTTTTTGTGTATTTTTAAGAAATTTAAATAAAATATTATATAATGTCAGACAACAAAGTTATATTGAATTATGACGGTAATTCGTATGAATATCCTATCGTAGATAGTACAATCGGAGACAGAGGAATAGATATTTCAAAATTAAGAGACCAAACGGGTCTTATTACCTTAGATTTAGGGTACAAAAACACAGGTGCTACATTAAGCGATATCACTTATCTTGATGGTGATCAGGGAGAATTGTTCTACAGAGGTTATCCTATTGAGCAAATTGCTGAGAAATCAAACTTTACTGAAGTAATGTATCTTTTGCTGCACGGTGAATTGCCTACAACAGAACAATTTAATACCTTCAACGGTAATATCAAAAAATATAACTTCGTAGCAGAGGAGATGAAAAAAATCATCGATGCTTTCCCTCGTTCTGCTCACCCAATGGGAGTTTTATCTACTCTTACTTCTGCATTAACAGCATTTAATCCTAAAGCAGTTGATGTAAATTCTAAAGAAGAGATGGATCTTGCTGCAGAATTGTTGATCGCTAAATTTGCTCACCTTGCTGCTTGGACGTACAGAAAAACTTTAGGACTACCTTTAAACCACGGAGATAATAACCTAAACTATGTAGAAAATTTCTACAAAATGTCTTTCAGACAGCCAAATGCTGATTTCGAAATCAATCCGGTGGTAGTTCAGGCTCTAGATAAATTATTAATTCTTCACGCAGATCACGAGCAAAACTGTTCTACATCTACTGTAAGAATGGTAGGTTCTGCTCACACAGGCCTTTTCGCTTCAGTTTCTGCAGGTATTTCTGCACTTTGGGGTCCACTTCACGGCGGTGCAAACCAGGCAGTTATCGAAATGCTTGAATTGATCGAAAAAGACGGTGGTGATGTTAATAAATGGGTAGCTAAAGCGAAAGATAAAAACGATAGCTTCCGTTTGATGGGATTCGGACACAGAGTTTACAAAAACTTCGATCCAAGAGCAAAAATCATCAAAAAAGCTGCTGACGATTTATTAGCTGCTTTAGGAATTGAAGACAAAGCACTTGATATTGCAATGCAGCTAGAAAAAGTAGCTCTTGAAGACGAGTACTTCATCGAGAGAAAGTTATATCCAAATGTAGATTTCTATTCTGGAATCATCTACAGAGCATTAGGAATTCCTACAGAAATGTTTACCGTAATGTTCGCATTGGGAAGACTTCCTGGATGGATTGCTCAGTGGAAAGAAATGAGACTAAAAGGAGATCCGATCGGAAGACCAAGACAGGTTTACCAAGGCGCTCAAAAAAGAGATTATATCGATATCACAAACAGATAATATTGTTTTCTCAAATAAATATAGATCCCAAAGTTTTTTGCTTTGGGATTTTTTGTTTTACATAATAAAAGATTATTTAAAAATTTAACAAAGATATTGTGCTTAAAATTAAGTTGATAATCATTAATTCTATCTGTAAGTTTTCACTTCATCAGATGAAATGATTGGAGATTCACAAATGAACAAAAGTTCCGGGAAAAGCTTTATTTATTCTCGATTGTAAAAACTTTCAGCATCACATCGGTTTGATTATATTTGCTTAATTCTCATTATTTATGAAATTAAATATAAAAAACGAAACTGGTAGACTGAGGTCGGTAGTTTTAGGGCAACCCAACTCTATGGGCGGCGTTCCGACTTTGGAAGAAAGCTATGATGCCAAATCATATTACACGATAGAACACAATATGTATCCGAAGGAAGCAGACATCATCAGCGAAATGAATGCTTTTGAAGCGGTTCTGAAAAAATATGACGTTCAGGTTTTCCGTCCCGATATTATTAAAGATTATAATCAGGTTTTTGCAAGAGATGTGGCTTTTGTGATCGATGATAAAATGATTATTTCTAATGTGATCGCAGACCGAGCAGATGAACAGGAAGCTTACAAAAAAGTTTTTGAAGAAGTAGCCTGGAGAAAAATTATCAATCTTCCGGAAACAGCTCATATTGAAGGCGGAGATGTTATTGTTTGGAATGACTTTCTTTTCATAGGAACGTGTTTCAGCGAAGATTACAGAAGTTATAAAACAGCAAGAACGAACGAATATGCGATTGAAATTCTTAAAGAATATTTTCCTAAAAAGAGAATTATCGATCTTGAATTAAAGAAAAATGATAAAGAACCTTATAAAGGTATTTTGCATTTAGACTGCACATTCAATCCAATTGGCGAAGATAAATGTATTATTTATAAGAACGGTTTCGTAGATGAAAGTGATTACAATTTGATCATTGATATCTTCGGTGAAGAAAATTGCTTCCATGTAAACGATGAAGAAATGTTTGAAATGTTTCCGAATATTTTTTCAATTTCACCGGACGTTGTGGTTTCAGACCAAACATTTACAAGAATGAACAACCACCTTAGAAACGAATGGGGAATGACTGTCGAAGAAATTCCTTATAGAGAGATCTCTAAAATGGGAGGCTTGTTGAGATGTTCTACGATGCCTTTGGTGAGAGATTAATATTACTTCTAAATTATAAAATCACAGAGACCTAATAATATGATTGAGCAAAATTTGACAAGAATTTGTATTGGTAACAGTTTCAAACAAGGTTATATAACAGCAATTATTTCATCAAAAGAAATCATAATTGACAATAATCTTACAGTAAGTTTTGATGATTTGCAACCTATAGAGTTTACACCGGAAATTCTAAAGGAGTATGGTTACTCAGATGATAATACAATTCATAATAATGCAAAGATTTTCATTCTGAAAGAACAAATTCAAATCAAAACAAACATTTATGAGTCTGGAATTTATATTTCAGATAGCAAGAATAATATTGTTAGTAATAGAATTAAATATGTACATGAGTTTCAAAATATTGAATCATTTTTGATTGAAACTTTATCTCCATTTGACTAATTTTATTAAATCGTTACATCAACAACTATTGGAAACTATGCAGACAACAGATACAGTATTAATGATAGAGCCGATTGCATTCGGTTACAATGCAGAAACGGCAGAGAATAATTATTTTCAAGTAGAGCAGAAAGGGGCGGATATTCAGTCAAAAGCTTTGGCGGAATTCAAGATTTTTGTTGAAAAACTGAGAAGTAAAGGTATTAACGTGATTACCGTTAAAGACACGATCGATCCACATACTCCGGATTCTATTTTCCCAAACAATTGGGTAAGTTTCCACAAAGATGGAAAAGTGGTTTTGTATCCGATGTTTGCTTCAAACAGAAGAGTAGAGCGAAGAGAAGATATTATCGAGAGTATCAAAAATCAAGGTTTTGAAGTATCAGAAATTGATGACTGGTCTTTGCCTGAAATGCAAGGACACTTTTTGGAAGGAACGGGAAGTATGATCTTTGATCATGATAATAAAATTGCTTATGGCTCGGTTTCTTTGAGACTTGATGAAAATTTATTCAGAGAATTCTGTACCAAATATAGATTTACCCCGGTTGTTTTCCACTCGTTTCAAACGGTTGGTGACGAGAGGCTTCCAATTTATCATACCAATGTAATGATGTGTGTTGCCGATCAATTTGTAGTGATTTGCTTAGATTGTATTGATAGTGAACTGGAAAGAAGTAAAGTAATAGAAACCATTAAAAATTCAGGAAAAGAAATCATAGAAATTTCTGAAGAGCAAATGCAGCAATTTGCAGGAAATATGCTTCAGGTTCAGAATAAAGAGGGTCAGAAATATTTAGTAATGAGCCAGACTGCTTATCAATCTTTACATTCTGAGCAAATTGCAAACATCGAAAAATACTGCGAAATCATCTATTCAGATCTTAATACGATTGAAGTAAACGGAGGCGGAAGTGCACGTTGCATGTTGGCAGAAGTTTTCTTACCTAAAAAATAAAGTATTTTAAATTAAATAAATTACAACTTCTGGCTTTCTAAAGGTCAGAAGTTTTTTATGCTTAGATACGAAGCAAACCGTTAAAAAAAACTTTAAATTTGTAGAAATATAAAGTTTGATTATGAGTAAGAGATTATATTTCAGCATGGTAATACTTCTGTGCTTCTTTTCGAATGCGCAGCAAAAAACGTATTGCAATCCTATTAATATCGACTATGGCTATACGCCTTTTGAAGTTTTTTCAAAACAAGGAAAGCATCGTGCAACCGCAGATCCTGTGATTGTAAATTTTCAGAAGAAGCTTTTTCTTTTTTCGACCAATCAGGAAGGATATTGGTACAGCGACAATATGCTCGATTGGAAATTTGTGAAAAGAAAATTCCTGAGAGACAATAAATATACGCACGATCTGAACGCTCCTGCAGTTTGGGCAATGAAAGACACTTTATACGTTTACGGCTCTACCTGGGAACAGGATTTCCCAATCTGGAAATCTACCAATCCTACAAAAGACGAGTGGAAAATTGCAGTAGATACCTTGAAAGTCGGAGCTTGGGATCCTGCTTTTCATTATGATGAAGATAAAAATAAGCTCTATTTATATTGGGGATCAAGCAACGAATGGCCTCTTTTAGGAACTGAAGTGAAAGTTAAAAATCTACAGTCTGAAGGTTTTGTAAAGCCTATTTTAAGATTGAAACCCGAAGATCACGGTTGGGAAAGATTTGGAGAATATAATGACAATGTTTTCCTGCAGCCTTTTGTTGAAGGAGCTTGGGTAACCAAATATAAAGACAAATATTATATGCAGTATGGCGCTCCGGCAACAGAGTTCAGCGGATATTCTGACGGAGTTTATGTCTCTAAAAATCCTTTGGAAGGGTATGAATACCAACAGCACAATCCGTTTTCTTATAAGCCGGGAGGTTTTGCAAGAGGAGCGGGGCATGGTGCTACTTTCGAAGATAATTATAAAAACTGGTGGCATGTTTCCACGATTTTTATTTCTACAAAAAATAATTTTGAGAGACGTTTAGGAATCTGGCCTGCAGGTTTTGATAAGGATGATGTCATGTACACCAATACCGCTTATGGTGATTATCCGACTTTGCTTCCGCAGTTTGCGCAGGGAAAAGATTTTTCGAAAGGACTTTTCACCGGCTGGATGTTGTTAAATTATAACAAGCCCGTTCAGGTTTCGTCAACTTTAGGAGGTTATCATTCGAATAATGCGGTAGATGAAGATATTAAAACCTATTGGAGTGCCAAAACAGGTAATGCAGGAGAATGGTTTCAGACAGATTTAGGTGAAGTTTCTACCATTAATGCGATTCAGATAAACTATGCAGACCAGGATGTCGAGTTTATGGGAAAAACGGAAGGCAAAATGCACCAATATAAAATTCTTGGTTCTAATGATGGTAAAAAATGGAAAGTAATTGTTGATAAAAGTAAAAACACAAAAGACGTTCCTCATGATTATGTTGAACTAGAAAAACCAGCTGAAGCAAGATTTTTAAAGATGGAAAATCTTAAAATGCCAACTGGTAAATTTGCATTAAGCGGTTTCAGAGTTTTTGGAAAAGGAGCGGGTGCAAAACCAGCGAAAGTTCAGAACTTTGTTCCGTTAAGAGCCGACCCGAAAAAATATGGTGAAAGAAGAAGCATCTGGATGAAATGGCAACAGAACTCAGAAGCAGATGGTTATGTTATTTATTGGGGAAAATCTCCTGATAAATTATACGGGAGCATTATGGTGTACGGTAAAAATGAATATTTCTTCACCGGAGCCGACAGAGTAGATTCTTATTATTTCCAGATAGAAGCCTTTAATGCTAATGGAGTTTCTGAAAGAACGGAAGTGGTAAAGTCTGAATAAGGTTAAATTAAAAAGATTACTGTATAAATTCCTTTCGAGGACTTTACAAAAAGTTGGCGTGCATTTATCTAAAAGCACGCCAGCTTTTTTAAAATGCAGGCTTGCTTTTTTAAAACGGACGCCAGCTTTTTATTTTTTGTCAGTATGCATTAGGAATTCACTGATAGAATGAATGACAAAAGGTGCATTTTTCTCATTCGCCCAATCGAGATGCCCACCGGGAAATTCGAAAGATTGATTAAAAATACCGTTTTTATTTAAAGCAGAATCTAAAATCTTTTTTTGTGATAACGGAATTACAGTGTCATTATTTCCGTAAAAAGAAATTGTTGGTGAAGCGTTTTTAGTTATCCAATAAACCGGACTTGCATAATCTTCTATAGAAATTCCCTTAGAAAGTATAGCTGGATCAACCAAATGATTTTCCACAAATGAATAATCATAATAATTTTTAAAATTTGGATCTGATAAATCTGCTGGTCCTACAATATTCACCACGGCTTTTACTCTTTTATTAGCTTCAAACTTGTATGAATAAAGCATTGATAAATGACCACCTGCACTGTTTCCCAGAAGAATAATATTGGGTTTATATTTTAATGTTTTCTCTAAAAATAAAATTACTTTATCAATATCATCGGTCTGGTTTGGGATTCCGAAACGATTTTCTGAAGCCAATCTGTAATTAATGTTTGCAAAAACACTTTTGGGGAATTTCTTCATCATCGACAATGTGAAATAAGTAAGCTGAGATTTGTTTCCTCCCTTCCAACCTCCGCCATGAATGATGATGAATAAGTCTTTATTTTGTTGAGTGTTTTTGGGGATATATAAATCTAATTTTTGTTCAGAATCATTTCCATAAGAGATATCCATCTGTTTATCGAAAGTAATGTCTTTACTGATATTGATTGTTTTTTCTTTGCAGTTTAACAGTAAAATGAAAAATAAAAGTGCTAAAAATTTATTTATACTTAAATATAAACGAAACCCACCAATTTCTTGGCAGGTTTCTGTACAAAATAAAATATATGAAGATTGAATATTAACGTGTTCTGCTTTTAATAGCGTCTGATGCGCCTTCGATGTCTCTTACTTTTTTCACTTTCTGGTTTCCGAAATTATAAGTGATGCTGAATGTTCCACCTCTTCTGAATTGGTCGTTTCTTACGTAATTATAATTTCCGTTGTCTTGGTAATCTTCAATTTCTACGATGTTGGTTCTAAGCACGTCGGTAAGATTTAATGCAAAAGTCCAGTCGTTCCAGTTTTTCTTTAAACTTACATCAAGGCTTGAAAGATTCTTAAGCATTCCCAGTTCGATTTGCTGTTTGTCTACGAAGAAATAATTTACGCCCAAAAACCAGGTTTTCTTTTTATCTAAACGAATAGTGTTATTGGTTTGAATCAAAATACTTGTAGATCTTATATTATTACTATATACAATTTGGTTTCCCTTTTTATCAAGAAAAATATCACCATTCGTAGGGTCTACAGACAAAGAACCATTGTTAACGTTGTGCTGTACTCCAATATTGAAATTCATCGTTAGATATTGATTGAAAAATGTTTTGTTCATTCCCAACATTGCAGACATTTCCTGTTTGTCACCAAAATTTGTTCTGATGTAGCGAAGCACGTTTTGCTCAGTGATTTTACCATCCATAGATTTAGCATACCCTTGCAGTGGAACCTGAGTGATTTGATCTTTAAAATAAGAATGATTTAAAATCAGGAAATAAGAACTTTTGTACATGTACGTCAGTTCCTGATTATACGTTGACGAAGCTTTTACAAAAGGGTTGTTTTGAGTGTAATTGTTTTCGGTAAGAATATTTCTTACAGGATTCAGCTCCCAGAAACTTGGTCTTCTCATTCTGCTTGAAAACGCATAAGAGATATTATTTTTATCGTTAATAGCATAATTGATGCTTAAATAGGGAAGTAAATTATTATAATCTCTTTCAATCTTTCTGTATTCCGGAGCTGCATTGTCTGAAGTTCCTATACTGTTGGTGATTTCGTAACGGGTACCGATTTTTCCGGAAAATTTATCAGAGAATTTCTTTTCCAAAGTTAAATAAGCCCCATAGATATTTTCATCATAAATGAAATGATTGGGTGTAAATTCGGTTGGTTCACCCGCTTTAAATGTATTGTTTTTTGTATCGTTATCAGTTTTTGTTTTATTAAAATTTCCCCCAACAGCTATTGTAAAATCATTTTTAAATTTCTGAATATAATCTACAGTACTAGAAAAGTTATTGATGATTTGTGGCAGATTTTGAGTAATGGTCTGGGTTGGGATTACTCCGGTGTCATTTCCTAAAGGATCTGCTGAAAATGTTTTGTTGTCAGTAAACTGAAATCTTTTGTAATTAAGATAAGCAGCATTTACATTTAATTTGCTTCCGAGTGAATCTGTTTTTAACTCATAATTTAAGTTGACCGAATTATTGTAAGAACGAGCATCTTCCTTATTTCTAGAATTGGTGTAATTGGTATCAAGAGCATTAGTCTTTTCATTAAAAGAACGAATGGTATTGAATAAATTTACTGTAGAATTATAACTTTTATTAGCACTTGAGTTCCACGATAAAGCTAAGTTACTTTTATCTGTCAATTGATAATCAAAATTCAGATAACCGCCAAGGTATTGGTTAGGGTCATCAATGTTCCCTGTAGATTCATTAGATGATAGATTATTTCCGTTTCGCAAAACATAATGCTGCGCCTGAATGTTTTCTCCGCCATACAAATTGGCACTAACTCCCAACTTATCTTTTCTGTAATTGGCAGAAAAACTTGCAGAACTTCCATTATATTTATTTTGAGTATTAGACATTCTCATGTTTCCGTTCAGGCCGTCACTCATTTTCTTTTTAAGAATTATATTGATGATTCCGTCTGAAGATTCTACCTGAAATTCACTTCCTGGTACTGTAATTACTTCAATTTTCTGAATGTTTTCTGCGGGAGTATTTTTTAGAAACTGAGTAACAGATTCTGCATCCATATTGGTTTTTCTACCGTTGATGTAGATTAGAGCATTGTTTTTTCCTACGATTTTTAATGTTTTATCATCTGTTGTAGAAAGTAGAGGCGTTTGTCTTAATAGATCGAAGGTAGTATTTCCCTTTGTTACCGGTGAAGCAGCTACGTCATAAACGAAACGGTCGCTTTGTTTTTTGAAAACCTGTTTTTTCAAAACCACTTCTTCAATTTTCTGGGTTTTTACTGAATCTGATTTTTTTTCCTGAGCAAAAGCAAATCCGCTTAAGAAAAGTGCTGCGATGAATATTTGAGTTTTCATAATTATATTTTTTAGTTTAGAAGCTTGTATATGTTATTATTTTACATTGCAAAGATATATAATAAATTTAGTATCATGCAATACAAAGTAGTGTAAATGTTTTTATACTTTTGTTAAGTGGTTGACTGTTAGTGACTAAAATTTATTAATGGAATTTTATAGAATTTTGAGTTTCTACATAATAAGACAACTGTAACAGAAGATATGTTACAGTTGAAGTGATATTTTTTTAAAAAATAATTATTCTCTATCGAAACGTGCCAGCTTTTTATCAATCCAAATAGTGGCGAACGGAAAAAAAGCGGCTATTAAAGCGAAAACAGAATCTTCATCATCCCACGCATATATTTTTCTTGTAGAAGGAATAAACAGCAGATAAAGTGTAAAAAACAATCCGTGGATGCTGCCGATTGTGCTGATGTAAACAATCGGTAAGATACCTTCAGGATCAACTCGGATCCAGATCATGGCTGTGAATAGAAAAAACCATGAAATTGCTTCAGCTAAACAAATTTGCTTAAACCATTTGATGACCTTTTCCTGAGGATATTTTGAGAAAAAATTTTCGATGAATTCCATGATACTTAAAAAATAATTTTGCCTAACTCCTAACTTCTAACTTCTAACTTCTAACTTCTAACTTCTACTTATAAAAACTACTCCCATCCAAATATTCAAAAACTTCCGGTGGAAGCATCGGTCTAATGTTTTTGCCCTGCTTAATCATATTGCGGATTTCAGTCGCAGATAACTCAATAACAGGTGCTTTCACAAGCGAAATATTTTCGTGGTTTATATATTTAGAATCTTTTTTTTCACCTTCAAAAACTCTGGGGTAAACAATAATATGATGATTCTTTATCAATAAATCGACATTTTTCCATTTGTGTAAACTTCCAAGATTATCTTCACCCATTATTAAACTAAAAGAATAGTCTGGATGTTTTTCTTTCAGATATGTCAAAGTGTCAATGGTATAACTAGGCGTAGGAAGTGAAAACTCAACATTCGAAGCCCGCATATCCGGATAATTTTTGATGGCAAGTTCTACCATATCGAGCCTGTTGTGATCATTCAGAAGCGATTTTTTTTCTTTGAAAGGATTTTGCGGACTTACTACAAACCACAATTCATTCATATCCGAATTTTCAAGAATATAATTCGCCAATATCAAATGCCCGATATGAATTGGGTTAAATGATCCGAAAAATAAACCTATTTTTTTCAAAACTTATATATTAGGTTAAGGTTAATACTAAGGTTGTTGCCTGTTAAGATAAGAAGCTATTTTATTAATTTCATGAATTACTTCATCGATTATATTTTTAATTTCTAAGTAATCTGTTTCCTTAAAATATTTAACCCTAACTCCATAAATCAAATGACTTTTGGCTTCAAATGCCGACCCTCTTGAAATATCATAAAATCGACTTTTGTCTTTACTGGTACGCCTTCCAAAACCTTCAGCTATATTAGCTGAAATACTTTCTGCAGATCTTCTTAACTGAGAGGTAAGAGCATAATCTTCTTTCCGAGGTAAGGTTTCACTAATGTTAAAACATTTTTCAGCAATGTCCATTGCCTTTCGCCAAACTGGCATTTCAGTAAAATCATTTATCATTTGTGTGGTTTTTAGCGTTACAATATACCTAAACCTTAGACTTAGCCTCAATTCTCCAAAAACTTCACATCTTTAATATTCAGGCAATGTGTTACATTTCCTTTCCAGTGATTTTCTTCTAATGTAAAAGCGATATCGAAATTTTTAGTTCTGAAATCGTCAGCAAATTGACCCAGTTTAAAACCTATACATTCTATATTTCTTCCGGTAGATTCTTGTTTGATGTAAAACTTCAGGTGATTGTTATCTTTACCCATCGTTTTTAAATAACCGGAAATTTTTTGATTCCTTAAAACCAAATTAGGCTTCATATTTTGAGGTCCGAAAGGAGCCAGTTTTCTGTGGAAATTAATGAAATCTCTATTGATCTCATCGATGTGTACGTCAGAATCTATCGTGATTGAAGGTTCTTTTTGATGATCTTTTATCTTTTCTCCTACGATTCTTTCAAATTTAATCTTGAAATCCTCAAACTTCGATTTTTCCATAGAAAGTCCTGCAGCAGCATGGTGACCTCCAAACTTCAGGAAGTATTCTGAGCATAAATCTAACGCTTCATGTACATCAAAATCTGAAACCGATCGGGCAGAAGCTACCATTTCGCCATTGTTTCCGTCTGTAAAAACCAATGTAGGTTTGTAGTACGTTTCGGTAAGCCTTGACGCCACAATTCCTATAACGCCTTTGTTCCATTCGGGATGGTAAACAATGGTTGAGAATTTGGTTTCCTGTTGAGATTCTATAATTTGATTCAGCGCTGAAAGAGTAGAATTCATGTCGAGTTCACGTCTTTCATCATTAAGATTCATAATATCGCTTACAATTTGGTGAGCGTGTTTTAGGTTGTCAGAAACCATCAGTTCAACAGCAGCTTTTCCTTGTGAAATTCTTCCCGCAGCGTTGATTTTTGGTGCAATTTCAAAAACAATATTTGAAATTTCAAAATGAGAAAGTTTATCTTCAGGAATCAAAAGTCTGAGTCCCATATTTCGGGTTTTTCTGAGCATTTTAAGACCCATTTTCGCTAAAACCCTGTTTTCTCCGGTCATCGAAACAATATCTGCAGCAATAGAAATTGCCAAAAGATCTGTCAGTTCAAATAATTCAGATTCCGGTATTTTGTAAATAGTGTTTAGTCCTTGGCATAATTTAAAACCTACACCACAGCCGGAAAGTTCCTTAAAAGGATACCTGCAGTCGTTTCTTTTTGGATCTAAAACAGCAACTGCGTCAGGAATTTCATCTCCTGGCAAGTGATGGTCACAGATAATAAAATCGATGTCTTTGCTTTTGGCATAATTGATCATGTCGGAAGCTTTGATTCCGCAATCTAATGCGATAATCAGCGAAAAACCATTGTCCTTTGCAAAGTCAATTCCTTCGGTAGAGATTCCGTAGCCTTCAGAATTACGATCCGGGATATAATAGTCTAAATATTTTTTTTGAACAATTTTACTCAGATAAAGATACATCAGAGCAACCGCAGTCGTTCCGTCTACATCATAATCTCCGTAAACCATGATTTTTTCACCGTTTTCGATAGCTGTTGCAATACGCTCTACGGCTTTTTGCATATCTGCCATCAAAAAAGGACTGTGAATATCGGTTACATTAGGTTTAAAAAATTCTCTTGCCTTTTGATAATTGTCAATTCCTCTGAGAACTAATAGTTTAGATTCAAAAGTTCCAAAACCAAGCGACGAACTCAATCCATCAACAATTTCTTCATCAGGTTCAGGTTTATAAATCCATTTTTGACTCATTTCACAAAAATAGGTAAAATTTATTTTAAAATCTATTGAAAAGTCCATCCAAATTCAAATTCTTCCTGATTGTATATTTTAAATTATTGTGAATGTTTATGGTGGTTTTTGATTAAATCATTAATAAATTTTAATTTTTTTTACAATTTATTAAAACCAAACTGTTGTGACTCTCGTACATGATTTTAAATATAAACCCATTTAAAAATTATATTATGAAAAAAACAATTCAAGTTTCTAACCAGGGAGCAACTCTGGATACCGGCAGAAGAAACTTTCTAAAACTGAGCGGCATTGGTATTGCCGTTGCCGGCCTCACATTGATAGGCTGCGATGACGATAATTTTGACTACACACAAAATAACGGAATATTTGATTTGGGAACTGGTGATGTTGGTGTTTTAAACTATGCATACGCTCTTGAGCAGCTCGAGGCAGATTTTTACACTAAAGTCGTTAATAATTTCTACACCGGCATCTCAAGTGCCGAAAAAGAAATTCTTACAGATCTTTATCACCATGAAGTTATACACCGCGACTTTTTCAAGGCAGCCATTTCCGGTGCAACGAATAATGTTTTACCTACTTTAGAATTTCAATATCCAAGTGTAAATTTTAATGACAGAAACTCAGTATTAGCTACAGCAAAAGCTCTGGAAGATACTGGTGTTGCAGCGTATAACGCAGCGGGCAAATATATTTCCAATCCTGCATATCTGGTACTTGCCGGAAAAATTGTTTCCGTAGAAGCCAGACATGCCGCAGCAATTAGAGATTTAATTAGTCCTGGTACGGCAGCGTTTTCAGGAGATGATGTAATCAATGCCAACGGACTCGATGTGGCTAAAGAGCCTAAAGAGATTATAATGGCAGCAGGTGGATTTATAAAAACTCCGTTCACTTGGAAAGAGCAAGGTATAAACTAATCAAATTAAATCTTTTATTATGAATATTCTTAAATTACTAGATAAACTTTCAGACGACTCTTTTTTTACAAGACAAACGTCTAGATCAGGTTCGCTTTCAGATATTTCAGCATTTGGAAAAAAGGCGGCAGTTGCGGCTCTTCCATTAGGCTTGGCAGGTTTAATGACCACAACAGCGAAAGCGGAAACGCTTACAGATACAGTTCCCGGAACTGCAATGAAAAGTGCACTAACCGATGCGCTGCAGCTAGCACTTACTCTGGAATATTTAGAAGATGAATATTACAGATTGGGTCTTAATGCAGGAACTTTGATTCCTACAGCAGACCGTACTGTTTTTATGCAGATTTCTAAACATGAAGCAGCACATGTTGCTTTTCTAAAAAGTACACTGACTTCATTAGGAACAGCGCCAGCAGCAAAACCAACTTTCGATTTTACAGCTGGAGGAAATTTCACACCATTTACCAACTATCAGCAGTTCTTGATCTTAGCGCAGGCTTTTGAAGATACCGGGGTAAGAGCTTATAAAGGACAGGCTGGAAATGTGATGTCTAATAAAACAGTTCTTCAGGCAGCTTTACAGATTCACTCTGTGGAAGCGAGGCATGCCTCTCAGGTAAGAAGAATGCGTGCGAATAAAGGCTGGATCGAATTGGCAAATGGCGGTAATATGCCTGCTGCAACCAATGCAGTATATGCAGGTGAGGATGTGACATTACAGGCCGGATTTAATACAGCTACTGCCTTTGGAGCAGCCGCAGGATCTGCAGCTTACGATGAGGTTCTTAGCGGAACGGATGCCGCAGCAATTGCAGGTCTTTTTATTGTTTAAAATAATTTCTTTTTTTAATATTAAAAATCCTTTTTCGGTATTGCCGGAAAAGGATTTTATTTTGAGGAAAAGTATTATCTTCACAGCACAAATTATTAAACATGAAAAAAATCTTAGTTTCTGCACTTTTGCTAAGTGCTGCTGTGGGCGTACAAGCTCAGAAAATTAATCTTGGAAAGGCTGCAGGCGTTGTTTCTAAAGGAGCTTCAGCTTTGTCTTTCTCTAATGCAGATGCTGTAAAATTATCTAAAGAATCGGTCGATTATATGGATAAGAATAATCCGGTTGCTGGCCCTAAAGATCCTTACACGGTAAGACTGAATAAACTTTTTGGAAAACACAAATCTCAGGACGGTTTAAACCTGAATTATAAGGTTTATAAAGTAAAAGATATCAATGCATTTGCCTGTGCAGACGGAAGTGTTCGTGTTTTTTCTTCGTTAATGGATATTATGACTGATGATGAATTATTGGCTGTAATTGGCCATGAAATTGGTCACGTTAAAAATGAAGATACAAAAGATGCGATCAAGTCTGCTTATCTTAAAGCTGCTGCTTTAGACGCTGCTTCATCGGCTTCTTCTACAGTAGCCACTTTAAATGAAAGCCAGGTCGGGAAAATGGCAAATGAATTTTTGGATGCTTCTCACAGTAAAAAACAAGAATCTCAGGCAGATACTTATTCTTACGATTTTATGAAAGCAAATAACTATAATGTTGTTGGAGCTTACACTGCATTTAAAAAGTTGGCGTTATTGTCTGAAGGTGGAACAGCTCAGTCTGGGTTCCAGAAAATGTTTAATTCACATCCGGACAGCAATAAAAGAGCAGAAGCTGTGAAAAAACGTGCTGAAAAAGACGGTTTATGGAAAGATCCGGGAACAGTGACTTTGCCCAAAACAAAACTGACTAAATAATCTTAACTAAATATTTAAAATAGAACTCCCCAAAGTTAACTTTGAGGAGTTTTTTATGAATTTTAATGTTGTTCTAAAATTAAGAATACATTTTTTCTCTTAATTCTTTTATCTTTTTATCAGCAAGATATTCGTCGTAAGTCATTTCTCTGTCGATGATTCCGTTTGGAGTCAATTCGATGATTCTGTTACAGACAGTTGAAAGCATTTCGTGGTCATGAGAAGCCAACAAAAGATTTCCTTTGAAGTTAGACAATGAGTTGTTCAAAGTCGTGATACTTTCAAGGTCTAAGTGGTTCGTAGGCTCGTCTAATAAAAGAACGTTTGCTTTCTGAAGCATCATTCTACTGAACATACATCTCATTTTTTCACCTCCTGAAAGTACTTTACAAGATTTCAAGGCTTCATCACCTGAGAAAAGCATTCTTCCTAAGAATCCTCTCATGAATTCTTCGTGACGCTCTTCATCATTTTTGGTGAATTGTCTTAACCAGTCCACTAAGTTGATGTCTTCTTTAAAGAATTCTGTGTTATCTAAAGGCATGTGAGATTGATTAGTTGTAACTCCCCAAGCAACAGCTCCTTTGTCCGGTTGAACGTTTCCTGCTAAAATTTCGAAAAATTCTGTAATTGCCAAAGAGTTTTTAGACAAAACAGCAACTTTATCTCCTTTTTTAAGGTTAAGATCAATATTAGAGAACAATAATTCTCCATCTTTTGTTTTTTCAAGACCTTTTACATCTAAAATCTGATCACCTACTTCTCTCTCCATTTCAAAAATGATTGCAGGATATCTTCTTGAAGATGGCTTAATATCATCGATGTTTAATTTATCGATCATTTTCTTTCTTGCAGTAGCCTGTTTAGCTTTTGCAACATTTGAACTAAATCTCGCGATAAAATCCTGAAGTTCTTTCTTCTTTTCTTCCGCTTTTTTGTTCGCCTGAGCTCTTTGTCTTGTAGCCAATTGAGAAGCTTGGTACCAGAAAGAGTAGTTACCTGTGTAAAGGTTTAATTTAGCGTAATCTAAATCTCCGATGTGCGTACAAACCGTATCTAAGAAGTGACGGTCGTGAGAAACTACGATTACCGTATTCTCATAATCAGCAAGGAAATCTTCCAACCAAGAAATTGTATCAATATCAAGGTCATTCGTAGGTTCATCCAGAATCAATACATCAGGATTTCCGAAAAGCGCCTGAGCCAAAAGAACTTTTACTTTGTCCTTATTTTCCAGCTCACTCATCATTTGCCAATGCATGTCATCTTTGATACCGACATTTGAAAGCATGGTTTGTGCGTCAGATTCTGAGTTCCAGCCGCCCATTTCATCGTAAACAACGCCTAGTTCACCCGCTTTAATTCCGTCTTCGTCAGAGAAGTCTTCCTTTGCATAAAGGGCATCCATCTCTTCTTTTATTTCAAATAATTTTTTGTTACCTCTTAAAACCGCTTCCAGTACAGTAAATTGATCGTACGCAAAGTGATCCTGCTCAAGAACAGACATTCTTTTTCCAGGTTCCAAAGATACGTGTCCTGTTGTTGGGTCTTGTTTTCCAGTTAATATTTTAAGGAATGTAGACTTTCCTGCACCATTAGCTCCGATGATTCCGTAGCAGTTTCCCTTCGTAAACATAATGTTTACCTCGTCAAAAAGAACTCTTTTCCCGAATTGTAAAGATAAATTAGATACTGTTAACATATAGTTTTGTAAATTTGGCGCAAAATTACGAAAAGAATTTGGGTAAATTATAATAATGTAATACTCAAGTTTTTATATGAAAGCAAATTTTGTATATTTCATAACAAAATTTAAGAATATGAAGATTGAAAAAACAGTCAGGATACTCAATAAAAGAGCAAGATTTGAATATGAGATTCTAGAAGAAATAGAGGCAGGAATGGTATTAACAGGTACCGAAATTAAATCTCTACGCTCTTCTAAAGCCTCTATTACAGAGTCTTTTTGCCAGTTCATTGATGGTGAATTGTATATCATCAATATGATGATCGACGAATATAAATTGGGTACTTTTTATAATCATAAGACAAAAAGGGAACGAAAGTTGCTCTTGCACAAAAGAGAATTGTTAAAATTTGAAAAAAAACTTAAGGATGCAGGGAATACAATAATCCCGTTAAAACTTTATATAAATGATGGAGGAAAGGCTAAAATTCTAATCGCACTGGGAAGAGGTAAAAAACTCTTTGATAAACGAGAGGCGATAAAAGATAGAGAAAATAAAAGAAACCTGGACAGAATATTAAAGAAAAGTTAAAAATCATCCTGAAAACTTTGTTTATAAAGAAAAATTATATTTATTTTGCAATATCAATTATTTAATCATTTAATTCTATGAAAAATCTAAAATTAGGAATTTCAGCATTGGCGCTTACAGTTGCCTCTACTGTTTTCGCTCAGACTACCAACAATCCGTGGATGATCGGGGTTGGTGCTCATGCGGAAAACCATACAGCACAGCGTAATAACTTCAGTAATACGTTTTCTGCTACTAATTTGACGAAGAATATGTTCAATATGAACAATTTTTCTATTACACCACCACTTTCTAAATTAACAGTTGCTAGAAACATTGGCAAAGGTTTAGTTATTGACTGGCAAACTTCTGTTGGAAATGTTGAGAACAAAAGACTTAACATGGGTAAAGAGTTTATGTTAATGACTGGTCTTGGTTTTCAAGCTAAAGCTGCTGGTTTAATTTGGGACGAAGAGTCTTGGTTTGATCCTTACTTGAGAGTAGGTGCAAACTATTTAAGACATGATTACACAGCTCTTTCTTTCCCAAGACAAACTTTCATCAACGGAAATCCTGCAGAAATGACTTCTAACGGAGACGGAGGTGCTGAAATGGGTAAAGCAAACCACTTTACTGTGTCTACAGGTGCAGGTGTTAACTTCTGGTTAACAAAGAACTTCGGTTTAGGTGTACAAGGTGATTATGTTTCTACTCCAGGTGATAAAGCTACCTATGCTAATTTCTGGCAAGCTTCTGCTTCTTTGAACTTTAGATTCGGGAACAGAGACAGAGATAAGGATGGTATCTTAGATAAAGACGATTTATGTCCAGATACACCAGGTTTACCAGAATTCCAAGGATGTCCTGATACCGACGGTGATGGAGTTCCAGATAAAGACGATCAGTGTCCAGATGTTGCTGGTCCGGTTGAAAACAATGGTTGCCCTTGGCCAGATACAGATGGTGATGGTATTATCGACAAAGATGATGCTTGTCCTACTGTTGCAGGTCCTGCAGAAAACAACGGTTGTCCTTGGCCAGATACAGACGGTGATGGTATCTTAGATAAAGATGATGCATGTCCTACAGTTCCTGGTGTTCCAGAATTCAACGGATGTCCTCCTCCACCAGCTAAGCCAGTTGCTGAAAAAGTAACAGAAGAGTTTAGAGATCTATTATTTGACTTTAACAAAGCTACTATCAGAGCTCAATCTAATGGTAAATTAGATCAAGCGGCTAGAATTATTAAAGAAGCACCAGCTGAAAACTTTGTGATCGTTGGTATGACTGATAAAAAAGGTAGCGATACTTATAACTTGAACTTATCTAGACAAAGAGCTGCTGCTGTAGTTGCTGCTTTAGAGGCTAGAGGTGTTAACCCATCAGTATTGAAATCAATCGGTATCGGTGAGCAAGAAGCTACTGTTGATGAAACTGCTTCTGATGCTGAAAGACAAGCTGATAGAAGAGTTGTTGTAAGAGGAATCTCTGGTGCAGAGTGGGATACTTACAAAAAATCTGACTTACCAGCTACTCCTAAGAAGAAAGCTCCGGCTAAGAAAAGAAGAAAATAATTTAATTTTCTAAATAATAAATACCTCCAGATTTCTGGGGGTATTTTTTTTGTTGTTGATTTTAAGTAATTTTGTCAAAATTTAAATTATAACATGGGAAGAGCATTTGAATATAGAAAAGCCTCAAAAATGGCTCGTTGGGACAAAATGGCCAAGACTTTCTCTAAGATAGGTAAAGACATTGCTTTAGCAGTAAAAGCCGGAGGTACAGATCCTGAAGCTAACCCTGCATTGAGAAGATGTATCCAAAATGCAAAGGGTGCCAATATGCCGAAAGATAATGTTGAAAGAGCCATTAAAAAAGCAGGTGGAGCCGATGCAGAAAACTATGAAGAGATCACTTATGAAGGTTACGGACAAGGTGGCGTTGCATTTTTTGTAGAATGTACTACAAATAATCCTACAAGAACTGTTGCCAATGTAAGAGCTATTTTCAATAAGTTTGACGGTAACCTTGGAAAAAATGGTGAATTAGCTTTTATCTTCGACAGAAAGGGGATTTTCACTATTGATTTAGCTAAAGTTACAATGGATTGGGATGATTTTGAAATGGAAATGATCGACGGTGGAGCGGAAGATGTAGAAAAAGATGAAGAAGAAGTAATGATTACAACTGCTTTTGAAGATTTTGGTTCATTATCTCACAAATTGGATGAGCTAAAAATAGAAGCTAAAAGTGCAGAATTACAAAGAATTCCGAATAATATAAAAGAAGTTACTTTAGATCAGTTTAAAGCAAATATGAAAATGCTTGATCGTTTCGAAGAAGATGATGACGTACAAAACGTTTATCATAACATGGAGATTACTGACGAACTTTTAGAGTCTTTATAAAAATAAAATTGCTGTTTGTAGCAAAGTTTTATTTCTTGCCACGAAAACACGAATCCAAGATTTGTGTTTTCGTGGCATTTTTTAATGTAGTTTTACAGTAAAAATAATATAGCATTCATATACAATTCATTTTCAATTAGTTTCTTTGCATAAGAATCAATTGTGCAATCGCCATCTTTGGTAAATTAAAATACTGACACGTATGGCGATCACTTTTGATCATTAGTAAGATAAATTCTGCAATTTGAAAAGAAACGTTGAACTTGTTATCATTTCGGATGTACATTTGGGAACTTACGGATGTAAGGCCAAAGAACTTCTACGGTATCTAAATTCTATTCAACCGAAAACGCTAGTTTTAAATGGTGATATCATTGATATCTGGCAGTTTAAAAAGTCTTACTTCCCTAAGCCTCATCTTAAAGTGATCAAAAAGATCATTTCATTTGCTACGAAAAACACAGATGTCTATTATATTACAGGAAATCATGATGAAATGTTCAGAAAGTTTACAGATTTTGAATTGGGTAAGCTCAAAGTCTGCAACAAACTTTGTCTTGAAGTCAATGATAAAAAAACATGGATCTTTCATGGAGATGTTTTTGATGCATCGGTACAACATTCAAAATGGATTGCCAAACTTGGCGGCAAAGGCTATGATCTTTTAATCGTCATCAACAATGTTGTCAATTGGTTTTTAGAAAAAATGGGTAGAGAAAAATACTCGTTTTCGAAAAAAATTAAAAACAATGTAAAAAAAGCGGTAAAATATATTGGTGATTTTGAATTGACTGCTTCTGAATTGGCCATTGACAATGGTTACGATTATGTAGTTTGCGGGCACATTCATCAGCCGCAAATGCGTGAAGTTGTCACTAAAAAAGGATCTTGTACTTATTTTAATTCCGGCGACTGGATTGAAAATCTATCTGCTCTCGAATTTAATCAGAACGAATGGAAAATCTTTCATTACGAAGATCATAAACATTTGCTGAAAGACGATGAATCGGAAGAGATTCAGGACA
Organism: Chryseobacterium sp. CFS15; assembly: GCF_031118795.1. Classification (NCBI taxonomy): domain Bacteria; kingdom Pseudomonadati; phylum Bacteroidota; class Flavobacteriia; order Flavobacteriales; family Weeksellaceae; genus Chryseobacterium; species Chryseobacterium sp. CFS15. The sequence continues at coordinate 319,244 of NZ_JAVHYL010000004.1, read as the reverse complement.
TCAATAATTCAGATCTTTTGAAAATTGTAACTCAATTTACGTAGAATGGAGATTTTGTATGCATTTCAGGGAACAGGAAACGGTCATGTTGCACGCGCACAGGAAATTATTCCTATTCTTAAAAAGTATGCTTCTGTTGATACTTTAATCAGTGGTCATCAATCTCAGTTAAAAGCCGATTTTCCCATTAACTTTCAACATAAAGGTGTTTCGCTGCTTTACAACAAAACAGGAGGGATTTCCTATAAAAAAATCCTTTTTGAAAATAACTTTCTCGAAGCTTTTAAAACCATTAAACAAATCGATTTAAGTAAATACGATTTAATCATCAATGATTACGAGCCATTAACAGGTTGGGCGTGTAAAACTAAAAATTTAAATATGATTGAGCTGAGTCATCAGGCTTCTATGAGTTTTAAAGAAACCCCAAAACCAGTGAAAAAAGACTTTTTCGGAGAGTTGATTTTAAAATATTACGTTCCGAGTGAGAAAAAAATAGGTTTTCATTTTGAAAATTATCATTCACAAATCAAAAAACCGGTCATCAGAAGAAAAATCAGAAATCTGAATCCTGATAAAAAAGGATTTTATGTGGTGTATCTTCCGAGTTTTTCTGATGAAAATATCATTAAAGTTTTAAGTGAAATTTCTGTAGAATGGAAAGTTTTTTCCAAACACAGCAAACTTCAGAGAAAGGAGAGAAATGTTGAGATTTTCCCAATTGATGAAATTCAATATTTAAAATATTTCGAAAACTGCGACGGAATTTTATGCAACGCAGGATTTGAAACTCCGGCAGAAGCACTTTTTATGGATAAAAAATTGTTTGTAATTCCCATTCATAATCAATACGAACAGGAATGCAATGCCTGCGCTTTAGACAAAATGGGAATTCCGAATTCTAAAATTTTAGATGTAGAAGAAATTAAAAGATGGGTTGCTTCGGATCTTCATTTTCAGGTCAATTACCCTGATGATATTGAAGATATTCTGCTCAATGAAGTTTTAGTTCTGTAAAAAAATATCTTCCACATCATTCATTCTTCTCATTACGGCTCTTGCGTACGAACAATGCGGATAGACTTTCCACTTGTTTTCTCTTGAAAATTTAATAGCTTCTTCAACAAGAAATTTTCCCATTCCACGACCTTCAAATTCGGGATGAACCAATACGAAAGAAATAATCAATTTATTGTCTTCAGGGAAAATAGTGTACGTTAATCTTCCTACTTCTTTAAGTTCGTTGCTAAGTGTAATCACTCCGCCATTTCCGGATTTATTGTTTTCTAATTTCATAGTTTAAATTTAATTAAAATAAAACTGCAAAAATTACACCGCAGAAATTTGAATGCAAACTGTGAATGGTAAATTCGTTTTGCTTGTCACTTTTATATCCCTCAAAAAAAAACTGATTTTTTTTTAAAAACATAATCTTTTAAAAGAAAATATTAAATATTCCGTTTAATTCTTAAATTTGGCTAATGCGAAAATATCTTTATCTTATCATTTTATCACTTTCTCTTGTGAGTTGTTACACTTATCAGGTTAAAAAAACTGTAGATACGGCAACCGACAATAAGCAGGAATCTAAAAACAATATAGCTCTTGCAAATACGACTTCAGTACAAGGAGAAAGTATAAATGCTAAATCTCAAAGTCAAAACCTGAATGCACAACAAACACTTACGCCAGTTAATATTCAGGAGAAACTTGTACCCAATAAAAATGTTAAAATTGATGTTGATGGTAGAACTTATAAAGTAATCGTTGACCGTTGGGAAAATGACAGTCTGGTTGCTCATCCGGTTCGTGACCGTGAAAAAGTTCTGAAATTTCATAAGAATCAGATTAATTCCGAAAAAATTGCTGAAAAACGCTTTTCTCAACCCATTGCAGATATTATCACCGTTGTAGCTTATGCGGGTATTGGTTTCGGAATTTGGTCTCTTTTGCAGTAGTTTTTAATTTACAAATATTCTTTCTTACTATTAAGCAGTTAAGAAATCTGCTGCAAATGAATTTTAGAAATCAATAAATTGATTTTTGATTAAGCATATTTAAAAATTCACTATTCACTTGCGAAGTAAAATTCACCATTGATTAATTGTCTTTCCCAGTATAATAATTGTAATCTTTAATAATAATTGCGATAAACTGTCTTTCGGTCATTTTTGTGGGATCGACTTCTAGCTTGAGAATACTTTTTATTTTGTCTGAAAGCTTCGTAATCACCTGTCTGTCGTCAATTCTAAGGGCTTTTAAGTAATTATCTTTTATAATTCTCATATCGTTATCGCTTAATCCGATCACTTGTGAAAAAGTGGGGATATAATCGTGGTTGATATTTTCAAGAATAGTATGGGAAATATTGATATTGTTTTTGAGTGAAATTACCGCTGTTCCGGAAGCAATATCTCCTAAACGCTGGTTGTTTTTAGAAACGATCATAGAAATCAAACCTACAATTCCTGCAAAGGTTGTATCGATCAGTCTGAAAACCCATCTGATCAAATAATCTCCGAAACTTGCCTGGTAACCATCGATTTTTACCACTCGTATTTTCATTACTTTTTTTCCGGGAGTCTGCCCTTCCATCAAGCTTTCCAAAACAAGCGGATAAATAGCAACAGGTAATGTAAGAACAATATAGATTGCGTTTTGAGACCAGGAATCTAAACCATCTAAAATATATCCTAAATTGAAAACACTAAAAAATAAATAGAACGTAGCCACAAGATAAGCCACCTTAATGAGAAGATCGATAATGTAAGCTACCATTCGTTCTCCGATACTTGCCGTGATAAAATTAATATTTACATTTTGGGAGGTATTAATCGCAATTTGAGACATAATTTTTATTATTTTAGCCTTACAATTATGAGAGAGGTTTATTTCATTAGACAAAATAAAGAAAAATGGTTGGGAATTGAGCAGGTTGTTCAAGGGAAAATTAAAAAAAATCCTGATGACCTGTCATCGTTGTACATCAACCTCGTCAACGATCTTTCTTTTGCACAGACTTATTACCCCAAAAGTAATACAACAGTTTATCTAAACCATCTTTCTTCTCAAATTTTTCAGAAAATTTATAAAACCAAAAGAGTCGAAGAAAATAGACTTATTTATTTCTTTAAAACAGAAGTTCCTTTAATTGTGTATGAAAACAGTAGATATTTAATCTACTCATTTTTGTTCTTTATTTTTTTTATGCTGATTGGCGTTCTTTCGGCAGTTTATGATAAAGATTTTGCAAATCTTATCCTGAGTGAAGGTTATGTGAATATGACTATCGAAAACATCAAAAACGGAAACGCGGTGGGCGTTTATCAGGATGGTTCTACTTGGGGAAGTACAATAGGAATTACTTTCAATAATATTATCGTTGGTGCAAAACTTTACATCTACGGAATTTTTGGTGGACTTGGTACTTTATATCTTTTGATGCGAAACTCTGTCATGGTTGGTACTTTTCAGTATTTTTTCTACGAACACGGAGCTTTAGGCGACAGCGCTAGGGGAATCTGGCTTCACGGTGCGTTTGAGATTTTCAGCATGGTGGTTGAAGGAATGTGCGGTTTAATTCTCGGAACATCTATTCTTTTTCCAAAAACGCTTTCAAGATTTAATTCTTTTAAAAACGGATTCAAAAATTCATTCAAAATATTTTTAAGTACAGTTCCCTTCACAATATGTGCCGGTATTATTGAAGGTTATGTTACAAGACATGCTCTAAATATGCCTTTATTTCTCAATCTTTTGATAATTTTTGGCTGTCTGGGTATTATTGGTTTTTATTATTTTATCTATCCACATATTGTTAACCGCCGAATAAAAAACACTATCAATGATGCAGTTTTATAAAAAAAGAGATTTCGGAGCATTTATCACCGACAGTTTTACCTTTTTCAAATTATACGGTAAAAACTACTTTAAAAACTATATTCTGCTGAATGGGCTCTTGCTTATTCTGATGGTTGCGATATTTATTTTCGGATATCGAGAACTTATTATGCAGATATTCGGCTCAAATATGAGTGGAGAAAGCTATTATTTTGAATCATATTTTGAGGATAATATCGGAATGTTTGTCGTGATAGGACTGATAACTTTCCTGCTCTTTTTACTTATGATGATTGTCAATTACCTTTTCCCTGTGTTTTATCTTAAAAGACTTGCGGAAGGTGAAACAAAGATAAGAACTGATGATATTCTCGGCGATTTTAAGAGAAATGCAGGCAAAATAGGAAAACTTTGTTTGGGAGTGATCTTCATTGTAACACCATTATCGCTCATTTTGATGGGTATTTCTTATGTGATGATAGTAATTGTTGTCGGGATTTTTCTTATAGTATTGGTTTATCCGGCATTATTTAATGTGATTACATTTTTAATGTATGATTATTTTAATAGTAAAAGAGGCTTCTTCGAAAGTTTAAGCTATTCTATACGATCACAGTTTTCTTACACGAATGGAAGAGAAAAATCTCCTTTCTGGAAATATTGGGGTTCTACCGTTGTTATCTCAATTATTCTTTATGTAATTACGACCATTTTTACGGCAATACCAATGATTTTTTTCATGCTTAAAATAACGACGACTGCGCCTGATGCTAATTTCGAACAAAATCCTTTCGCAGGAAGTTTAGGAATAATGATGTTTGTAATGTATGGAATTTCGCTCTTGGTATCATTCTTCTTATCGAATATGCTGTATGTAAATTCGGGATTGATGTATTACGACAGCCGAAGAGATTTTCATCAAAAAATAGAGTTGGAAGAAATTGAAACGATTGGTATCAATGAATAAATTTCTGTTTTTTTTACTGATTTTTCTAAATCTTGTGACTTTCAAGTCTCAGGAATATGAAGATGATGATTATTCTGAAATGTATATTGAAGATTCTGTGGTGACTTCACATTACAAAAATATGTATGTTGCAGATTCTGTTTTAAAAGCCAATCCTCAAACCGAGAACACGGTTTTTCCAAAGAAATTTAGAGAAAATCTGCCGTCCAGATACAAAGGAAATGAGTTTGATTACACCACCTCAAAACCCAGAGAATCTTTTTTTGAAAAGCTTCAGCGTAAGATAGCTCAACTTCTTCGAAGTATTTTTGGTGACACCAGTTTAGAGACCTCTTCGCAGATTACCAGTGTTGTTATCCGTCTTTTTGCAATTCTCGTGGTTGGTTTTCTACTTTATTTCATCATTAAGTTTTTAATCAATACAAAAGGAAGCTTATTTTTTGGTAAAAAGAATAAAAAATTAGAAATCAACGAAGAAGAGCTTCATGAAAACATTCATGAGATCAACTTTCCACAAAGTATTGCAAAATTTGAGAATAATGGAGATTACCGTTCTGCAGTTCGATATCAGTTTTTGTTTATTCTTAAAAAATTAAGTGATAAAAAACTCATTATTTGGAATCCCGAAAAAACAAATAAAGATTATGTAGCCGAACTGAAAGCTGCACATCTTAAAAATGAATTTTACAACCTTTCCTATATTTTCGATTATGTCTGGTATGGAGAATTCAGTATTGATGAGCAAAGCTATGGCAAATTTAAAAATCAGTTTCACGGATTTAAACCTTAATTAAACTTCTTTAAAATGAATAAAACTTTCAAAATATATGCTGTTATTTTCATCATTATCATGGTGATTTTGGCATTGTTTGAAGTGAATAAAAAGGAAGTTACAGACTGGCGAAAAAACTTTGATGTCAATCAGAAATCTCCTTTTGGGCTCTTTGTTTTTAATAAAGAAGCAAAAGATTTATTTAAAAATAATCTGACAAAAATTGACGTTGCACCTTACGATTATTACACCGATAAAAACAAAAAGCCACACAATATTCTCATCTTAGAAAGCGAAATCGATCCTGAATCTTGGAATAAAATTTTAGATGAGGTTTCCAAAGGTTCGGATGCGATGATTATTGCCAACCGACTTCCGAAAAATATTTCAGATACGATTGGGTTTTATGGTTCTAAAATCTCTTATGAAAATGAGAATGTTCTGAAACTGACCGATAAAAAATATCAGAATGATTTTATTAAATTAGATAAATTTCCTTCGGGAAGAGGTTTTTCTTACATTAAACCGAATGTTCAGATTTTAGGAAAAACAGTTGAAGAAAACAATGAAGATCAGGCAAATTTCATCAAAGCAACATTTGGAAAAGGGACAATTTATGTGCATTGCGAACCACTTTTTTTAACGAATTATTATCTTTTACAATCAGGAAATGTAAAATATGCACAAAGTGTTTTTTCATATTTAAGCGACAGAGAAACGTTGTGGTTTGTAGAAAGTAACACCAAAGAATCGAGTTCTTTATTGCGATTTATTCTTTCTAATCCAGCTTTGAAATATGCTTGGTGGGTGTTTTTAGGAGGATTAGTCTTATTTATTTTCTTTAATATAAAACGTAAACAGCGAATCGTTCCAATCATTGAACCGTTAAAAAATACGTCGGCAGATTTTGTAAAAAGTATAGGGAATCTTTACTTACAGGAAGGTGACTTTCATGATATGATGGCGAAAAAGGCTCAGTATTTTTTAAATAAAGTAAGGCTCGATCTTCTAATCGATACCCAAAATCTAGATGAAGAATTTGCTAAAAGACTTCAGCTGAAAACAGGAAAACCTGCAGAAATAGTTAACGAAGCTATTGTTTTAATTAAAAAAGCGCAGGATCCTTATGCAAGTGTAATGAAAGAAGATTTAGCAAGAATAAATAGTCTTTTGGATGAGATTTTAAAATAATTTGAAGAGGAGGATTCCAAATCTTCAAAAACAATAAAAACAAAACAATATGGAAAATTATGATGATCAGAATTTAGAAAATCAAAATTCTATCAATTTAAATAAAGAACAAAAAGATCAGAGCCAATTTGAGTCGAGAATTGATATGATTGAGCTTCGTGAAAACTTAAATAAAGTAAAAACGGAGATTGCAAAAGTAATTGTCGGCCAGGAAGATATGGTCGAACATCTTTTGGCTGCTTTGCTTTCAAATGGTCATGTTTTGATTGAAGGCGTTCCGGGAGTTGCAAAAACAATTACGGCAAAATTACTGGCAAAAACCATTGATGTTGATTTCAGCAGAATACAGTTTACGCCGGATTTGATGCCTTCAGATATTTTAGGAACATCAATTTTCAGCATGAAAAATTCTGAATTTGAGTTTAAAAAAGGACCCATTTTCTCAAGCTTCATTCTGATTGATGAAATCAACCGTTCTCCGGCAAAAACGCAGGCGGCTTTGTTTGAAGTAATGGAGGAGAAGCAGATTACAATTGACGGAACCCGTTACGAAATGGATGAACCTTTTCTTGTTGTTGCGACTCAGAATCCAATAGAACATGAAGGAACATATAGACTTCCGGAAGCTCAGCTTGACCGATTTTTATTCAAAATCAATGTAGGTTATCCTAATCTGGAGCAAGAAGTTGCAATTATCAAAAATCAGCATGACAGCAGACTTGAAGACAAGACTGAAGCGGTAAACAAAGTGATTACAGCACAACAGTTAAATAATTATCAGAAATTAGTAAAAGAGATTATCGTTGAATTTCAACTGATTGAATACATCGCTAAAATTATCATCAATACAAGAGAAAATCAGCTTTTGTATTTAGGAGCTTCTCCAAGAGCGAGTCTTGCATTATTAACGGCTTCAAAAGCTTTTGCAGCTTTAAGAGGCAGAGATTTTGTAACGCCTGAAGATATCAAAGAAGCGAGCTACGCAGTGTTACGACACAGAGTAATTGTTTCTCCTGAAAGAGAAATGGAAGGTTTGACTGCTGATGAAATTATTCGCCAGATTTTAGAAGGAATAGAGATTCCAAGGTAGGTTATAAGTAATAATAATTTCAAAATATTTATAAACATTATGTTTGTTATGCTGAAAGCATCTCTACAAAATTTATTGAGATTCCTCCGGAATGACAAAGATTCAGTTTAATTTTAAATGCTAAACGGCTAAATGAATTATAAAGCTAAGAACCTTCAACAGTCGTAAAAACCTAAAATCTGCAACCTTGAAAAATCTATACATCAATACCCGCTTTTTTTTCGCACTCATCGGTGTAGGAATGCTTTATGTTTTGGCATTTTTCTTTCCGTTTTTTATGATTTTAGGGCATGGACTTTTATTATTGATTTTCCTTACAGTTTTTGTTGATTATTTGCTTGTTTTCAGACAAAAAGATGCTGTTTTAGCACAAAGAATTTTGCCTGAAAAACTGTCGAACGGTGATGAAAATGCAGTGAAAGTTGATATTAAAAATAATTATAGTTTTAAAATCAATGTAAAGGTGATTGATGAAATTCCTTTTCAGTTTCAGAAGCGGGATTTTTTAATTAAAAAAGAAATTCAGTCTGGTAAAAATACGTTGTTTCAATATTTTCTAGAACCGAAAGAACGTGGAGAATACAATTTCGGAGCTTTAAATGTTTATGCTTCGTCGCCTATTGGTTTCGTTTCAAAAAGATTTATATTTCAGAAAGATACTTCGTTGGCTTCTTATCCGTCATTTATTCATTTAAGAAAATTCGAGTTGATGGCGCTTCAGAATGAGTTTTTGTTAGGAGGCATCAAAAAGATCAGAAAACTGGGACATACGATGGAATTTGAGCAAATCAAAGAATATGTTCCCGGAGATGATGTAAGAACGATCAACTGGAAAGCGACTTCTAAAACCAATCGTTTGATGGTCAACCAGTTTCAGGATGAAAAATCGCAACGTATTTTTATGTTGATTGATAAAGGAAGAACGATGAAAATGCCTTTTAACGGCTTAAGTCTTCTTGATTATTCGATCAATGCAACCATGGCGCTTTCTCATATTATTTTGAAAAAAGGTGACCGCGCCGGAATGATGACCTTTTCAAAGAAAACCGAAAATAAAATAGCTGCCGAAAATAAATCAGGTCAATTAAGAAAAATTTCTGAAGCGTTATATAATATTAGAACCGATTTTTTTGAAAGTGATTTCAATAGGCTGTATCAGGATGTGAAATACTCAATTAATCAAAGAAGTTTGGTTTTGCTATTTACCAATTTCGAAACATTGGATGGTCTAAACAGACAGATGAAATATTTGAGAGGTATTGCCAAAAACCATTTATTGGTGGTTGTATTCTTTAAAAATACTGAGATACAGAAACTCATGAATACTCATCCCGAAAGTATGCAGGGGATTTATGATGAAATCATCGCTGAGAAATTTGAATTTGAAAAAAAACTCATCATTCAGGAATTAAGAAAATACGGAATTTACTCAGTCTACACGCTTCCTGAGAATCTGAATGTTGATGTCATTAATAAATATCTTGAGATAAAAGCAAGAGGGATTTTATAATAAGATAATAGCAGATTGTCTATGGATGTATTGGAAAATAGATCTAAATTTTTAATTAAAATGTAATGAATAAAATCTATCTTACAATAATTACTGAAAATCAAAATACTGAAATTAAAGCTAAAAAATTAAGTGAAAAAATTTTCAATTATGAAAAAAATTGTAAGTTAATTTCTATTGAAAAATATCATAAGCTTGAAAATTCATTTAAACTTGAATTTGAAATTTCAATTTATTCAGAAAATATAAATTTGATAAATGAAGTTTTAGCGTATTCAAACAAAATTGTGACGCCTTGGTTGATTTATTATAATGAAAAAGATAAAAGTGTTGAACTAATTTTTAACAAAAGTAAATTTTCAAAATTTAGGAAAAATGAGTTTAACGTAATTAACTGGATGCAAATCCAATGTGAATAAAAACGCTTCTCCACGGCTAAATATATTTTAATATGATTAAAATAATAAATTGAAAGCCTATTGTTGATCGGGTTAATAAATATCTTGAGATAAAAGCAAGAGGAATTTTATAAAAATAAGCAAATGAAAAAATTATTGATTACAGTTTTGTTTTTGTTGATAGCTATTAGCTGCGAAAATAAAAGAGAGAAAGTGCAGAGAGACGGAGAGCCCGATGTGGTACTTGTTGAAACTGAAGATAACGAAATGAATACTGCTATTGAAAGTGCAAAGAAAACTTTTAAATCAGATTTTCATCAGGCGCTTTTGAGCAAAAACCCAAACTTCTCAAATTTCACAATTAAACAAAAGTTTGATACGCCAAGTGGCGGCGGTGAACACATCTGGATTGGCGATATCATTTTTGATAACGGAAAATATTATGGCATTATACAAAATGAACCGATGGAACCCATTGGTGTAAAGCTTGGCGATGAGGTCGTTGTAAATGTTGAAAATCTTTCGGACTGGATGTATTACGATAACAACAAAGTGAAAGGTGCTTACACCGTAAAAGTTTTACGTAAAACAATGAGCGACGAAGAAAAGAAACAAATGGATTCTCAAGGATTGATTTACGAATAATTAGTAAAGCAAGATTTTATAATTTTGCAATAAGCAATAAGCAATAAGCAATAAGCAATAAGCAATAAGCAATAAGCAATAAGCAATAAGCAATAAGCAATAAGCAATAAGCAATAATGAAAATTACACTAAACAGACTCAACGACGATTTTTTATTTGAATGTACCAATGCGCAGGGAAATTCAATTTTGTTAGACAATACATCTCAGCCAGGTGCAAAAGGTGTTTCACCAATGGAAAGTGTTTTGATGGCAGTTGCGGGTTGCAGCGGAATTGATGTTGTTTCTATTCTGAAAAAGCAAAGGCAGGAAATCACAGGTTTCAAAGCTGAAGTGGAAGGAGAAAGAATTCCTGTGGAAGATGCAAAACCATTCAAATCTATTATGGTGAAGTTTTTATTGGAAGGAAATATCGATCCCAAAAAAGCTTTAAAAGCATCAGAATTATCTTTTGAAAAATATTGTTCAGTTTCAAAAACACTTGAACCCAATGTAGAAATCGGGTACGAAGTTTTTGTAAACGGAGAGAAGGTTGAGAAATAGAGTGGAGAGTCTAGGGTTTGAGAGTTTCAGGAAATAAAGAATTTCTACAATTCTCAAACTCTAATACGCTCAAACACTAAAACCCTCCAACCCAATTACGCCAATCTTGGCTTCATCAGTTTCGCTACGGTTGCAGTCCAACCTGTTTGGTGTGAAGCTCCGACTCCGCGACCATTATCTCCGTGGAAATACTCATAAAATGTGATGTAATCTTTGAAGTTCGGGTCATAATTAAATTTATAATTCCCTCCGTTAAAAGCGCGTTGTCCGCTTTCATCTTTCAGGAAAATAGAGCAAAGTCTGCCGCTGATATTTTGGGCAACTTCATCCAAATTTTTCTTTTCGCCACTTCCGGTTGGGAATTCTACTTTTAAGCTGTTTCCGTAATAAAAATGGAAACGTTGTAAACTTTCAACAATCAGGAAATTAATCGGAAACCAAATCGGACCACGCCAGTTACTGTTTCCGCCAAACATTCTGCTGTCACTCTCTGCAGGTGTATAATAAACGACATTTTTGTTGCCGTGAACTGTAAACACAAACGGATTTTCTTCATATACCTTAGACATTGCCCGGATTCCATAAGAGCTCAAAAATTCTTTTTCATCCAGCATTCTTCTCAAAACCTTGGTGAGTCTATTTTTGCGAAGAATACTCATCAGATGTTTTCTCCCGCTTCCTTCTTCGTCCCAGTGAGAAACTAAAGAGGTGAGTTCAGGTTTGTTTTTTAAAACCCAATCCATTCTTTCACGGAAATTAGGCATTTTACTCAGCAGATGATGATCGATAATTTCAACTGCAAACAAAGGAATAAGCCCGACAATACTTCTCAATCTCAAAGAAACACTTTCTCCGTTGGCCAACTGTAAAACATCGTAAAAGAAACCATCTTCTTCGTTCCAAAGCCCTTCTTTGTCTTCACCCATATTTTCCATGGCTTCGGCGATATAAAGGTAATGCTCAAAAAATTTGATGGCCATATCTTCGTACACCTGATAGTATTGAGCCAATTCCATAGCAATCCGCATCATGTTTAGTGCATACATCGCCATCCAGCTTGTACCGTCGGCCTGCTCAAGATGTTCGCCATCTTTAAGTTCCATATTTCGGTCAAAAGCACCAATGTTATCTAATCCTAAAAATCCGCCGCCAAAAATATTTTTACCGTTTTTATCTTTTCTGTTGACCCACCAGGTAAAGTTGAGAAGAAGCTTTTGAAAAACTTTTTCAAGAAATAAGAGATCTGGTTTTCCGTTTGTTTTTTCATCAATTTTAAAAACCCTGAAGCACGACCATGCATGCACAGGCGGATTAACGTCACTCAAATTCCATTCGTAAGCCGGCATTTGCCCGTTGGGATGCATGTACCATTCTTTAGTAAGCAGAAGCAATTGGTTTTTCGCAAACTCGGCATCAATAATGGCAAAAGGAACACAATGGAATGCCAAATCCCAAGTTGCATACCAAGGATACTCCCATTTATCGGGCATTGAGATGATATCTTTATTGTGAAGATGTTCCCATTCTGTGTTTCTTACATAATTTTTAAAATCTCTCGGCGCCTCATAATTGGGGTCGCCATTCAGCCATTTTCCGACATTGTAATGATAGAATTGTTTGTTCCAAAGAAGCCCGGCAAAAGCCTGTCTCTGCACATTTTTTTCATCGTCATTAAATATATCCTGCTGAATTTCATCATAAAATTCATTCGCTTCATTAATTCTTGCATTGAATATATCATCAAACTGATAAAAAGCATCGTCCATATCATAAGGCGATAATCTGAATTCAAAAACTTCAGACTGTCCAGCTTCGATAGTTTCATCAATGATGAAAGCAGCTTTTGTTCCTTTTTTTTCGGGATTTACAGTGTTTTTCTGATGAATAATATAATCGTTGATTCCGTCTTTATAGTAAGTATTTTCTACAAACGGAGTTCCATGAAGTTTTGGATTATTTGTTTCATTATCACAAAAAACCTGTTCTGCATTTTTATTTTTTGAATAAAACTTTTTGATGGGAATACTGTCGTGAACAATGTCGATGCAACCTTCTTTTCCCCCTACTGTCTGACCTTTGTATTCATTGTAACCCCATTTCCAGTTATTTCTAAACCAAGCTGTAGGTAATACAACAATGGGCGCAGCTTTGTCGCTTCTGTTGCAGACCGTGACACGTACCAGAATATCATGCGCATCAGACTTACAGTATTCTATGAAAATATCAAAATATTCATCTTTATCAAAAACTCCTGTATCAAAAAGCTCATATTCAGGTTCCTTTTTGGTGCGTCTGGCGTTTTCGGCTACAATATCATCATAAGGAAATTCGTTGATCGGATATTTGTACACCATTTTCATATAGCTGTGAGTAGGTGTATTATCCAGGTAATAGAAAATTTCTTTAATATCTTCTCCGTGATTTCCCTGCGGATTGCTCAATCCGAAGAGGCGTTCTTTTACTCTTTTATCTTTTTTATTCCAAAATGAAAGAGCAAAACAGAAAATTTGTTTAGGATCTGAAATCCCTGCGATACCTTCTTCACCCCAACGATAAGTGTGGCTTTCTGCAATATCATGGTTGGCAAAATGCCATGCATTTCCATTCGGGCTGTAGTCTTCACGCACATTTCCCCATTGCCTGTTGCTTACATAGGGTCCCCAGTTTTTCCAGTCTTTATCTTGTAATCTTTGCTTTTCGATAGTCATTTTCAGCCATTTTCATGGCTAAGTTAATTTTTTTGATAAATAATTCCAATTTTTTTAATCTGAATAATTATTAACAATCTTCCACAAACCTCGCTGATATTACGTTTTATGATATTTGTTAATTTTTTTTAATTTTTAAAATAAAAAGTTTTATATTTGCACCATTCGTTCATTTACATATTGAAAATGTTATCAAGAAAGGTTGAGGGATAGACCCTGTGAAACCTTAGCAACCCTTTGCGCAAGCAGAGAAGGTGCTACGTTCTACCAAATAATTTATTTTGGACAGATAACTTACTGAAGTTCTTTTCAGCCATTTCTCGTGGCATTTTCAAATTTATTTATAATAATATAAAATTTGAAAACAGAACTGCAACATATTAATTTTTTGTACAAAACCGATTCTCACAAAGAATATCATATCCCGCTAAGCTATCAGCTTTTTGGGAAAGAGCTATTTTCAGCACCCATCATTTTGGTCAATCATGCCTTAACCGGAAACTCGGATGTTGCCGGAGAAAAGGGTTGGTGGAAACAGTTGATCGGTGAAAATCAGGTGATTGATACAATTAAATATACAGTGCTCTGTTTCAATATTCCCGGAAATGGATATGACGATTTTTTTATTGACGAATATTCAGATTTTACACCTTCAGATATTGCAAATGTATTTCTGAAAGGTCTTGGATCTTTACATATTAAAAACATATACGCTCTGATTGGAGGGTCTTTAGGAGGCGGAATTGGCTGGGAAATGCTTTCAAAAAAGCCAGATTTGGCCGAAATTTTTATTCCGATTGCCTGTGATTCTAAAACTCATGATTGGTTGCATGCACAATGTCTTGTTCAGAAATTTTTATTAAATGGAAATGATGAACCGCTACAAAAGGCCAGAATTCATGCGATGTTATGCTACAGAACACCTCAGTCTTTAAACGACAGATTTCAAAACAAATACACTCAGGAAAAACAGGAGCTAGAATCTGAAAACTGGCTTAATTATCACGGGAAATCTCTTGCCGAAAGATTTAGTTTAAAATCTTATCAATTGATGAATCATTTATTGATGAATATTAATGCTGATGAAAATAGGATGGAGAAGATCCAGGCACGAATGCACATGATCTCTGTAGATACAGATTTATTTTTTCCTGCCTCTGAAATTAGGAATGGCTTTGAAAAGCTAAAGGAAAATAAGAAAGATGTTTTCTATCACGAGATCAAATCAGTTCATGGGCACGACGCCTTCTTAATGGAATACAGTCAATTAAATAATATCATAAATAATATTTTGTAGGGAAAAAGGAGTTTAAGGTAATTCCGTCTTATAAAAAAATAAAAAAGGTTACAGATGAAAAGTAATGCAAACGAAATAAAATTTTTAAAGAACAGATCAATCATCAAATTTGAAGGACAAGACTTTTTGGGCGAAATAGGAATCGACGGAAGAGTTTTTAAGGCTCTTACATTCGCCCGTATCAGTGTGGGAATAATTTCTCAGCAGGCAGTAGAAAACGGATTGTCAATTCTCGTACACGAAGATGATTCTGAAAAAGCGGTAAACTGTCTGATTGAAGAGTTTGCTGCAGAAAGAAAATCAGGTAAAGTTTCTCAGATTTACAGCATCAATAATGTTTCTGTTATCGGTTTTGTAGCAGATGATCTAAATAAAATACTTTCTGAACTGGCAAGAAACAATGTTTTTCCATTGCTTTTAAACCAGAATTCAAGCGAAAAACGAATTAATATTGTTGTGACATCTTCTCAGGATGAGAAAACTAAAAATATCATTGAGTCTGAAATTTTCAAAAAACCAAAAACAGTTCACTTGGCAATTATCGGTCACGGAAATGTAGGAAAGACTTTAATAGAGCAGGTTTTACATTCTTCGGAAGAAATTAAAAGAAGAAAAAATATACATCTTAAAGTTGTTGCGGTAGCTAATTCAAGAAAAATAGCTTTCAACAAAAAAGGTTTTGACAACCAATGGAGCGATGAGGTTTTTGCATCTGAAAAAACTTCAAATGTAGAAGAATTAATTAATTTCTCTAAAGAAAACCAGCTTGAAAATCTAATCGTAGTCGATAACACAGCAAGTACAGATTTTGTTAAAAATTATCATGCATTGGCAGAAAATGGGTTTGATTTGGTTTCCTCAAATAAAATTTTCAACACACTTCCTATCGAAGAATACCGTAAACTAAGATATACGTTGAATAAAAACAACAAGCGTTATTTGTATGAAACCAATGTTGGGGCAGGTTTGCCGTTAATCGATACCATAAAGCTTTTACACCTTTCCGGTGAAAATATTACAAGAATCAAAGGTGTTTTTTCCGGAACATTGAGTTATGTTTTCAATAACTTCTCTTTGCGAAATGATAAATTTTCAACAATCGTTAATGAAGCTTTAGAAAAAGGTTTCACAGAGCCAGATCCAAGAGAAGATTTATCAGGAAATGATGTGGCTCGCAAGCTATTGATCTTGGCGAGAGAATTAGATTTAATTAATGAATTTAATGATATCAACATCCAAAATCTGGTTCCGGAAGCTTTGCTTTCTATCTCAAAGCAGGAATTTCTTTCGAGACTTGAAGATTTGGATGAAGAATACGATAAAATTAAGAAAAATCAGGAGCCTGGTCACGTTTTAAGATATGTTGGTGATTTACACGGCGATTTACAGAAAGAGAAAGGCAATCTTGATGTTAAGCTAATTTCTGTTCCTGCAACTTCTGCTTTGGGACAACTGAAAGGCTCAGATTCAATTTTTGAAATCTACACCGAAAGTTATGGTGAAAACCCAATCGTTATCATGGGAGCTGGAGCCGGAGCAAAAGTAACGGCAAGAGGAGTTTTTGGAGATATTTTAAGATTAAGTGAATCGAAATAAACAAGTAGGATGCTGGAAGATGGAAGTTTTTCCGGCGCTGAAGAGTCCCGAAGGGACGATTTAACTCAGGGTAGGATGAAATCCTATCAAAAATAACAAATCAAATTATAACAATATAGTAACAAGTCAATTTAAAAATTTGAAAAAATCATAATTAAATTGATGCATTGCTAAAAAGATAAACAAGTTTATGAGCGATAATAATCAACCAAAAACTAACAACCAGCAACTGTCAACAAATTTCGAGACTCTTGCCATAAGAACCCAAACTGAAAGATCTCAGTTTGACGAGCATTCTACACCGTTGTATCTTACTTCAAGCTTCGTTTTTGAAGATGCAGAAGATATGAGAGCGAGTTTTGCCGAAGAAAAATCTAAAAACCT
Source organism: Chryseobacterium sp. CFS15 (assembly GCF_031118795.1). Taxonomy (NCBI): domain Bacteria; kingdom Pseudomonadati; phylum Bacteroidota; class Flavobacteriia; order Flavobacteriales; family Weeksellaceae; genus Chryseobacterium; species Chryseobacterium sp. CFS15. The sequence continues at coordinate 302,304 of NZ_JAVHYL010000004.1, read as the reverse complement.
GTACAGCCGATTTTCAAATCCGAATGTTACAGAATTTACCGATAAAATTGCAAAAATGGAAGGTGCAGAAGCGGGTTACGCTTTCGCTACGGGAATGGCGGCAATTTATTCAACGTTTGCCACTTTGCTTAATGCAGGTGATCATATCGTAAGTTGTCAGTCTGTTTTCGGCTCTACGCACACGTTGTTCACAAAATATTTCCCAAAATGGAATATCGAAACCACATATTTCAAAGCAGAAGATTCTGTAAATGTAGAAAAATACATCAAGCCAAATACAAAAATTCTGTATCTGGAAACGCCAACAAATCCTGCGATAGAAATTTTAGACTTAGAATTTTTTGGTAAGATTGCAAAAAAGCATAATCTGATTTTCATTGTAGACAACTGCTTTGCAACTCCTTATTTGCAACAACCCATAAAATACGGAGCAGATGTCGTTGTGCATTCTGCCACAAAATTAATTGACGGTCAAGGCCGTGTTTTAGGTGGAGTAGCAGTGGGTAGAGAAGATTTGATCCGTGAAATTTATCTTTTTGCAAGAAACACCGGACCTGCAATGTCACCTTTCAATGCTTGGGTTTTATCAAAAAGCTTAGAGACTTTGGCAATCCGTGTGGAGAGACATTGTGAAAACGCCTTAAAAGTAGCTGAGTTTTTAGAAAGTCATCCGAATGTAGAACTGACGAAATATCCATTTCTTCCATCTCATCCAAGTTATGAAGTGGCGAAGAAACAAATGAAATTAGGCGGAAATATTGTAGCATTCGAAATCAAAGGCGGTATCGAAGGTGGGCGAAAATTTTTAGATAAAATAAAAATGTGTTCACTTTCTGCAAACTTAGGCGATACCAGAACGATTGTTACGCATCCCGCTTCTACAACGCATTCTAAATTGACAGATGAAGAAAGAAACGAAGTGGGAATTACCGCAGGTTTGGTTCGCTGTTCGGTAGGTTTGGAGAATGTGGACGATATTATTGCAGATTTAAAACAGGCATTAGATTAAACTAATTTGGGCAGCTTTATCCGCCTGAATTTATCCTGAGCTTGTCGAAGGACCTCGTTCAAGTCGGGCTGCAGAGATTCAGCGTAAAGATTCGGCAAATAAGCCTTGTCAAGGTTCAAAACCTTGACAAGGCTTAAATAAAAAGTTTGAAATAAATAAAGAGTCCCAAATGGACTATTTAATAGAGAATAGGATGCAATCCTATTAAAAAATATGTCATAATAAATAAAATGAAAAATTCAGAACAACTATACAAAGCATTATCCGAAAGAATTTTAATTCTCGACGGAGCGATGGGAACCATGCTTCAACGATATAAATTCGAAGAAGAAGATTACCGTGGCGAGCGTTTTAAAGATTGGGAACATCCTGTAAAAGGAAATAATGACCTTCTTTCTCTTACGCAACCCGAAGCCATTGAAGAAGTTCATAGAAAATACCTTGAAGCCGGAGCCGATATTTTGGAAACCAATACATTTTCCGGAACTACGATTGCGATGGCAGATTACCACATGGAAAAGTTGGTGTACGAACTGAATTACGAATCCGCAAAAATTGCCAGAAAAGTATGTGATGAGTTTACCGCTAAAAATCCTGACAAACCAAGATTTGTTGCCGGTTCGATCGGACCAACCAATAGAACTGCAAGCTTAAGTCCGGATGTGAATGATCCTGGTTATCGTGCAATTACTTTTGAAGAGTTAAGACTAGCTTACAAACAACAATCAGAAGCTTTGTTAGATGGCGGTTCAGATATTCTTTTGGTAGAAACGATCTTTGATACATTGAATGCCAAAGCAGCGTTATTTGCGATCGACGAAATTCAGGAAGAAAGAGGAATTGAAATCCCGATCATGGTTTCGGGAACGATTACCGATGCTTCAGGAAGAACATTGAGCGGACAAACCGCAGAAGCTTTTTTAATCTCAGTTTCGCATCTGAATTTGTTAAGTGTAGGTTTCAACTGCGCTTTAGGAGCAAATCAGCTAACACCGTATTTAGAAACTTTGGCTCACAATTCGGAATTCCATGTATCGGCTTATCCGAATGCAGGTTTACCAAATGCTTTCGGGCAATACGATGAATCTCCAGAGTTTATGGCTGAGCAAATCAGAGAATATGTAGAAAAAGGATTGATCAATATTATCGGCGGATGCTGTGGTACCACACCGGAACACATCAAAGCAATTGCTGATTTAGTTGATAAATATGAGCCCAGAAAAGTGAAGGATTTTGTATGATTTTTGATTTGGAAATTTAGAGCAAGTATGAAAATACTTTTTTTAAATCCAAAACAATAATCCTATGGAAAAGCCAATTTACCTAAAAAATCCAGAAGACGCCAAACTGTTTAATGAATTAAGAAAAAGAGTGAACCAGCGAGTAGAAACACTTCCCAAAAACAGAGATGTTTACATTCAGATCAAAGCGATTATTTTGCCTTTGATCTATTTTGGCTTGTATCTATTTGCGCTTTTCAATGCAGATCAATCATGGGTTTACATTTCAAGTTTTGTTTTGATGGGGATTTCTCTGGTTTTAATTTATTTAAACTTAATTCACGAGGCAGCTCACAACAATATTTTTAAAAACAAAAGACTCAACAGTTTCGTTTTACAGATTTTTGATTTTGTAGGCGCTAATTCTTACATCTGGAAAAAAAGACATATCGCATCGCATCACGCTTACCCGAATGTTGATGGTTGGGATACCGACATCGAACAGAGCGGGCTTTTACTGATCGTTCCATGGATTAAGGCTAAAGGAATACAAAAATATCAGCATTTCTTTTTCTTCCTGGTGTATCCGCTTTATTTATTTAACTGGATGTTTATCAGAGATTTTAGGGATTTTTTTGATAATGAAAGGGTGATTTTAAAAACTCAGGGAAAAATTCCGGTTTCAGAAAAGATTAAAATGATCAGTTTTAAACTGTTTTACTTTTTCTATCAGATTGCCGTGCCGGTTTTGTTTTTTAAAGTTTCTTTAGGTTTGGCTTTGGGCGCTTGGTTTTTACAGGTAATTGCAGCGAGTATTTTTGCGCTTTTTGTTTTGTTGCCTTTACATCCGCTTCCGGATAATGCATTCCCAAAATTGGATAAAAAAAACGGACTTCCGTTCAGTTGGATTCGTCATCAACTGGAAGTAACAAATGATTTAAAAGAAAATAACTGGTTTGTGAGAAATGTTTTGGGAAATTTCAACTTTCACGTTGCCCATCATCTTTTCCCGAATTACAGCTATATGTATTATAACGAAATTACAGAGGAAATTGAACAGTTTGCCAAAGAAAATAATCTGGGCTACAAACGATTTCCGATTGTTACCGCTTTGGGCAAACATGTCGATTTGCTGAAGCAAAATGCGAATAACGCATATTTTATTTTAGAAGAATAATTAAATGAAATATTTAAGATTATCAGGGCTCGAACCTCTGATTATTACTCCGGAAAGCAATTTCATCAACGTTGGTGAAAGAACTAATGTTGCCGGATCTAAAAAGTTTTTAAGATTAATTAAAGAAGAAAAATTCTCTGAAGCTTTAGATATCGCAAGAGATCAGGTTGACGGCGGAGCTCAGATTCTTGATGTCAATTTTGACGATGGCTTGATCGACGGAAAAGCTTCCATGATCAAATTCCTGAACTTAATTGGTTCAGAACCGGATATTTCCAAAATTCCAATTATGGTAGATTCTTCCAAATGGGAGATTTTGGAAGCTGGTTTACAAGTTGTGCAGGGGAAATGTGTGGTGAATTCCATCAGTTTAAAAGAAGGAAAAGAAGAGTTTGTAAAACACGCCAAAGCGATCAAAAGATATGGCGCTGCAGTGATTGTAATGGCTTTTGATGAAGTAGGGCAAGCCGATAATTACGAAAGAAGACTCGAAATCACTAAAAGATCTTATGATATTTTGGTTGATGAGGTTAAATTTCCTGCAGAGGATATTATTTTCGATTTAAATATATTTCCCGTAGCAACCGGAATGGACGAACATCGCAGAAACGCAATCGATTTCATTGAAGCTACGCGTTGGGTAAGACAAAATCTTCCGTATGCCTCGGTAAGTGGAGGAGTTTCTAATGTTTCGTTTTCTTTTCGTGGAAATGATACGGTGCGAGAAGCAATGCACTCGGTTTTTCTTTACCACGCCATACAGGCCGGAATGAATATAGGAATTGTAAATCCGGCAATGCTTGAGGTTTACGATCAAATTAATAAAGAACTTCTGGAACTTGTAGAAGATGTAATTCTAGACAAAAGAGAAGACGCTACAGAGCGGCTTTTAGATTATTCTGAACGCAATAAATCGGTTAAAAAAGAAAAAGTAGAAGAACTCGAATGGCGTACTTATCCTTTACAAGAGCGAATTACACACTCTTTGGTGAAAGGAATCGACCGTTTTATAGAAGAAGATGTAGAAGAAGCAAGACTTCAGTCTGCCAGACCGCTTCACGTTATTGAAATCAATCTGATGACGGGAATGGGTGTTGTTGGTGATCTTTTCGGAAGCGGAAAAATGTTTCTTCCACAAGTTGTAAAATCTGCTCGTGTAATGAAAAAGGCAGTAGCTTATTTGCAACCATTCATAGAAGCTGAAAAAGATGTCGCTCAGAAACCCAACGGAAAAATCTTAATGGCAACCGTAAAAGGCGATGTTCACGATATCGGAAAGAATATTGTAAGCGTTGTTTTAGGTTGTAACAATTACGATATTGTCGACTTGGGTGTAATGGTTCCTGCCGAGAAAATTATTCAGGCAGCGATCGATCATCAGGTTGATGTAATTGGTTTGAGTGGATTGATCACGCCAAGTCTGGATGAAATGGTGTATATCGCATCAGAACTGGAAAGACAAAACTTAAATTTCCCTTTATTAATCGGTGGTGCAACAACTTCTAAAGCGCATACTGCCGTTAAGATAGATTTAAAATATAAAAATGCAGTCGTTCATGTAAATGATGCTTCCCGTGCTGTAAATGTGGTAAGTTCTCTTTTAGGAGATCGAAATAAAGAATATGTGAGCGATCTTAAAAATGACTATTCAGATTTCAGAGAAAAATTTCTGAACAGGCAGGTCGATAAAAACTATGTTTCTCTGGAAGATGCACGAAAAGATAAATTTAAAATTGATTGGGAAAACGAAGAAATTTTCATTCCAAACAATTTGGGAATTCACGTTTTTGAAAATCAGGATTTGGAAGAATTGGTTCCTTTTATAGACTGGTCGCCGTTTTTCAGAAGCTGGGATCTTCACGGAAAATATCCGAATATTTTTGATGATGAAGTCGTAGGCGAACAGGCAAAAGAATTGTTCAAAGATGGACAGAAAATTTTAAAGAAAATTGTTGATGAAAAATTGTTGGTTGCCAAAGCAATCTTTGGAATTTTTAAAGCCAATTCAAACGAAACTGATGACATTTTAATTTACGATGAAAATGATCAGGAAAAAGCTAAGTTTTTAACATTGAGACAACAGGTTCAGAAATCAAAAGGGAAAGATTATATCGCATTAAGTGATTTTATAGCACCTAAAAGCTCAGGAAAGCCCGATTATATGGGAGCTTTCTGCGTGTGTACAGGTTTTGGAACCGATGAATTATCTGATCAATATGAAAAAGATAACGACGACTACAATGCGATCATGGTAAAAGCCATCGCGGACCGTTTTGCCGAAGCTTATGCTGAGTTTTTGCATAAAAAAGTGCGTACAGAATATTGGGGATATGCCAATCAGGAAAATTTGAGCAACGAAGATTTGATTGCCGAAAAATACAAAGGAATTCGTCCTGCACCGGGCTATCCCGCATGTCCTGATCATTTGGAAAAACATGCCATTTGGGATTTGTTAAAGGTGGAAGAAAACATCGGTGTTTATCTTACTGAAAGTTTAGCCATGTTCCCAACAGCAGCAGTTTCCGGATATTATTTTGGTAGTCCGCATGCCAAATATTTTGGCTTAGGAAAAATTTCAGAAGATCAATTGAAAGAATATTCTGTAAGAAAAGGAATTTCTTTGCAGGAAGCGAGAAAATGGCTTTCTCCAAATTTAGCGGACGGGATTTAATTTTTAGTGGCTTTGTTGTTACCGAAACTTGAATACCCTTTAAAAATTAAAACTTACTATTATTAAATGAAAATCACAGACCACATAAAAAACGCCAACGGAAAAGCCTTATTTTCTTTAGAAGTTGTTCCGCCCCAGAAAGGAATTGGGATTGAAGATTTATATAAAAATATTGATCCTCTGATGGAATTTAAACCGCCTTTTATTGATGTAACGACTTCGCGTGAAGAATACATTTACATCGACAAAGGAAATGGCTTAATGGAGCGTAGAATTACCAGAATGCGTCCCGGAACTTTAGGAATCTGTGCGGCAATTCAGCATAAATATAATGTAGATACCGTTCCTCACTTGCTTTGTGGTGGTTTTACAAAAGAAGAAACAGAATATCTTTTGGTAGACTGTATGTACCTTGGGATCGATAATATTATGGCACTTCGTGGTGATGCGATGAAAGGTCATCAATATTTTGAACCCACTTTAGGAGGTCATGCAAGTGCAATGGATTTAGTTAATCAGATTAATAATTTAGGACGCGGGAAATATCTTCATAATGATGAGCAGATTTGTGACGAACACAACAAATTTTGCATCGGAGTTGCCGGTTATCCAGAAAAACACATGGAAGCTCCGTCAATGAATTATGATTTGAAATGGCTGAAACAAAAAGTAGATGCAGGTGCAGATTACATCGTTACACAAATGTTTTTTGACAATAAAAAGTTTATCGAATTTGTTACTAAAGCCAGAGAGATGGGCATCACTGTTCCGATTATTCCAGGGATAAAACCTATTGCGACCAAAAATCATCTGAAGCTTTTACCACAGGTTTTCAAAATAGATTTACCTGAAGATTTAATCAATGCTGTTGAAAGTGCAAAAAATAACGAAGCCGTAAAGCAAATAGGAATCGAATGGGCAATCAGCCAATGCAAAGAACTGCTTGATTTTGGCGTTCCCGTTTTACATTTTTACTCGATGGGAAAAAGTGATAATATTAAAAAAGTGGCTGGCGAGCTGTTTTAATAAAAGAGGCTGTTCAAAATGAACAGCCTCTTTTATTTTTATTGATTTAAGAAAGTGACTAATTTTTTTAAGTCTTCTTCTTTATCAAATTTTATCTTATTTTGTTTAAAAAAAGCCGTCAAAGAATCCTTTTTAGTAGGAAATCTTTCCAGTATCTCTTTTTGATTCTTTGGTCCTTTGATAAATCCTCCGTCTGTGTTGATATAATAAACAGGTTCTAGAGTTTTGAACGTTGCAGGCCTGTCACTTGTGTAAGAATTGGTAGCAGGCACAGCATCAATAAATTTTGTTTTGGTTTTCTTGTAAAGGCTGTTTTTTCCGTTAACCAATTCAAAAAAATAACCGGATAAATCATCTCCAGTTTCTAGTCTTAACAGAACTTCTTTTGTATTTGTAAATTCAATTTTTGAATAAGTGTCATTTTTAGGAAGAATATATGATTTATCTTCTTTTGTAAATTCTACTTCATCATTATACATATTGTATCTAGCAGGAGCTGTTTCATCAGTACCTGAAAATTTGGCTACAGAATATCCCTTTCCATAGTAAGGATTTCCTTGTATATCACTATAAGATAAAGTTCTTCCACCGTTAGGAGAATTCACCTTATTGAAAATAGCATTGTCCTGAGGAAGACCCAAGCCGTTATTAGATAACGAAAAGTTTGCCTGAGCACTCACCGAAATAATTAGCAAAAATAATATGCCTGTAGTTATTTTTTTCATTTTGATAAGGATAATATATTGTTATGAAACAAAATTACAAATAAAATTCATATCCTGTGGAATTAAATTTGCATTTTATAGGTAAAATGCTACGATCTTTATAAATATAGCGTAATTAGTGTACGATAATTGTAAATGTCTGAAATTACATTTCGGTTTGATATTGAATCAATTTATCAAAAACACTTTTTGTTGTGGGTTTTGAAGAGTTGGTATTGAATATAAACATTCCACTGTCGATGTTAAAAAAATATTTTCTTGTGCTATCTGAAACCGAAAACCATTTTAGTAAACCATTTACAATATTCACATCTTCCCACTTTATTGAAGATTCATCTAAGATAAATGTATATGGATTTTGATTTAAAGTGTCTTTGAAAACAATTTTTCGGTCTTCAACATAAATAATTCCGCTTCCCTGAAAAGCTTTTACTTTAAAGAATTGATTTTGAGTGTCTCCCACATTGTATCGTACAAATGCATAATATTCAGGAGTTCCCGTTTGTTCTAAAAGCACTTGTTGTTTTTTCTTCCTGCTTCTGGCTGCTAAAAATGCAATCAGGAAGATGATTGCGGGAATTAATAAAATAAGAAATAGAAAAAAAATAAAAAATAAAATAATTGAATCCATAATTGATGTTTTAAAATTATATAATTGGATGTTGCTCAAAATCTTTCTCTTGATCGAACAAATATCTGTAAGTTGCAAGTTTCCGGGTGACTGTTGTATCGAGATTTTCGGCAATTTTTATCATTTTAGGATTAAAATCACCAATCCATTGCAGCTCGGTGGTTTTAAAATCCGTATGTTTTCTTAGATGTTGAGTGCCTTCCCAAATCATAAACCCTTCAATACCTTTTTTCTGCCATTCGGGTATCACACCAAAAACGAGACCAACCATCTTCTCATTCTTTTTAAACTTTTTAACCCATAAAAATTTTAATTTTTCAATAATTCCAAATTTACCGTCCAGATATTTGAACCATTGGTTCAGGTCAGGAATATTCATCCACATCGCAATAGGTTTTTCATTTTCATAAACGAACCATGAAATGTGCTCATTGATGATAGGCTTCATGCCCTTAAACATTTTCAAAACTTTGGCTTCTTCTATCTGTTTTCCACTTCCGTGAGATGCCCAAGCAGAATTGTAAACTTCTGTAAAATCTCGCGCAAACTTTTCGATATTATTCTTTTTCAGAGGTTTAGCAGATATTTTAGCGTTTTTTGAATATTTAGCATGCATTACGGTAAAAACTCTGGATACCTCTGCAAAAATAGGCCTGGAAAAACAAAGCTGTTCATAATAAGTTTTAAAACCGTAATTCTCAAAAAGCTCTTTATAATATGGGAAATTATAATTCATGCAATATAAAGGTTCCAAAAATCCTTCTGTTAAAAGTCCCCAAAATTTATCGCGTTCCCCGAAGTTGATGGGTCCATCTATTGCCTCAATCCCTCTTTCCTGAAACCAGTTTTTACAATGATTAAAAATGAAATTAGCGGTTTCCTGATCGTTAATACAGTCGAAAAAACCAATTCCGCCAGTCGGTTGATGTTGCTCGTATGATTTATTGATGAAAACTGCAATTTTTCCTACAGTTTCAGATTTATTTTTAAACAAAAACCGAGTACATTCTCCATCTGCATAAAATTTATTTTTTTCAGGACTAAAAACATCGTTGATATCTTTGTCTAAAGGTCTGATATAGTTTTTGTCATGCTGATAAAGTCTTGCCGGGAAATTGAGAAACTCCTTTTTTTGCTGGGTATTTTGTACTTCTTCAACAGTAATCATAAGTTTTTAGCAGAATAAAACCGAAAGGTAATATTTTTCAGTATAAATTGAAATAGACGAAAAGATTTTATGCGTATTTTTGTTGAAAATTATTTAAAATGGTTGATTTTACCGATAACGATGATGATATTTTTACAGGGAAAGAGCATACGCCGATCCGTGAAGATGCTTTTGAGAAATCGCCACAGGAAAAAATAGAAAAAATTACCGAACTTTTTGGCGAAATTATGGAAACACTTGGTCTTGATATGACCGATGATTCTTTAAAAGATTCTCCAAAAAGGGTGGCGAAAATGTATGTTAACGAAATTTTCGGAGGTTTGCTTCCCGAAAATAAACCCGGGATTTCTACCTTTTCAAATAAATATAAATACCGCCAGATGTTGGTGGAAAAAGATATTACAGTTTACTCTTTCTGCGAACATCACTTTTTACCGATCATTGGAAGAGCGCATGTTGCCTATATTTCAAACGGAGATGTTATTGGCCTGTCTAAAATCAACAGAATTGTAGATTATTATGCAAAAAGACCACAGGTTCAGGAGAGATTGACCATGCAGATTGTTGATGCGTTGAAAGATGCTTTGGGAACAAAAAATGTTGCCTGTATCATCGATGCTAAACATCTTTGCGTAAATTGTAGAGGGATAAAAGATACGGCAAGTTCTACAATTACGGCAGAATTAAGCGGGATTTTTAGAACCAACCCTATTACAAGACAGGAGTTTCTACATTATGTAGGAAGCCATGCAAAACTGGATTATTAAAATTTAAAGTAATGATAAAATTTAAAAAAGTTTCAAATCAGATTTTCATCACAACCATTATTTGTTGCTGCTGCGAATGCTGCTGTTAAAAGATTCTTTCTTTTGATATGTTTGAACAATAAAATAAATTTTAAAATCATTAAATCAAATCAATAAATGCAACTAAAAATATACAATTCGCTTACTGCGGAAAAAGAAATATTCAAACCAATTTTAGATGGAAATGTAGGAATGTACGTTTGTGGACCGACTGTTTACAGCAATGTGCATCTAGGAAATGTACGAACTTTCCTTTCTTTCGATTTTATTTACAGAAGTTTGACCCATCTTGGGTACAAGGTAAGATACGTAAGAAACATTACCGATGCAGGTCACCTCACCGATGATGGAGACGTCAATAATGACCGTTTTGTAAAGCAAACCCGTCTTGAAAAATTAGAACCTATGGAAATTGTACAGAAATATACTGTAGATTTTCACAAGGTTTTAGATATGTTCAATTTATTGCCTCCAAATATTGAACCCACAGCAACGGGTCATATTGTAGAACAGATTGAGTTAACTCAGAAATTAATCGATACAGGTTTTGCTTATGAAAGCAATGGTTCGGTTTATTTTGATGTTTTAGAATATAACGCAAGAGGTTTGAATTACGGCGAGCTTTCAAAACGTAATATCGAAGAACTTTTTGCTAACACAAGAGATTTAGACGGTCAGGGTGAAAAGAAAAATCCTCAGGATTTTGCATTGTGGAAAAAAGCTTCTCCTGCACATATCATGCGTTGGAATTCTCCTTGGGGCGAAGGTTTCCCGGGATGGCATCTTGAATGTACGGCGATGAGCACTAAATATTTAGGTGAAACTTTCGATATTCACGGTGGTGGAATGGATTTGAAATTCCCACATCACGAATGTGAAATCGCACAGGGAAAAGCTTGTAACGGAACTTCCCCGGTGAATTACTGGATGCATGCTAACATGTTGACAATGAATTCTCAACGTATGAGTAAGTCGACAGGAAATTATATTTTACCAATGCAGTTGGTTTCTGGTGAGAATGATTTTTTTGAAAAATCTTTTCATCCGACGATTGTTCGTTTCTGCTTTTTACAGGCGCATTACAGAAGTGTTTTAGATATTTCGAATGATGCAATGTTGGCGAGCGAAAAAGGCTTCACTCGATTAATGGAAGCATTAAAAATATTAAATTCAATTACTCCGAATGATGAAAAACAGTCTGGTTTTAGTCTGGAAGATTGGAAAACAAAATGTTATGATGCCATAACGGATGACTTCAATTCACCTGTTCTTATTGCTCATTTATTTGAAGCGGTGAAATTTATTTTTGCTTTAAAAGATGAAAAAGAAACGATTTCTGCGAAAGATCTGGAAGATTTAAAAGCAACATTAAATGCTTTTGTTTTTGATGTTTTAGGATTGCAGAATATCGAAGAAAATAATAATGAAAAATTAGATCAGACTTTACAGGTTTTGATTGAATTGAGAAATCAGGCAAGAAAATCTAAAAACTTTGACCTTTCAGATCAGATCAGAGATAAACTTCTGGCTGAAGGAATTGAGCTAAAAGATGGAAGAGAAGGCACGACGTATGTACTGAATTGATTTAAATAAATTTTAATCTCCCGCAGATTACACTGATAATGCAGATTGACAATCAATAATCATCTGCGTTATCCGTGAAATCTGCGGGATTTTTTTATGGTGTTTTTTTATTTTAATGAATAAGATTTTTTTTCAAAATTAAATTTAAAAATTGTTTAACTTAGTAAGGCTAAAACAATTACAAAATAAAACTTTACACATGAAAAAACATTTATTCCCTATTATCTTGTTATTACTTGGAAATATAATGAGTGCACAGCAGGATTTTTTTGCATTGGCAGGAAAAGATTCGCCAAGAATTGAGTTTAATGATTTCCGTGCGATGAATTCAGATGGAACTTCTGGTGAAAGTATCTTCGGAGTTTCTTCAGAGTCAAAAGTGGTTTCACAATCCAGAAAAACTGCAGTTACAGAAGATAAAACTTCTTACAATCATGCTCAGTCGATGACTTTGGCAGCTTTAGCCTATGATTCTTCGGGTAATAATTTGGTGTACATGCCCATGTTTTCGTCTAATATTTATGTTTTAAACCAAAAAACAAAAGAAATTACTTTAGTTGAAAATACAGTGGCAAGAGTAACATCTTGCGATATCAATTCGCATATTACAAGAATGGCAACCGGCTATGACGGAAATATTTATGCAATCAATAATGCGGGCACGCAGTTTATTCAAATCAGTAAAAAGAATAATCAATATGTTGTAAACGATCTTGGAATAATTAAAGACGATGCTTCGAACGGTAAAAATTCTTTTACAGCGATGGAAACTGGTTTTGGTGGCGATATGATTGCCGATGCCGATAATAATTTTTACGTTTTTTCGGTGTCGGGAAATGTATTTAAGATTTCAACTAAAGAACTAAAGGCTAAATTTGTCGGGAAAATTACAGGTTTACCTGAAGCGTATTCTGTAAATGGAGCCGCCGTAAATTCTAAAGGAAAAGTAGTGATTGCAAGTGCAAAAGGAGCAGCTTTGTATGAGCTAAACCTTAATAATCTGGAAGCAAAACAACTTCCTGGTGAGCAGAATCTGCATATTTATGATTTGGCAAGTAAATATTTTGCGAACGATAGAATTTCTGCTGTAAATACTTTGGCCAATATTGGTATTTATCCAACGAAAGTTGATGAACAGACGATTACCGTGGATATAAATGACAAAGCTGTAAAAGGAAATATTAAAGTGAATATTTTTGATGTTTCCGGAAAATCGGTATTGAATACCAACTTGTCGGTAAAAGACGGAAACCTTAATCAACAGATTTATCTCAGAAATTTGGTAACCGGAACGTATGTGGTGAGTATCACAGAAGAATCGGGGAAAAGTTTATTATCAAAGAAAATTTTGATTACTAAGTAAAAACTGACTTTTTTATAATATTGTAAGACCTTTTCTCTTTATTGAGAGAAGGTTTTTTAATAAAAATTTGATATTGCAACAGTTTGTTTTTCAATTTTTAAACGTATTTTTAAGAAAATTATACATCGATGAAATTGTATTTTAATATTGAATATCATACAAAACCGGGCGAGAAATTAGAATTGATCATTGATGAAAAAGATTCTGCTGCCCGAAGTTACGTGATGTTTCATACCCAAAATGGCTTATGGAAATGTGAAGTAGATTTTTTTTCCAAATCAATTGCTTATAAATATCGGCTTACAGATGACAGTGGAAATATTTTGCGCGAGGAATTTGTTTTGCATCGATTGGGGTTTCCCCACAATTACAAAGAATTTTTAATCTTTGATGAATGGAACAATAAGAATTTTCCTGAAAATTATCTTAATAATAAGATTCTTAGAAATAAACTCAGCCAATTCTCTCCACGAAAACTTTCGGTTTTAAAAAAGCATACTCATTTATTCAGAATCGAAGCACCGATTTATAATCCGGATTGGGAGATTGTTTTAATAGGAAATACGCCTTCATTAGGCAATTGGGCTTATGATAGCCCCATTCATTTATTACAGACAGATTTTGGAGTTTGGGAAGTATCTGTCGAGATTCCGGAAATTCAGTTTATTGAATATAAATACGCAATTTTTGATACAGCAAAAGGAAAGATAATTGATGTAGAAAGCGGTAGAAACAGATCGGCAATTCCTAATCCGCAAAAAGATGTTTTGCAGATTGTGGCGGACCATTATTTCAGGTTTAAATCTTACCAAATGTACCACGATGCCGGTGTTGCAGTTCCCGTATTTTCTTTGAGAACCGAAAACGGTTTTGGTGTTGGTGAATTTTTTGACCTTAAAAAGCTTGCAGATTGGGCTGATGAGGCAGCATTAGGGATTATTCAGATTCTTCCGATTAATGATACCACCGCCAATTATTCATGGACAGATTCATATCCGTATGCGGCTGTCTCTATCTACGCTTTGCACCCTCAATATATTTCAATTGAAAACTTAGATTTTGATTTACCTAAGGAATTAGTTGAAGAATATCAGACTGAAAAAATTGACCTAAATGAATTGGATTTAATTGATTACGAAAAGGTAATTTCTGCAAAATGGAAATATCTAAAAGCTGTTTTCAATACTGAAAAAGATAAAATTTACAAGGACAGAAATTTTAAAAAGTTCATTAAAGATAACGAAGAATGGCTGTTGCCTTATTCTGCATTTTGTGTTTTAAGGGATAAATATAAAACACCAAATTTCAATGAATGGAAAACACATAAAAAATATATTGCAGGAAAAATATTACCGTTTTTCTCGGTAAAAAATAAAGATTATGACGCTTCAATGCTTCACGCCTGGGTGCAGTTTCAGCTTCACAAACAATTAAAAGATGCTGTTGATTACATTCACAGTTTAGGGATTTCATTAAAAGGAGATTTGCCGATCGGAATTTACAGACATTCGGTAGAAGCGTGGACGGAGCCCGATTTATTCGGGATGGATTTTCAGGCAGGTGCACCGCCGGATCAATTTACAGAAATAGGGCAAAACTGGGAATTTCCAACATACAATTGGGAAGCGATGAAAGCAGATAATTACAGATGGTGGAAAAACAGATTCAAAGCATTGGAACAGTATTTTGATGCAATGAGAATCGATCATATTTTAGGGTTTTTCAGAATTTGGAGAATGCCAATTTCTGCGACTCAGGGAATTTTAGGATATTTTTATCCGGCAGTTCCGATTGTTTTGGATGAATTTAAAGCGAGACATATTCCATTCGATGTTGAGAGATATTGTAAGCCTTTTATCAATGATGAGATTTTGTGGAAATATTTTGGTGAAGAAAATTTTAAAGCTTTAGAATTTATCAATAAAAATTCTGACGGAACTTATCAATTCAAAGAAGAGTTTAATACTCAGAGAAAAATCGCCAATTATTTTAAAGATAGTCCGGATGATATTTCGGGAAAACTGATTTCACTTTGTGCAAACGTGTTGTTTCTGGAAGAAGAAAGAAACGGCGAAACGGTTTACCATCCTAGATTTTATGCTTTCAAAACTGAATCTTACCAATATCTTCCCGATTGGGAAAAAGAGTCTATTTATGAGCTTTATCAAGATTATTTCTTTAAAAGACAAGACTATTTATGGAAGACGAAAGCAATGGAAAAACTTCCGGTCATTCTGAACGCTACAGATATGCTTATATGTGGTGAAGATCTGGGCTTGGTTCCGGATTGTGTACCAGAAGTGATGGATGAGTTGGCGATTATTGCATTGAAAGTCCAGCGTATGCCTTCCGGGAATATTCCATTTTATAATCCTAAAGATGCAGGGTATATGAACGTGGTGACTGCATCTTCTCACGACAGTTCTACGCTCCGTCAATGGTGGAAAGAGGATATTGGATTAACGCAGGTTTATTTTAATCAACAACTGAATCAATATGGAAAAGCATTCGACGATCTGGAGCCTGCCATAGCTGAAATTATCATGAAGCAGCATCTTTACAATGATGCTATGCTGGCAATTTTTCCCATTCAGGAATTCTTTGCAATAGACGAAAAAGTGGTTAATCAGGATATAATAGAAGAGAGAATTAACAATCCTGCAGTGTTTCCGCACTATTGGCGCTACAGAATGCATTTAAATATTGAAAATTTAACAAATAATTTAGAATTTAATCAAAAAATTTCAAATTGGATTAATGAAAGTGGTAGAGGTTGATAAAAATTATTGAGTTGATAATCAGTGTTTTGAAAATATTTTAAGAAGAAGTTTTATCTCAGGATTTAACTTCTTTTTTTTATCTACATCAAAAAGACAAGAATGAAAGTTCTGATATTAACCCAATTAATGATTAACAAAATGAAAAATATATTTATAGGATTTGCACTAAGTTTAGCAACTTTATCATTTGCTCAGCAATACCCAAATAACGGTTGGGGCAACGATGGATCTTATGGCAATAATGACGGATATTACAGTGATGATGACGACAGGAGCTATTTCCCGGATGATTATTACTACAATTACCCGCAAGATTATTACCCTTCAGATTATTACCAGAGCTACTACAATGATTATAGACAGAGTATCATCAATATCAACTGGAACGGTTTTTTTGCACAGCATAGATTAAACCGTTGGCAAATTGATCAGATCTTATATCTGAATAATCTATATTCAAGTTTTGCTTCATGGAATAATTTCTACCGTTACAATCCAGACAGATGGTATTACGATAGATTTTATGCAATGGAAAGAATTTTAGGACCAAGAGTTTTTGTAGTTTTTCAAAACAATTATTACCACGGTTCCAGCCCGATTGTATATTTCCAAAATTACAGAAGAACGCATTATGTTCCAAGATACAGAGTAATGCCTCACTATAGAAATGTAAATATCAATATCTATAAAGTTGACAGAGGCAGTTTCCGCAGAAATGATAATCCTACCTTGAATGTTGTAAGATCTTCACGAGCAGGAAGCATAAGAAATGGCAATTCTTCGGGAGGTTTTAGAAATTCAGATTCCAATAATGGTGTAAGAAATAATAACGGGAATAACGGGATCAGAAACAATAACGGAAATGGCGGAGTGAGAAGTAACGGAGGATTTAGAGATAATACCAGAAATGAGGGCGGACAAAGACAAAGAGAGGTTGCGCCAAGATCTGAAAATAACGCTCCAAGAAATAATGGAAATGGAGGATTCAGAGCTCAGCCAAGAAAAGAAAATTCGAGCCCGAGACAGCAAAACAGTTCTCCAAGGCAGCAGAATAAATCTAATGAAGGAAGAAATTCTGGCTTTAGAGGAAATTTAGTTAGAAATTAGTTTTCATATATTATATTTGAGTGGTGTTGAGAGTAGATTTTTTGTCTACTCTCTTTTTTATTTTAAATATTGTTGAAAAGTTAATAATTAAATTTAACATTTTTTATGAATTTGATTTTTAACTTTCCGTAATATTCCGTATCAAAAAGATATAACAAAAACAATTAATTAATTTAAGAACATGAAAAAATTAGTACTAGCCGCAGCCTTTATCGTAACTGGAAGTTTTGCAATGGCACAACAGGTAAATCCTCAAGATAAAAAAATCAACAGAGAGGAAATGCACAAAAAAATGGAGATGAAACAGCAGGAGAGAATGGCTGAAATGCAGAAGGAATTAAACCTTAATGACTCTCAGGTTGCAAAAATTAAAAATCTGCAAGAAAAACGTAAAGCTGATATGAAAGCTGAGTTTGAAAAAAACAAAGGTGAAAGACAAGCGAAAATGGAGCAGATGAAAGCCAAAAGACAACAAATGGATAACGAAATGAAAAACATTTTGTCTCCTGAACAATACGACAAATGGCAGGCTTCAAGAAAAGCTAAAATTGAACAGAGAAAATCTGCTATGAAAGAAAGAGGGATGAAACATGACAGAAAAATGATGGTGAAACCTCAGTCTGGAACCTCAATTTAAGCTGATATAGAAGTTTATAATTTTGATTTTTAATGTTAGAAGGGCAGAAGTAATTCTGTCCTTTTTTATATTAAATCTAAATCTAAATTTTGTGAAAACTTTTCAATTCGCCTTTTAATGCGTAATTTTGAATATAAATTTTTATTATGGTAAGTGAAAAAATTGCACAGCTAATAAACGAACAAATCGCTCACGAGCAATATGCGGCTCAATATTATCTTTCTATGTCTGCTTGGTTTTCAGCTAAAGACCTTGATGGAATTGCCAATTACTTCAGAGTTCAAAGCAAAGAAGAATTGATGCATGCCGATAAAATGTTTGATTACTTAAACGATGTAGGAGGCGAAATTATCTTAGGCGAAATCGCCAAACCACCGCACCAGTTTGAAAGCGCAACAGATATTTTTGAAAAAGCTCTGGAACACGAAAAGAAAGTAACCAGAAGTATTTTTAATATCGTGAAAAATGCAAATGACGAAGGTGATTTTGCTACAACTTCATTTTTACAATGGTTCATCAATGAACAAGTGGAAGAGGAGGCAAGTGCTTCTCAGTATGTGACAAAAATAAAAATGGTTTGCGATAACCCGTCTGCTCTTTATCTTTTTGATCAGGAATTGGCAAAAAGAGTTTTTGTAGCAGATCCTACAGCTTAAAAAAAATATTTTTTTGAAATTGTTAGCTTCGGCGGCACCAAAGGTGCCGCCGAAACTGTTTTTTATCTTTAATTAAAGCTAAATCAGCTGCGTTTTGAGCACCTTTCATTCCCATGTTTTCTAAAACAGATTTGTACGTTTCAATTTGTCTATCGTTCTTTTCGGTTTCCATACCGGTTTTAAAATCTACAATAATGTAACCTTCATCACTTTCCATTTTTTATCACAAAATTCTGAATATTGATGGATTATAGTTTATAAGTTGAATTAAATTGATAAGTATTCGTTTAAAATGTATTTATTGTAAAAAATACTTAAAAGTTACATGAATGTTTTTTAACATATTTTGGCATTTTTCTAAATATTTAGTTTAATTTTATAAATAGTTACACAAATGGATAATTTCTCACAAAATAACTATTATAGTAATTTTAAATATGTTTAGAACAATTACTATAATAGTTGCAAAAGCATACAGATATATTTGCGATAATATATTTCTTTAGATTATTATTAAGCAAGAGCAAGATTGCTATCTCAATACACGTTTTTTTGCATCACAGCAAATTTCTTTTTACGAATGTAAACCGTATGCGGTTTTTTCTGTAAGTAGTATTTTTCAAAGAATAGATTTAAATCCTGCATCTATTTGTGACATTCTTTTATAAAAGATAGTAAAGTGCTATCTGATCGTATTTTGAGATAAGAGAGATTCTTATCAGCTATATAGGTCGGTTTATTACTTATTCTAATTTTCATTAGAATACCCCTGAAATAATCGATCACCAAAACTATAACCCCCAATTTAATTATTCAAATAGATTGAAAATTTATTTTCACATCTAAGCGGCCAATTTATTATTAGAAGAAATTATGCCAAAACTTTGATGGATTTAAACAAAAGTCTTAGCAGAGATTATGGCGTTGGTAATAGCTCAATCCATCAATAAAAATTACTTCAACAGAAACATCAACAATGTAAAATCAATATTATTTAAAATGTAAACGGTTTTATTTAAGTTATTTGGTTGTCAGTTTTTAAACACATTTTAATATTCTATATATGAAAAACAATTTTCTTAAACTCAGAATGACTATATTCTTAGTCACGTTGCTGCCTTTAACATTTTGGGCACAGAAAAAGCCAAATATTCTTATTATTTGGGGAGACGATATTGGCACCTGGAACATCAGCCACAACAGTCGCGGAATGATGGGGTATAAAACACCAAATATCGACAAAATTGCCAAAGAAGGTGTATCCTTCACAGATTATTATGGTCAACAAAGCTGCACTGCGGGAAGAGCGGCATTTATAAGTGGCAGTGTTCCTGTAAGAACAGGAATGACCAAAGTAGGAATGCCCGGCGCAAAAGAAGGATGGCAAAAAACAGACGTTACCATTGCAACGGTACTCAAAAGCCAAGGATATGCAACCGGACAGTTTGGTAAAAACCATCAAGGCGACCGTGATGAACACTTGCCAACGATGCATGGTTTTGATGAATTTTTAGGTAATCTTTATCACCTCAATGCTGAGGAAGAGCCTGAAAACGAAGATTATCCTACAAATATGATAATGGAGAATGGTAAAACATTCAAAGAAACTTTTGGTCCACGTGGTGTCATTCACAGTTGGGCTGATGGTAAAGGTGGGCAGCGTATAACAGATACAGGTCCTTTAACAAAGAAAAGGATGGAGACAATTGACCAGGAGTCGATTGCCGCTGCCAAAGCATTTATCAAAAAGCAAGTTGATGCAGGTAAGCCATTTTTCACGTGGTGGAATGCAACGCGTATGCACTTCCGCACACATGTGAAAGCCGAACACAGAGGTATAAGCGGTCAGGATGAATACAGCGACGGTATGGTAGAGCATGATATGATGGTTGGAGAATTATTAAAATATGTAGAAGAATTAGGAATTGCAGATAACACCATTATAATGTATTCAACAGACAATGGCCCACATTTCAACAGTTGGCCGGATGCAGGAACTACTCCTTTTCATGGAGAGAAAAATTCTAATTGGGAAGGCGCTTACCGAGTACCTGCTTTTATAAAATGGCCGGGTCATTTCCCTGCTGATGTTACTCTTAATGGTATCGTTTCACATGAAGATTGGCTGCCTACTTTTGCAGCGGCTGCAGGAAATGATAAAATAATTGATCAGTTAAAAAATGGTGTAACGCTGAATGGGCGCCTTTATAAAAACCATATTGACGGAGCTAACCAGCTAGATTATCTAACCGGAAAATCAAAAAAATCCGGTCGTGAAGGTTTTGTTTATGTAACTGATGGTGGTGAAGTAGCAGCATTACGCTATGGCGATTGGAAAGTTACATTTCTTGAAGAACGTGCAAAGCAATTGCAGATATGGATAGAACCTTTCATTACATTACGTGCGCCTTATTTGTTTAACCTAAGAAGAGATCCGTTTGAAAAAGCATTAGAAGGGTCTAATACCTATTTCGATTGGTACCTGAGTAGAGTGTTTGTCATCACTCCTATACAGCAATATGCGATTAAATTTTTATCTACTTTCAAAGAATTTCCGCCAAGCCAGACACCTGGAGATTGGAGCTTAACTAAGATTCAAAAGCAGGTTAATGAAATGAATGTAAAAGCCAATTAGTATTTTGGGTTATTCTATATTTAGAAAGGGAGTTCGCTCCCTTTCTTTAACCTCCATAAAAACAAAAGATGAAAAAAATAATACTTTTTGTTGGCGCCATACTTGCCGTTGGGCTATTACATGCTCAAGACAAGGCAGCATCCGATGCTCAGGCAAACAATCCATTGGCTAATTCTATCGCATTGAATTTTCAAAATAATTATGTTCCCAAATTAACCAATGCACCTTATGAAGCGTATTTAAATACCACCTGGATACGCTATGCACAGCCTTTTGTAAAAGGAAAATTGTTGTTGCGGGTTTCCGTTCCGTTCAGTACGGTTGCTGTTCCAAATGTTGCAACAGGAATTGTAAATACTGAAAACGGTTTGGGTGACATGAATGCATTTTTATCATATAATTTTGTATCCAAACCAACAGCCACGATGGGAGTCGGTCCAATGGTTACTGCTCCAACGGCAGCAGAAAATCTTTTGGGAAGCGGTAAGTGGCAAGGCGGGGTTGCTTTTGTGGCTTTTATAGCTAAATCTCCTGTATTTCAGTTTGGCGGACTTGCAACTTGGCAAGCATCTTTTGCGGGTGATAAAAACCGTCCTTCTACAAATTTTGCAGCTATTCAGCCATTTTATTTCTGGCAATTAGGAAAAGGAACTTACTTGCGTGGAGCGCCAACTTGGGTATTTAATTTTAAAGATGATTCGTACAGTATTCCTCTAGGATTAGGTATTGGACAGGTTTTAAAGATGGAGAAAACAGTGTTCAATTTATTTGTAGAGCCTCAATATACCATGTTGCATAAAGGAACGCAGCCGCAGTTTCAGGTTTTTATGGGAATTAATTTGCAGTTCCCTAATTAATAAACATCTAGATTTCAGTAAAATTTATGTGTTAACATTTTAATACTTAAAAATGAACATTAAATCAATTTCACAGATATTGTTTTTTTCTTTTGTTCTTATAGCTTGTAAACAGACCGATAAAAATGAAAATAATAATCCCAAAATAACATTATCGGATCCATTACCTTCTTGGAATGATAATGTCAACAAAAAAGCAATCATCGATTTTGTCACAAAAACCACAACTGAAGGAAGTGAAGACTTCATTCCTGTTGCAGATCGTATTGCCTGTTTTGACAATGACGGAACACTTTGGAGTGAGCAGCCGATGTATTTCCAGCTGGCTCTTGCTATAGATGAGGTCAAGATAATGGCAAAAGATCATCCGGAATGGAATAATAAAGAACCATTCAAAGCCTTATTGAAAGGTGATATGGAAAAAGTAATGAATGGCGGTGAGCAAGCATTGCTTCAGCTTGTAGCGGCATCACACGCCGGGATGTCAACGGAAGAATTTGATAAAAACGTAGCAGACTGGATAAAAACAGCAAAGCATCCAAAAACGGGTAAACATTATAACGAAATGGTGTTTCAGCCGATGATAGAATTGCTTCATTATCTTCAGTTGAAAGATTATAAAACGTTTATTGTTTCCGGTGGTGGAATTGATTTCATGAGAGTTTGGGCAGAAAAAATATATAATATTCCAAGTTATCAGATTATAGGAAGTTCGATCAAGACGAAATATGAAGTTGGTGAGAATGGAGTTCCCCAATTGATAAAGTTACCGGAATTAAATTTTAATAATGATAAAGAAGGAAAACCTGTAGGTATTCATCAGCATATCGGGAAAAGACCGGTTTTAGCGTTCGGAAACTCTGATGGCGATTATCAAATGTTGCAATGGACAACAACTGCCAAAGATTATCCGCGATTAGGATTGATTCTTCATCACACAGATTCCGAAAGAGAATGGGCATATGACAGAGATTCACGCATTGGAAAACTCGATAAAGGCTTAAATGAGGCCACTAAAAACGGTTGGCTTTTGGTCGATATGAAAAAAGACTGGAATAAAGTATTTCCAAAATAATAGTGATTTAGCCTTAAATATATTAACAATAACACATTAACAAAATTAAATAATATGAAAAATATTTTTACGATTATCGTAATGTTTGCAGCAATTACATTTAATGCGCAAACAGATAAAGAGTATTTCGACCTTATAAAAAAGACAGCTAAAGTTGAAGCTAAACAATATGTATATACAGGTCTGAACCTTAATAATGCAGAACTGATTGCCTTTGACCCTGTTTTTGATCAATATTTGAAAGAAGAAGGCAGAATAATGCTTTCTAAAATAGCGTTGTTTGATGCGTATGCCAATAATGCTTCGAATTATTCTGATGAGCAGATCAATAATTTAAACAAAAATGTATTTAAATATGATCTGCAAAGGTCAAAGCTTAATAAAAAATATTATCCAAAATTCGTAAAAGCAATCGGAGTAGACAAAGCAACTACATTTTTCTTCCTGAAGAAATATTTGGATAATCAGGTTGAGATGGCTAAGCTAGAATTCTTAGCGCATTAAGAAATACACCATTAACTTTTGATCTAAAAAAATGACAGTAAAAACCATATTATTAATAATCCTTGTGCTATTTTTTAGTTGCAAAAAAACCGAGAAAAATTTTTCGGCTAACGATTCTAAAAACACAAATTCTAATGCGCCAAAAGGAATGGTGCTGATAAAAGGTGGTGAATTCGACATGGGAAGTAATGCTGCCAAAGCATCCAAAACAGAGTATCCGGCTTATAAAGCATCTGTAAAAAGTTTTTATATGGATGAGACTGAAGTTACCAATGATGAGTTTGCTCAATTTGTTTCAGAAACCGACTATATGACTGTTGCCGAAAAACCCGTAAACTGGGAAGAGCTGAAAAAACAGTTGCCACCCGGAACACCAAAACCCGATAATGAAATGTTGAAGCCTGGTTCTTTGATTTTTGAACCAGCCAAAGAAATCGAAAATCTTTATGATATTACACAATGGTGGACCTGGAGCCTAGGTGCTGACTGGAAGCATCCACACGGACTGCAAAGTTCT
The DNA here is from genome assembly GCF_031118795.1 of Chryseobacterium sp. CFS15. Lineage (NCBI taxonomy): Bacteria > Pseudomonadati > Bacteroidota > Flavobacteriia > Flavobacteriales > Weeksellaceae > Chryseobacterium > Chryseobacterium sp. CFS15. The sequence continues at coordinate 278,156 of NZ_JAVHYL010000004.1, read as the reverse complement.
ATCGAAGGTAAAGGAAATCATCCTGTGGTGCATGTTTCCTATGAAGATGCTGAAGCTTACGCAAAATGGGCTGGAAAAAGATTGCCTACCGAAGCGGAATGGGAATATGCAAGTAAAGGAGGGGAGTCAAATGGAAGCTATGCATGGGGTGATCAATTGGTACCCAACGGAGAATATTTGGCTAATTTTTTTCAGGGAACTTTCCCGAGAGATAATACAGAGTTGGACGGCTTTGCAACAACTGCTCCTGTGAAAACTTTTCCGGCAAATAAATATGGTTTGTACGATATGATCGGAAATGTTTGGGAATGGACAAGCGATTGGTTTCGCTATGATACGCATGCTCGAAATAAATTAAAATCAAATCAGGCTACCTGCAAAAACCCGCAAGGTCCTTCACAGAGTTATGATCCGAACGAGCCTTTAGTTCCGAAAAGAGTTATAAAAGGTGGCTCATTTTTGTGTAGCGAGCAATATTGCAGCAATTACCGCCCGAGTGCGAGAATGGCTACGGCATTTGATTCCGGGCAGGAACATTTAGGATTCAGATGTGTAAAAGATGTGAACTAACAATTTGATTCTTACTTTAAATACATGAAAACTAAAATCTTATTTCCTTTATTAATTTCGTTTTTTAATCCGGGAATTTTTTTCTCTCAGGAAAAAGATGAGTTTTTTCATGAGATTGAGGTAGCCTACACTTTCGTAAATAATGATAAATGGAGAGGTGCAGTTACCACCAACTGGAAACATATTTATGATGAAATCGGTTGGCGTAGATGGGGAGGCGATATTTATATTTCAAGAAAAATAAAATCGATAGCCATCGAATCTGGAATTACGGTAAATTATACTTTTGATAAAGATATTGTGAATTATTTAGATGTAAGACCTTGGTTGGGCTTACGATCAGATTTGCAGTTAAGCGAGCGTACATTTCTTATGCAAAAATTTAAGATCGAAAGTCGTAATCTGTATTTCGACGAATCTTACAGAAACGAACATTTATTGAGAAGCAGATATTTGATGTCATTAAAATATAACCTTTTTAAAGATCAAGAAAACTGGAAGCTCAACCCAACTACTGAATGGTATTTTATCGACAGACAAGTGGATGCCGAACGGTTTGTAAATTCTGTTGAATTTGGTATCAGAATTATTAAAGTATTTGAAAATGAAAATGAATTGGCTTTTGGATATAAAATAGAATCCTTTAAAAAAACAAATTTATCTGAAAATTCGGGACGTGGACATATTTTGGTGCTTGAATATGGTTTTTAAATTTTAGAAATTCTCAGGTATATAAATCAGCTGTGTTTTGAGCACCTTCATTCCCAGATTTTCTAAAACAGATCTGTATGTTTCAATTTGTCTATCGTTCTTTTCGGTTTCCATTCCGGTTTTAAAATCTACAATAATATAACCCTCATCACTTTTCAAAATTCTGTCTGGGCGGTAAATTTTACTCATTCCTCTTTCAGAAATCATAATATCTTTCTCGTTGATTACCTTCCATTTTTCATCAAAAAATTCTGAATATTGGAGGATTATTGTTTGGAGATCATTCTTGATATTTGCTTTTTCTTCGAGCGTAATCTGGCCTTCCAAAACATACGTTTCCAATACTTTATCAATGTCTTTTTCGGTATTGATTTTCGAAAGTAATTCATGTACAAAAAGTCCTATTCGCACTTTCTCATTCCTTACCTGATAATTTTTTGAAGGTGTTGCAATTTTTATGGAACTTGTATTTTCGTGCTCGTTTCTCAAGGTCTGTATGTTTTCAGTTTTAAATTCAGACTTTTTATGAGAGATCTGCTTTTTCAGCATTTCAGGATGAGTTTCGTACAAATCAAATTCATCAAGACCTTGTAGATTTTTCGACTGTACAAATTCTAAAATTTCCAAGTTATTTGAAGTCTTATTTTGTTTCTGAAGATAAAAAAACAACTGTTCAACAGGTCGCGTTGTCGCAACGTATTGCAGACACAATCGATCGACAAGATTCTTATAAGAATTTTCCTGATTAAACTTTTCTATTCCTTCATCATACGCTTCAAGGTTTTTGCTAAACTGGTTGATGTTAACTGATTTTAAAGCCGTTTTTTCCTCTGTTTCAAACCAATTACTAAATTCAGAATCACGGTTTTTATTCATCATCGGAATAAAAACTACCGGAAATTCAAGTCCTTTTGCTTTGTGAATCGTCATAATCTGAATCGCATCAATATTTTCGGAAGCCTGAATGGTATAGGTTGAAGCCTCTTCGTCCCAATATTTTAAAAATTCTTTCGTACTTGCTCCTGCATTTTGGGTGAAATTGAAAAGCATTTCCAGAAAGTTGAGCAGGAAATCGGTTTCTTTATGTTCGATCGAAAATTCGTTGATGTAATATTCAATAAAATTATACAGATTAAATTTCGGGAAATGATCCTGCTTCAGTTTTACATGATATTTTTCTTCGATGAATTGAATAACGGTTTCATGCTGTTCCAAGGCAAGGATTTCTTTCATATCTAAAGTGAAATCGGGCATACTGATTCTCCCGAGTCTGTTGAGATAAAACATCATCATAATAAGATGAGGTTTGTTTTTAGGATTCGTTTCCCATTTCAGAAATTCAATAACAGCTAATAAAGTATTCGATAATTCCAGAGTTAAACCTTTATCGGAAATCGTTTTAATATTGGTTTCGTCGCCATTATAATTGACTTTCAGATTCCCTAATTTCTGCGAGTACGAGAAAATATCAAAGTTTCCCCGACAGAGAATGGTAATGTCTGAAAATCTAAATCCGTTATCCAGACATTTCTGGATGTCTCTTTGCATTTTATCGGAAACATCGTTATAGAAATCTTCATTCGTTAAGTTTTCAATCAGATTTATTTTTACTCTTCCTTCAAGGCTTGATTTAGGATTTTGTTCGCCATCGACTCCAAAAATATGTTGGTGCTCTTGTTCAAGATTTAGGGAGTGAAAATGATACAGCTCATTATTGAACCGAACGATATTTTTAGCACTTCTCCAGTTGTCTTTCAGAACTAATAATTCGGCTTGCTTAGGTGAAAATTCTTTTTTATTGATAATATCCAGCATCAGTTTGCTTTCACCGCCACGAAATCGGTAAATACTCTGTTTTGGGTCGCCAACTAAAGTGAAAGATGTATTTTCTGTCGAAATACTGTGATCTCTCAAAGGAACAAAATTCTGCCATTGCAATTCTGATGTATCCTGAAATTCATCAAAAAAATAATGCTGAAACTGCGAGCCTACTTTTTCGTAAATAAAAGCGGAAGGTTCATTTTTAAGATTTTCATTAATCAGAATATTAAATTTTGAAAGCAAAACCAAATCATTTTCTTCTTCTATTTTTCTCAGTTCATCCTGAATATCTTTATTTACTTTCAAAGGCAGCAATGCCGAAAGTATTTTTTCTTTTTTCTGGGTTTCGATGAATAAAAGTATCAGCTTCATTCGACTTTCCAGAAGCTGTTCCAGAATTTCGAGAATTTCAGATTCTTTATGTTTAGATTTTGTAGCCGGTCCTTTACGATATTTCTCAACGACAGATTCTTCTGTTGTGGTCGGAAAAGGAAATGCGGGTCTTTTTTTCTGATAAAAATCGACAACTTTGGTAAAAAATCCACCAATTCCGTTTTTTCCTTGCGCAAAATCATCAATTTCAATATTGCGTGATTTGAACAATTCTATTGAGCTTAATGCAAGCTCCAGAGATTGCTTTTTATTGGAAGAAATTTCTTTTCTTAATGTATTTTTGATGCTTTCATAATTCTCATCATCAAATTCTTTGTTTTCTTTCAGATGCTCATAATGAATGTCTTTTACAAATTCTTTGGCAGAACCGTAAAGATTTTTGTTGAGATTAATTCTTTCATTATTCTCAAGACTGTAATCCACATAATCCATAAACGAGTTAGAAATATTCTCATTTTCTCCGATCTGATCAAGCATTTTGTCAACAGCTTCAATCAAAAATGGTTCTGCATCAATTTCAAGATTAAAATTTTTAGCCAAACCCAGTTCATAAGAAAAACTTCGCACCAATCGAGAATTAAAACGGTCGATCGTTCCGATATTCAATGTAGAATAGTTATGTAGAATATAATCTAAAAGTTTTTTGGAGCGGTGGTGAAGTTCATCAATTGTAATTTTCAGACCTTCGTTTTCAAATGCTTTCTGGATGTTTTTAAGGTCATTGTTATCAGTATAATTGTCTGCGGTAAATTTGTCGAGCCACGAAAGAATCCTTTCTTTCATTTCGTTTGCTGCCTTATTTGTAAAAGTCAACGCCAAAATATTTCTGATCGCCTGATGCTGATTAGGATACCTAAGGCAAATCATCAGAAGTCTCTGTACAAGAGCGTAAGTTTTACCGGAACCTGCCGATGCATTGATTACCGTATAAGAGTTTGACATTTTTTAAAGAAGATTTTATGCAATTTAAATAAAATTTAATTGAAAAATTAACAATTTCAAGCTGATATTTTAACAGTTTCGAAGTTTAAAATCAAAAAAAATACTAAAAGCCGTTAACTCTGGTTAAACTTGTTTCGGGAATGAAAAATAACTTTAGTTTTGCTTAATAAAACCATAGTCTGTGAAATTTAAACTACTCTTTATTTTATTCTTCGTTTCTTTTATTCAAATGAATGCTCAAAACTATATTTTTGGGAAGATTTCGTCTGAAGATTTACATGAAGTTCCCAATGTGACTGTTATCAATATGCGTACGAATGAGCAGGCTCTTACCAACAGAGACGGCCATTTTATGGTGTCAGGAAGGGAAGGTGATATTCTTCGGTTTTTTAAAAACGGGTTTGAAAGAATAGACCGAAAAGTTTCTAAAGAAAATCTAGAATCTCCGATGAATGTACAGTTGAGGAGAGCTGCAGAATTGATTGCTGAAGTTGAAATCAAAAAAGGACTTAGCGGAGATTTGAAAATAGATTCTAAAACTTTAAATGCGCCAAGAAAAGTCGAAAAACTAAAAGCAGATATTAATAATTATCTCAAGCAGAAATCTGATCCCAGAATTTTGGCAGCAAGACCCGGTGAATTTGTACAACCGAGAGGACAGGGTTTTTCTATAGGCAAAGTGAAAAACAAATGGGATGATCTTGATCTCGCCAATTATCTTGCGTATGCTTTAGGAGATCAGTATTTCGCAGATTTAAAAATTGAAAAACCTTTTATTAATCATTTTATCGATTACGTTCTTGCCGGTGGATATGAACGAGCAAAGATTTTAAAATACGGTTTTGTAAGTGATGCAGATTTGATGAGATTTCAAAGATTTGTTTTGATGCGGGTTTCTTCATACCGAGCTCCGCAAACTCAAAAATAAACACATAAACACAAATGATTAGAAAAATTTTTCATTTATTTTTCTTTCTTCTTACCCTCCATCTTTTTGGTCAACAGAAAATAACCGGAAAAACGTTGAGTGAAAATGATATGGTTGTCACCTGGGTTCTGGTCGTTAATATTTCTAATGATCAGAAGGTATACAGTAATTCTTCAGGTGAATTTTCTATTGAAGGTTCAGAAAATGATGAGCTCAGATTCATTAAAAAAGAATACGAAAGAACATCAAGAAAAGTCTCGAACGTAAAATCTGCAATGAATGTTGTTTTAGTAAGAATTCCTGAAGAAATAGAAGAAGTAGAAATAATTTCTACAACCGGAGATCTGTCTAAAGATTCTAAAAGGCTGTCCAAAATCGATAAAAAAGATCAGCTTCAGAAAGCAATTGGCCTTCCGAAACCTCCTGAGAAACCTCGGGAAGTTCCGGCAGAAGTAAAGAAAGTATTGTTGGGAGCTGCTTTTGGGAGTCTTGATGTACAAGGTACTTACGATCTAATAAGCGGAAAAGCAAGAAGACAGAAAAGATGGTATAAATATGAAGATGTACAGCTTGATATTACCTGGATCAGGAAAAGGATTGATGATGAATATTTTATAAAAGAAGGTATTCCTGCTGAAAGGATTTCAGAGTTTTTAGAATTTAGCTTTACCATCAAACCGGAAATTAGAAAATATGTAAAAGCAAATAATATATCCAGAGTTATGTTTACTCTGGAAAGTGTCCTTCCTATTTATGTAGACCGTCTCAAGAAAAGCGATAATAATATTGAGCAAAAATGAGAGCAGCTTGCAAAAAATATTTAGTGCTTATTGCTTTGCTGCAGATGATATTCACATTTTCGCAGCAAAATATTTCAGGTAAAATTGTAGATGACGATCGCAATAGTATGAATGCTGTTTTAGTTTTCAATAGTACTAAAAATATAAAAACGTACAGTAATATTTCAGGATATTACTCGATTGAAGCACAAGAGAATGATGAAATAAGATTTATAAAAGAAGGCTTTTACCGAATCGATAAAATTGTTAAAAAAGAAACATTCAATTCTCAGACAGATATACAATTGGTAAGAGCTGAAACCCTGATTCAGGAAGTGAAAATAGGCTATAAACCTTCGGGTAATTTAACTAAAGACAGCAAACATCTGGATGATTCTAAAAAAGTAGCTTCCCTGAAATCTTCAATCAACGATTATATGAAATCTGAACTGAATGAGCCACTTCCTAAAAGTGAAGTTCCAAAATCGTTTCAGGGTCACAACTTCTATGAAGGACAAGTTGATGTAATAAAAGTTTTAGGCGCAGCTATTGGCTTAATAAAAAAAGCAACTGGTACTAAAATTACAACTCCCAATTACGTCGAAACTCAGGATTTTCTTGCAAAAGTAAAAACGGATGTAGATTTATCGATGTTTAAAAAATACGGAATGAGTGAAGAAAGAATCGACCATTTTCTGGCGTATGCCGAGAAAGTAAATCATCTTTCAAAAAAATACCGCAAAGATTTCAATGCAGCGACAATTTTGAGCGAACTTCAGACTGCATTTGCAGAGTATTCTAAATTGAATAAATTAGGCGACTGATTTTCATGATTTAAAATTGCGAATACTGTTGAAAGTTAGTACATTAGTTTTCACACAAATCATCCTTTTATTACAATGAATAAATCAATTATTGCTATTACAATCGCAGCTTTGGGCTTCATTATCGGGCTCGGGCTTTTAGGAAATGCAATCAAAAATCGCAATCGGTCTGAAAATACGGTTTCGGTTACAGGGTTGGGTACCAAACAGTTTACTTCTGATCTGATTACCTGGTCGGGAAGTTTTTCTAAGAATAATGCGGATCTGAAATCTGCGTATGACGAACTTGCTTTAGACCGAAAAGTTATCAATGATTATCTTCTTTCGAAAGGGATTAAGCAGAACGAAATTGTTTTTTCGTCTGTGGATATTCAGAAACAGTTTAGAAGTTATAATGATGCTAACGGAAATTATGTGCAGGGAGAATTTTCGGGATATAATCTGAAACAAATCGTTTCAATAGAAAGTAAGGAAGTCGCAAAAATTGAAAATCTGTCCAGAAATATTACTGAAATCATCAACCGCGGAATTGAATTTACATCTTCTTCGCCTTCTTATTTTTATACAAAACTATCGAATGTAAAACAGGAAATGATTGCTTCAGCAACGAAAGATGCCAAAGAGCGTGCTGAAAAAATTGCCGAAAACTCAGGAAGCAGTCTGGGAAATCTTAAAAAAGCAACAATGGGAGTTATTCAGATTACGGCTCCGAATTCCAATGAAGATTATTCTTATGGCGGAACTTTCAATACTTCTTCCAAAGAAAAAGAAGCAAGTATTACGATTAAGCTGGAATATGAAGTTGATTGATATTGAAGACTGTCACTAAAAAAATCCAAAGTTAACTGCTTTGGATTTATATTTTAATGATAAACAATATCATAAATTTCATCTTTTACTTCCTCTAGATTTTCGGGGGTATAATTAGCCAGAAGCCAAAGTTTGAGACTGTTTTTACCTTCGCCGTAGCTTGGCTGTACATACATTTCGTCAATCAGATTGAACCCGTTTCTTTGATAAAACGAAAAACGTCGTTTAGCATTGTCGTCTAAATGTTCAGGTTCTATTTCCAAGATAATTCGTGGATAATTTTTAAATAAATAATCTGTAATATGTGAGCCCAGTTTTTGATTTCTGAATTGTGAGAACACTTCAAAATGCTCCACAAAAACATGGTTTTTTAGGTCCCAAATAATAAGGTAGCCAATGTTTTCAGAATTATTTAAAACAGAAATTACTTTTACATTCGGATGATCAAACAACTTTACAAATTGAGACCACTCCCGTCTTTCATCTTCCGGAAAAGTTGTTGAATATGAATTAAAGATCTGCTGCACACGATAATCATCGGGTGATGTGATTTGTAGAAATTCCATGCTTAAAGGTCAAAAACGCTTGGTCGTCTGGTGATAAAAATGTCTTTAATCCAAAGAGTAAAGGCCAGACCAAGATAAATTAAAAAGAAAAATCCTGCCGTTGCAAATGTAGAATAAATAAAGAAAACTCTCAGTTTAGAAACCGGAATTCCCAGCTTGGCACCCATTCTTGTGAGTACACCAAACCATTCGCGTTCCATTTTGTGGCGTAGATTATCAAACATTTTTTAAGATTCTTTTAAAATTTTAAATCCGATACCGCAATTTAAGCAATTTTTTGCTTCGCAATAGTTTTTAAAATGATAAATCAGACTTTGGCTTTCTAAAGAATTTTTCACTTTCAGACCCAACTTTTTCCATTCCTGAACAATTGAATTTTTTTCTGACTGAATCTCATTGTAATAAGACAAGATGTTATCACCGATATTTTCATCGAGATGTTTGTGATATGTATATTTTATGGGAAGAACTGTGTTTAAAATAATCAATTCAATGAAATCTTTCGTTAATACTTTTGGCTGGTCTATTGTAGAAATTTTAGTAAAATTAAAATGATTATTCCAATATTGTGAAGCTTCTACTTCTTTAAAAATTTCATGTAAAGCATTCGTATTTTCTGCCGAAATTATCTTTGAGAATACATTCTGATGCTGAAAATAAAGATCAGCAAATTGTGATAACCGGATTGTCGGGAAGTTGGGCGGTCGCAACCGAAGGAACTTAGGACGGATCGTTATTTCGGGAATATTATATTTGGCTTTAAGGAAATCGAACTCTCTTTTCCATATTTTCATTTGCGAATCTTTTGGATTTTCCAGCCAGCCTGAAATTCCAAAAAACAAGGCTTCAAGCTGTGTTTTGTTTTGCCTTATCTTATTAATAATCGTAAAATCAATACTTTCTGCAATTTGCTTAAATATTGAAGCATTTACTCTTAATCCGAAGGAGTAGGCGAGATGATGAAACATTACGGCTTCGTAATTATTTTTGTAAAGCTGTAGATCTGCTTCTATTTCTAAAGATTTTGCTTCCAGCTTTTTGAGTACATTTTCTTCATGAAAGTTGATTGGGATTTTCTTTATGCTAAATATTTTTTCGCACGGGATAAACTGATTTTCCTTCAGTAGTTTCTCATATTTCTGAAAGATATTTTTGTCTATATGGTTTCTCAGTTCAAGTGTCGGAATATTCTGATCTTTGAACTCTTTGATGTCAGCATCATTCTGAAAAACTACATGTAGGATGATATTCTGATACGCCGGGTCTTTTGAATGTTGATGAAAAATCCAGTCGGAAGATTTTACATGAAGCTCGATGTTTCCGGCAAGAATAATGTTTTTGATTTTAATCTGTGCCATCAGAAAATCTGGTCCTGAATCTGTATTCCATTTCCCAAAATTTAAAATTTCAACAGAATTCCCGTCGGTATCTGTAAAATCGAAATGGGTGAATACTTTGAAATTCCAAAGATATTGAAGCAATTTCTCGTTCATCAGTTGTGGTTTTGTGTTACAACTAATGTAGCGAAAATATTCATGCATTTATGATCTATTTTTGATGAAAAGTTGCTTCAATGGAGTTTAACCTAAGTTCGGGATAAGAGATGCTGATAATAGTTTCTGAAATTTTTAAACGCAAAGATCTATACTTAAGACTTTATATAAACAAATGGAATTTATCTTTGCGTTAAATACATAATGAATCACGGTAAAATAGTTTGTACCTGTTGCTTAAACTGAACTGAGTTGCGTTGCAATGAAGTAATTGTTTCCGAAAACGTGCCGGCACTCTGCAGGAAGCTTTCGGGTTCTTCCGAAACGTTTGCGCAAGCCTGCAGGAGACTTTCGGGTCATATAGAAACCTTGTTGCACCATAGTAAGAAGCTTTCCGGAAGTTCCGAAAGGCTGTCGCAGTACTGCAACAAACTTCCGGGAAAAATTTAGTATAAAAAAAGCCAGAGCAACCGCCCTGACTTATAAATTATTTTAGAAAAAAGACCTTACGCTTTTGCCGGCTCCTTCACAAAATTTGCAATCGTAGTCTTATACATTTCTTCATAGATTGGAAGAATGTTTTTCAAATCAAATTTTACAGCTTGTTCTTTAGCATTAATTTTCATCTGTGCTAAAAGTTCTTCGTTGCTCAAAAGCTTGATACAATAATTGCTCATCGCTTCTACGTTACCGATTTCAGCTAAAAATCCGGTTTCACCTTGAATATTTACTTCCGGAATCCCACCCGCATTGGAGCTGATTACCGGAGTGTAAGCCGCCATCGCTTCTAAAGCAGCCAGACCAAAGCTTTCCTGCTCAGACGGAAGTAAAAACACGTCTGAAAGCTGTAAAATTCTATACAAATCATTTACTTTTCCTAAAAGACGGATTTTTGAAATCAAATTCGGGTTTTCTTCTAAGAACTGATTGACTTTCTCCATATCCGGACCTTCACCGATGATAATCAGTTTAGATTTTACTTTCTTTTCTACATTTTTGAAAATTTGCAATACTTCATCTACACGTTTTACAGGACGTAAATTGGAAACGTGAATCAGTATTTTTTCATCCTCATTCGCAAACTGGGTTCGCTGACATTCATTAAGTTCATCAAATTCAGAGTTATCAATGAAATTGGTAATCACCTGAATCTCTTTTTTAATATTAAAAAACTGTAGCGTATCCTTTTTCAGACTTTCGGAAACAGAAGTAATGGCATCCGATTTATTAATCGAAAATTCTACCGCATGCTTATAACTCGGATGTTGGCCTACCAAAGTAATATCTGTTCCGTGAAGTGTTGTTACCAAAGGAATGTCGTTATTGTCTTCCTTCAACATTTGCTTTGCCGTAAAAGCCGCATAAGCATAAGGAATGGCGTAATGAGCGTGAAGTAAATCTAATTTATATAGATTCACAACACGATAGATCATCGAGCTTAATGCAATATCATAAGGCTGATATTGAAAAAGCGGATACGTCTGGACATTTACTTTGTGGAAAAAAATATTGGGATTGGTGATATCTAATCTTGCGGGAAGTGCCGAACTGATGAAGTGTACTTCATAGCCTTTGTTTGCCAAAGACATTCCTAGTTCTGTTGCCACGATTCCGCTTCCGCCGTATGTTGGGTAGCAAAGTATGCCTATTTTCATTGTACTGTTGTTATTTTGAAGTGGTGAATTCTGTTGATTTTGAAAATTTTGGTGCTTCCAGATTTATTCCCATTCCGGGTTTTAATTGATCATTTACCAAAACGGGAAGTTTTCCTGAAATTTTGGTTTTTCCGTTGAGTGCATCTGCCGTTGCCGTCATAGAGTCATCATTATTTTCATAAGAAACTAAAACGGTAGAAACTTTAGATAGATCGATATCCTTCAAAGCATAAGCGCTTCCAAAAACATTAAGAATTACATTTTTATTTTTTGTTAAGTCCGATAAAATCTTTTTAGATTCTGCTGAAATTTTATAAGGTTTGTAAGCCGTAGAATTATCTTTATGGAAACCTACAATCACAGTTGAGTTGGCAGGAATTGTGTTGATTTCCGAAGCTTTTTTAACGATAACTTTTGAGTTTAGTTTTACTCGATTCTCAAAAGTCTGATAAGGAGCTTCTTCCAACGGAACGTAATAATAAGTTGTATTTGAATTCAACGGAAGCAATTTCTTCTCGTCTTTCAATAATGTTAAAGCATTGGAGTAAAGGTTTTGAACCAGTTTTGTATGCGAATCATTATTGATGTCGTAGTTGATATTTTCAGGATTTTTTGGAGTGTATTGATTTAAGCCTAAAAAATATTTGGTTAATAAAATTTTCTTTACACTTTCTTCAACTCTCGATTGAGAAATTTCTCCTTGATCAATAGCTTTCTGAATGAGTTTTTTACCTTCTGAGACCCCTTGTGAAAAGAGCATAATATCATTTCCTGCATTAAACGCTAAAGCATCCAGTTCGCCCGGCTTGTATTTATTGGCTACGGCGCCCATATTCAAAGCATCAGTGATAATTAAACCTTTGTAGCCTAGCTTTTCTTTCAATAATCCGGTTATGATATTTTTTGAAATAGAAGCAGGAATTCCTTTGCCTGATTCCAGACTTGGAACGTATAAATGAGCAACCATTACACCGCCAATTCCTTTATTCATTAAATCTTTGAAAGGTGCTAATTCTATTTTATTTAATCTTTGCAGGCTGTGAGAAACTACGGGAAGATCGAGGTGAGAATCTGTATTGGTATCACCATGTCCCGGAAAATGTTTGATCGCTGCGAGAATATTGTTGTCTTGCAAACCGTTTGCATACGATAATGCAGATTGCGTGACATTAGAAACTTCTGAACCAAAGCTTCTGTTTCCAATAATTGGGTTGTTTGGATTGGTATTCACATCAACGACAGGTGCAAAATCCCAGTTGACACCCATTCTTTTGCAGTCTTCGGCGATTTTGGCAGCCATCTGATAAATAAGATCTTTATCCTGAATAGCTCCCAAAGTCATTGCCCAGGGAAATTTGTGAGCGGTATTGATTCTTTGGTATAATCCCCATTCGGCATCCATACCAATCATCAAAGGCACTTTTGATTTTTGCTGAAATTCGTTCACCAGATTAATTTCTCTTGCAGCATCATCCTGCATCAAAATCAATCCGCCGATTTTATCATTTGTAACAATATTTCTTACCTGATTGATGTGGTTTTCATCTTTGTTGGTGTAAAGAGCCACAATAAAAAGCTGACCCAGTTTTTCATCTTGAGAAAGACTGTTGTAAGTTTGGTCTACCCATTCTTTTGCTTTTTTGAGATCATGCTTTGAAATTTCTTTTGGCTGGTATTGAGCCGAAAGGTTTAAACTGAATAAAACGGTAATTAAGAGAAAATTAAAAACTAATTTCTTCATGATTTTTGAATATGAACAAAAATACGATTAAAAAAATGATGAATACTAAAGTTTTTTTGATTTTTGGTATATGTTTTGATTCCGCCTTTAGTAATATTAAACTTAATTTAAAATGAAAAAAATTATTCCATTTTTAATGCTTGCATTTGTCAGCGTATTTACTGTAAGTTGTGATAACGATGATGATGTACAGTATGTAGATAATGACACCTATGCTGGAGTTATCGAGATTACAAGAAATTTCCAATATAATACTGCAGAAGATGTTTATTTTATTAATCAGTCAATTAGTATGGAGCCTTCGGATATGGCTTTAGTATATAGATTGAAAGATGGATCAAATAATGGTGATGTTTGGGAACAGATTCCTAGAACATTATATTTTTCTGGTGGAAGAGAGCTCGATTATGACTTTGATTTTACTCAAAAAGATGTTCAGATTTTAGCGGGTGGAAACTATGACATTTCAACAACCTCTGATTACTTGAACAACCAAACGTTCAGAATTGTTTTAGTTCCTGCAGGCTTTTTAAATAAAGGAGCTAAGCCTCCAGTTGATTACAGTGACTATAATGCGGTGATTAAGTATTATAATATCAACGACTCAAAAGTTACTAAATATTAAAAGTAGAATCTTTTCAAATTTTTATAATAAAAAAGCTCCGAAAATTATTTTTCGGAGCTTTTAATTTGTTTGTGAGAATAAAACTATTTTTCGTCATCTAAAAAATGACCGAAGAAATCTTTTTTAGTCTGCAAATATCCTTTACTGATGTCATTCGCAGGAATCTGCAACGGAACTCTTGAGTTGAGGTTGATGTTGCTTTCTTCTACAAATTTCACTTTGTCCGGATTGTTGGTTAAAAGGTTAATGTTTTCAATTTTCAACTGGTTTAGAATTTCGATCGCAATACCAAAATTTCTATCATCGGCAGGTAAGCCAAGTTCTAGATTTGCCTGTACCGTATCAAAGCCTTTTTCCTGAAGAGAATACGCTTTAAGCTTATTGATAATCCCGATATTTCTTCCTTCCTGACGAAGATAGATGATTAATCCACCGTTTTCATGCATGTATTTCATTGCTGCATCAAGCTGTTGTCCGCATTCACATTTTTTTGAATGGAATACTTCTCCGGTAATGCATTCAGAATGAAAACGTACATTGACGGGCTTAGAAAAATCTGTATTTTCTGCAAGTATCGCCATGTGTGGCATCCAGTCATTTTCATCTTCCGAAAAAGCGATCATTCGGAAATTACCGTGCTCTGTAGGAACATTAGCTTCCGCCTGAATTTTAATCATTGAATTGTTTTGTTTATTTTTTTCCGTTTACAGAATCTTCTATCACGGTAACGTTTGTTTTTAATCTTACCAAATATCTGTTTAATACTTCATCTTCATCTTTCTTAAGATATCTTCTAAGCTTTTGAATGTTTTTGTAAGATTTTTCCAGATTTTTAATGGTTTTGTTTTTTCCTGAAGTATTGCCTGCTGCTATAGCATAAAGGTAATTTTGAAGCGTGTACTTTAAAGTAATTACTTCATTATTAACAGCAGAATTGGTAAATTTAGGAAAAGTGGAAATCAGATTAGTGATTTCTGACGCATTTACATTTTCGGTAATATTAATACTTATACTTTTTGAATCTTCAGAATCAACAGATTTTGAATCACTTGAAAAAGTGTTTGATAAAGGTGATAGATTCAGCTTTTCAGTAGCACAGGAAGAAGTGATTAATAATAGTGTTCCAAGAAAAAGTAGTCGTCTCATTTTTGATCCTTTTGGTAAAGGATTGGGTTAAGACTTTCATCATTGTACATCTTCATTTGTTTGTACACTTTCATCTTAACATCACCGTTTTCAATATCTGTAAGTAATTGAGTTATTGAAGTCGACAAATCTTCTTTTTGAGTAAGCAGCACATCCAATTTTGCCTGGCAATTTTGACGGTGCTCTTCTGAAGCAGATTCTCTGTTGGCTTCTAACGACATATGATAAACCTTTAGTGCTAAAATAGATAATCTGTCAACAGCCCAAGCTGGAGTTTCAGTATTTATTTTTGCATTAGATTTAGGCGTAATATTTTTGTATTTATCTAAAAACCAACTGTCTATATATTCTACCAAATCGGTTCTCTTTTGATTTGAAGAATCTATCGTCCTCTTTAGTTGCAGAGCATCAGTTGGATCTATATTTTCATCTCTAATAATATCTTCCAAATGCCATTGAACGGTATCAATCCAGTTTTTAGCATACAAAATCCGTTCCAAAGTCTCGGTTTCAAAAGGATTTTTTACAGGTGTATCAACGCTGTCTAATACATGATAATCTTCAATTGATTGGTTGAAGATCTTCCAGGCAGTATCGGTGAAGTTCATTGAAATGAAAAATTATAAGTTGCTGTTTGGGTTGTTACTTGAAGGATGATTTTCCGTAGTTTTTGCTTCCGGTTTATCTTCTTCTTTAATAGCATCTTTAAATTCTTTAATTCCAGAACCCATACCTCTCATCAATTCAGGGATTTTTTTACCTCCGAAAAGCAATAAAAGGATGATAGCAACGATAAGGATGTGCTGCCAAGATAACGCGAGTATTGTTAATGTATACATTTCTTAATGTTTTTGCAAAGTTAATCTTTTTTTAATATGAAACCCAACCTAAAGGGTCAACTGCATTATTTCCATTCCAAATCTGGAAATCTAGCGTGTAGGTGCCATCAAAATCCTGAGCCACTGCCCCAACTACTGTTCCTGCAGAAACCTGCTGGTTTTTAGAAACGGTGGTGCTGCTAAGATTTGAATAAATGGTGAAATAATCACCATGTTTTATCATCACCGTCCTTGTACCGTCTGCTGAAGGAATTACCTGTGATACCGATCCCGGGAAAACTGCTCTTGCAGAAGTTCCTTTTGCGACAGATATTTTTATTCCGTTATTCTCTTCCCAAATCGATTTAAAGACCGGATGTTGCTGTCTCCCGAATCTATGAGTGATCGTTCCTTGTGCAGGCATAGAAATTCTTCCTTTGCTTGATGCAAAATTACTTCCCGCTGCAGGAGCAGATACCCCATAATTGGTCATTGCTTTTGTTTCTGCGGCTTTTTTATCGCTGTCTTTTTTCTTTTCTAAGGCTTCCTCTGCAGCTTTTGCGGCATTTAGTTTTGCAGTGGCCTCTCGAGATCGCAATGCTGCTTCTTCAGATGCTTTTTTAGCTGCAAGTTTTCTTGCTTCATCTTTTGCATTGGCCTCACTTCTTGCGGCTTCCTCATTCCTTTTTCTTTCTTCATCTGCTCTTTTTGCAGCCAGTTCAGATGCTTTTTTAGCTTCAGCTTCAGCTAATTTTCTCTCCTTTTCCAGAGCTTCAGCGCGAGCTTTTGATTCTGCTTCAATTCTTGCTTTCTCTCTGTCTGCAGCCAATTTTGCTAAACGAATTTTTTCGGCTTCAGCTTTTCTTCTGCTTTCTTCCTCAGCTTTTGCAATTCTTATTTCTTCAGCAATTATGGCTCTTATTTGTCCTTCTAAAGCTTTAGACTGAGTCTGTTTTTGTCTAAGATCAGCAGTAAGTTTCGTTTCGTTTTTCTTAAAGTCTGTTACCAGCTGTTCTTTTTGACTACGTTCAACGCTAATGGTTGTTAAATCTTTTTTCTGGTTGGCTAACAGATTTTCTTTCTCAGTTGCTGATTTTCTTTTCTGTTCAACAGATTTTTTAAGCGCAACTGCAGCGTTTGTTATTTCAGCAGCTTTTTTATCCTGATAATCCGAATATTGCTTTAAATACTGTACTCTTCGTAATGCTTCTCCCAAACTTTTTGATGAAAGAATGAAAGTCACCTTATTCTGTACTCCTTTATTTTTGTAAGCGTTTACTAAGACATGAGCATAATTTTTTCTTAAAACTGCCAATTCTCGGTTTTGCCTGTTGATTTCCAATTGACGAAGATAAATTTCATCTTCAATAAATCTTTTTTCTTTTTGTGTATTGTTGTAGACCTTTTCTCTAAGCGCTAATTTTTTATTAACGTTATTCAAATATGATATAGACAATTTAGATTCTTTTCTAGTTTTCGCCAAATCTGAATTTATCTGAGCTATCTGTTTTTTTAGATCAGCATTTTGCTTCTGCAACTGTTCTTTGTTTTGTTGGCCAAATTGTAAACCGAACAGCAAAATGCCTATTAAAAAGCTAATTTTTTTAATCATTTAATATCAATTTTCTTATAATTGGCTGGAACAGAATAAGGTGTTTCCATCCTCGAAAAGTCAAATTTCGTGTTTTCCATTAAAATCTGGCTTGTTTTGGAACCTTTTATAATTATTTTAACATTTTTTGGTAGCTTTACTTCATTCGGGAAGGTCTCCCAGTTTTCATATACGATTTCAATGGCATCATTGGATTTTACATCTTGTAATTTTACCCAATTTAAATTGAAATCTTCAGTGTATTGCATTTCTACTTTGTATTCTCTTGTCACTTCATTAGTAACAATTTTCTGATTCGTAATTGAAGTCAGTTGATATCCTTCAGAGTTTTTTACAATTTTTGAATTACTGTTGGTAATGTGCATAAATGTACGCCCCATCAACAGTTTTTCTAAAGTTTTATAATCGATAAAATTAACGTTCAAAAGATTGTTGAGATAGTCAAAATCTGAGTCGATATAATTTTTATTGTATCTATCCATTGCCTTAATGCCTTCCGGAGTAATAATCGCTCTGGCTGCAGGGATGATTAAAAAAGTAATATTAGACCATATTTTTTTGTCGCTTTCAATGTAAATTATTGCGTCAAGCGGGCTTACTCTCAAATCACTTGCTGTAATTTTACTGCTGATTTTTACATGCTCAAATTTAGGATGAATCAATATGTTTTCGTAAAAATTCAAACGATCCTGAATGTTTTTGGCATCTTTAGGATCATTCTGATTTGAATTCTGTACCTGAATACTGTCATTTTCAGAAGTATTTTGATTAAGCGCTTTTCTGCTTTTGCAGGAAAGTATAGTCATTGTAATAATCAGGAAGAGTGCCCATTTTTTCATATGAATTTGTATTATTTTTAGCAAATGTAATCGTTTCGATTTTACCTGCAATTTTTAATAATCTTTTTGCAATATTAACGCCAAACCACACAATGTGATATTGTGTGGCTTCTCAACGTTATTTTATATAAATTTATTTTGATAAAAAATCCAAAACTGAAAAATCACCTAAAGAAATTTCTCTGGCAACTCCAAAGTATTGAGCCGAGCTTCCAATCATTGAGTTGGAAAGGTTTCCGTGATCGATCACTGTTTTCTCCTGAATTAATGAGTTGTCAATATTTGAATTGATTACTTTTGTTCCTTTTCCTAATGAAACGTAAGGTCCGATTTTCGAGTTTGAAATTTCAACTCCTTCGCCAATATAGCAAGGCTGAATGATCAACGAGTTTTGAATATTAGCAGACTGAGGAAATTCTGTAAACTCATCTTTTTCGTATTCTAAAATCTTACCATTGGTCTCTACGGTTGCATTTTTATTTCCGCAATCCATCCAGTCATCAACCTTTCCTAAAGAAAATTTAGCTCCGGCTTGACGAAGGTTTTCTAAAGCAGTTGTTAATTGGTATTCGCCACTTACTTTAATATTATTATCCATAATATGGTTGATCTCAGACATCAGTTTTTCTGCAGAATTAAAGTAGTAAATACCAATAATCGCCAAATCTGAAACAAAAGTCGCAGGTTTTTCAACAAAATCTGTGATAAAACCGTAATCATCCAATTTTACAACACCAAAAGCTGAAGGATCTTCTACTTTTTTCACCCAAATTACACCGTCAGAATTGGTATCTAAAGTGAAATCTGCTCTGAAAAGTGTATCTGCATAAGCAATTACAACATTTCCCTGCATAGATTCTTCGGCACATTTTATTGAATGGGCTGTCCCAAGAGGTTCAAGCTGGTGGTAAATAGTTCCTTTTGCGCCTAGTTTTTCTGCTATTTTAAGTAATGATGCTTCTACTTCTGCTCCAAAATCTCCAATAATAAATGCTACCTCTTCAATTTTTTCACCTGCCACTTTAGCGATATCTTCCACTAATCTCTGTACGATTGGTTTTCCTGCAATAGGAATCAACGGCTTAGGAACAGTTAATGTATGTGGTCTCAATCTTGAGCCCTTTCCTGCCATTGGAACAATAATTTTCATATATGAATGTTTGTTTTATTTATAAAGTTTAATTTAAGATCTTCTTAGAATTTTATTAATCATTGTTCTTTCGTTATACGCCAAAAACGCAATGAAGAAAAGAAACAATCCGTTTCCAATTAAATAATTGTGCCGGAAATAATAAAATGATATCATCGAAATTGCAATAGACAGCGATAGATAAATTGCTATTTTGGATGTGTTATAATGAATCGGGTATTGTGATTTCCCCCAAAGGTAGGAAATAATCATCATACTTGTATACGTAATTAATGCTGCAAAAGCACTTGCCCAATATCCGTATGTTGGAATAAATGTGAAGTTGATAAAAATGGTAATTGCAGCCCCAATTAAAGAAATATACAACCCAACTCTTGTCTGATCTGAAAGTTTATACCAGATCGATAGATTGAGATAAATCCCTAGAAATAAAGCGCCTAACATTACAAAAGGTATAATCTCAATTCCTTCATAATAAAGTGGATTCTTTAAATATTTTTCGGAAATCCATTGTAGATTTACCATCAATCCGATGTATATTAAACAATTGCAGATCACAAAGATATCCATTAAAACGGCGTAAGTTTTATGATTGCTTTTGTCTTTAAAACTTGAGAAAAAATAAGGTTCAATTCCTAATTGATAAGCCTGTCTGAAAACCGTGATGAAAGTTGCAATTTTGTAAACTGCACCATAAACTCCGATCTGATGTTTTGCTTCTTCTTTAGGAAGCAGATATTTTAAAAACTGTCGGTCTAAAGTCTGATTGATAATTCCTGCCAATCCTGCAATCATTACCGGCCAGGAATAATTCATAATTCTTTTCCACAGCTTGAAATCGAATTTTTTAAAGCTGAAATTCACAAATTCTTTTCCTACAATCGCTAAAGTGATGATGCTCTGTACCAAATTGGCGATGAAAACATATCCGACCCCAATTTCAGGATTATATTTAATTCCTAAAATTCCATTAGGATAAGTGGGAAGCCATTTAATGAAAAATACGACTAAAAAGTAATACGCTAAAGAACCAATTACCTTTGAAAGCATATACTGAATGGGTTTTCCTTCAAGCCTTAAAACTGCCGAAGGAATCGTAGAAAACGCATCGAAGGATAAAATAAACAGGAAAATAATTAAATAATTAACCTGATCCGGAGTTTCGAAAGCATTTGCAAGATCCTGCCTGAAAACATATCCTAAAATCAAATAAATAAAGCCTGTTCCTAATATACTTAGAGCACAGGTAGACACTAAAGTTTTCTTATCAATATCACCTTCCTGCGCAAAACGGAAAAAAGAAGTTTCCATCCCATGAGTCAGAAAAACGGTGATCACTCCGGCAATAGAATACCAATCTACGAAAGGTGACGAAGCAGAAGGTCCGAAAGCTTTTGTTACGATGGGTGCAATAAGAAATGGGAAAATTCTTACCAATACTGAACTGAGCCCGTAAACAGCGGTTTGTCCAAATAGTTTCTTATACAATTTTAGGTTTTTAAAATGCAAATGTAAATATTAGAATTCACAATTTTCTGATTGATGTTTAAAAATCACTTTGGAAAATATTAAATTTGTGCAATATCAATCTTATATCTAAAAGTAAAAATGAAAATTCTTATAAAAAATGCTCAAATCGTCAACGAGGGAAAAATTATCAAAAGTGATATTCTGATTGAAAACGATTTGATTTCTAAAATCGATTCTCAAATTTCTGAAGATGCTGACCAAATTATTGATGCTGAAGGAAAATACCTTTTACCCGGAGTTATTGATGATCAGGTGCATTTCCGTGAACCCGGTTTAACACATAAAGGTGAAATAGAAACTGAATCTCGTGCAGCCATTGCAGGCGGAACCACAAGTTTCATAGACCAACCCAATACGGTTCCGAATGCGGTTACGCAGGAATTATTAGCCGATAAATACGAAATAGCATCGCAAAAAGCTTACGCAAACTACGGTTTTATGATGGGCGGCACCAATGATAATTTAGAGGAAGTGTTGAAAACAAACCCTCGAAATGTTCCCGGAATTAAGCTATTTTTAGGTTCGTCAACCGGAAATATGTTGGTTGATAATCCTGAAACGTTAGAAAATATTTTTAGCAATACAAAAATGCTGATTGCTGTTCACTGTGAAGATGAAGCAACGATAAAAGCCAATACTCAAAAATATATGGATGAATATGGTGAAGATATTCCAGTGAAATTCCATCATTTGATCAGAAGCGAAGAAGCCTGTTATAAATCTTCTTCGAAAGCAGTTGAGCTAGCGAAAAAAACAAGAGCGAGACTTCACGTTTTTCACCTTTCAACCGCAAAAGAAATGGAACTTTTCAGAAATGATATTCCTTTAAGAGATAAAAAAATTACTGCAGAAGTTTGTGTTCATCACCTGACTTTCACGAATGAAGATTATGATACAAAAGGTGGATTGATCAAATGGAATCCTGCTGTAAAAACTCAAAAAGACAAAGATGCACTTTGGGAAGCGCTGTTGGATGACAGAATCGATGTGATTGCAACCGATCATGCGCCTCACACTTGGGAAGAAAAACAAAATGTTTACACAAAATGTCCTTCCGGAGCGCCTTTGGTTCAGCATTCTTTGGTTGTGATGCTTGAAAACTATAAAAATGGAAAAATTTCTTTAGAAAAGATCGTTGAAAAAATGTCTCACAATCCTGCAATTCTTTTCAGAGTGGAGAAAAGAGGTTTCGTAAGAGAAGGATACAAAGCAGATTTAGTTTTGGTTGATTTAAATGAAAACTGGACGGTTGCCAAAGAAAACATTCTTTACAAATGTGGTTGGAGCCCGTTGGAAGGAATGAATTTCCATTCTAAAGTCACACATACTTTTGTTAACGGAAATCTGGTTTATGACAATGGAAAAATTAATGAACAAAAATTCGGAGAGCGTTTGCTTTTTGAAGTTCAGGAATGAACTATAACGAAATAATTGTATTAATAGGAACGGGCTTTAGCCCGTTTTTTTATTTAAGAACGGGGATTGGCTTTAGCTTAATTTAAATCTCTCGCAGATTGAGCAAATCTAGTAGATGATTAAGTAAATCTGCATAATTTGCGAGAGAATATTTATCTAACAATAATTCAAACTAATCAATCAAAATACTTTCAATCGCCTTTTGCAAAGAAGATTCCATAACTCCAGGAATTGCCAAACCTTCTGCACGGAATACGCTTACATCTTTAACGCCATAAAAACCAAAAACATTCTTTATATAAGGAACATTGGAATCATACACTTGATAAGGACCTTCCGAATAAATATTTCCGGATGTAAAAGCAATGTATAATTTTTTGTCATTCAGCAAACCTTGAGGTCCGTTTTCATCATATTTAAAAGTGTATCCTGCTCTTGAAGTAAAATCAAAATACGCTCGCAGTGTAGCCGGAACGGAAAAATTATACATCGGAGAATCGATAACAATAATATCGGATTCCTGCAATTCTGAAATTAAATTTTCAGAATATGTATTTATTAACTGCTGTTCGGGAGAATGACTTTCTGCTGGAGAAAAAAAAGTGTTGATGTGTATTTCTTCCAAAAGCGGTATAAGGTTTTTTGTAAGGTCACGCTCCTTCACAATGCTGCCAGGATATTTTTCCTGAATCTTTTCTATGACACTATTGCCTAATTTTCTGCTTGCAGATACTTCTGTTCTCGGACTTGAGATGATATGCAAAATTTGTTTCATGTTTTAAATTTTAAATTTCTTTGACAAAATTATGTACATTTGCTTATCAAAAGTTAGTAGTGAACAAAAGGTTAGCAGTAACCTTTTGGTTAGTTAAAATCTGTTTATGGAAAAAAGTCTTGAATTAGAAGAACCCATTACCGCTCAAAGATGCTCCGAAAGTCTCTCTTCCGTGGAAGATGCCATTTACGTAATCGGTGGAAAATGGAAGCTGAAAATTATTATTGCGTTACAGGAAAACGGAAATATTCGGTTCAATGAGCTTCAGAGAATCGTTGTTGGAATATCTGCAAGGGTACTTTCAAATGAGCTGAAAGATTTAGAATTAAATGGTTTTGTCAAAAGAATTGTACATTCAGAACAGACGCCTGTGATTGTAGAATATATTTCTACAGATTACAGCAAGACTTTGAAAACTGTGATTATGGCGCTTTCTGAATGGGGAAGAGCACATAAAAATAATATTAAGCAAGATTTATTTTAATTAAAAGACTGCCTAAATTCCAAAGGCGACATATTGGTTTTCTTCTTAAAAAGCGTACTGAAAGACTGCGAATGTTCAAATCCCAATTCATACGCAATTTCACTTACCGAAAGTTCAGTTGTTGAAAGCTTTTCTTTCGCTTTACTGATCAGTTTTTCATGAATATGCTGCTGCGTGTTTTGTCCGGTTTGAATTCTCAAAAGATCACTTAAATAATTAGCAGAAAGATTCATCGCTTCTGCAATTTGATGAACCGTCAAAAGACCTTTTTCAGATGATTCAGAATTAAAATAATCGTTTAAATAAGATTCAAATTTTGTCAGAAGCTGATGGCTTCCACTTTTTCGGGTAATGAATTGTCTCTCATAAAAACGCTTCGAATAATTCAACAACAATTCAATTTGCGATAAAATAATTTCCTGCGTATGATGGTCGATATGTTGACATTCTTTATCAATTTTATATAAAATTTCGAGCAAATCATTCTCTTCATCTTCAGATAAATGCAACGCTTCATTCACGGCATACGAGAAAAATCCATACGAAGAAATCGTCTTTGCCAAAGAATGTTTCAGCAAAAAATCTTCATGAAAAATTAGAAGATAACCTGTATTTTCACAATCCATTGTCTTCAGATCAAGATACTGAACTTGGTTTGGTGCCGTAAAACTCAAAACACCTTTATCATAATCGTAATGTTGTTGTCCGTATTTTATTTTTCCGGTTGCATTCCGTTTCAGAGCGACACAATAATATCTGCTTACAAAACCTTTCCAGACCTCATCTTCTATAAAAACACTTTCATGAAGATTGATAACACTTACCATCGGATGTTTTGGTTCGGGCAGAGAAAGCAGTTTGTGAAATGCAGAAATAGATTGTATGGTGTTCATGATTTTTAAGCTTTAATAATAATTTTTGGGCGCCTATTTCCGTCTTCCACTCCCGCTTTTTTGCTTCACAAAAAGAGCTCCGTTCAAGCCGGGGCGCAACAGTATTGCGTTAAGATAAATAAACCTCATAGGTTTTCAAAAACCTATGAGGTTTGAGTTGTTTTTTAACAATTAAAGGTACAAATTAATAATCCAGCAATCCCATACTAAATTCATCATAAGGCTTGCCTGTATCCGTTCCCGATGGGACAATACTTTCCAGCTTCTGAAGATCAGATTCACTTAAAACAATTTTACTCGCTTCAATATTTTGTTCAACATATTTTCTGCGTTTCGTCCCCGGAATTGGTATAATTCCTTTGCTGATAATCCAGGCTAATGCTAATTGTGACGAAGTGATTTCTTTTTCTTCTGCCAAATTCTCAATCGCTTCAACCAGCTCAATATTTTTATGAAAATGTTGCTCCTGGAAGCGTGGAATTCCTCTTCGGAAATCATTTTCCGGCAGGTCATTAATTGTTTTGATGTTGCCAGACAAAAAACCTCTTCCCAACGGTGAATAAGCGACAAAACCAATTCCTAATTCATTTAATGTTTTGATAACACCTTTTTCTTCAACTGTTCTTTCAAAAAGAGAATATTCACTCTGAACTGCAGAAACAGGATGAACTGCATGTGCTCTTTTCACCGTTTCAGAGGAAACTTCAGACAATCCGATATAACCAATCTTGCCTTCTTTCACCAAATCGCTCATTGCTCCGACAGTCTCTTCAACGGGAACATTTTTATCGAGGCGATGCATGTAATACAGGTCGATATAATCAGTTTTCAGATTTTTCAGGGAACGTTCAATCGATTTTTTTACATAATCTTTTGTTCCGTTAATTTTCCAGGTTATTTGTTCGTTGTCATCAATTTCCCAACCGAATTTTGTTGCGATGATATATTGATTACGGTTTCCTTCAATGGCTTTTGCAATCAGTTGTTCATTTTTGAAAGGTCCGTACAAATCTGCTGTGTCGAGAAAATTACCACCCAATTCTAAAGAACGGTGAATGGTTGCAATTGCTTCTTTTTCATCGCTTTTACCATACATATCTGCGTCTCCAAAACCTGTCATTCCCATACAGCCCAAACCGATATTCGGAATGATTAAACCCTGACTTCCTAATTTTACTTGATTCAATTTCATATCGTTAAATTTTATTGATACAAAATTGATCAGAAATTAAGGATTGGATGTATGCAAAATGGAGATTGTCGTATGCAAATTACGGATGAACGAATTTTAATCCAATATTTGTCATTCTGACGAAGGAAGAATCTCTGCGCATAAAGTAGATTCCACGCTCCACTTCTGAACTCCGTTAGCAGACCTTCAGTCTGTGCCCTGAATGACAAAATAGACGTTTATTTTCTTGGTTTAGCACTCATATAAAAGCTCAATTTCCCGCCATTCGTAATATCAGAATGTTTCAATGTAAAATTTTTAATTTCCTTTCCATTGAGAACAATTTTTTCCACATATACATTTTTCGGACTTTGGTTAATCGCTTCAATCTCAAATGTTTTTCCGTTTTCTAAATTCAAAACAGCATGATCAATTGCCGGACTTCCAATTGCATAATCTTCCGAGCCCGGAGCAACAGGATAAAAACCAAGCGAACTCAAAATATACCACGCACTCATTTGACCTGCATCGTCGTTTCCGCCCAATCCATCCGGACTTGCTTTGTATTGCATCTCCAAAATACGTCTGATTTGTGCCTGAGTTTTCCAAGGTTGTCCCGCCCAATTGTAGAAATAGGCAACATGATGAGCAGGCTCATTTCCGTGAACATAACCGCCAATAATTCCTTCTCGTGTAATATCTTCTGTGTCGGCGAAAAACTCGTCAGGCAAATGCATGGTGAACAATTCATCCAATTTTGAAGCGAATTTTTTCTTTCCGCCCAACATTTTAATTAACTCATCCGGATTGTGAGGAACGAAGAAACTATAATTCCAAGAATTCCCTTCAATGAAACCTTGTCCGTGCGTGCTTAATGCATTAAAATCTTTCTTAAAGCTTCCGTCAGCCAAACGTGGACGCATAAATCCTATAGTTTTATCGAAATTATTTTTCCAGTTTTCGGAACGTTTGATGAATCGATTGTAAATTTCCGTTTCACCCAAATGTTTTGCCAATTGTGCAATTGCCCAGTCGTCATAAGCATATTCCAATGTATTTGAAACCGAAGTTCCACTTTTATCGGCAGGAATATATCCTTTATCGATATAATATCCGATGCCTTCATAATTTCTTTTGTTAGCAGTTTCAACACAAGCTCTTAAAGCTTCTTTTGCATTTCCGGTATAATTTCCTTTAATAATTGCATCTGCGACCACACTCACGCTGTGATAACCGCTCATACACCAGTTTTCATTCGCATAATGCGACCAGATGGGCAACATTTTCATTGAATACTGATTGTAATGCGCCATCATCGATTTCACCATATCATTATTTCGCTTCGGTTGAATAATGTTAAAAAACGGATGAAGGGCACGATATGTATCCCAAATTGAGAAGGTTGTATAATTGGTAAAATCTTCTGCTTTGTGAATGTTTTGGTCTAAACCTTTATATTCTCCGTTGACATCGGTGTAAGTTGTCGGATTGATAAAAGTATGATACATCGCTGTATAAAAATTGATTTTTTCAGTTTCAGAACCTTTAATGACAATTTTATTTAATTCTTTATTCCAGTTTTCCTGAGTTTGTATTTTTACTTGGTCGAAAGATAAGTTTCCTGCTTCTTTTTCCAGATTTTCTACAGCATTGGCTTGACTTACAGGTGAAATAGCTAATTTAATTTCAATCGCTTCATTTTCATTAGTGTCAAAATCAAAATACATTTTCAAATTTTTTCCTGCGATTTCCGGAAAGTTTTTAGTCTGGTCAAATTTTCTCCAAAACCCGTTATAAACCTGTTTTTCATCATAACTTTTCTGACCGTAAGATTTAAATGGCTTTGAAAACTTCATGGCAAAATAAACCGTTCTTGTTCTTGCCCAGCCGTTGGTCTGTCGGTAGCCTGTAACCGTATTTTCGTTTTCTACACGAACGTAAGTCCAAACATTTTTACCATCGTAATTGTAAATTCCGGCCATTAAATCCAGAATAATATGGGCTTGATCAGATTTCGGAAAAGTATAGCGGTGAACTCCAACTCTTGTTGTCGCCGTCAATTCTGCCAAAATATTATGATCGTCTAATTTTACTTTGTAATATCCGGCTTCTGCTTTTTCGTTTTGATGAGAAAATCTACTTCTGTAACCGCTTTCAGGATTTGTTGCGGTTCCTGGATTTAATTGTAATTTTCCTACAGTCGGCATGATCAAAAAATCTCCCAAATCAGAATGTCCCGTTCCGCTAAAATGGGTTGAGCTAAAACCGGTAATGGTTTTGTCTTCATACCGATAACCTGCACAATATTTATACACTTCGCCATTATATTTTCCATTAATTTCAAAGGGAATTGAATCTGTTTCAGGGCTTAATTGTACCGCTCCGAAAGGTGCTGTTGCGCCAGGATAAGTGTGTCCCATTTTTTCAGTTCCGATCAATGGGTTTATATATTGATAAAGTTTTTCGAATTGTTGAGCTTTACAATTTAAACTCAATAATAAAAGGAATAGAAAAAGAGAAGTTCTCGGATTTTTCATGAAGGAATATTTTTTTGGAAGGGTAAATTTAGATAAAATCAAATAATAATTATTTGACCTTTTATAATTGCTTAAAATTGATAATTAATTTTGGTGTCAAATCGCAAAGGCGCAAAGTTTTAATCATTAATGATGTTTTAAGCACAAGAACACTTCGACATGCTCAGTGTGACAAAAAGATTGTCGATTGATTATGTGAACTTAATTTTATCGCAGATAAAACCTTTGCGCCTTAAAACAGTGTTTTGAATTTAAATTTGCGTCTTTGCGATTTACAAAAGATATATGGATTATTTTTCAGAAAATCGAAATCCAATGCCGTGAAGATTTTCAATGATGATGTTTTGTTCGTCTGCAAAAACTTTTCGGAGTCTTGAAATAAAGACATCAAGACTTCTACCCATAAAATAATCATCATCGCCCCAAACTGCTTTTAAAATATCTTGTCTTTTTAAAACCGTGTTTTTATGAAGAATGAAGTATAGAAGCAATTCAGATTCTCTTTGAGTAAGAGTAATTTTATTTTCAGACGCTTGTAAAGTATAATTTTTAGGATCAAAATTGTATTTCCCTACTTTATACTTTTGGGGATGAGATTCTGATTTTTTTGAACGTTTCAGGAAAACTTCAATCTTCAAAATAAGTTCTTCAATACTGAAAGGCTTTACGAGATAATCGTCGGCGCCAATTTTTAAACCTTTAATTCTGTCTTCTTTGAGAGCTTTCGCAGAAATAAAAATAATAGGAATTTCTGAGTTTTTTTGACGAATGCTTTGTGCCAGATCAAATCCGTTCATCTCAGGCATCATAATATCTAAAAGGCAAATGTCGAAAGTTTGACTGTTGAAAGCTTGAAGAGCAGATTTACCATCCGAATAATGGTTGATTTCATAATAATTTTCCAAGCTGTCCTGAATTAGAAAGGCTATCGTTTGGTCATCTTCGGCATATAAAATTCTGGATTTTTCCATTGTTATACAGTATTAAATTTAAAACGGAAAAAATAGAGTAGTGGTAATTCCCTGATCTTTGTTATTGTCAACTGAAATTTTCCAATTATGTTGCTGAACAATTTTTTTTACATAAAATAAACCCAAGCCAAAACCATTTATTTCTTCACTTTTATTAGTATTTACTCTGTAAAATTTATCAAAAATATGAGCCAGATTCTTAGCTGGAATACCCATTCCGTTGTCTTTAAATTTTAAATATAAACCTTTTGAATCTTTATCTGATGAAATAAGAATCTCTGATTTTGTTTCACAGTATTTAATCGAGTTGTCCAAAAGATTGTAAACGATATTGGTAAAGTGAAATTCGTCGGCCAAAATGGAGATATTATTCTCAATTTCTATCTGGATCGATATGTTTTCGTTTTTCTGCTTTATGGTATCTGCAATCTCCTGAATAAACGGAAGCAAAATAATTTTTTGAGGCTTTAAAGACAATCCAGAAGCATCATTTTTAGCAATATTCAATATTTTTTCAATATGGTTATTGAGTTTATAACTTTGATTGATGATAATAGAAGTATAGGTTTGCAACTTTGAATTTCCCTGTATCAATTCTTGTTTATTGAGCGCTTCAGAAGCTAATAAAATAGAGGATAACGGAGTTTTAAACTCATGGGTCATATTATTAATAAAATCCCGCTGCAATTCTGAGAACTTTTTTTGCTGAATGATTGTATAAATTGAGTATACATAAACCAAAAGAATAATAATCAGTGCAAAAGTCAGAAGATACCAAAAACGCAAAGAGCTGATGAGATAAGTTGTTTTGTCTGGAAAACGTATCGAAAAATAATAAGTGAGATTTTTATGTTTCGGAAACTGAATCACCTTTTCACTGGGCTCTTCCTGATGGCTGGTCATGTATTTCCCGTAGATCATCTGGTCGCTGTGGCAATTGTATAAAGCGTAAACATAATCTGTATTGATTTGAAATCTCGTAAATTCTGTTTTCAGATAATGCTCAAGAACTGCCGGGTGAAATTCGTTATTGATATTCACCACGTAATAATCATTTGCGATGATCTGAACAGGGTTTTCGGTAAAGGAGGCTTTTCCTTCAGTCATTTTGTCAACAACCTCCATCAGAGCAATATTTACTTTCTGATTAAATTTTCTGTCTTCAAGATTATACGCTTGCTTCGTCCACAACAATTGTGCTATCAAAATTCCGATGATAGCAACCAAGCCAAGGCTTATAATAATATTGAGTTTTTTAATTTCCATTTTCAGAAGCAATATTATCCAAAAATATCTATAATTTTTTGATCATTAACAACTCGTTAACAAATGTTTGATAACAGTTAACAACTTACAATCATTTTCCGCTCTACATTTGTTAAAACAAAAAATAATTATTATTTGATTTCATAATTACTAAAAATTTATACACATGAAAAATTTAAAAATTACAGCGCTTCTTGCTGTTTTGGCATTCTCTCCGTTTTATGCAAACGTATTTCCGGTAACTCCGGCTTCAATTGTTAAAAAAGTAGCAGAAGCTGCAAAATGGAAATCAGAGACTATCGATGTGGGAAAAATTCCTCAGGGAAAACCGAAATTGATCAGATTTGAGTTTACAAACACTTCGTCACAGCCCATTATGATTGATAAAGTTGCGCCATCATGCGGATGTACAACAGCTGATTACACAAAAACTAAAATTTTACCTGGAAAGACAGGTTTTGTTGAAGCAAGTTACAATGCTGCTGCTGAAGGTGCGTTTTCAAAGTCAATTACGGTTACGATGAGTGACAACCAAAACCCGAAAGTACTTTCTTTTAAAGGTACTGTTGTGAAGTAATTAATTTAATCTTGTTCAATATAAAAAACAGCCTATCAATTATTTGTCAGGCTGTTTTTGTTTTTAAGCCTAAATGTTAGATATAAAGATACAAACTCAATTTAAAAATAGTTATTTAAGCTTTATGCTTTACAACAATTGAAGAGTAATTTTTACGTATTTGCGCCTATCCAAAATGCTTTTATTTCTAAAATAGCTATTTGTAGCATTATTTATCAAACTATTTTAAAGGATAACGTTTTAATATTTGTTATTTTTAAGAAAAAATAAAACTTATGAATCTTTATACACAACCGATGTTGCGTGAAGACGCTCTGAAAGATAAAGTGGCCATTGTTACCGGAGGCGGAAGCGGGCTTGGAAAAGCAATGACTAAATATTTTCTTCAATTAGGCGCAAAAGTGGTGATTACTTCCAGAAATTTAGAAAAACTTCAGGTTACTGCAAAAGAATTGGAAGATGAAACGGGCGGAAAAGTACTTTGTGTTGCCTGTGACGTGAGAAATTGGGATGAGGTTGAAGCAATGAAAGAAGCGACTTTGAAAGAGTTCGGCAAAATTGATATTTTATTGAACAATGCTGCCGGGAATTTTATTTCGCCAACAGAAAGATTAACACATTCTGCTTTCGATTCTATTTTAGATATCGTTTTAAAAGGAACAAAAAACTGCACACTTTCTATCGGAAAACACTGGATTGACTCAAAAACTCCGGGAACGGTTTTAAATATTGTAACAACCTACGCCTGGACGGGCTCTGCCTACGTTGTTCCCTCAGCTTGTGCAAAAGCAGGAGTTTTGGCAATGACGAGATCTCTGGCTGTAGAATGGGGAAAATATAACATCCGGTTTAATGCAATTGCTCCGGGTCCGTTTCCAACGAAGGGCGCTTGGGATAGATTGCTTCCCGGAGATATGAAAGATCAATTTGATTTAGCAAAGAAAAATCCACTGAAAAGGGTTGGTGAACATCAGGAATTGGCAAATCTGGCCGCGTATCTGGTTTCTGATTTTTCATCTTTTGTAAATGGTGAAGTCGTAACAATTGACGGTGGAGAATGGCTTCAAGGAGCAGGAGAATTTAATATGCTTGAAGATATTCCGCAGGAAATGTGGGATGCGCTGGAAGCAATGATAAAAGCAAAAAAATCCAATTAGTTATAAATTATTAATTATGAATGATGAGTTTTTAGTTTCTGGTGATTTAATTTTACTAACAACTAATAACTAAAAAACATCACCAATAATGCTTCTCTATGAATCATAAGTTTTATTTTTGTTCTTTAATTTAAATTAGAACCCTAATGAATTTCAGATTTTCAACTTTATTACTATTTGTTTTTGCATGGAGCTTTTCTCAAAATTTAAAAGTAATGTCTTTCAACATCAGACTCAATGTAGATTCTGATAAAGAAAACTCATGGACGAACAGGAAACAGGATGCGGTAGATTTATTAAGCTATTACCATCCGGATTATTTCGGCGTTCAGGAAGCACTTCCGGAGCAGATGAAAGATATTAAAAATGGTTTAAAAAACTACGATTATGTAGGCGTAGGTAGAGACGATGGGAAAGAAAAGGGTGAATTCTCTGCAATATTTTATGATACCGAAAGACTGCAAGTGATAAAATCGGGGACATTCTGGCTTTCTGAAACTCCTGAAAAGCCATCAAGAGGATGGGATGCCGCTTACAACAGAGTTTGTACATATGCAGTTTTTAAAGATAAAAAATCGAAAAAGGAATTCTTGGCTATGAATCTTCATTTTGATCATATAGGAAATGTGGCAAGAGTGAAATCTGCAGATTTGATCTTAAAGAAAATTAAAGAAATCAACCCGAAAAATTTACCTTTAACATTAAGCGGAGATTTTAATTTGACGGACGATACAGAACCGATAAAAATAATCTCTCAAAACCTGAAAGACAGCTTTTATAATTCTGAGAAAAAGCATTACGGGCCGAAAGGAACATTTACAGCATTCAATGTAACTGAAGTTCCGCAGGACAGAATTGATTATATTTTTGTAAAAGGTTTTAAGATAAAATCTAACAGACACATTAACGACAGAAGGGAAAATCTGTTGTATCCGTCGGATCATTTCCCGGTTCTGACAGAGTTGCAGTTTTAAAATATTAATTCTCTAGAAAATCAATTTCAAATCCAATTCCTCGCAGGGATTGGATTTTTATTTCAGCATCATGCTGAAAATATTTTCGCAATCGGCTGATAAAAACATCAAGACTCCTTCCGGTAAAATAATCGTTGGTTTCCCAAAGATTATCGAGTATATCGTCTCGCTTTATTGTCTTATGATTGAATTTTAAAAGATAAAGCAAAAGATCTTTTTCACGAATTGTTAATCTTATTTTTTCTTTTGGATGAGAAAGCAAAAGCTTTTCCGTATCTAAAATAT
The DNA here is from genome assembly GCF_031118795.1 of Chryseobacterium sp. CFS15. Lineage (NCBI taxonomy): Bacteria > Pseudomonadati > Bacteroidota > Flavobacteriia > Flavobacteriales > Weeksellaceae > Chryseobacterium > Chryseobacterium sp. CFS15. Next base: position 244,697 of record NZ_JAVHYL010000004.1, on the reverse strand, counting down.
AGCTTCCGATTTTGTATTGAGTAATGGTTTCTGAAGATAAAGTTCTTTTCAGAATATTCTTAATTCTTAAAATTAATTCTTCAGGATCGCAAGGTTTTGAAATGTAATCATCGGCTCCGATTTTCAGTCCGATAAGGCGATCTATTTTTTGGTTTTTCGCTGTCAAAAATAAAATTGGAAAATCAGGTTTGGCTTTTAAAATTACTTTTGCCAAAGAAAACCCATCAAGATTAGGCATCATAATATCTAAAATTCCAATATGGAAATTGAAATCTGATTGTAAAACAGGTAAAATATCTTCAGGATTCTGAAACCAGGTAACTACAAAATCTTCTAGCTCGAGATATTGTTTCAGGATCATTCCAAAATCTGAATCGTCTTCTGCCAATAAAATCTTAATCTTCATACGGAATTGAAATTTTAAAAGTTGTTCCTACATTCATTTCGCTTGTAATCTCGGTTTTCCCGTTATATTTTTCAATAATTTTTTTCACAAAAAATAATCCCAAACCTAAACCTTTGCTGTTGTGAATATTATTGGATTGTATTCTGTAAAATTTCTCGAATATATTTTTCAATTCATTTTGTTCCATTCCGTTTCCGTTGTCTGCAACAATAATTTCAAGATTATTAGGAATAGTTTTAATATTAATTTTAATTTTTGAAGCGCCGTATTTTACACTGTTTTCACAAAGATTTTTAATCACAGTTTCCATCAGTTTTCTGTCAAAAGGAAGTTCTTTTGAAACAGAATTATTAAGAACAAAATCTGTATTCTCATAAGTAAAAGCCAGATCATGAATGAAAAAATCCCAGTTTTCAGGTAGTATTGTTGAGTTTTTTTCATCAAAATCTTCAGGATGAAGTTGTAATATCAAGTCTTCAAGCCTTAAAATCTGTCGGTCAATCAATGGTAAAATTTCTGGAGTACATTCTTTTTTCAATGTTTTTGAAGCGATCTTTAATGTTGCAATCGGCGTTTTAAATTCGTGTGAAATATTGTCTACAACGGTATGCAAAACTTCAACCTGTTTTTGTTGGATGATCAAGTTTTTAATGGTAAAAATATATAAAATCAAGACGCTCAGTAAAATTGCTATACAACATAAAATAAGCAATGTGAGATCCTGAAAAACAGCAGAATTGATATTTAAAATTTCAAAATCTGTCTGGCTTTTTACAAAAAAAGAATCATTTCTTTCAGGTTGATCGCTTTTATCAGATTTTGAAGTGGAAGAGGTTTCCCATTTTCCGGTATTGGAAATTCCGGCTTTTGTGATCTTATTTCGAGTTTCGAATAAAGTGACAGGTTGATCAATAAGATTTAGATTTTTGGGAACAGAAACAATTGATAAATATTGAGTTCTTATGGCCACTTTGTAACCTTCTTTTGCAAAACGACGGTCTATATAATCGCTTATTTGGTCTCGTGTGCGCTTTCTGTTTTCCTCAAAATAATGTAAAAACTCTTTTTTGCTTATTTTTTTATTGCTGTAATCGGCAAATACTTTTCTTGCCTTCTCATCACCCAAATTACTTGCTCCGCCAATGCTTTCCAGATTATCAATGTAACCATCAATTCTATTATGAACATCGCTGTAAATTTCTTTCTTTTTTACCTGAGAAGTTTTGTACATGAAATATACCTGAATACCCAATAAAAGCAGGAACAAAGCTGCAAAAAGAGAGATAAGATATTTGCTTTTAGAAATCATTGAAGCAAATATATACATTTCGGGAATGCGTTTTTACCATTAACCTCTCATTAACCTTCCGTTAACCGAAAGTCTCAGTGGCAATATAGACTTTTGTAACAATAAAATATTTTTTTACTAATTCTAAAACTACGTTCAATGTATAAATATCTTCTCTTTTTTCTCTTTCCGGCTTTTATGTTTTCGCAATCGCAGAAAATTTCCGGAACCGTTTTTAATGCTGATAAAGAAAAGCTCGATTCTGTGAAAGTGGAATTGTTTGATAATCAAAATGCCTTGATTACATCTTTTTTCACTGATTCTGAAGGTAAATTCTCGTTTAATGATCTTGCATCAGCGTCATTCAAGCTAAAAATTAATGATGAAAATTATCTTTCGTTTGAAAAAAATATTGAGGCTAAAAATGAGAATGAAACTTTAAATATCATCTTAAAAAACAATCAGAAAGATATTGAAGCTGTAACGATTACCAAGAAAAAACCATTGGTGAAAAGGAAAGTAGATCGTTTGGAATTTAACGTAGAAAACAGCAATATTTCTTCACTCAATGCTTGGGAAATTCTTAAAAAGACACCTCAGGTTACTATTAATAATGATGTTTTGGCAGTGAAAGGCGGAACGTCGGTTTTAATAACCATTAATGATAAGAAAGTAATGATGTCGGGCGAAGAGCTCAAAAATTTTCTTGAAAATACACAAGGCGATGATGTAAAATCTGTAGAAGTAATTACCAATCCGCCTGCGAAATATGAAGCACAAGGTGGTGCTGTTCTGAATATTGTGATGAAGAAAAACAAAATTGAAGGCTATCGTGGAATTCTTTCTTCTAAATACATTCAAACTCAATATGCTAAAGGCGTTGCGGGGATTTCGCAATATTACAAAAAAGATAAGCTTTCGGTAATGGCAAGCTATTTTCGGGGAGGAGGAACGTACTACAGAGAAGGAACAGATTATGTAAATTATCCCGAAGACGGCACAACCTGGATCAGCACGATGAATAGAAAAGATCAGAATAAAAGCCAGAATACCGTAAACTTTAATGTAGAATATGAAATCGATAGTCTTACAACGGCAAGTCTGAATTATTCAGGTTTTTTTGCCCCGAAATCTTTTGGAACTTATATTGTGCCGACTTTGATTTATAACTCACAGAATGTGGCAGAATCTAATTATACAACAATAAACGATCATCATTCGAGAACAATTAATAATTCTTTGAGTTTCCAAATTGATAGAAAGCTGAATAAAAAAAGCAGCCTTTCGTGGATTAGTTATTTCACTGGAAATAATACAAGCAAATTTCAAAATGTTCTTACCTATCTGAATTTTGCCAACCAAAATCCAGGCGAAACCAATTTTATGACCAATAATAAAAGCGACGTTCAGCTGTATTCTACACAATTGGATTACCAGTGGAAAAACGATAAACTGGAGTTGGAATCGGGTGCAAAATATAGCTTTGTAAAAACAAATAGCTTGCTTGATTTTTCGGATAACGAAAATGGTGAATTTCAATACAGACCAGAAAAAAGCAGTCTTTTTGATTATAAAGAGCACAACTTTGGTATTTATACATCGATGGCTTATAATCTCGGAAAATGGAATTTCAAAGGTGGGCTGCGTGCTGAAATGACCGATCTGGAAGGTGTGGTTTCGGAGCCTTATGAAGTGAATAAAAATAATTACTGGAGCCTATTTCCTACATTTTTTGCACAATATACCACAGAAAATAAGCATGAATTTGGCTTCTCTTACGGAAAAAGAATCAGCAGGCCGTTTTATTCATGGTTAAATCCTGCAAAGTCATACTACAATTTGTTCTCTTATTATCAAGGAGATCCAAAATTAAAAGCGACTATTATTCATAATCTGAATTTTACCTATTCATTCAAAAACTGGAACTTAGATTTTTATTACCGAAAAGAAATTTTCCCATCAATGGAAATCTCTTATCAACAGCATGAAAACAACAATTTGATCTATTATTTTACCAATATTGAAAAAGGTGAAGCTTACGGAGTGAATCTTTACAAAAGCTTTGAAATAAAACCTTGGTGGAGTTTAATTGTTTCTGAAAACTTAGAACACAACGAAAATTACTTCAAAGGAATTGACGGAGCTTTAAATAAAAATCAGGTCTGGAATTGGGTTTCAAATATCTCAACAAGTTTTACTTTAGATAAAAATTCCGACTGGAAAATGGAAGCCGGACACAAATATTATTCACCAGGAATTCAAGGGACATTCAGAATTTCGAGCCAATGGTCGGCTTATTTTGTAATGAACAGAAAGTTTTTTAATAAAAAATTAGAAGCTGCATTTATTTTTAATGACATCTTTAGATCTACAAAACAAAAAATAAGTACCAAATATGGTAATCAGGATAATTACTTTTTAGATTATCAGGATACACAAGGTTTTACTTTTTCTCTAAAATATAATTTCGGAAATCAGTCGGTTAAAAATTCAAAAACAATCAAAAAAGCTGATGAACAGGAAAGGTTATAATAAATTTAGAATTAACAGAGGTATAAAATAAGTAAGTTTATGCCTCTGTATTTTTAATGATAACAACAATAGCGGTGACTACTCACCGCTATTGTTATTTTGAATTTTATTTAAGATTAAACAACCTCAAGAGAAGGTCTGCATTCTGGCTGTCCGCAACTAAAACTTATTTCTGAACATTCTGATGTGGCACATGGTCCACCGCTTGTAGAGCCATCATAATAAGTAATCATGCGACATGAACAATCTAGTTTTCCGCCCATAATGGTTTTCAATGCTTTTCTTTTTAATTTTTTCATGATAATTTAATTTTTGTTGATAAATATTTGGTAATCATAAAGATAAAAAATATTTTTTACATAATTCATAATATATAAAAAAATAAAAAAAGAGTGGAGGGAAATATTTACTTGTTTCTCCGAAGATATGAGTCTACCAAATTTCCTGGAAATAAATTAAAGTATCATGCTATTTTCTGCAACAACTTTAAAATAAAGTATACCTTCAAAAATGGGTATTTTAAAAATTTAAAAAACAGATAACAGGATGATTGTAATTCTGTTCAACTGAAATTTTTTTAACATAAAAAATTAAAGTACAACAGGGAAATTTCTGTAATTAATGATAGATTTGCAGCAATTATGTAATTCGTAAATAGTAATAATAAAATTATCAAATGAAAAAACAGACTATTGCATTATTTTGCATAGCAATATTTAGTATTTCGTGCGCTCAGAAAAACGACGGACAAGGTGATAGCAAATATACCGATGACCAAAAAGCATCATATTATATAGGTCTGAATATAGCCAAAAATATGAAACAGGAAGGCTTCAAAGTAGATGCTGATCTTTTGGCTCAGGCTATTAAAGAAGAGATGGAGGGAAAAAAGAAACTGATGCCTGAAGAAGAAATGAATACTTTTATGCAGGACTTTATGCAGAAGCAGAGTGAAAAAAAGCAATCTGAAGCGTTAGTACAGGCAGGAGAGAATAAGAAAAAAGGTATTGATTTTCTTACGAAAAATAAAAGTAATCCCAAGGTAAAAACTACAGCGTCAGGTTTGCAGTACGAGGTATTGCAGGAAGGTGACGGCAAAACAAAACCAAAAGCATCAGATGTTGTACAGGTAAAATATACCGGAAAACTTTTGGATGGAACTGTTTTCGACTCTACCGACAAAAATGGTGGTGCACCAATGGATATTAATTTGGGTAGCGTAATCAAAGGTTGGACGGAAGGTATTCAACTCATGAGCAAAGGATCTAAATACAGATTTTATATTCCTTCGGATCTGGCTTATGGAGATCGTGGAGCAGGAGCTGCAATTCCGGCAGGTTCTACAATCATCTTTGATGTGGAATTGGTAAATGTAAAATAAATATGATATTTTTCACATAAAAAAAAGAAGCTGAAAAGCTTCTTTTTTTATGCGAAATTCTGATTAAATTATATTCAATATATATAGCAGCAGATCATTAGCTACGATTTTGCAAACCCGTTTTTGATCGCAAAAACAGCTAATCCGACTCTTGTTTTAAGATCAAACTTTTCACAAAGCTGATCGCGGTAGCTTTCTACCGTTCTTGGGCTGCAGCACATTTTTTCTGCAATTTCTTTATAGCTGAGTTCTGTTACGGTGTAGGTAAGAAACTCTTTTTCTCTTTCGGAAATTTTCTTTTTTTTCTCGTTATTTTTCTCATCGGCCATATTAGAAAAAATGACTTTTGATGCCCAATCGGGATAAAAGAAACCGTCGCTGCTCAGTTTTATTAGAGCTGTTTCAAGATCTTTGGGATGTGTGTTTTTTAGCAGATATCCTTTGGCTCCGTTTTTAATCATTTTGATAACACTGTTGTCATCGCCCTGCATGCTAAGAGCCATAACTTTGATGTTTGGATGATTTTTTTTGAGCCATAAAGCGGTTTCAAAACCGTCCATAATCGGCATGCTGATGTCTAGAAGAATAATATCCGGAATTTTTTTGTCGCTTTCAAACTTATCGATCATGTCTTTTCCGTTTTCGGCCACATCAATTACTTCAAAATCTTCGAAATTACTTATGATTCCTTCAATTGCTTTGGCAATCAATAAATGATCATCGACTATTACAATGGTCTTTTTCATGGTCGTTTTTTTAGTTTTATTTCAATTAAAGTGCCAGCGTTTTCGTTGCTTTCAAGATTAAATTCGGCACCGATAATGGCTGTTCTGTTTTTCATATTGGTAAGCCCGATTCCGTTTGAGAGAATTTTGTCGATTTCAAAACCAATTCCGTCATCATTGATTTTTAGTTCCCAAAGATTTTCTTCTGTAGTATTGAGTCTAATGAAAATATTCTTACACTGAGAATGCTTAATACTGTTTTGAATAAACTCTTGTGTAATCCTCAATAAAACATTTTTATGAACAAAATCGAGATCAAGACATTTAAAATTATGCTCAAAATGAATTTTACACTTTTTTATTACACTTGCAGTATGTACTTCTTCCTGAATTAACGTTATAATGTCTTTTTGGTTAATATTATCATCAGTTAATGTTTTTGAAAGACTCCGTAGATCCTGCAAAGACTGATTGATAATTTGCGAAACCTGTTCTATTCTTTCACATTCCGTGGTCACTTTATTTTCATAAAGTAACTGTTGGGTATAAAGACTTGCTAAAGTGAGTTTCTGCCCTATATTATCATGCAGTTCACGGCCGATTTGCTGCATGGTAGCCTGCTGAATTTCTAGCTGGGTTGCCAAAAGCTCTTTCTGATGAATTTCATTTTTAAGCTGAATCTCATTGATGTGCTCTATTTTCCTCTGCTTATATTTCCGGATGTAGATCATTACTGCAACCAGAAATAAGACGAAAAAAATATTAAATAAAATAACGGTTAAGTATAATTCTGTTTTCCCCATATGAATGAACTTGCAAATAACAGGTACATCATAATTCCAGACAAAAGGAAATAGCTATAATAGAGACTCCAGATATCCATATGCTCCAAAAGCTGGAAATAAAATGCCCAAAACGGGAGTGTACCTATATAAAATAGAGTTACGCCAAGATTAATATAAAACATTCTGTTTTTAAAAAAGTTGAGAATATTCTCCGAATTTACCTGCTTATAATATTCCATAATAACTAAAAACATCATCAGCAGACTTCCAAATGTATAGTTGAAAGAAAAAATATGCTTGTTTTTTACAAAATAAAGCTCATTTGGAATGAATGCTAAAAGAAATAATGCAGAAAATAAGAAAAACAATTTTTTATTTTTTAGTGACTGATATGCGTAAAGCCAATAGAAAAATATAAATTCTATCGGGATTACGAAGTAGTTGAAAAATAAGTTTTTCGGATAAGAAATATAGTTTTCAGCAAATTTTCCGAACATTTCGCAACAGAAGATAAAAATCAGGAATATTGAAAAATATATATAGTGACTTCCTTTTATTTTTTTAAAGAAAACAATTGATGCAAGTGCACCAAGACCCTCTGCGAAGATCATACAGCTCTGTAAAAAAAGTTGGAAGTCACTCATAATGGTTAATTAATAAGACTGTACTATTGATGTGCTTGGTGGAACCAGCGTTCCGTGATTTAATGCCAATGCATCGATTGATACTCCTGTGACTGCCAGACTTACACTGTTATTATCAAAAGGATTGAAGTCATAATTAAGATCATTCAGTTTTTTAGTCGGGATCATTACCAAAGTATGTCTCTTAGCGTAATTTGCTGGAACAGGAGATTGTGGTACTGCAGGATATGCTGCGTAATAAAAACGGATTCCAAGATCTGAATCTTTTACTGTCAGATCAATTAATTTCGCTTGCGCTTCAATTTCTGCGACAAAGGTTTTTAATGTCGGAAGATCAAACCATACAGAATGTGAATCTTGTATACTGAGATCCTGATTAATAGCCAAAAGCTGATTTGAACGGTAATTGTCTACTAAATTTTGAATAAGGGAAGTAGGAATAAGATTAGTGCTACTCATACTAGTGTTTTGATAATTTTGGTTGCTCATGTTATTAAGTTTTATTGGTTATTTGTACAAATTTGCAAAAAAAACTCCTTAAAACCTCCCGTTTTTTACTGTAAATGCTGTCTTTTCAGTTGATTTTTTCGCTTATAAAAAATAAGTACCACAGAATGAGATCTGTGGTACTTATTAAAAATAATATATATGAAAAAAAAACTACTTATTATTCAGCTGGCCTGAAAACCAAACCTGTTTCCTCAAAATAATCTAGCGTTATTCTGTCGCCGTCATTCACCGTTCCTGCGAGAATTTCTCTCGAAAGTTTATTTAAAACTTCCTGTTGTATTACTCTTTTTAAAGGTCTCGCACCAAACACAGGATCATAGCCTTTGTTGGTTAAGTAATTCAAAGCATCTTGCGTTGCAGTCATAATAATATTTCTTTTTGCAAGCATATCATTAAATCCTCTCAACTGATACTGAACGATTTTTCCGATTTCTTTTTTTCGTAAAGGCTGGAACAGCACCGTTTCATCAATTCTGTTCAAAAATTCCGGACGAAGCGTTTGTTTCAGCAAATCAAAAACTTCAATTTTGGTTTTATCAACGATTTCGTCTTGGTTTTCTTCGGTAATATTCTCAAAATTCTCCTGAATGATATGTGAACCGAGATTCGAAGTCATAATAATAATCGAATTTTTGAAATTAACGACACGACCTTTATTATCAGTCAATCTACCGTCATCCAAAACCTGTAACAACGTGTTGAAAACGTCAGGATGCGCTTTTTCAATTTCATCTAGAAGCACCACTGAATAAGGTCTTCTTCTCACCGCTTCCGTCAATTGTCCGCCTTCATCGTAACCCACATATCCCGGAGGCGCGCCAACCAATCTTGAAACTGAATGACGCTCTTGATATTCACTCATATCGATTCTCGTCATATTGTTTTCGTCATCGAATAGAAACTCAGCTAAGGCTTTTGCAAGCTCGGTTTTACCGACACCAGTTGTTCCTAAAAACAAGAAACTTCCGATTGGTTTTTTCTCGTCGCTTAATCCGGCTCTGTTTCTTCTGATCGCATCTGCAACCGCTTCAATAGCTTCTTCCTGACCAACAACTCTGTGATGAAGTTCGGTTTCAAGATGCAATAATTTTTCTCTTTCAGATTGAAGCAATTTGGTAACAGGAATCCCTGTCCATTTTCCGATCACTTCAGAGATGTTGTCTGCGGTTACCTCTTCCTTAATTAATTCATTTTGATGGTTTTGCATCTCCAGTTCAAGTTTCTGCAAAGCATCTTCTTTTTCCTTTATTTTCCCGTACTGAATTTCAGCCACTTTTGCGTAATCTCCTGCTCTTGAAGCTCTTTCTGCTTCTAATTTCAGAGATTCTATATCTTTTTTGATGGATGTTAAATCTTCAGATTTTTGTTTTTCTTTCAACCATTTAGCGTTAATTTCGTTTCTTTCTTCAGAAATTTTCGAAATATCTTCCTTTAAATGGTCAATTTTTGTCTGATTACCTTCTCTTGAAATGGCTGCCAATTCAATTTCCATCTGCATTAATTTTCTGTCTAAAACATCCAGTTCTTCAGGTTTTGAATTGATTTCCATTCTCAATTTAGCCGAAGCCTCATCAATCAAATCAATCGCTTTGTCGGGTAAAAATCGATCCGAAATATATCTTTGAGACATTTCTACCGCCGCAATAATCGCCTCGTCTTTGATTCTTACTTTGTGATGTGCTTCGTATTTATCTTTAATTCCACGAAGAATTGAGATGGCTGATTCCGTATCAGGTTCTTCCACCATCACTTTCTGGAAACGTCTTTCTAATGCTTTATCCTTTTCAAAATACTTTTGATATTCATTTAAAGTGGTTGCACCGATCGCTCTTAATTCTCCTCTTGCCAAAGCAGGTTTCAGGATATTTGCAGCATCCATCGCGCCTTCACCACCTCCGGCTCCTACCAAAGTGTGAATTTCATCAATGAAAAGAATGATTTGTCCGTCAGATTTGATTACCTCGTTCACAACAGATTTCAAACGCTCTTCAAATTCACCTTTATATTTTGCACCTGCGATTAATGCTCCCATATCTAATGAATACAGGGTCTTGTCCATCAGATTTTCAGGAATATCTCCACTGATAATTCTGTGTGCAATTCCTTCCGCAATGGCTGTTTTACCAACACCGGGTTCACCAATCAGGATTGGATTATTTTTCGTTCTTCTCGACAGAATCTGTAAAACTCTCCTGATTTCTTCATCACGGCCGATAACCGGATCTAATTTTCCCTCTGCTGCTAATTCATTGAAGTTTTTAGCATATTTATTTAAGGATTGATAAGTTTCTTCCGAGCTTGCAGAAGTCGCCTTGCTTCCTTTTCTTAATTCTTTAATTCCGCCCTCCAAAAGACTTTTGGTCACGCCCATATCTTTCAACATCTTCGAAACTTCTGAACTGGTTTCTAAAAGCGAGAGCCATAAATGTTCGATCGTCACAAACTCATCACCCATTTTCTTAGCAATGTTGGGCGCGTCAAGCAAAACTTTATTTGCTGTTTGTGAAAGATAAATATTCCCTCCTTGTACTTTTGGAAGTTTTTCAAGGTTTTCTCGGTTGCGCTCTCTTACCAAATTGGAATCTGCTTCAGATTTTTTTAATAGGAAAGGCGATATATTTTCATCAATCTGAAAAATTCCTTCCAATAAATGTTGAGGTTCTATGCTTTGATTGCCAAATTCCATTGCAACTTGTTGAGCAGCTTGGATGGCTTCTTGTGATTTTACAGTATATTGATTTAAGTTCATATTATGTATTTTTGGTTTAATTATTTTTGCTTGTATTTACAGATTTCAGACATCAGATTTCAGACCATAAAGACTTGAATAAATATTATTTTTTAAATCTAATCTAAAGTCTGATGTCCTTCAATCTGATTCAATCATTTAATTCGGGAAGTATATCTCAAAAAGTGTTCAATTATTAAATTTTTAAAAATAACGGACAAAATTTCCGAAATATTCATTTTTGCATCTGTTTTGAGAAGACAAAATTTCCGATTTCAAATCATTAAATTGAAAATTAAGAAATACGAGTCAATTACAAATAGAAAATGAAATGTTTTAAACTTTCGCAGGAATTTATAAATGATTATATGAAAATCAGAATATTAAAATCAGAATAATTACTTTTGCACTCAACTTATGGAGTTAAAAGAAAAACAGATCAAAATACTAGAAGTCGCAGTAGAACTTTTCAAAGAGAAAGGGTATATGGGCAGCTCGGTAAGAGATCTTGCCACAAAATTAAATATAAAAGCGGCGTCATTGTACGCACACATCCGTTCTAAAGAAGAGATTCTTGAGTGGATTTGCTTTGGGGTTGCGCATGAGTTTTTTGAAGAACTGCAGGAAGTAAAAAACACACAAGTTTCTCCAAAAGAAAAGCTGAATTTATTTTTGGATAAACATTTGTCGGTGGTTCTTAAAAACCGTGATGTTACTCACATTTATTCCAATGAATGGAAACATTTGGAAGAAAGATTACCCGAGTTTATTGAATTAAGAAAAAATTATCAGCAAGAAGTTGAGCAATTAATTTCTGAAATTTATCAGGCTGAAAACTGGGAACTAAAATCTTCTGCTTTTACCACACGATTTATTCTTCATACTCTTAATAATTCTTATTTCTGGTTTAAAAGAAATATAGAATCAACGTCTGAAATTACCGATGAAATAAGGGATAAACTGCTTTTTGGTCTCTTGGGACATCAAAAATAATTTAAAAATCAGCAAGAATTTTTAAAATTGTCAATCTTATCATTCATCAATGTTTTTAAATTTTTGATCCACTAATTTTGTCTTATCTAAAAATCAAAAATATGGAATTAGGAATAGGAATGTTTGGCGACTTGGCTTTTGACCAGACTACCGGAAAATATAGAGATGCAGGAATTAAAATCAGAGAAATTCTTGAGCAGGTAAAATTGATGGATGAGCTGGGAATTGATGTTTTTGCAATGGGAGAACATCACCGTGCAGATTACGCAGTTTCTTCTCCTGAAATCGTTTTAGCAGCAGCGGCAAGTATTACAAAAAATATAAAATTAGCGAGTGGAGTAACTGTTTTGAGCTCATCAGAACCAGTAAAAGTCTACGAAGATTTTGCAACATTAGATTTAATTTCTGATGGAAGAGCCGAAATTTTCGTTGGGCGAGGAAGCTTTATTGAATCTTTCCCGCTTTACGGATATTCACTGAACGATTATGAAGAACTTTTTGATGAAAAACTAGAATTATTACTTAAAATTAATTCTGAAGAAAACGTTTCATGGACTGGAAAACTTCGTGCACCAATGCAGAATCAAACTGTTTATCCGAGAGCAAAAAATAACGGAAAAATTCCAATTTGGAGAGCGGTTGGCGGAACTCCGCAATCGGTTTTAAGTGCTGCACAACTGGGAATGCCTTTAGTAGTTGCTATTATTGGAGGAATGCCAATTCAGTTTAAAAATTTAATCGAATTTTACAAGCAGGAATATCTTAAGGCAGGACATGATGAAGCTGAAATGCAGATTGCCATTCATTCACATACTTTTGTAAGTGATGAAAAGGAAGTTGTAGACGGATATTTTAATAATTACAAATCTCAAATGGATAGAATCGGCTCGTCCCGAGGTTGGGCTCCTTATACAAAAATGCAATACGAAGGTGGAAGAGCCAAAGATGGTGCTTTATTTATCGGAAGTGCCAATGAAGTTTCCGACAAAATCAATTATATGAAAGAAATTTTTGGGATCACAAGATTTATAGGTCATATGGATGTTGGTGACCCTGCGCATGATGTGATGATGAAATCTATTGAGCTATTTGGTGAAAAAACAGCGCCACAGGTAAGATAAAATACAAGCCTCCTTTGAAATATTTCAACGGAGGCTTTTAAATTTAAATCCTATCAAACTTGGCTTTATATTCATTCAGAAGATTAGCGAGATTTTTCGCAGACATTCCGTAAGTATCAGGAAATGCTCCGGTTTTTCCTTTCATTTTGGAGTTTTCCAGGAGTTTTTCATCGATAGTAAAAGTGACCAATTTATTAACGAATATCAATTTAGTTTTAAAACCACTCACGGCCTGCCATGGAATAAATGTCGTTCTGAAAAGGTTTTTCATTTCAATTCCTTTTTCATCGATTGTAAGATAAGACGAATTGGGAATCATATTGATGATGAAAATAATAAGACAAATCCCGAAAAATAAAATATTTAAAACTGCAATGAGCATGTTTTTTTCTAAAAGTGTTATTCCCAGACTTATAAAGCCAACGCTGATAAGAATCAGGATGATACTTTTTATTTTTGAAGGCTTTAAGATAAGAGGTAAATTTTGCATGATAATTAATGATTAAAATATAAATAAAGTAAGGTGAAATTTTTCTAAACAATTTCAATTAAGCTTCCCCGTTCCTCATCTTTTGTAATATTCAGCGAAACCGGAATTTTCTCTTTCAGTTCTTCAACGTGCGAAATAATCCCCACGATTCTGTTTTCTTTCTGCAGATTCATCAGTGTTTCAAAAACGATATTTACCGACTCCAGATCTTGGGTTCCGAAACCTTCATCGATGAAAAAGAAGTTTTTCTCAGACTGCGCATGGGTTTGTACGCTTTCTGCCAATGCCAAAGCAAGACTTAGAGAAACCTGAAAAGATTGTCCGCCAGATAAAGTTTTTACGCTTCTGCTTCTGCCTTCATTCAGGTAATCGATGATTTCAAAATCATGATTTTCGTTTAGTTGTAAACTCAATTGGTTTCGAGTCATTCGATGAAAACGTACATTCGCATGATCACACAATTGACGAAGATAAATAGATGAAATATACTGCACAAAACCAGCTCCTTTAAAGAGATTGGTCATGATTTTCAGATTTTCGCCACGTTTTTGAAGGCTGGCTAAATCTTTTAAAAGATTTTCTTTTTTCTTAAATTCTTTTTCCAGTCTTTCAATTTCGGTGGCAATTTTTACGACAGAATCATTGGCGATTTTCAAATCATTTTCAAAGCTTTTGAGCTGATTTTCAAGGGTTGAAAATTCTTCCCGATCGAAAGAGAGATCTTTCAGTTTGGCTTCAAGTTCAAGTATGCTGTTTTTTAAAATCTCAAAAGTAATTCTGAATTCCTGAATTTTATTTCTTGTTTCCGAAACATTAATTTCCTGAATAAGAATTTTCTGAATTTCTTCTAAAGTGCTGAATTTCTTTTCTGATAAAGCTTTTTTAATCAGATTTTCATTTTCTGAAATTTCTTTTTCAAGTTCAGAGATTCGTTTTTCCAACTGATTGGCGATTGTTTTTTGTTCAGCTAATTTTGGCGAAATTTCTTCTTTTTCCTTATTTAATTTTTGATAATTCTCTTCAGTTTCACGATTCGATTGTGATAATTTATTGTAGATTTCTTCGGTTACAGCGATTGGTTTTTTCTCGTAATCAACCCATTGTAGAACTTTTAAATTGGCTTCATTGGTTTTGATTTGTTCTTCTTTTTTCGCTTCATCAAGTTTGAATTTTTCTAAAGCTTTATTGTAATTATCAAGATTTTCTCGCTCTTTCTCCAGATTTTTTTGTTCCAGACCGATTTGCAGATTGAGTTCATCGATCTGTTTTTCAATAGTAAAAGATTGCTGTCGTTTTTCTTCAAAATCATTTTGATTTTCTGAATTAAATTCTTTCCAATTAAAGTTTTTTAGATGCTCTTCAATGTTGATTTGAATCTGCTTTAAACTCTCTTCTTCCGATTTTAATTGTTCCTCGAAAATCTTTTTGCGGTCAAGAATTTTTTCTATTTCTAAAGATTGTTTTTGAATCTGATCTTTTTGAATTTCAATTTGCTCAATCTGTTTTTGAATTTCGTTTAATTCAGAATTCACATCATCAAATTCTACAATATTCGGATGTTCTAAAGCACCACAAAGCGGACACGATTCTCCGTCGTGCAATTCGTTAGCAAAATGAGCTAGTTTTTGCTGAACTTCCAATTGATTCCGTTTGTCAGAGAGTACTTTTTTCTGATTTTCTAAATTTTCAATCTGAGTTTTAAAATCATTTCTAAAAGTTTCAGGATTGATGTTGAAAGGTTTTAATTCCTCAGAGATTCTGGTAATTTCAGCTTTTTTAATATTGGTCTTTTCAGATTGTATTTGCTTGGTTTCGGTTAATTTTTTATTTTCAGAAAACCAATTTCCGACATGTAATAATAAACTGGAATCTAATTTTTTAGGTTTTAAAAGTTCTGCATTTTTAGAAAATTCTTCAACTTTTTGCTGAATTAATTTCTGATTCCCTTCAACTTCTTTTACTTTTTCCGAACCTTTTTTTGTTCGTTCTTTTAAGGTTTCAATTTCTCCAGAAAATCTCTGCATTTGTAAAATCAAACCCAAATCATTTTCTTGAATTTTAGACTGATTCAATGCTTCATATTTGGGTTGAATCGCAGAAAGTTTATTTTTTACATCTTCAAACCGAATTTCAGTTTCCTGTACAATTTTAAGTTGGTCTTCTTTATGTTTCTGTTGATCTGAAATTTCTTTTGCAAGCTTATTTTTTTCGGAAATCAGTGGCGTGAAGATTCTGAAAATTTTGTCGAATAATTCAGTTTTTGCTTCTAAAATATCGATTTCAGTTTTCTGCTGATTCAGTTTTTCAAACTCAGTTTTTTTATGACTAAAAACTTCAAAATCTTCTTTCAGACCTTTTAGTTTTAGATACTTTTCTTCTGTTTTTTTGAATGTTTTATTTACCTCATCAAATTTCTGCTGTTCCAGTTTTAAATGTTCCTTTTGAGCTGAAATCTGCTCTTCATTCACTTCTTCAAAACCTTTTAGCTGACCTTCCAACTGGTCGAGTTCAGATCTGTTTTTAGCATTTAAAATTGAAACATTGTTTTGTAAATCAAAACGTTGAAGGCTGAAGATTTCCTTCATCATATTGGTCCTGTCTGTCGCTCCCAATTCCAGAAATTCTTTAAACTGACCTTGCGGAATAATGATGGTTCGCTTAAAATTGGCATAACTCAAACCAATTAGTTTTTCAGCTTTAGAATGTTCTAGCGGAATCCAGTTTTCATTTTTCCATTCGTAGAAAGTGACGGTTGGAGTTTTTACATCTTCAAAATTTTTAGAATTACGTTTAAACTCTCTTGTAGCACGGAATTTTTTGTTTTCAAAATTGATGAAATCAAACTCAATGTAAGATTTATTAGATTTCAAATTCATCATATTGTAAGCACGCTTGTCTCTGGAGTTGAGACGCTCCGTTTCGCCGTACAAAGCAAATGAAATGGCTTCCAAAATAGATGATTTCCCGGAACCAACTGAACCAAAAATGCCGAAAAGCCCGGCTTGCGTAAGGTTTTCAAAATCGATTTTCTGACGTTCCTGATAAGAATAAAGACCTTCTAAAGTCAATTGAATTGGAATCATTTTTATGAATATATTTTTTATTTAACCTCAAAAGAGACAAAAGAAAATATTGAAATAAGTGAGCCAAAAGTCAACAAAATGTATGAAACTTAGTTTTGGGAACTTTTGAACATCTCATAAAGAATTAAAATCTTTTGTCTCTTTTGCGGTTAAAAAATTATGAATTATTTGAAGCAATTTCGTTAAACAAATTAAGGAGCTCTTCATTGGCTTCCTGACCGCCATTTTTAGATTTAAAATAATCATTGAATAAAGTTTGAATATCCTGATTCAGGTTAATTTCACTCAATTGGTTTTCATTAAAATCCTGATTTTTCACTTTTGGAATGAGATGTATAATTCCGTTGTGAGATCGATAGATGAGTTTTCTTTCTTCAGCTTTTAGAAAAGTTTCGCTTTCCAAAATGAGTTCAATTAATGTATTTGGATTTTCATTCAGCCATTCAATCGTTTTCTCGATGCAATCAAAAGTCTTTCTAACTAAACATTTTCCGTTTTGTAAAGCGATTTTTTCAAATGAAACTTTTTTATTAGGTTCTGCATCAATAATGGAAACATATTTCGTCTGTCCGGCTTCGCTAAAGCTGTAACATAACGGCGAAGATGAGTAAACAACAGGTTTTTCATCAGTTCCGATATTTTGAAAACCATGCAAATGTCCTAAAGCCGTATATTGAATTTGAGATGGAATAATATCTGAAAAAATCAGATCTGCATTTCCAATTTTGATAGGTTTTTCGCCTTCCGGTTCTTCCAAAATCGGAGCGCCTTTTTTATTCATATACAAATGCGCCATTAAAAGATTGATGCCATTTTGATCGCAAAATTCATCGGCAGTTTTTTTCCAGTTTTCGGCTATAACTCTGTTGAGCTCTTCTTCTTTGTTTTCACCAAAATATTCTTTCAAACGAATTTCATTGGCATAAGGCGTGTGCAAAATCCGAACAGGGAAATTTTGATTTTTAAATTCCAGTTCAATAAATCCTTCGGCTGAATTTGAAATTTTAAAATGTTCAAGTTCAAAAGGATTAATTTTAGCTTTTGGATGTCCGATCAAAATAATTCCGCATTCGCGCGCTAAAGGATCGGGTGCGTCAATTAAACTTGGCGAATCGTGATTTCCGGAAATTGCGATAACCGGACGTTTTCCGTTTAATGATAACCGTTTTAAAGTTTTATAAAAAAGTTCTGTCGCTTCAACACTCGGATTGAAGTTATCAAACAAATCTCCGGCAACCAAAACCAGATCCACATTTTGTTCATCTGCAATCTGAACAATTTCATTCATCACCAAAACCTGTTCTTCTAATCTAGAAAAACGGTCGAGACGTTTACCCAAATGCCAATCGGCGGTGTGGAGGATTTTCATAATGTATTATCAGCTTCTCTTGCTTTAAAATCTTCTCGAATTTGTTTCAAACGTGCTTTTCTTTCTGCTTCCGCATTTTGTATTTTGCGCTTTTTCTGATCGATTTGCTTTTTATTTTTTTTCCTGTTCGCTTCGTTATTCTTGCTCATGTTTTTTCGGAATGAGTGATTTTTATAAGTGAGAAATACCTTCATCAAAAATACTAAAGATTAAGAGTATAAACAATTTTAGTATTAAGTCTGATAAAATATTTAATTTTACTGCGTTATGGAAGAAAAATCAAAAGATCCTTTACACGGAAAACGTCTGGATGCCATTCTTGAAGAGCTGGTAGAATATTATCAGGGTTTTGAGGAATTGGGGAAACAAATCAATATCAAATGCTTTACAGATAATCCAAGCATTAATTCTTCATTGAAGTTTTTGAGAAAGACAGATTGGGCAAGAGCAAAAGTAGAGAGTTTGTATTTGTATGTTTTAAGACAGAAAAAGAAGGCGGAATCAAAAAACAGGAAGTAGTATGTTTAAGATTCTTTCTTTACATGCATTTCCTTAATCAATCATTTCAAAAACAGTATCTTTGTGCCGTTTAATCGTGAAAAAAATCACGCAAAAAAAGAAATATGACTATTGATAACAATCATGTGGTAGCTGTAAAGTACATTCTTCACACTATCGAAGAGGATGGAAGCAAAATCCTTGTAGAAGAAACAACTGCAGAAAATCCGCTTACATTTTTATACGGTATGGGAATGATGATCCCAAAATTTGAACAAAATATCCTTGGATTGAAAGCTGGTGATAAAGCTGCTTTTGTAATTCAGCCGGAAGAAGCTTATGGCGAAAAGCAAGACGATGCTATCGCACAATTGCCAATCGATATGTTTGCAGAATCTGGAGTTCCACCGATCGGAGCTATTTTGCCTTTATCTGATAACCAAGGGAACAATTTTCAGGCTTTTGTAGTAGAAGTTACTCCGGAAGTGGTTGTGGCAGATCTTAATCACCCAATGGCTGGGAAAGTTTTAGATTTCCAGGTGGAAATTTTAAATACTCGTCCTGCAACAGAAGAGGAGTTGTCTCACGGTCACGCTCATGGAATTGACGGAAACGAGGCTCACTAAAAAATATTTACATACAATATGAAATGTCCGATTTTTTCGGACATTTTTTTTGATTAAAATAGGAAGAGCTTTTTAACGCAAAAGTTTTTTGGTTAATCTAAAAACTCTCCACTCACATAAAACCAGCGGTTTTGTATCGTTTTAAATGTTGATAATTCGTGATGCATTTGTTTTTGCCCGTCTTCATCAGTATAATATGCTTTGAATTCTACTTTATTCATCGATGGTTTATTCACAATTTCCAACTTCGTCCATTCGTTGATTTCGCCCCACTCCTGTAAATCTTTTGTATTGTGGAATTGCCTTTTGCCGGGAGAAGTTGTTTCCATTAAATATTTTCCATTGGGAATAGCAAATGCAGAAAATCTCGAGCGCATCAAAGCTTCAGCTGTTGGAGCGTACTTTTCTCCGGTATGGTAAGGTTTGCAACATTCTTCGTATGGTTTTCCTGAGCAGCAAGGACAGATCATTTTTTATTTTTTTTAAGCTACAAAAATCGCAAAAGTTTTTTGAATTATATTAAATCATTCAGTCAGCAAAATTTGCGAGAATTAAAGTTGTTTCATTTATAAAGTTCCACACCTTCTATTTACATAAAAAAAGCATCCAAATCAATGAATGCTTTTCTAATTTTATTTAATAAAACCTCTGTTTCTCAAAAACGGCTTAATATCCGGATCATGCCCTGTAAAATCTCTGAATGCCTGATTCAGATCTACAGAATTTCCTACAGAAAGAATATATTTTCTGAAACGGTCTCCGTTTTCTCTTGTAAGACCACCATTATTTTTAATCCATTCCCAAGCGTCATTGTCCAAAGTTTCAGACCATAAATAAGCGTAATATCCTGCAGAATAACCGCCACCCCAAATGTGTGCAAAATATGGAGTGTGATATCTCGGAGGTACAGTTGCCAAAGTAAATCCGTGGCTAGCTAAAGACTGTTTTTCAAAATCTAAAACAGGAAGCAATTGATTTTCGCTCGTTACCGAATGCCAATCCATATCTAAAGCAGCAGCAGAAACCAATTCGGTCGTCATATAACCCTGATTAAAAGTTGACGCTTTCTTAATTTTATCAACCAAAGCCTGTGGAATAGGTTGTTTGGTTTCGTAATGAAGGGCATAGTTTTTCAAAACAACAGGATCTAAAGCCCAGTGTTCGTTAATCTGAGAAGGGAATTCCACAAAATCTCTCGGTACACTGGTTCCTGAAAGGGATGGATATTTCTGGCTTGCAAACATTCCGTGGATAGAGTGACCAAACTCATGGAAAATCGTTGAAACATCATCATAACTAATTGACGAAGGTTTTCCCGGAGCCGGTTTCTGATAATTATAACAGTTTACAATGACAGGTTTTGTTCCTAATAAATACGATTGTTCAACGTAGTTGCTCATCCAAGCTCCACCGCTTTTAGAATCTCTTGTGTAGAAATCAAGATAGTAGATTGCGATAGATTTTCCGTCATGATCGAAAACTTCGTAGGTTACAACATCTGGATGATAAACCGGAAGATCTGTTCTTTTCTTAAACGTTAATCCATAGAATTTTTCGGCAGCGAAGAAAACTCCTTTTTCTAGAACGGTTGTGATTTCAAAATAAGGTTTAATCTGATTTTCATCTAAATCAAATTTTGCTTTTCTTACTTGTTCAGCATAAAAATTCCAGTCCCAAGGTTCTACTTTGAAACCTCCTTTTTGCTGATCGATCAAATCTTGAATGTCTTTTGCTTCACGTCTTGCCGTTTCTACAGCCGGAGTTGCAATTTGATTCATCAATTTTACAGCAGCTTCAGGGTTTTTGGCCATCTGATCCTGCAATTTCCATTCTGAAAAACTTTTTTTGCCTAAAATCTGAGCTTTTTTAAGTCTTAATTTTGCTAATTTTTCAATGGTTTCACGAGTATCGTTTGCATCACCTTTTTCAGCTCTTTGCCACGATGCTTTGAATAATTTTTCTCTTGTTGCTCTGTTTTTCAGATTTTGCAAAAGGGGCTGTTGCGTGGTGTTCTGTAAAGCTAAAAGATATTTTCCGGGTTGTCCTGCATTTTTTGCGTCGCTTGCAGCAGCTTCAATTTCATCTGTTGAAAGACCGTCTAATTCTTTAGCATCAGAAAAGAAGACGCCACCTTGCTTTCTCGCTTCCAATAATTTATTTGAATATTGAGTGGAAAGTGATGCCAATTCCTGATTGACCTGCTTTAATTTTTCTTTGTCAGCCGCAGAAAGATTAGCTCCTGCGATTTCAAAATTTTGTTTGTAGAATTGTAATAATCTTTTGCTTTCAGAATCTAATCCGTTTTCTGTGATTGATTTTATTCTTTTGTAAAGATTTTCATTGAGGAACATTTTATCAGAATGTGCTGCGAAAATTGGCGCATATTCTTCATCCAAAGCCTGTAAAGTAGGATTTGTATTCGCACTTGTTAGGTTTGAAAATGTGATAACTGTTCTTTTCAAAACTTCACCGCTTTTTTCTAATGCAACAATGGTGTTTTCAAAAGTTGCAGCTTCGCTATTGTTTGCGATTTTCAGAATTTCAGCATCGTGTTGTTTTAATCCAAATTCAAATGCCGGTTTGAAATGTTCATTTTTAATTTTATCAAACTCGGGAGCTTCATACTGAAGTTTGCTTTTCTTCATAAAAGGATTGGAAGAAAGTGATGCGTCCGGAACAGGCATTTCCTGTTTTATGTCGTTTGTTTTCATTGTGGTACAAGAATAATTGAATGCCAAGGCAGAAATTAACAATACTGATGAAATATTTTTCATGGGCAAATGTTTATTATTTTAAAGGTTATATAGAATCTCTTTTGATTTTAAAAATTGTTTTTATTGTCAATTGTAAGAGATTTTATAATTTAGTTGTTATTAAAGTATAAAGATATTAAAAACTAAACTTCTAAACATTAAAACATGAAATACACAGCAATTTTACTTTTTTCGGGACTACTGATTGTCTCTTCTTGCAAGAAAAATGAGAACAGAGAAGGGAAATCAACTTGGTTACCAGACGTTACCAATAAAGATCACGGATCTTTAAAACAAAAAGAATTTAAAGGAGATTTTAATGAAATTGAAGTTTCTCAAGCGATTGAAGCTGAAATTATTAAATCTGATGTTGAACGAGTGGTAATTTCTGCACCTGCAAATATTATTGATGAAGTTTTGGTAGATAACAGTGGCGGTGAGCTTCATATTCACTATAAAACAGGAGTTCGTGTGATGAATACCAATAATGTGAAAGCAAAAATTTATGCTAAAGATTTTAAAAAACTTGAGGCCAACTCTGCAGCAATAATTGTCGTTAGAGACCAGTTCACGCAGGAGAAAACAGATATCGAAATTTCTAGTGCAGCTCATATTTCAGGGAAACTTGAAGCCAATGATATGGAGATTGATGCGGGAAGCAGCGCTACTTTCAAAGGGCAAATCTGGGCGGTAAATCTTAGTGTTGAAGCTTCTTCCGCAGCAGATGTTACAATTTCAGGGAAAGCTAAAAATGCAAATCTTACTTCATCTTCAGGAAGCGGTATTTCTGCAAGAGATGTGGTTGCAGAGAATGTGAAAGCTGAATCTTCAAGTGGTGCAAGTATAGAAATTACTGTTTCCTCAAAATTTGAAGGCCACGCATCTTCGGGCGGAAGTGTGAAAGGTATCAAAAAAGGAAATGTAACTACTGTAAGCAAAGAAGAAAGCAGTGGGGGAAGCGTAGATCTGCAATAATTTATTGTGGGGTTTCTTCATCCTCGTCTTCATCTGTTGATGAGGTTTCCCAGTCTTTGTTTTCAAAATTTAAATTATCATAAGCCAATAAATCCTCCTCTCGCTGGAGGATTTCTTTTGTGGTAAAAAGACGTATATCTTCGTCATCTTTTGATTTTGCCAATTTTCGGATTGATGCCTTATCGATTGCCATAAATCTTTGTCCAAGACGTCTTGCTGCATATTTTCGCATTCCGGTTTCATGTAAAACATCAATGGCCATATCAACAGCGGTGCCTAATGTTTCACGGTAAATATTATCTATTCCGTTGTCTAGATAAGCGTACGCGTCGATTCTGTTTTTAGCGCGGACAAATATTTTCACATCAGGATATTGCTCACGAACCAAATCAGCTACAAATCTATTGTCATCGGGATCATCAAGACACAAAACCAGAATTTCGGCTTCTTCAATTCCGGCCGCTCTCAAAACGGGAATTCTTGTTGCATCTCCGTAATAGACTTTAAAACCGTAACTTCTCAATAATTTTACTCTGTCTGAATCTCTGTCGAGAACGGTCGCTGATATTTTATTGGCTTTCAAAAGTCTTCCGACGGTGCTTCCAAAATGACCGAAACCGACAATGATGATTTTTTTCTGTGAAATATTACGGTCACGAATATCAAAATCTGACTTTACTTCAGGAATCTTTTTGATGAACTTCGGAGTAATCAGCCTGTCATTAATAATTAAAAGAATTGGTGTAATACACATCGTGATTGCAGTTACTGCCATCATTTGAGCATTCATTTTTGCATCAAAAAGATAAAGATCTGAAGCGTAATTTATGAGTACAAAAGCAAATTCTCCAACCTGGGAAAGGGCAAAAGCATAAAATAAACTTTGTGGAGTATCAATTTTAAAGAACTTTCCGATTGCAAAAAGTACAAAGAATTTCACCGCTAAAACGACAAAAACAGTACTGAAAATGAAAACAGGATCCTGAGCAATCACATTAAAATTCATCGTAGAGCCAACGCTGACAAAAAATACGGCGAGAAGAAGGCCTTTGAAAGGATCGATATGGGCTTCCAATTCATGACGGAACTCGCTGTTTGCCAACATAACGCCTGCTAAAAATGCTCCTAAAGCCGGGGATAATCCGATAGCAACCATTAATTCTGAAACTCCTATCACCAGAAATAGGGAAGAGGCAGTTAATAATTCCGTCATTCCTGCTTTTGAGACGTATCTTAAAAAGGGGACGAAAACATATCTTCCCAATAAAATTAAAATTACTACACCAAAAATTACGGTTCCTGCCTGAAGCCATTCCGGAAGTTTCTGAATTAAGATCTGAACTTCATTATCATGATGCCGCGCTTTGTAATTGGCGATGACAGGTAAAATCGCCAAAATAGGGATGACAGCAATATCCTGAAATAAAAGTGTTGAAAAGGAAGCTTCGCCAGCTGTAGTTTTAAGATTATTTTTTTCCTGTAGAGTCTGTAAAACAATTGCAGTTGACGATAATGCAAAACACATGGCAATGGTAACTGCTTTGTCAATTTTCCAGCCAGCCAAAAAAAAGATCAGGAAAAGTATTGAAATAGTAAGAGCCATCTGCGTAAGACCGAGCCCAACGATTTTCTTCCGCATTTCCCAGAATTTCCGCGGTTCCAGTTCTAATCCTACCAAAAAAAGAAGCATGATAACTCCAAATTCACTCGCGTGCATTATATTGTTAACATCATGTCCGGTCAGTCTCAAAACATACGGTCCGATGATAATTCCGCCTAAAATATAGCCAATCACCGAGCTTAACCCTAATTTTCTTGCCAGCGGAACCATGATAATGGCAACGCCCAAAAAGAGTAAGGTGTTCATCGCTAAGGTAGATTCCATATTATTGATTTAGGGTTTCGACAAATTTCTTTTTCTGTAAAATAATTTCTTTTTTTGACAATTTATTGGCTTCATAGACGACGGTAATGTCTTTGATATTGGCATTAAAAACATTCAGTGAAACGACTAGACTGCTGATCAATTCATCGATGGTATATTTGTACGTTCCTTCTTTTGAAAAAGATCTTTCTTTTCCGCCCGTTGTCACAACGATGTATACTTCTTTGTTTTCGAGAGGATTATTTTCGCCTTCTTTAATCCAGTTTCTGTCGAAAACCTCATCAATCCATAATTTTAGTAAAGGAGGAATTCCGAACCAAATGATCGGAAACTGAAAAATAAAACGGTCATATTGCTGCAGTCTTTTTCGTTCTCTGAAAGCTGCAATATGAAAATCGGGATATTCTTCGTACAGATCACGAAGTGTAAAATGTTGATGACGAACGTAGAAATTGATTAACTCCACATTTGAGGTAGAATGTTCCAAATAAGGATGGGCAAAAACCACCAGCGTTTTCTTCATAGAACCCGTTTTCAGTAAAAATAATGAAAATTGAGAGAAATATGAATAATTATGATAAGTTTAATTGAATTTTAATGGAGAAAAAAGAGAATTAAAGAATAGAATTAAAATTATTTTCCATGTTTGGAGTTGATAATGATAAGAAAAGTTCCATGTAACCGAAGTTTCATATTTTATTTTTACCATCCACCAGAAGCTCCGCCACCGCCAAAACTTCCGCCACCACCGAATCCTCCAAAACCGCCGCCGCCTCGAGAGCTTCCGCCACCGAATCCGCCGCCAAAACTTCCTGGAAAAGGGAATGGAAAAAATCCGCCGGGATAATTTCTTCGTCCTCTGCGACTTAGAATAATGTCGCCGTCGTCATCGTTTCCGCCGCCTCGGTTTCCGAAAAAGATAGCGAGGATAATAAAAATAACGAAGGCAATAATGAGTAATTTTGTAACACTTATATCTCCTGATTTATTCTTGTTAGCAATCGGTTTGAATTTTCCCTGAACCGCCTCCATGATAGCATTAGTGCCTCCATTGATGCCTTCATACCATTTTCCCTGTCTGAAATTGGGCGTAACGATGTAATCTAAAATCTGCCCGGCAACTGAAGCGGTTAAATATTGTTCCACCGCTCTTCCTTGCTGAATTGACATCGTTCGGTCGTCTTTAGCAATCAAAAAAACAACTCCGTTGTCTACATCTTTCTGGCCAATTCCCCATTTTTCACCAAACATCGTTGCTAAATAGTTCACATCTTCACCTTTAGTGGATGGAATGATAATAATTTCAATTTCTGTTGAGGTAGAATCTGCGAATTTGATGAGTTTGTTATTCAGTTCATTCTTTTCTTGCGCTGTAAGTAAATTTGCCTCGTCATAAACAGGGTATAAAACTGCAGGTTTTTCGGGAATAGAGTACTGTGCTGATAAAAAACCATAACAGCAGACTAAGATGAATGTGAAAAATATTTTAAGAGAATGTAATCTCATTGGGTAATTCGTTGTGATTTTCTCCTTTTATTGGAAAATGTTTTTTTAATTCTAAGCCGGTTTCCAGAATTCCGCTTTTTAAAGCCTGATAAAAATGACCTTTTGAAAATTCTGACGTGATATAATCATGCAGATGATCCCAATACGATTGATGTACTTTTTCGTGAATTCCAGAATCGCCGATGATCGTTAAGTATTTTTTCTCAAAATTGACATGAAAAAGTACTGCATTTTTTTCGGCGGTTTTATCTTTACATAATTCTTTAAATACCTCAAAAGCGGTTTGTGCAATCTGATCGTTTGTCGTAGAATCAATATGCACACGGATTTCTCCGGTAGAATGTTGCTCTGCCGATTGAATGGCTTCTACAAGAGAAGTAATCTGCTGATCTGTTAAAAAACGATTCATTATTCAGTAAATACACTTGGTGCATTTTCAGCTCCGGCTTGTGCTTTAAATAAAGGTTTTTCTTTGAAATTGGTGAAATTTGCCAGAATATTATTAGGAAACTGCTTAATCGAAATATTATAATCTCTCGCAGCATCGTTGTAATACACGGTTTCTGTTCTGATGCTGTTTTCTATGGCAATATATTCTCTCTGGAAATTGATGTACTGCTGATCTGCTTTCAGATTTGGGTAAGATTCTACCACGGCCATTAATCGGCTCAATGCTCCGGAAAGTTCACCTTGTGCAGCCTGGAATCTTGCCATATCTTCTTCCGTTAAATTGGTAGGATTGATATTAATAGAAGTTGCTTTTGAACGGGCTTCCACAACTTTCGTTAATGTTTCCTGCTCAAATTTTGAATATGATTTTACTGTTCTTTCAAGATTGGGAATTAAGTTGGCCCTTTTCTGATATACCGTTTGTACGTTAGACCATTTTGCATCAACTTTTTGTTCCTGTGCTACAAAATTATTATATCCGTTTTTTCCCCAGAAAAAAAGTACTCCAACGATGATAAGAAGAGCAATGCCGATGGTTCCGGCGCTCAAGCAACCTTTATTTTTCATAGTTTAATTTTTAATTATTTTTTGTGCTAACCAAATATACAAATTAAGTGCTAATTTTGCAGAAAATTTATTGAATGACAACAATTGTGGTGGCAATGGGAGAGAAAAACGAGATTGGTTCTGGTAATCAGTTATTGTGGCATCTTCCCAAAGATTTAAAACATTTTAAAGACTTAACTTCGGGACACCCGATTATTATGGGGAGAAAAACGTACGAAAGTATAGGAAAAGCACTCCCCAACCGTACCAATATTGTTGTTTCAAGAAAGAAAAACTGGTTTCAGGAAGGGATTTTAATTGTTGGAAGCATTAAAGAAGCGGTGAAATTTGCAAAAAAAATAGATGAAAACATCTTCATCATCGGAGGCGGAAATGTCTACGAACAAACCATGGAAATTGCAGACCGCCTTGAAGTAACTTTAGTAAAAGCAAATCTTGAAGCTGATACTTATTTTCCAAAAATCAACGACAAAATCTGGAAAAAAACTGAAGAAACCTGCCACGAAAAAGACGAAAAAAATCAATACGATTTCTGTTTTCAGACGTATGAAAAGGTTAATGGTTAATAGTTGTTGGCTGATCGTTTTTTAATGTGTGGAAATTTAATTAGAAACCATTCCCTATCAACTAAAAACTAACAACCAAATTTCCTATCTTTGCACTTCTAAAATTTAATAATGAATAAGTACATAAAAATCATAGTTGCGGCACTTCTGATTATCGGAGGTCTTTATATGATGTTTTTTACAAGAAATTTAGGCTGGGGAATTGTAATTTTCCTGTTGGCTGCATTGCCGATCTTCTTATTTTTTAAGAACGAAAATATCCTTTTAGCTTTTTGGCAATTGAGAAAACAAGACATGATTAAAGCTTCAAAGTTTTTAAATAATATTAAAGATTATAAAACTGAACTTCATAAAAATCAATACGGATATTACCATTATTTACAAGGTTTGGTTTTAGCACAGGAACATCCTACGCAAGTGGAGCCTTTGATGAAAAAAGCTTTGGATTATGGTTTGAATATGAAACATGACCGCGCAATGGCAACGCTTAATTTGGCAGCCGGAGCGATTTCTAAAGGCAGAAGACAGGAAGGACAAAAACTTTTGGAAGAAGCAAAAAGATTAGACTCGGCAGGGATGATGGCCGATCAGATCAAAATGCTGAAAGATCAGTTGAAAATGCCAACGATGCAAAAGCATATGCATAATCCTAACATGAGGAATAGAGGAAAGTTTTAATAGCAGATAAAAATAAATAAAAAATGCACTAATTAAATTTAGTGCATTTTTTATTTTCTGGACGGAGGTGGAGGAGGAGGTTCT
This sequence comes from Chryseobacterium sp. CFS15, assembly GCF_031118795.1. Taxonomy (NCBI): domain Bacteria; kingdom Pseudomonadati; phylum Bacteroidota; class Flavobacteriia; order Flavobacteriales; family Weeksellaceae; genus Chryseobacterium; species Chryseobacterium sp. CFS15. The sequence continues at coordinate 216,054 of NZ_JAVHYL010000004.1, read as the reverse complement.
GGGAATTCGAAGAATTTATCATTAGGATAAATTTTTTCTCTAATTGAGAGAAGTTTATCCAGCTTTTTGAACTTATCATCTAAGCCGTCATCATTGAAATATTGTCTTTGATTTTTATTAGGATAATAAACGGTTACTAAGGGTGAACCATATTCCCGTTTAGCTCTATTTTCTTTTTTTAAATATTTAAAATAATTTTCAAAAGAAAGAGAATTGTTGGGTTTAAAAGGATAAATGATTGTGGGTAAAGTTTGTTGTTTCTTTTCAAATGAGCTTATTTCCGAATGGGTTTCTAAATGTAAAGTGTCATTTTCTTTTACGAAATTATATCTCTCATATGCAGCAAACATACAGGCAGAATGATCAACGTTAACCTCCAAAGTGTCTCCATTTTCCATTTTTTCTGAAAATTGATAAAGATCTTTTTCCAGATCAAATTTACTTTCATTTTTACAAGAAAATAATATGGATAAAGCTAATAGAAGGAATGCTTTTTTCACAATCTTACATTTCAGCATCATTATTGTAACCGTAAAATTTGGGCATTTGCCAGTGGTATTTTACTGCGAATGTTCTAATGGCAACAATCAATAAAATAGTGAAAATCTGAATAATGGTATAAGAAAGATCGGTAAAAGTGTTGAGTATCAAAAATATTGCTCCGCCAATAATACAGGCGCTTGCGTAAATTTCTTTTCTGAAAATTAAAGGAATTCTATTGAGTAAAATATCCCGGATTATACCACCGAAACAGCCGGTGATGGTTCCAAGTCCGATGCATATTAAAGGATGAATGTCTGCGTTTAATCCTTTCTGAACACCGATGATGGTAAATAATCCCAGTCCGAAACTGTCGAAGATAAATAAAGTTACTTTAAAATTTTTCTCAATCGATTTAAAGATCATCGAAAAAATAGAGGTTATCAAAATCACGCCACACATCAGAAGATCGTGCATCCAAAAAACAGGAATGTCGAGCAGCAAATCTCTTACTGTTCCGCCACCAACTGAAGTAACGAAGGCAATAATCAAAACTCCGAACGGATCTAGTCTTTTCTGCATCGCTGCAAAACTTCCCGACATCGAAAATGATATCGTACCAAGGATTTCTATTGCAAAATTGATTTGTTCGTGCATTGATTATGGGTGATAAATAATAGGTAATGAGTAATTGATTACGCTTAAATATTTTGCGATAATTTAAATTTATAGGTTGTCATTACTTTGACTAATTCTTCACATTCTGATTTTATAACAAATAATTTTTCTGAATCTACATACTCAAGTTCTTCAATAATTTCCAGCCAAAGTTGGGTCTCATCTATTTCTTCGACCACAATACAGATTTTTGCAAACCTTTCTTTGTCAGATCTTGCCCGTGAAACAGCTCTGTAATTTGCAGCAACAGAAGTAGAAGATCTTATGATCTGTTTTCTAATGATTGAAAGAGCATCCGAATAAGATAATGGTGAAAGCAATTTTATAATTGATATTGAAAATATTTTTGTTCTATCTCTAAAGATTTGATTAAAATCCATCAATTTAACTGTATTTAAAATTACTCATTGCCAATTATTCATTACTTATGTTCAACTCTTACCGCTTCAGGAACCAAAAGTTCATATTCACCACCGTGGTTGATGATTTCTCTTACGATGCTGCTGCTGATGAATGATTTTCCAGATGAGGTCAATAGGAAAACGGTTTCCAGTTTTTTGTGGGCTAAGGTACGATTGGTGTGGGCAATTGCTTTTTCAAATTCAAAGTCGGCAGGATTTCTTAGGCCTCTTAAAATAAATTGAGCATTTTTTTCAAAACAATAATCAACCGTTAAGCCTTCAAAATAATCAACTTCCACATTGGGAAATTCGGCGACAGAATTTTGTATGAATTCCATTCTTTTTTCAATAGGAAACATATATTTCTTTTGAGAATTTTGACCAATGGCGATAATTACTTTGTCGAAAAGCGCCGCTGCTCTTTCGATAATATCATAATGGCCTAAAGTAATCGGGTCAAAAGATCCCGGAAAAACAGCAATTTTCATGCGCAAATAAAGTTATAAGTTATGGGTTATCAATTATGAGTTGTTTTTACTCTAATCTCTAACTTCTAATATCTAGTTTCTCTTTTGTAAAGCTTTTTCAACCTCATTTCCACAGAGGTCTTTTATTGAAATCCCGTAAATTTTTGCCTGTTGCGGAAGAATACTTGCTGGAGAAAATCCTGGATTGGTATTCATTTCAAGCATATAAGGAATTCCGTCCATTAAAATAAATTCACTTCTCGAAAAACCACTCATTCCAAGAGAATTGTAAGCTCTTTTTGCAATTTCTTCTACTCTTTTTGTGGTTTCTGCATCAATTCTTGCAGGAGTAATTTCTTCTGAAGCACCTTCATATTTAGCTTCATAGTCGAAAAATTCGTTTGTAGGAACAATTTCTGTAATTCCTAAAACGATGGTTTCACCTTTAAAATCAATAACTCCAACAGAAACTTCCATTCCGTCTAGGAAGCTTTCGATTAAAATTTCATCATCTTCTTTAAAAGCAATTTCGGTTGCAGCAATCAGTTCAGATTTTTCTTTTACTTTAGAAATACCCAATGAAGATCCTGATTGATTAGGTTTTACAAATACAGGAAGACTTAGATTATCAATAATTTCATCAACATTAATATGTTCTCCTTTTCTTAAATAAACACTTTTTGCAGAAGGTATTCCATATTTTGAGAGAACGGCTAACGTATCTTTTTTATTGAACGTCAACGCACTTTGATAGAAATCGCAACCGGTATATTTTTGTCCGATAGCGTCCCAATAAGCCTGAAGAATTCCGTTTTCGCCGGGTGTTCCATGGATAATATTGAAGCAAGCATCAAATTTTAACACTTCATTACGATCTAAAGTAACCGAGAAATCACCTTTGTTGATGGGTTTTTTATTCTCATTTTCATCCAGAAAATACCATTCATCTTTCAGAATAATCACTTTATAGACATCATATAGATCTCTGTCTAAGGAATCATATATTAACTGGCCACTTTTCAGAGAAACTTTATATTCGTCAGAATAGCCTCCCATAACTACGGCAACGTGTTTTTTGCTCATATGCATATTATCAATAAGGGCAAATTTAAACAATTTATATATTGAAATAAATGAATTCTTATTTTTTTGAAACAAAAATGAAATCTGCTAAATAAAAACTTCATTATAAAATTATTAATTATCTTTGTCGTTATTATTAAAGTATTTTTAAGTATGCTTAAATCACTTTTCAACTGGAAAGTTTTACTGAATTTATTAGTAGCCATCGGTATTTTTATAGGATTGGTATGGCTTACTTTCCGTTGGTTGGAGTATCACACCAATCATGGGCAGGAAATTCCTGTTCCTAATGTCATTAATAAATCTGTTCATGACGCAGTAAAAATATTAGAAGATACAGGACTCGACTATGAAGTCGATAGTGCAGCTTATAACCCTAAATACAGACCGCTTCAGGTTCTGAAGGTTTATCCTTCTCCTGGATCTCGTGTGAAAGATGGAAGAGCTATTCAGCTCATGGTAAATCCTAAAAGCTGGGCTCCGGTTGCGGTTCCTGATGTTATTAATAAATATTCGGGATTGGCTTTCCAGAGATTGGAGCAGGTAGGTCTTAAGGTTTCAGATACTATTTACGAACCAAGCATTCAGAAAGATGCTGTTTTAAGAATTTTATTTAAAGGAAATTCTATAAAACCAGGAACTAAGATCCCAAGATTCTCTGTAATTGACGTTGTGGTAGGATCTGGCCCTATGCGAAATATTGCCATTCCAAATCTTGTAGGATTAACGGTGAAAGAAGCAAAATCAGTAATTGCAAGAAATCTTTTTGAAGTAGGTCTTGTAGACCATGAAGATGGAGGAAATGATGATTCAGATATTGTATATTATCAAGATCCGGCATCCGGAGATGCGCGAGATCAGGGCATGCAGATCGATCTCTGGGCCAGTAAAAAAACACCGGCCGAGCTGCGTGGGAAAATAGAAATACTTAATTCTACTTACCGTATGAGAGTAGATACTACTTTGCCACCGGTAAGATATGATGAGGTTCCAAACTTCCAGGATCCGCCGCCAATCAATGATCCGGTTCCAACTCCGGCGCCTCAGAAAAAGGAAGCTCCTAAAACTGAGACGGCAAAACCAACTGGAACTTCAGCAAAACCTACAACTACTGGAGATAAACCAAAACCTGCTGCACCAACGACAACTCCTGCAACAGAAAAGCCTAAAGCTAAAAAGGTAATTATATAAATTGATTTTTAATTTAAAATAAAAAAAGGCTTCAACTTTAATTATGTTGAAGCCTTTTATATAGATAAAGCAATGACAGAAGATAACGAGGATTTTTTAGACGAAGAATTTTTAGATGCCAATAACAGTGTTGACATTGATGATGAAAATAAAGGTCTGTACGAGCATCTTAATATTACGGTTGATGGTAACCAGGAACCTTTAAGAATAGATAAATTTTTATTTAATTTCAGACAAAATTCTTCCAGAAATAAAATTTCGCAGACTTGCCGTGCCGGAAATGTCGTAGTTAACGGAAATCCTGTAAAGCAGAATTATAGAGTAAAACCAGGAGATCAGATTTCTGTTTTACTTACTCATCCGCCCCGTGAAAACTTCATTGTTCCGCAGGATATTCCTATTAATATTGTATACGAAGATGACGATTTGGTTGTTGTAGACAAAGAACCGGGAATGGTGGTACATCCTGGATTTGGAAACTGGGACAAAACCTTGGTAAATGCTTTAGCCTTTCATTTTCAGAAAAATGGACAGAAATCAGATTTAGACAGAGTAGGTTTGGTTCACAGAATCGATAAAGATACATCTGGACTTTTGGTAATTGCCAAAAATGAATATGCATTGAGCTTCCTTGCCAAGCAATTTTTCGAAAGAAAAACCAAGCGTCTGTATTGGGCATTTGTCTGGGGAAATGTGAAGGACGATGAAGGTACCATTACGGGGCACATCGGGAGGCATCCCAAAAATAGAATGCAGATGTACACATATGTTGACGGAAGCCAGGGAAAGCACGCCGTTACACATTATAAAGTTTTAGAACGTTTCAAATATATGACCTGGGTAGAATGTAAACTTGAAACAGGAAGAACGCATCAGATCCGAGCACATTTCAAACATATCGGTCATACTTTGTTTAATGACGAAAGATATGAAGGGAATATCGCCTTGAGAGGAGTGAATCTTCCTAAGTATAAGCACTTTATAAAAAATGTTTTCGATGTTTTACCAAGACATGCTCTTCATGCACACACTTTAGGATTTATACATCCAACTTCCAAAACGGAATTGTATTTTGAGAGCCCAATGCCTCAAGATATGGCGGATGCTGTAAAAAAATGGAGAAATTATTTAGAAAACTAAAAATATATTGAGATTTTTTTTATATTTGTTGAATTGAAATCAAGATTTGTTATGAGAAAACTATATGCTATCGTATGTTTAGCTCTTTTGTCGAATGCATACAAAGCACAAGAATCACTACCATACTATCAACAATATCTTTTGGATGGTGAGTTCCTGTTCAACCCTGCTCAATACGGTAAAACAGACTACGTACAGCTTAACCTAAACTATCAACAACAATTTTCAAAATTTAGCGAGTCTCCCAACGTACAGTCTGTGGGGATCAATGCTAATATTTTTGACAGAGTAGGAGCGGGTCTTTCCGTTTTTAGAGATAGTAATGGACCTATTTCAGCTGGAGGTATTACTGCAGGTGCATCTTATTTTATCCCACTTAGCAGTGAAGGAGAGAGAAAAGATCAGTTTTCTTTTGGTACAAGTGTTAATTTTTATAATATGAATTTTGATTATTCTAAAATTAATACTGAAGACGGTTACGACCCATTGTTGCAAGGTAATGAAAGTAATATCTTTATGGCATATGCAAACTTCGGTTTAGCAGCTACGTATAGAGGAATTTTCGGGGGTGTTTCGGTAAACGATATTGCATTAAGCAATGACGAATCTATCGTAAACAACTACGAGCCTTCACCAATCAAGTTTTTCTTAAACTTAGGATACGATTGGAATATCGCAGACAATATTGCAATATCTCCATCAGTTTTGGTTAACTTAAATACCAATTCTACAAGAATGACAGACTTCAACCTGATGGCTACATTCTCTAATGACATCAATGCATTCTCTTTTGGGGTAAGCTACAGAGCGGTTCAAAACAGATTTGATAATCAGGAATTAAGTGTTTCACCTATCGTAAAAGTAAGATTCAATAAATTTATGATTGGTGCTACATACAATCTTGGAATGTCTGATATCCAGACGTATGGAGGAAACAGCTTTATGCTGGGTCTTGGTTATAACTTCGATAACTTTATTAATCATAGAGGATTTAGATATTAATCAATTTAATTTGATATTAATCATTGGGTTTTTGTAATCCGATAATAAGTTTTATAGCACCAATTCAAATAGAATTGGTGCTATCTCTTTAAATACAAAAGATGAAAAACTACTTTAAGAAAGTTAAAAGTATTTTGCCTGCTTTATTATTGGCAATTCTAATATCAACTCTGATATGTTTTTTTCTTAGATATATTATAGAATTAAAGTTAGAGATAGATATAAAGATTATTACTTGGGAATTTATTATTCCATTTTTTATTTCTGTCTTTTCAGTAATCTTAATACGGAAGAAATTTTTAGTATTGCAGTTTAAAAATAAAGAAAAAGATAATTTTATATATATATTGATATCATGGATTTTAATTCTCTTTTTAATGATAATTTCCCAGAATTTTTTCACTAAGCATTTTTATAAGAGTATTAATATTAAGGAAGTATCAGAAATTAAATTTGATCGTAGTATTTCTAATTATAAAATTAATAAATTATATGTTGATGAGAGCCAAGGTAAAGGTGATTTTCAAACAAAAATAGTTGGTAGAAATGGAGACAAGCTACAAATGCAAATTTTCTTTATCGCTCCTATTTTTAAAGATTCTGGTTCGGTTAAAAATATTTCTAAAGTCTGGTATTCTGAAATTAAAGATTCAACAATCAGTTATAGTTTATCAAATCAAAAAAAAGAGGCTGCATCGAAAAAGTTTATTCAAAATACTCTTCATTATTTCACAAAAAAGGATTTTTCCAAAGAACATAATTTTGAAAAGCTCTTCGAATCTGATGAAAAAGAAACTTTTGATAAGTTAATTGGTAATCATGACAAGTCTGCACTTATTTTAAAACCTGTTATAAATAAGTCTAAAAATGCAAACTCTTTTTTGTATTTATATTTAAAAATTTTGGGAGGTGGATTGCTCATCATGCTTTTTTCTTTAATTTTTATACCTTATAAAGAAGTAGAATATAAAAAGAAAAATGATGAGTTTTTATCAATTTTGAATTTTCTGATTCCCAAAAAAGGAAGCTATTTTTTACCTACCATAATTAATTTGAATATTATTTATTATGTAGTCTTAGGACTGTTGCAGGTAGACATATTTTATCCTAGAACAGAAGATTTAGTTCTTTACGGCGCAGTAAGTAGTGAGAAAATAGGTCAAGGAGAAATTTGGCGATTTTTAAGTGGAATGTTTATGCATGGCAGTTTACCGCATATTGTTTACAATATGTTTACGTTGGCTATAGCTGCAATCTTTACTAAAGAAATTTTTGGAGAAAAAAGATTGGCTGTTATATATTTTATTTCAGGTTTTTTATCAACTATAGCAACATTATATTTTCATAATAATTATGTGGGATTGGGAGCTTCTGGTGCAATATTTGGAATTATCGGGGCATTGTTTGGTGCAGGGATAATTGACGGTTTCAAAGAAAATAAGTCTGTTATATTTATTACATTTGGATATCTGTTATTAAATTTACTTTTTGGATTAATTACAAATTCAGATAATATTGCGCATATTTCTGGTTTTTTATTTGGAGCTTTATTATCTTGGTTGTTTTTAAAAAATAAATGATTTACATTCACATCCCTTTCTGCAAACAGAAATGCAGCTATTGCAATTTTCATTTTTCCACTTCTTTGAATTTTAAAGATGAAATGTTGGATGCGATGAAAAAGGAAATTTTCCTTAGAAAAGACGAGCTTCAGAATAAAAATTTAAAGTCTCTCTATTTTGGTGGCGGAACTCCTTCTGTACTTTCGGCAGATGAAATAAAGTCTTTAATTGATGAAGTTTTAAAATATTTCAGTTTTAATAATGATATCGAGATTACTCTGGAAGCCAATCCTGATGATTTAAATTCTCAATTTCTAAAAGGATTAGCAAATTCTCCTGTTAATCGTTTGTCTATCGGAACGCAAAGTTTTTTTGATGAAGATCTGAAACTGATGAATCGTGCACATAATGCCTCCGAAGCAGAAGGTTCTATTAAAAGAGCGCAGGATTTTGGCTTTGAAAATTTGAGTGTCGATTTAATTTACGGTTCGCCAACTTCCAATCTGGAAATCTGGAAGGAAAATTTAAATAAAACCATTGCACTTGAAATTCCACATATTTCGTCTTATGCTTTAACGGTTGAGCCAAAAACAGCTTTAGAAAACTGGATTTTGAAAGGAAAAGTTTCAAATCCCAAAGAAGAAGAGCAGAATCGTGAGTTTTATTACATGATTGATTTTCTGAAAGATCATGGTTTTAATCATTATGAAGTCTCCAATTTTGCAAAAGAAGGATTTTATTCAAGACACAATTCTGCATACTGGAAATATCAGGAATATTTGGGAATTGGCCCTTCCGCACATTCTTACAACGGAAATGATGTACGAAGCTGGAACGTAGCCAATAATCAACAATACATCAAAAAATTAAATTCAAATATTTTAGCCAAAGAAACCGAAATTCTTTCACAGCAAGATCAGTTCAATGAGATGATTATGATTGGTTTAAGGACGATTTGGGGTGTAGATTTAACAAGTTTAAATCAAAAATTTTTACCTAATATCTTAGATAAATTTAATAAAGAAATTCAGCATAAAATAGAGGAAGGAATTTTAAAAATTGAAAATAATCACCTTAAAATTCCTGAAAAACATTGGTTTATGGCAGACGGAATTGCTTCTGATTTATTTATTATCTAGGCTGAAAGTCAGAAGCTAGAAGATGGAAGGCTTGTTTGTGAAAAACTTCCAACATCCGTCTTCCAACATCCGACAATTTCACTATTTTTGTACCAAATTTCACATCGTTTGAAAACTAAAAAACAAGATTATTCGCATCTTTCGCCAAAGCAGCCTATCGGTATTTTTGATAGTGGAGTGGGAGGTTTGACGGTTGCCAAAGAAATAAAAAGACTTCTTCCCCATGAAGATCTTATTTATTTTGGGGATACTAAGCATCTTCCTTACGGTGAAAAATCAAAAGAAGCGATTATAGAATATTCTACGAAAATTTCTAATTTCCTTTTAGAACAAAACTGCAAAGCGATTGTAATTGCCTGTAATACGGCTACGGCAAATGCATTGCAGGATGTTATGAATTCAGTTGCAGGGAAAGTTCCTGTGATTGACGTTATCAATCCTGTTGCCGAAAAAGTGGCGTACGAAATTCATAATAATGTTGGGGTTATCGCAACGAAAGCAACGGTGAATTCGGGTTTGTATAAGAAGAGCATCCGTAAACATAATAAGTTTATTAAAGTGGATGAACTGGCGACTCCGCTTTTGGTTCCTGCGATTGAAGAAGGTTTCAAAAATCATCCGATTACGCATTCTATCATTTACAATTATCTGAGTAATGCCAAATTGAAAAATATTGAAACATTGATTCTCGGCTGTACCCACTATCCGCTTTTGATCGATGAGATCAAGCAATATTACGGAAACCGCGTTCGTGTAATTGATTCTCCAAATATTGTAGCCAATCATTTGACGATTATTTTAGATAAATATCATCTTTTGAATGATAATAATCCAAAGCCGAATTACAAATTTTACCTTTCGGATATTACCAAAAATTTCGAAAAAATCTCCAAGAAATTCTTTGGTAAGACGATCGATTTAGAATTGAAAGTATTATAAAACGAAAAAAGACTCATGATGAGTCTTTTTTTTATTCTGCAATGTCGCTATTTTCAGCTTGTGTCTCGATTTCAGTTTCCTGATAAGGTTCGTAAAAACTGAAGCTCACATTCCCGTATTTTCTGGTGAATTTATAATTCGGATGATCAAGCTTTAATCTGCTTTGATGTTCAACAATTAAAATTCCGTTAGGCTTCAGATATTTATTTTTTAGAACCAAAGAAAGCAATTCGTGATACTTTTTTTCCTCAGTTTCAAAAGGCGCATCAGCAAAAACGATTTCGTAAGATTTATTATTCCTGAACTTTTTAAGCCAGTCAAACACATCACCTCTTTGCGTATTTACCTGCAGGCTCATATCTAATTCTGAAGCGGTAGCATTAATAAAAGACGTATGTTTCGGGTTCATTTCAACCGAAGTCACATCCTGGCAACCTCTTGACGCAAATTCAAAAGTAATGGAGCCAATTCCTGCAAAAAGATCAAGAACGGAAATCGACTGCATATCGTAAGTGTTCTCCAAAATGCTGAAAAGGGCTTCTTTAGCAAAATCGGTGGTTGGTCTTACATCAAAGTTTTTGGGAGCTGCTATTTTTTTTGCTTTCCATTTACCGGCAATTATTCTGTACATTTTTTGTTAGATTTTAGATGATAGGTGAAAGGTAGCAGTAGAAACTAAATCCTAAAAACTGCATCCTGTAACCTAATTAAGGATAAAATTCTTGTTCGGAACATTATCATAGACAACTTTCAGATTTTTTACAAACTTCTGAAGTTCTGAAATGAATGTTTCATTCTCTGTGGTTTCACCATACACATAAAAATAGGTTTCGTTTATTCCAAAACCGATTTTACTTAACGTAAACATCACAAAATAAAGAAAGTCTACTTCCGAATTGACATCCAAGTTATTATAAAGGATGATTTTTTTATTTGAAATCGCAAAAAACTCACATTGGTTATGATAAAGATTGATGTGAATTTCTTTATTATTCTTATTGTTGATCGAATTTAAAAATTTCTCTCCCGAAAAATTAAATTTTACCGGAACTGAAAGATCTTTTATTTTATTATAAAATTCTTTCGGAAAAGTATAATAAAACTGTAGCTTAAACTTTTTGTTTACAGAAAGCATCAGTTCTTCATTTTCTTTGTCAACAGGCGCATTGAAGGCAATAAGATCATATCCCGAATCGTGATCTTCAAAACCTTCAGGCATTAAAGTAAAATGATTCAGTGCAGAAACTACAGAAATTTCGTCATATCTCTGTTTTAGCAATGCATCTTCCAGCTTTGCTGAAATAAAATTCTTTGGCGATTCTTCGTTTACGAAATAAGACTTTTCCTCCAAAACACTTTTGTTTTTGATGATTTGGTAGATCAACCCGTCTTTGGTAAAAAGTAAATTTAGTACGTTCATATTACAATTGTTGCAAATTTAGTGAAATTCTACCATTACCGCACCCGATTGATGATGAAGTATTTCTTTATTGTAAAAATCAAGATTGGGCTGGCTTTCAAGTACGTCCCAAACCAAATTTTGAAGTACACCATCGCCAATGCCGTGGACAATTTCAAGTCTTTTTAAATGATTTTTGCGGCAAAAATTAATGATTTGAATTAATTTTTCCTTTTGCAGAAACAGTCTTTCAAAACTGTCATAATCATGCGGATTCTTTACCAGATTCTGAAAATGTAAATCAAGAATTAATGGACTTTTATCATGCTTTTTAGAAATTACTTTTCTGGGTTCAGTTTTTTTTATGATTTTAATATTTTCATAAATTTCAGCGTCTTTCGGAACCAGCTTTTCTTTCGGATATTGATAGGTAAAACCATATTCGTCTTTAAAAACCACAATATTTCCATTCACCGAAGTAATCACTCCGCTTAAATCTTCATCCACTACCGAAACTTTATTGCCAATTTTCATAATTATCTTTCATCGCAAGGAACGAAGCAATCTTTTATTTTTTTAATTTTAACTAACTAACTAACTAACTCTAAACCTTTGGACCCAACTCAATAATCGCCAGATCCTTTATTTCTTCACCATCAATTACAAACTGCATCATCGTTCTCATTTTATGCCAACCTTGTTTTCCGCAAGCTCCCGGATTTAGATGCAGCAATTTATATTTATCATCATACATTGCCTTTAAAATATGAGAATGCCCAGAAATAAATAATTTCGGAGCTTTTTCTGAAATTTCTTTTTTGGCTAAAGGAGTATATTTTCCGGGATAACCACCAATATGAATCATTAAAACTTCTACATTTTCACAAAAAAAACGGTTTACTTCAGGAAATTCAGAGCGGATTTTTGCCCCGTCGATATTTCCGTAAACTCCTTTTAAAGGCTTTATTTTCTCGAGTTGCTCAATAATCTCAAAGCTTCCAAAATCTCCACAATGCCAGATTTCATCAGCTTGTTTTGCATAATCTAAAATTCGATCATCAATATAGGAATGAGAATCGGAGAGGAGTAAAATTTTGGTCATTGTTTAACGTAAACTTTTTTTGAGATTTCAAATTTACTTAATTATACTGAATTGTTTAAATTTGAGAAAATTTTAAAATAATGAAGCACAACTTCTCTTTATTCTTTCTTTTAGTTTCTTTCATCTCTTTTGCACAGGTTGAAGAAAAAAAATTAGACGAACTTATTCAAAATACTTTAAAAACCTTCGATGTTCCGGGGATGTCGGTCGGTGTCATCAAAGACGGAAAAATAATTTATTCAAAAGGTTTTGGGCTACGTTCGTTAACAACAAAACAACCAATGGATGACAATACTTTGGTGGGAATTGCATCCAATTCTAAAGCTTTTACATGTACTGCTTTGGCGATTTTAGCAGATGAAGGAAAACTAAATTGGGATGATAAAGTTTCAAAATATATTCCTGAATTTCAAATGTACGATCCGTACGTCTCTCAAAATGTAACGATCAAGGATTTGGTGACTCACAGAGCCGGTTTAGGTTTGGGACAGGGTGATTTGATGTTTTTTCCGGAAGGCGGAAATCTTACGGTGAATGATATTATACATAATGTAAGGTATTTAAAACCTGAAAACCCTTTCCGTACAACTTTAGATTACAATAATATCATGTTTATTGTTGCCGGAGAAGTGATTCACCGAGTTTCAGGATTAAGTTGGGCCGATTTTATCGAACAAAAAATCATGAAACCGGTTGGCATGACTTCAAGTTTCGGAAGTTACAACAGAGCAAAAACAGTTGCTAATAAAATTGATGCTCATGCTCCTGTTGATGGAAAGGCCATTGCCGTTCCTCATGATTGGAACGAGACAGGAAATGCCGCTGGCGGAATTATGAGTAACATTAAAGATATGACGACTTGGGCAGAATTTCTTCTGAATAATTTCACTACTAAAGATGGTAAAAAATTAGTTTCAGATAAAAACGTTCAGCAGCTTTGGAGTTTGCAGATTCCTGATAAAGTTGCAATGAAAAATCCTTACGATACGAGCTTTTACGGATATGGTTTAGGTTGGTTTTTAAGTGATGTGAAAGGTCATAAACAAGTACAGCATACCGGCGGATTGATTGGAACGGTAACTCAGTTTACTTTGATTCCGGACATGAAATTGGGAATTGTAGTTTTAACGAATCAGCAATCCGGAGTAGCTTTCAACACGATTACAAACACGGTGAAAGATTCTTATTTAGGAATTGCCGACAGAAACTGGCTGAAAAACTATGCCGATAGAATACAGAAGGTAGAAGCAGAATATAATAAACAGAAAAAAGAAGCTTTCGCAAAATCTGATGCTTTCAAAAAAGATAAAAACCTACATCCAAAAGCAGAACAGTTTGTCGGAAGATATAATGATCAATGGTTTGGCGATGTGGAAATTGCTCAGCAGGGGAATACTTACAGAATTTCTTGTAAAAACTCTCCAAGACTGAAAGGTGAATTGCTTCCTTTTTCAAATAATACCTTTATTATCAAATGGGATGACAGAAGTTATGATGCCGATGCATACATTATTTTCAGTTATGATGAAACCGGAAAAGCAGAATCTGCAAAAATGAAAGCAATTTCAGATATTACAGATTTCAGTTTTGATTTTGATGATCTTGATTTGAGAAGAAAGTAATGGTTTTTAAGAATTAAAATAGTGATTTTTTATCAATAGAAACGGGCTTTAGCCCGTTTTTCTGTTTCTAAAATTAAATGGGCTTTAGCTGAAACTTAAGCTCATATTTTCAAACCCTCCTCGTCAAAAATTCTTTCGCCCTTCCAAAGGATGAAATTTTACGTGTTTATGATTAATTAAATTTTCCCGGGTTCGTAAAAGAAAAGTAGTTTCTTATCGGCTCCATCAAACTGTGCCCAAGAATCACATTCAATTTGAAATCCTGCAACACCACAAGTCGGGAAATGAAAAATATCCTCAGAAATAGAATTGGCAAAGTTGGAAATACCATTATTGTGTGAGAAAAACGCAACCGAATTCACATCATTATTTAAATCATAGATGACCGACTGAAAATTATTTTCAGAAGGATTATATAGTTTTTCGTCTGTTACAAAAGTTGAATTATAGGTTTGATTAAAAATTTTGCAGGTAGCCAAAGCTCTTACTGCAGGGCTGGAAACAAAATAATCTATTACGATATCATTATTTTTTAAAAATTTAGACATCTTTAAAGCATCCAGCAAACCTTTATCTGCCAAAGGTCTGTCGAAGTCGCTGGTTTCTTCGGGCCAGTCACTTTTTGCATGTCTTACGAGGATAAGTTTCTTCATTGTATTGAGTTTGAGTAAGATAAAATTAAACAAAAATTAACGTATAAAAAACATGATTTATAAAAAAAACTGTGTTAGGAATAAAATGAGTAAAATTTCTTAAATTTGCAGACTTATGGGACAGATCATTGCTATAGACTACGGTAAAGCCCGTTGTGGCGTTGCAGCAACCGACGATATGAAGATTATTGCAAGTGGTCTTGATACTGTGGAAACACGTTTTCTGATGGATTTTTTAAAAAAATATACCGTTGAGAATAGTGTGGAAGCAATTGTGGTAGGTCTTCCTGTAGACTTGAAGGGTAATATTTCAGAAGTAGAAACAGATATTTTAGGGTTTATAGAAAACTTTAAAAAAGAATTTCCGCAGATTGAAGTTCATCGTCTTGATGAAAGATTTACCTCAAAAATGGCTTCGTTTTTTATTTCGCAAAGCGGAAAAAGTAAAAAGCAGAGACAACAAAAAGGATTAATAGATAAAGTAAGTGCAACCATCATATTGCAGAATTTTTTAGAACAAAAAACAAGATGATTTTACCAATAAGAGCTTTTGGAGATCCTGTTTTAAGAAAAACGGGAAAAGAGATAGACAAAAATTATCCGGATCTGCAGGAATTGATCGATAATATGTTTGAAACGATGTACAGTGCAAACGGTATCGGTTTGGCTGCACCGCAGATCGGTTTAGATATAAGAATATTTATCGTAGACGTGACGCCTTTGGCTGAAGATGAAGATTACGAAGATATTGCCGAAGAGCTGAAAGACTTTAAAAAAGTCTTCATCAATGCTCAAATTCTTGAAGAATCTGGCGAAGAATGGAAGTTTAACGAAGGCTGTCTTTCTATTCCTGATGTAAGAGAAGATGTGAAAAGAAAAAGCACAATTCTGATTGAATATTATGACGAAAATTTTGTAAAGCATACCGAAACTTTTTCCGATATTAGAGCCCGCGTAATTCAGCACGAATATGATCATATTGAAGGAACTCTTTTCACTGATCACTTAAGTGCCTTGAAGAAAAAGCTGGTAAAAGGAAAACTTACAAAAATCACTCAAGGAGAAGTATCTATAAGCTACAAAATGAGATTTCCAAAATAATTTAAACTAAGAAATATATTATTATAAAAAGCGTTATAGCTTTTACTGAAATTAAAAAAATAAAATTATGCTGTTAGAAAAAATAATTTCAATCTCTGGGAAACCAGGTCTTTACAAATTGGTGTCGCAGTTGAAAAACGGATTCATCATTGAAGAAGTTACTACCAAAAAGAAAGTGAGTATCGGTAATTCTAGTCAGGTAAGCTTGCTAGATAATATCGCAATGTTTACTTTTGATAAAGAGGTTCCTTTGTTTGAGGTTTTTGAAAATATTGCTAAAAACTACGATTACAAAGAGACGATCAGTCACAAATCTTCAGAAGCTGAATTGGCTGAGTTTATGGTTGCATCTCTTCCAAACTACGATACAGAAAGAGTTTACAATTCTGATATTAAGAAATTGGCTCAGTGGTACAATATCCTTCACAAAGCTGGATACATCACTCCTGAAAGCTTTGTAAAAGCAGAACCGGAAACTGTAGAAGGTGAAAGCGCTGAAGGTGATATCACTGCTGACAAAGCGGCTCCGAAAAAAGCGGCTCCAAAAGCAGATAAGCCTGCAACTCCAAAAGTAAAAGCAAGTACAGGAGCTAAAGCAGCTACGAAAAGTACACACAGAAAAATGGGATAATTTAGTTTATCTTTATTAATACAAAACCTTGTCAGCAATGATGAGGTTTTTTTGTTAGAATTAATAATTTGCAAAATTTCTTCTTCCCCAACCCTAAAGGGAGGAAGAAATTTATATTTCAACGGAGTGCATACAAATCAATTTACTCCTTTTAGGGTCGGGGAAATAAATTGATTTTTATTTTGAATAGACAGTAAAGAAGCTTTATTATAATTAAATTTGTAAGACTTTTGAATTTTTAAATTATGAATACCAGACAGGAAAAACTCGAAGCTTTCGGAAGACTTTTAGATATTATGGATGATCTTCGTGAAAAATGTCCGTGGGATCAGAAACAGACACTTCAAACGCTTCGTCATCTGACGTTAGAAGAAACATACGAACTTTCTGATGCGCTTTTGCAGGAAGATTTAACCGAAATTAAAAAAGAGCTCGGCGATGTACTTCTGCATCTGGTTTTTTACGCTAAAATAGGATCAGAAAAAGAAAGCTTTGATATCGCTGATGTCATCAATTCGTTAAACGAAAAACTCATTTTCCGCCATCCACATATTTATGGCGATACCGAAGTGAAGGATGAAGAAGAAGTAAAGCAGAATTGGGAAAAACTGAAGCTGAAAGAAGGCAATAAATCTATTTTGGGCGGCGTTCCCAAAGGTTTACCAAGTATGGTGAAAGCCTACAGAATTCAGGACAAAGTAAAAGGAATTGGCTTTGAATTTCCTGATGCTGAAGATGCCTGGAAAAAAGTAGATGAAGAAATCAATGAGTTTCATGCAGAAACAGATTCAAATAAAAAAGAACAGGAATTGGGAGATGTATTTTTTTCATTGATTAATTATGCAAGAATTTCAGGTCTAAACCCTGATTCGGCTTTAGAAAGAACCAATCTGAAATTTATTTCAAGATTTCAGAAAATGGAACAGCTTGCAGCTGAGGCAAATTTAAAATTAGCTGATATAACTTTGGAAGAAATGGATGTTCTCTGGGAAAAAGCAAAACGTTTTGAATAAATGAAAGTCGAACATCCTGTCAGAAACCGGTTTCAATATCTTATTGAAATGAAGAAAACCGAGCGAAAATGGCATTTCCCGTTTCTTGCTGCATTGTGCATTGGTATTCCGCTTTTGTTAGGCTGGTTTTCCGGAAAACCAAATTACGGAAGTCTTTCGAGTTTGGGAGCGTTGACGATATTGTATTTTACTACAGCACCAATCAGTCAGCGAATGATTCATTTGGCGGTTTGTGCTTTCGGAATTATATTTTCCTTTACGATCAGTCTTTTTTTTAGTTTTAATATTTATACAGCGGCATTATCTGTCGGGATTGTCTCTTTTCTGTCACATTTTATCACTTCTTATTTTAAAATTCCACCACCTGGAAATTTTTTCTTTATTATGTTGGCGGCGATGGCAAGTACGTATCAGTTTGATTTGGAAATGATTCCTTTAAGAGTTGGTTTGGTCACAATGGGAGCAATTTTATCTTGTTCATTGGCTTTTCTTTATTCAGTTTTTGTTGAAAAAAGTGAAGTGGTCAATGTTCCAAGAAGAGTTTTTAAGAAGAAAAGATATACGAAATTTGTTGAAAGTACAATTATAGGCTTAATTATGATGCTGACTTTAATTGTCGGTCATCTTTTAAAATTTCAAAATACATATTGGATCTCCATTTCTACCGTTGCTATTATTCAAGGACGAAATTTTGAACATGTGCGTCAGAGAAATATGCACCGTATTTTCGGAACTTTCATTGGTTTGGGTTTAGCATGGCTGATTCTGCTTTTTGATCCCGAAAAAATTGTAATGATAGGAATTATTGTAGTTTTACAATTCGTAGTTGAATTGATGATTGTAAGAAACTATGGTTTTGCCGTTATCTTTATTACGCCGCTTACCTTACTTTTAATAGAAGTAGGAAGTACCGTTCATCATGAGGTTGAAAATCTGATGCAGGCAAGATTGCTCGACACCATTATCGGAAGTCTGATGGGATTGGCTGCGGGTTTTTTTCTGCATCACCAGCAAATCATCAATCAATTGGAGAAAAATATCAGATATTCTTTTTTTCAGTTTAAAAAATTAAAAAAATAAAACTATGCGCATTCTCGTTGTATTTGCTTTTATGTTAATGAGCTGCAATCCGAAAGCTCAGGATTCAGTAACAAAATCGCAGGAAGATTTGAAAACAGAATTTTCACTACCCAAAAAACTGAAAGAAGTTTCAGGAATTGCCCTTTCTCAAGATCAGAAAACCATTTGGGCGATTGAAGATGCAGGAAATAAAAATGTAGTTTATGGGCTCAACCGACAAGGTGAGTTGGTTACTGATGTGCTTGTAGAAAATGTAGAAAATAACGATTGGGAAGATATTACAAAAGATGCAGCCGGAAATATTTACATTGGAGATTTTGGAAATAATGAGAACGACAGACAAAATCTTTCCATCTTAAAATTAGATTTAAAAAATGATTCTCAGAAATCTACAAAGGTCATTCAGACGACTAAATTTCATTATGAAGGACAGACTGAATTTCCTCCCAAAAAATCTAATTTGCTGTACGATTGCGAAGCTTTTGTAGAGAAAGACGGAAGTTTTTATTTGTTTACAAAGAACAGAAGCAAAGGTTTTGACGGAAAATTTCTTGTTTTCCAGATTCCAAATAAAGAAGGCGACTTTGAAGCAAAATTAGTCGGAAAACTGAAGCTTGAAGGAGGTTACAGTGATGCTGCCATAACATCGGCTGCAATTAATTCCAAAAATGAAATTGTGCTTTTAACGCATAAAAATATTCACGTACTTTCAGGGTTTACGGCAAATGATTTTAATTCAGCTAAAATTCAGAAAGTGCCTTTAAATCACAATTCACAAAAAGAAGCTGTGGTTTTTGTTGATGATAAAACCTTGCTGATTGCTGATGAAAAGGATAAAAAAGAAGGTGGAAATGTGTATAAATTTAGTTTGTAATTTTTAAATAAAAACTATTTTTGTAGGCTTTAAAATTAACCATGAAAAAACTTTTTTATTTTTTATTCGTTTTAG
Organism: Chryseobacterium sp. CFS15; assembly: GCF_031118795.1. NCBI lineage: Bacteria > Pseudomonadati > Bacteroidota > Flavobacteriia > Flavobacteriales > Weeksellaceae > Chryseobacterium > Chryseobacterium sp. CFS15. Next base: position 196,422 of record NZ_JAVHYL010000004.1, on the reverse strand, counting down.
GAATAATTTCTTGTAGTACAAATTCGAATGATATGCTGGAGAATCAGCAACTTTCAACAGATTTAGAACCAAATAAAGCATTTGTGCATTACATTGAGTTTCCTAAATTGGCATCACTTCAGCCATCGTGGTATTATACCTTTAATTATCAAAATGGGAAACTAGTCAGAATGACTGGTAAATTCGTAAAGTCAGAAAACATATGGTTACCGGATAGTTTTTATCCAGACTCATTTACTACTTTGTCATATAATAATAATCAAACAGAAGTAAAATATTCAAATGATACTTATCCTACTATTGTTTATACAATGGAAAATGATAAACCCAAAAAAGCCGAATTATACAATCAGTTTAATGAATTAATTACGGTTAAAAATTTTACTTATGAATCTGGGAAAATAAAAGTATATTCTAAAACTTATACTTTTGAAACATATTATACGTATTTTTTTGACTCAAATAATAACTTAATCAAAAGTGAAAAGTTAGAGAAAGCTGGTGGGTTAGATAAAACCTTAACTACGACAACGTATTCAAATTTTGATAATTCTAAAAATCCTTTTAAAAAACTCTATTTATTAAATGATAACTTTTACGAAAAGAGTCTATCAAGTAATAATTATAGAAAAACAAATTATATAATTCAGAACTTAGAAAATCCTCAATCTTTACCTGGGAATGGAAATAATGAATGGACGTATCAGTATGATTCAGATGGTCAGGTCAAACTTTATCACCCGTTATAAAAACAAAATCCGCAGAAATTCTCTGCGGATTTTGTTTATGATAAATTTAAGCTAGCATACTAAAATAAAATTTCTTTTAGAAGCTCAAACCAACACCACCAGAAATTCTGCCGCCATCTTCACCGGTAAAGTAATCGATTCTTGCGGAAAAAGTTTCGAGAATATTCATCCAAAATCCGCCACCGACTCCTTGATGCCATTTGTCTGATTGTTCATTATCAACCCACACTCTTCCTACGTCATAGCCTACTAAAATTCCCATATTCACAGGAACGATATTGTTTTTCACACGGCCAAAATCCCAACGGATCTCAGAATTGTTTACAAAATATGATTTCCCTGCAAATCTTTCGTTTCTGTAAGCGCGCATTGCATTGTTTCCACCGATGGCTGCAGCCTGATAAAACTCAAAATTATTATTGTTGATAATCATTGCATTGGAAGAGTTGGCAAAAACAAATTTTCCTTGTTTATCGATTCTGCGAAACAGGTTTAAAGTTCCTTTAAAAGATGCAAAATTTTGATTGAATTCTGAAAGATTGGCTTTCCAGCCTGCATTTAAAATCATTTCTAAACCTAAAGTTGGGAAAGCGTTATTATCAAAGTTCTTAAAACTGAAGGTATAATTAGCTCCCGCAAATTGTTGCCCGTTAAAAACTTCACGATTAACTTCCGGAGAAGCAGCGATAAAACGATCTTCATTGAACTGTACTTGTGAATGCTCAAAATTCAACTGGAACTGATGTTTCAGATTCAGCCAGCTTGTTTTTGAGATGGAAGGAGCAAATTTAAACTGAGAAATTCGTACTCTGTTGAAATCTTTACTCACTTCATCTTTTTCATACACCGTTTCATTGCCCAAACCAAAGAAAGTCCTCGCAAAAAATGGAGTCGTGTAGGTTGCATCAATTCCGGCATCCCATCCTGCGATTGCTTTTTTGAAGATTCCTTTATAACCAACATTAAATCCACCTGTTAAAGTATAATAATTGGCACTTAAACTATGTTTCTGAGTAAAGCGGTCACGAATAAAATTGTTGACTGTATAATTGGCTACAATTCCCAAAATCACACCATCATCAGGATTATAATTGGCCATAGGATAACCCGCAAAGAAGTTGTATTTCGGATGCTTCCAGTTGTATGTATTGGTGTCGTAATCATCACTGATGTGTTTTGCAGCTCCTTTGGTTTCGTACGTGTTTTTCTGAGATTTAAAATCATAGATCTTTACGTTTCTTCCATTGGATACACTGTAAACATCATGATTATAACCACCAATTAGACGGATGTTTGTTTTAGATTTTCCGTCACCTGATACTTCATAGATATCATCATCATCCAATCCGTAGATCCAAAGTTCTTTTGTCTTTTTTCCGTCGTAAGATTTTTCAAAAACCAATTCTTCAGTTTTATCTTTATTAATTTTAAACTGTTTTACATCAACAGAATTTTCATTCTTTACGATTACAAATTTGTCTTTGTCTAAAGTTCCCACCAACGGAACTTTTTCCTGCAGGATGTGATAGTATTCAACTGCATTATCTTCGATTTTTTCTTTTCTTAGTTTCAGTTTTCTCTGTATATCGGCAATTGTTTCATCCTGAACTTCTTTCGGAAGGTTTTTAAAAGCAACATCAATATCTGCATCTGTAAGGTGTGTCTGGATGTATTTTGCCTGCTCGCTCCAGTTTTGCTCGGTAGAACCTTTCAAGAAAATCAAATCTAAAGGATAAGGCTCCATATTCACCCAACGCACATTTTTTATTTCATCTTTAAAAGATTTCATGTGACGAATCATCGGGATGTTCATAATAAAAGTAAATGCAGCGCCATCATAATTACTGAAAGCCTGATCTCTGTCTCTTGGGATCGGTTTGTAAATGACCTTATTTCCTGTTTTATATTCTGCCCATTTCCATTGATCTTCATGTCTGTCCCAATCGCCGATCAGCATATCAAAAATCCTTGCTCTGATGTATAAATCCTGATCAACAGAATATTTGCTGTCCTTCCGCATGTTTTTCAAAACATCCGACGTAGAAACAATATCTGAAGCATTATCAAGCGACTGCAAAGTTTTAGGATCAGAAGAAAAACGTTCTTCAATCATGTATAGTTCATCACCATAATTTTTGTTGTAGCGACCCAAAGATTTTTGTTTCGGGATATAATATAATTCTGGATTGCTGTGAAAAATACCCAGCTTATCGATCATATTGTTTACGGCAAACCCGGTGAAAGGATGATTGGTCGTGTAAAAATCGAGTAAGAATCTTTCAGGGAAAGTATTATTTAATTCGTTTCCGAAATCGTTTTTCTTAAAAGCTTGTGCGTTCAGAAAGCGGACAGCACTTTTTTGTACTCCGCGCATTACAAACTCTTGCCCGTCATTGGTTTTCAGACGGAGACTGTTCGACTGATTTCCGCCACCTTCTCTGAAAGGAGAATAACCGGGATTCATATCCGAAAGATCTTTCGTTTTTGCTTCGATTGGAAGAGCATAATATTTTCGGTAATGATCTCCCCAAAGCCAACGGTAAATTTTCCCTTTTTTAGTCAGTTTATCAGCATAAATAGTTGTGGTGTATGTTGCAGGAAGCGAACTTGGGAAATTATTTTCAAATACTTTAGGCTGAGGAATTACTGAAATCTGTGTTAGTTTTTTGAGCTCATTATTTTTTGTTGAAAAATATTCTACATCGGAACTCAAATCTTTTCTGAGATTTAAAACAGCAAAACCACTTCCGCCGTAAGAAAAATCAGTTTTATTGACAATCGTGGCAGGATCTGTTTTTGAACCGGCTCCGCTGATGATTTGTCTGATATTATTGTCTGCATGATACTGCAGATTATGATCATGCCCCGAAACGAAAATTACATTTTCTTTATCCTGAACAATACTTTTAATTCTGTTGGCAAAATCTGCATAATGGCTGTTGTTGATGTCTTCCATGCTCGCTCCGGAAGTACTCCTCAATGTCGTAAGTACAGTGGCAACTCCCGGAATAGGAACTTTTCCGTTAAATGCTGAAAGATGAGATTTTGCAGAATTAAATCCGGCATGAACGCCAGAACTGATTACCGGATGATGAAGCGCAACAATAATTCTTTTATCCTGATTTTTTGTAATTAAATCTTTGAATTCTGTATAAAGATCGTCTCTGGTTTTGATTTCACAACCTTTGTTGATTCCTGGATATTTGTCCCAATTAATTAATGCCCATTCAGAATCGATGATGATCAGCTTAATGTCTTTCGTTAAATTAATATCATCAATCGGACATGAATTTTTAGGCAAAAAAGATTTTTTATCGTTCAGATACGCTTTCACGAACTCTTCCTGTGCTTTTAAACCATCCAAGCCGTGATACCAATCATGATTTCCGGGAATAACTAAAGTTTTACCTTTAAAATTTTTGGTTATTGCCAGCTGGTTTTCCATTTTTTCTTTTGCAAGAGGATAGCCTTTGTCGCTTTCTTTAGGCATTCCTAAAGGATAAATGTTGTCACCTAAAAATATCAGCATCGAGTTGCTGTTGGCAGAATCTATTTTGTTTTTAAGAAAATTCAATGTTTGCTGCGCCTGAATTTCTTCTGCATTTCCGGCATCACCAACAAGAAAAATCTGAAAATCATTATCTTTTTTTACTTCAGATTGTGGCACCTCATGTAAGTTTTTACCCTTTTTTACGTTGTAGGTAGCACAAGATAAAAGAAGCCCTGAAAGCAGAAACATTTTTGCTGCCGGCGATGTTTTTTTTAAATAAGATTTAAAGGATAAATTCATACATTTACATTAAGAAAAATTCTGTGATGAGCATCTTAGACAAAGCTAAAAATTATGTTGAAAACTTATTCAAAGATAAGTTATCTTCTGTATATTTTTATCATAATTTTATTCATACCACATACGCTGTTCAGAAAGCAGATGAAATCATAAAGCACACCAATTTACCTGAAGTCGACAGAGAAAAAGTGTTGCTTGCATTGTGGTTTCATGATGTAGGTTTTACCGATTGTAATGCTGAAGGTCACGAGCAAAGAAGTTCTGTTATTATGAAAGATTTTCTTAAGAAAGATAATTTTTCTGACGAGTATATTGATGAAGTTTCCAGGCTTATTCTTTCTACCGAAAAACATCATCAGCCTGAGGGTCTTTTAGAAATGATCATGAAAGATGCAGACTTCAGTCATTTTGCAAGTCCGTTTTATAATGATTCTGCAGAAGCTTTGCGTAAAGAATGGGAACTAACGGGAGGAATGTGTTTTTCAAATGATGAATGGAATGAGATGAATGTAGATTTTCTTAAAAACAAGCACCGGTATTTTACAGATTATGCTAAAGAAAACTGGGAGCCGCTTAAACTGAAAAATGTAAAAAAATTGGAAAAGAAGATTGATAAAGAAGAGAAACCCAAAAAAGAAAATTCAGATTCAAAAAAGGATAAAGACCAAAAATCAGATAGAAGTGTAGATACGCTCTTCAGAGTGACATTGAATAATCATACAAGATTAAGCGATATTGCAGACAGCAAAGCCAATATTTTACTTTCAGTAAATGCGATTATTATTTCGGTATGTTTGTCTGTATTGGTTCCAAAATTGGATGCACCCAAAAACACCCATCTTATCATCCCAACTTTTTTCTTGTTGATATCGAGTGTACTGACCATTATTTTCGCCATTCTTTCTACAAAACCCAATGTGACGAAAACTACTTTTACCGATCAGGATATCAAAGACCGTAAAGTAAATCTCTTGTTTTTCGGAAATTTTCATCAAATGGAATTTAATCATTATCTGAATTCTATGCATGATCTCATCAAAGACAGAGATTATATCTACGATTCTATGGTGAAAGATCTCTATTACCTCGGGAAAGTTTTAGACAGAAAATACAAACTTCTTTCGATTACGTATAAGATTTTTATGGCAGGAATTGTGATTTCCGTACTGTCTTTCGCATACGCATTTCTTTCGCTTTAATTAAAAAACTGTATAAAACATGATTGTAAGACAGCGTACACACTGGCTGAAAATGTTATTTATATGGAAAGGCTCTGTACTAAAGAAAATACTTGCCCAGCTTTTCATTATTACTATTTTTTCTGTTGCGGTCTATTATTTTAATGGGAAGATTTACGATTACAAAGTAAAGCTCAATCCTACTGTTTTTACATTGATAGGTTTGGCTTTAGCTATTTTCATGGGCTTTTGCAATACCGCAAGTTATGACCGATTCTGGGAAGGAAGAAAACTTTGGGGTTTACTGGTCATTGAAACCCGATCTTTAACCCGACAGATTCTATCTTTTATACCGAATGTTTCAAAGGAAGAAAAACAAGAAATTGTAAAGCTTATTTCTGCATTTTGCTGGTCTTTAAATTATCAATTAAGAGATAAAACTGAAACAAAACCTATTCAACATTTACTTTCTGAAGAGCAGTTTCGTCAGATTCAGGGTAAGAAATTTATTCCTAATATTATTTTGGGCTTTATTTCAGATTGGCTGAATGAGCAAAATAAAAAAGGAAATATAGATACGATTGTTTTGACTTCTATGAATCATCAGCTGAATCAGTTTTCTAATATTTCCGGGGGTTGTGAGAGAATTTACAATACGCCGCTTCCATTTGCTTACAGTGTTTTGCTGCATCGTACCGTTTATTTATACTGTTTTTGGCTGCCTTTCGGATTGCTCGACAGCTTAGATTGGATGATGCCGTTGATTGTTTTGCTGATCAGCTATACTTTTATTGCTTTAGACGCAATTATTCAGGAAATTGGTGAGCCTTTTGGTGAGGAAGAAAATGATTTGGCGCTAAACAGTATTTGCAGAACGATTGAATTTTCTATTTTTGAGCAGGCAGAAATTCCGCAAGGAGAACTAAAAAAGCCTGATTCCTATTTTGTAGATTGATCTAAGCTAAAGAAACTCTCATGGCAAGCAACCCTGTAATTCCCTGTAGATCTTCAACTCTTAAAAGTTCAACATCAGATTTTAAAATATTTTGTTTTTGAAGTCTGTTGATGTATTGTAAATATTCACGTTGATTTTCCAATCCGAAATAGACGATGGTAATTTTTCCGGGACAGGTAATTCTTTCGGTAGAATCTTTGATATGGGCTTTTTCCAGTCTTTTTTTGATGATCTCAAAATTAGAATTAAATGCGCCGTCAACGTCAAAACGTTTCTCATCCATTCGGAAACGGATGTCTACTTTTTCATTGTACACAAAAATAAGTGAAGCAATATCGAGCGGAACCGGAAGATCTTTTTTGAACAATCCGAACTCATGTTCCATCTTACAAAGTGTTTCCAGCTGCCAATATCTCAACTCGTGAACGACTTTCAGAGAATAAGGTAATTCTGGTGCGATACTGGGGCCAATATACAGATTGTGCTCAACACCATCCGACTTAAACCTTTCAAAGTAATGCGGGAAAATTTCCTGAGCAGCCACTTGTTTCTGGTCTAAAATATCAGCCAGTTTACGGTTGAGAAGCGTAATAGAATCATCTAAATTTTTTCTGTTGGCATAAAAAAGATCATTCTGTGTAAAAACCTGACTGAGATAATTTTTGATTTTATCTTTGATATTTTCATCACTTTTCACTTCAAGCTGACCTTGCAGGTAAGGGTGAATTTCGTCCCGTAAAAGTCTTTGGAAACGCTGTTCTGTATCTGCTTTTATTTCATTATTCAGTTCGTTTTCAAAAACATCCAATGCCAACGAATATTTTTCAGCTTCTAATGAATTTAGGATTATCATGACTTCATGAAGTCCGTCTATTTGCTGATTAAGATCTTCCAGCATCAGATTAAAACGCTTGTCTGATGAAGAACGAATGTCTGAAAAACTAAACAATGGAGTGAGATTTTTAAATGAAATCTCTTTTAAAGTATATATTTTTTTTGCCAAATAAGCATTGAAGTAACGTTCTGCTTCACTTCTGAATTTCCAGATGACGCTGTCATGAATCGTTGTATATTCACGCTGAATAATAGCTTCAATCTGATTATTCCTTTCATAAGAAAACCTGCTTAGCGAGAAAATAATCATGTCGGCAACAAACTCGAGTTTTTTGAGTTTTAAGCCATTCAAACTATTGGCTATCGGCGAAGTAAACTCCATCATTGCTAATAATTCATTGTCTTTCATAATAGGAATGACCATGAAGCTATTGATGTTATTGTCTTTTAAAATACTGAAAGAAGGCAGTTTCTTAATCTCATCATCAAGCTTATCAACGTTCGAAACCACGACAGGTTTTGAATTGTAACTGATGTTTTCAAAAGCCGTTTTCCTTACTTCTTCGTCAAATGTGTTGATCCAAAAATCGAGAAGATAATTGGTGAAAACGTTTTCATAAATAGGCAATTTTTCGAGCCTTTTGTTTTTTGTATTAAACAGCATCAACCCAAAATTGAGATCGGGAACATCAAAATAAGACTTAAATATTTCCTTTAAATTCTCATCAGGTGAAGGATTTTCGAGATCAATTTTAATCATGCTCGACTTCAGATCAGATAATGCCACTTCCGAAGTACAATCGATGAGAGAGATAATGCTGAAACCCTTTAAAATCCATGATTCCGGCTGAAAGTATTTTTTCCAAAGCTGTATATCATCTAAATTTTCAAGCAGGATATCCAAAACATCATCGGGCGGAATCTTAGTCCCTTCAGCTGGATAAACATCACTAAAATCTGAGTTAACTGTAATTTTATAATGCTTCATAATTCCCTGTTTATCGGGAATGTCATAATAAAACGGTATGGTAACTTTAATATCTTTTTTAAGGTAAGTCTGCAAAATCAGGCAACAGCAAAAGACGTAATATTCGTCATCGCTGATGTCTCTGAACTCGATTTCAAAATCTTTTCCGGCGTCATTTAAAATATTCTGAAATCTTTCGGTATAATTGAACGTAAGATTGGTGAGCGGAATTCCTGCGGCTTTTATTTCATTTCTCGTCAAACCGGTAGGGAAGAGGTCTGCCAACAAAAGTCTGATGAGGTCTTTGTGTTTTTCAAACACCGAAAGATCCTGAAAACCATCTCTTAATTCTTTAAAATTTTTAGTTTTCTCAATTAAAGATTCTGCATAATTGGCTCGATATTCTAACCGATCGTTATACCGAATGTGCTCCAACACATCCAAATATTTTTTGAACGATATAAAAACCTGAAACGGACTTTCTTTCTTGTAAAGATTTGCCAAAATGTAAGAAAAATTGTGGAGGTAAAGGTATGAAAACTATGAGGGAATTGGGTGTTATTGGTGTTTAAATTTGTATAAAAGACCGGCTTTTTTGTTGTGATAGATATTTTTATGGTTGTGTTGATAATCTTATAAAGTTTTTGTTTCCATATACAAAATAGGATTTTTTTAATACAAAACCCACTTCAATTGAGCTGGGTTTATTTTTATATGCTTAAAGTCGGGAGACTTTGCGCAACGGGGAAATCGACTGCTTTTTCTCTAAACGTAAAATTACTGATTCCTTTTTTCCTGATATTGGTTGTGGTAAATTTCCCTAAACTTCTTTTGATATCATTAGGTTTTAACTCTTTTATTTTTGCATTAACTTAATAAGGAAATCTTCCGTTACATCTTCAAATTTTACAATGCCAAAATCTTTTGAGGTTTTGGTAATACTATTTATATTTTTTTCAGGATTACTTCTTTCTGTATATTCTTCGCCGTATTTATAAAGTACTATTTTTTCATTTTCAATCTTAAATGTTACATAGGACTGAACAAACATAAAATCTTTACAATATGTTTGTTCAATGGTGAAATAATTATTTTTAGAAACTAACCGTTGAAATCCATCTGCTGGACAATTATCATGATATTTGAAAGTTAGTTGATCATTTATTACATAATCTTTAAATATTCCCCCATCTTTCTTTTGTATAATTATTGGTAAAGAATTGTGTTGCACATTTTCAATATTCTTTTTTTCTGTTTTTTCTAAGGCAATTATTTTGTATTCATTCAGAGGGGATATCACTAAAGCACTATCTAAAACATAATCATTTTTAAAATTTTTATTAACATATGCTTTTTGCCTTTGAGTTTTTAAATTGTTAATATCGATTTTGTAAAATTTATAAGAATCGTTATTTAAAGGTTTTGCTTTAATTATTATATTGTTGTCAGCACTCCAAACAGCGCTTTCAATGATATTGTCTTCAGATGAAAATATGTAGAACTTATTTAAAGAACCATTTTCTATTTTGTATAGATCTAAAGAAGATGATAAACCTTCATTATCTTTATAGGTAATAGCATAGTCGTTATTTTTTGAAAATAATGGGGTATTATTGATAATTTTATAATTATAATTTTCGTCATTCATTAACAAAGTTAATTCACCATCATAAAGTTTAATATTAATAACGTGGAAATGTTTTTTTTTATTAAATCCTATATACGAATAATCTACAAATGAATCAGAATCTATATTTTTATTTACAATAAATTTTATCTTGCCAAAAGAAGTTTTCAGGATTCCATTTTCAAATACAATTTTATTATCTAATAAGTCGTTTTTATAAAGAATAGAATCTTTAATAAACTGATTTTTAGAAATTGGTATTAGGTAATCTTCAAGCTTATAAAAATCATTGTTTTGTTCTATGCGTTCTGTAATTTCATGATAATTAAATATGTATTCTTTATTTCCGTTTTGATTTTTTATATTGTTATTTTCTGCAGATTTTTTTTTGCAGCCAAAAATAACAAGCAACATTAAAAAGAAGATCGCTTTTTTCATATATTTATATTAAATGCATATTGTAATGGAATGCTTTTTTTGAAAAAACCGCATTAAAACAAATAAAATTCTTGTAAGATAAGCTATATTGAAATTTTATTTTAACTTACTCATAATATCAACATTATTATAATTTACGAAATTAATTTTCCCGAAATTTTTTGAGGTGTAAGTTTTTTCCCAATCTTTAGAATCATCATCATACATTGCAATTATACCATATTTATGTAAATAAATATGAGCATCATTTTTATTGTAAAAAAAAGTGATATACTTGTTTTGAGAAGGACTTCCCTCAGATATATTTTCTTCAAATGTTATGTAACCATTTTTACAAACTATATCAATTAAACCTGTTCCTGTAGAATTTCTTAAAACTGGAGACAATATATTTTCATTCATAATGACTTTGTCTACAGAACTGTTGTTTTTCTGTAAAATAATATATATTGGAAAAGTTTTTTTCGTTGCATTCCATAAAACATAAATTTCATCCTCTAACCCATCTAGATTTATATCTGCTGTTTTTTCTTTGATAATTTCAAAATTTTCTTTCTTCCATTCTTTTTTTAGTTCAGAGGTATTCACTGTATCCTTAATGCTTAGCAGTGAAATGTCTTTAATTGGCTGCAAATTGTATTTAGAATTTTTATTATTCTGAGATAAAGAAATATTTAAAGTCTCTCCTTTTAAATCAATACTGAAAACTTTTTCTCCATTGCTTTTTTCAATTTCTTTTGCAATGTGATTAAAAGTTCCATAGTAAGTTAAAACATTATTATGATAGTAATATACATAAAAAACTGAACCATAATAATCATTACCTTCTATCAAGATGAGATGGTTTTTTGATTTTTTCAAGTCCCAAATATTTATTGATGCACTATCTAAAAGCAAATCTATTTTATAAACATTTTCATTTATTGATAAATCAAAAAGTGAACTTTCCGTAGGTATCAACTGATAAACGAATTCAGGAAAAAAATACTTAAAATTATCTTTATTTTTTGAAAGCTGTTTTTGTAGTATAAAAGTTTCATTTTCTTTTTGTATACTGTCCGTTTGATTTACTTTTCTTTCATTACTTGTTTCTTTATTTTGTCCGTCACATGACATTAGAAATGATAAAAACAAGCAAAACAATATTTTTTTTATTAGTTCCATTCTTTCTCTTTTAATTTATTTTGATAATCTATTTCTGGTTTAGATAGTTCTTCTTCTGTTTTGAATTTAAAATAAACGGAAGGATTGCATTTACCATTTAATCCTGGAGCTGAACCAACATTTGAAACTTCAAAATGTAGATGAGGTTTGCATTTGTTTCCGAAGTTGCTATAAATACTTTTTCAGAGTATATTTTTCGTGATAAATGGAATCACTAATCTCTCACAAACGTTAAATATTTTTGATTGCATTGTATAAAATGATTATACTCGTTTATCGAATTACCATCATTCTGAATTACAATGCTGTCTCCATAATAGATACCACCAATTTTTCCTAAGTTAATTGTATTTGGAGTTTCTTTCTTATTAATATTTATAATACCTTTTAAAATAATTTTTGTTTTATCAAATATTTTGAAAGTAAGAATACTGTGAATATCAATTATTTCGATAGAGAATCTTGAATTTAAACAATCGTGAGCAACAAATAAATTACTTGTGGTTGTATTTTTACCAGTGAATATAACTTCTTCATTTGAAATCCATTCATTATTCTTATTCCATTCGCCTCCGCAATCTTCTTGAAAAGAATCTAAATCCTTTGATTTGTAAATATCAATAAGCTGACAGGTATAATTTTCATATAGTTCTTCTTTATTATTGTTTAAAAAACCTTTTATGATTGCATCTAATACCATGTATCTTTTATTAGGAGATAATCTAATATCTAATTCACTGCCCCATTCATTATCCCAATTTTTTATGTTTATCGTGTCTTTATCATTTTTAATGAGCTTCGGAATTTTCCAAAGTTTTTGAGTTTCATCAAATTGATGAAAGTATAATTTCACATTATTCGTTAGAGGAATAAGAGTGTCTCTTTTTATAGTTTTTTTTAAGTTTTCTGTATTTTTCTTTTTTTGATTATTTTCGTTTAAGTTCGCTAAAGACTCATTAGTAGCTTGTTTTAAATCATTTTTTTTACAAGAAAAACACATTAAAATAAATAGATAAAATATTAGATTTTTCATAATTTTCTTATTCTTTCATAATTTCTTGCCAATCTTGATTTATGAATCGTTTTCTTTTAATGAATATTTTCCATTCTCATATTTAAGATAAAAATCGTCTACGCTATTTTGGTCGCACTTGCCTTTAGCATGTATGACATTTTCATTATTCGTTAGTCTGTACTCACCTTCACAACCATAATCTTCAGAATATTTTGCATCAATGCTTAAAATAGCTTTAGTTAAAGATTTTATTGTAATAAAATATCCTAAAGAAATTTCCTCGCCATTAGAATTACTAACTGCTGGAGCATAAATTTTGTATGCTCCAATAACGTCAACCTCTTTCAATATATTTTTTTTTGCAATACTACTTTTATGTTCTTTAATTATTGTCGAGTTCTGCTTTATTATTATCCATCATTTGATAATTTAAAATGTTCTTCTTTTGTGAATATTGTATTTTCTTCATCTGTTTTGAATTCTTTTGTAAAAAGATTCCCATTATACAATATTTCATATTCATACTTTTGTAAGCTTCTGCCAATCAATTGATGCGGCTTCATTGCCAACCCCTTTAATAAAAAAAATCTCTTTGTCTTTTTTTATTTCAAAATCTGGGTATTCAGATTTACAGTTTAATTCTTCTCCATCATAATAGAGTTCGATGTAATCAGCTTTATCAATGATTTTATATTTTCCATTACAGCGAATGGGTTCATGGTAAGTATTTGTTTCTAAAATAGCTTCATTTTTTTTGATTGTAAAGTAATATGATATAGATGCCATTCCTGTAGTAGTAGCTTCGGTTTCAGTATAAACTGAAAACTTTCCAAGATACTTGGAAGGAGTTTCTTTATATTTAAACGTTTGAAATATTGGTTTTTCTTTTGGAGTTGTATCGTGGTTTTTACAGGAGAGTATGAAAAACAAACAACTTATAAGAATAATTTTATTTATTTTCATTCTTGTCATTTTTTATTAAAGAATCCTTTTTCATCAATTTCGATGTTGGTTTTGCTGAGAATTTCCGTATTTAATTCATTTACAGTAAAATCGCTTAAATATATTTTGAAATTTTCATTGATATAAAAGAATCTTTTATAGCTTTGAATATCATCGTAATTATTATAATAAATAATTTTAGAATCAATAAGAACATCCTGATTATTAAATGTTGTCAAGCACAAATAATTAAAAGAAGACTTTTCATTTTCGCTTCCTAACATTGATTTATATTTATCTCCATTTTTATATAGTTTAAGAGTATAGTTTGGAGTTTTAGATATAGTTCCAACATAATAAACTGAATCTAATACTACTGAACTATCATAAAGTTTTAATAAAATTTCAACTTCTTTTTTAGAAACATCAATACCCTGTTTCTTATTATAGTTCAAAGAATTATATAAATCGTCTGTGCTTTTTTCAATAAAATAAAATATAGAATCATATCCTTTTTTTGAGATTTTCTCTATTGAAAAATCAGGGTTAGTATCATCAATTCCTTCCAGATTATTCCATTCTTTTGGAAAATTGTATTCAATTATTTTTTTCTCACCGAGTGGTAGCTTTAATACTATTTCTGTATTTTTCTTTTCTTGATTATTTTCATTTAAACTCAATAAAGGCTCATTAATGGCTTGTTTTAAATCATTTTTTTTACAAGAAAAGCACATTAAAATAAATAAATAAAATATTAGATTTTTCATAATTTTCTTATTCTTTTATAGTTTTTACGATATTGGAATCAAAGTCACCTGCATGCAAATGATCTTCATGTCCCTTTGAATATTTAGTTCCAATTAAATTAGGATACCAACCTGTTTTTCCACGATAAATATTTTTGAAATTAAAATGTTTAAAAGCATTTACTTTTTTTTGTTCTACTGCTAAAGCTGAATAATATGCAGTATCGGCACTATCTCCATTAGGATGTGTCACACTAGGGTAACTAGTAGCATCTTCAAAACACATACCTGTACACAGAACATCTGCCCTACCTAATGTTGCCAACGCTCCTATTAAACCGGCATAACTTTCTGGATTACAGTATTTTCTTTGAGAACTTTTAAATGAATAATAAATTTTGACATTACCATTATTATAACTAAGACCGTCTTTCATTCTTACTAATTCAACTTTTCCACTTCCTTTAGGGTATTTTTTAAATCCGTACCTTGTTCCTTCAACACAAATATCACCATTTGGATAAACATATGCAGTTTGTGCGTTTCCACCTCTTGGATATGAATATGTTTTGGTATATCCTTTTGGTATTGACGAGATAGTTATTCCATTATTTCTTTTGTTTGCAAAAATAAAATCTACAATGCAAATTTCATGTTCTTTATTTTCTTTATCATGGAAGATATATTTATATTTTTGCTCATAGCCTGATTTTATTTTTTTTGGAATATGTTTTTCTATTTTTCCATCTGCATATATATGGTATGTAACAATACCTGTAGCTTTTATATCGTCCTTTTTATCATCTATACCACACGAAAAATTAGAAGTTTTGTTTTTTATTCCTTCATTTTTACTTTCATAGAATCTTGCCAAGATTTCTTTTCGCTGAATTCCATTGTTATCTTTATCAACGCTATTGTTATTTTTATACTCGATTGTATCTTTTGCGTATAATAAAAAATCATCTTTTTGCCCAACTCCTTTAGGTGCAAAAACGTGCAGATAAATATCTTCTGGAGTTTTTATTTTGCTCTTAGCAGGTTCAAAATATTTTTTCACTTTATCAAGTTGCCTAATTTCTCCCATTTGAGCATAACTTAGTTTCAACCTATTTAAAGCATCATACCTTGGTTGTGTTCCTTTCGTTGCTGGAGTAGATTTAGGAAATTCGTTCATTCCCTCTAATGCATCCTGAGTAAACTGAATTAATCCAACCGCACGAGAAGATTTAGAGCCACTATCTTTATGGAAGCTACTTATTGTCAGATCTTTGGAGTTGTCATTAGCTGATTTAAAGCCTTCTCGATGATGTGCTTTAAAACTTCCCCAAGTTTCTACTTTCATCACTGCCATTAAACCATTAGCCATTTCCAATTTTCGGCTTTCTCCCCAAAGCTCTGCACAAATTTGCACAACTTTTTTTCTAAACTCACAACTTACTTTTCCACCCCAGATCAAATCTTTATATTGTTCTTTACAAACACAATTACTTGGTGACTCTTGCTTCGCCGCTTTACCTATGCTCGTTGGTGTTTTCGTTTTATCATCAAAAAGCTCAGCCGTTTTCTCCACTCCTATAAGAACAATCTCAGTAAGTTTCTCAATCGGTCCGCTTTGCTTCTTTTTTGTTTCAGGTTGTTGTTGGTCAGTAACAGTAACCGGTGTTTTATTAGTGACCTCTTTGAGTTGATAAGATGCAGTTACAAAAAACTTTTTTGTAACAGCATCATCACCTGTAAAAAAGCTCATCCATGTTTGTGGTGTGGCATAGTCGGAAAGAATAAACTTTACTTTTGCGATTCCATATTTGTCTACCTGTGCAGTTTTAGGTTTCTGATATTTTTTATATTCTGTTGCGCCTTCTTCCCAAAGATAGAAAGTTATTTCTTTTCCTACGAGATTCGAAGTTCTTGCCTCTGCAGTTAAACTTTCATTAAATTTTGCTGTGTTAACATTTGCTTTTTCTCTGTTTAATAAAATTACTCTTCCAATAGTAGATTCATTTTTTGTTTTTGGAGTTACAATTAAGGTTGCTGCGAGAACTTTTTCATTTTTATTAAACAAGTTTTTCCTTTCTATATGAACTTCAATTTTAAAAGGAATACCTACTACTTTTTCACCAAAAGTATAAGGCACTTTTTCACCGTACTTTATGTTTCCTGAAACTTGCTTCCAGTTATTTTTAACCTTCTTAAATAATGTCCATATATATTTCTCGTTCTCCTTTTTTCCAAAAAGAGGGTTTTCTAAATTATATATAAAATCTGATAGCTGGTAAAAGTTTTTTTCTTCTGCTTTAGGATTTGCGCTTCCTTTTATAATTTTCATAGCTTACTATTTATTATTCCACTTCAAAAGGATCATCTCCGTTTATTTCCTCCTTAAATTCCTCAAAATCCACAACAGGATTATATACATGCTGCTCTTTTGGGTCAGCATTATTGACGTTGCTTTTTCCTAATTCAGATTCTTGTCCGTGCTTTAAAACTGTGATTTTTCCTCCGGTGGCACACATGAGCTCCGACAATTCCGTTACGCAGCATTTACCCATTACTTTTACCTTGTCGTAGGTTTTTGTCCATTTTCCTGAAGGTGCAAATGCGCATGGATTTCCGTTTTTTACCGAGCAGTTTCCAAAAGGCGTTGCGGCTGGGTTAAACATTACGTCGTCTTCAGTGACGGCAAGATAATCGGGTTCTCCGTTTTCATCATTCCAATAGTGTTTTTGATGACTTGTTACTTTGAAACCGGGAAATTGAGTTCCTTTGTCACAAATGGCTTTTCCTCTGGGAATAACAAAATATTTTCCATCGTGTTCCGAAGAGTTGCTTTTACTTTTTTGCTCTTTCTTTTCTTCTTTTTTACTGTCTTCAACTGTTGATACATTTTGTTCAGACTTTTCATCCATCGTGTCTTCACCGGGAACCGGTTCAGATCCACTTTCATTATTCATTGTATTTATTTCATCAATGTTTTGATTTTCATCATTAAAAAATTGAGGATCTTCGGGTATCAAAAGTGTGGTTCCTGCGGGAATTTCATCTTTTATTGTTTCACTCTGCGGACAATTCAGATTATGAAATGTTTTCAGAAAATTTTCATCTTTTATTTTAAACTTTTTGGCAATTCCTGCAAAAGAATCATTGGGTTGTGATTGGTAGGTTTTCATCTTAATTTTGTGTTATTTGTAATTGATGTTTTTGAAATAATTGGTTTTGATGCCAAATATTGACAGAAGATTTTATTTCACGTAATTGTTTTGTCGTTTTATAAGTGAAGTATTGAATTATAATTTCAGCATTGATATTGTTTTGAATGTCTTCATCTTCAATCCTAATTCCCTTAAGAAGTTCTCTAAGGCTACAGTTTTCTGAAAGAGTTCCTGTCATTTTAGTTTCAACAAGTTCAGAATCTTCAAATAATTGTTCAGTCTGAAAACTGAATTCTAACGGAAATGAATTGATCTGAATATAAAATTTTTCTTTCCAAGGAGATTTTTTGTGGAACCATTCTAAGTTTGGAAATAAAACCTGATACAATAAATTAGATTGCATCTGCCTGAAAAAATAATCTTCATCAGATATATCTTTTTCAAACGTATTGAGATATTTTTGAGAAATTTCTCCAACATAAAAATCTTCAATATCATTTCGCTTTTCCTTAAATTTTTCGATTAAGCGTTGATGCTTACTGAAAGATTCTATTTTGCCATTTAATGAAGTTTTATATAAAATAGGATAGAGGCTTTTCATACAATCCAAAGCAAGGGAAGAAACTTTGTCATCCGGCGTTGCGTTGTTTTTTGCTAAATTCTTGACATGAATTTCCGCTATGAAATTTTCTTTCTCTTCTTTAATGTTGAGATTGATCTTGTAATTAAACTTTAAATTTTTATTTTCAGATTGCTCAAAATACTCTTCAACAGAATACATGTCAAAATGGAATTTCAGAAAATAATTCGGTGGTGGCAGTAATTTTTGTTGTTGAAGTTTCTGCTTTTCTTCGGAAATGAAATGGGTTGGAATTAGAATAAACTCAATACCTTTTAGATTGTTTACAAATAGTTTATTCATTTTTCCACAGTTTTGATTGTGGAATGCTTTTAAATCATTTTCAGAAATATGTATTCGGGCGGCAATGGAGCTCAGGCTGTCATCCGGACGAACTTTGTATTTTATAAAATTCGTTATCATTTGTGTTTGTGTTTTTCATCTATTTAAAGTTAATAAGATTTAATTGAATATTTTGTAGTAATTATACGACAAATGATGATTGTTTTATTTTTAATACAAAAAAAACCTTCCAATAAATTGAAAGGTTTAAATTTTAAAATATGTTTGATTCAGATTACAATCTGAATTGTTTTGCAAATAAATCCGGGAAGATACCCAGTGCAATGATCGAAGCAATAATAAATACTGCGACAATATTGTAAGTTACCGTTAGTACTGATCCTGGAAGCTCTTTTATCTGTAGTTATCAGATCCGAAAAAGTAGAGGTTACGAATGTAGTATCCGAAGGATAGTTGTCATAACAAATGGGATAGATTGTAGAAAAGAAAGGAAAATAACTGTTTGTATATTCCTATTTATTAATTTAAAAAATGTTTTTTTAAATTAAAATTTGGTAATGTAATATTTTTTTGTACTTTAACAAACTGAATGTGAGGAAATTATATAATATGAAAGTTATAAGCTATATTTTAGTAATATTTTTTTTTAGCAACTCTTGCTCTGCTCAACATCATAGATTAATTGAAGCAACTCATACCACAATTCTTGGTGGAGTAAAAGGAGCAAGATCAGAAAATTTTAATATTGTTATAAAAAGCAATTCAAGAATACAGCCTAAGTATCTTTTAATGGAAAATGTTAAAATACCATTAGTACAAGAACATAGAAATGGTAATGTGTATTTGAAAGGCATATATTTTCCTGAATCTTCAAGAGTAACCATAGGCATTGATGGTGAAATTCAAAATCAGGATGCAAACAAAATTTCAGACTACAGTAATGCCTATTTAGTTTCAGAAAATATAAAAAATAAAAGAGAACTAAAACAAAAAATAAAATTAAACAATAATGAAAATAATAATAATAAAATTTTATTAAAAAATGAGAAATTACCTGAATAAAATGAAACAGTAACAATAAATAACAATAAAAACACTAATATGATGTTAAAATTATTTCTTTCTGTAGGTCTTATAGGAACCTCTTTTCTTTTAAACGCACAAGAAGTGACAAAAAAAGAAGAAATCAAGAACTCAAAAGCAAATGAAAAGTATCTGAAACATATTAAAGATGCTACACAAGCTTTCAAAAAAAATGTTCAATTTGCTAAAAAACATAATCAGAAACCACCTGATGAATATTATCTACAAGACTTTATTGCCACAATGGATCCGGAAACCGGTCAAGTAAGCAATCAAAATTATGTTGAACTTGATAAAAGAGTTGAGTCGGGTACATATAGACCCGAAAAAAAATTAAAAATGTTTAATGGAGTTAATAGTCAATACTCCAGTAAAAACATTAACAGTCTATGGGTAGAAAGAGGCCCTTATGAAGTTGGAGGAAGAGTAAGGGGAATCATGTTTGATCCTAATGATGTTACAGGTAAAAAAGTTTGGGCTGGCGGTGTTTCAGGTGGGTTATGGTATAATAATGATATTACAAACGCTACTTCTGAATGGACATTAGTAGATGGTTTTTGGTCTAACACTACTGTATCTTGCATTACCTCAGATCCCAACAATTCACAGATTTTTTATGTAGGAACAGGGGAGGTAGAGACTGGAGATTTTAGTGGATTAGGAATTTGGAAAACAACCGACGGAGGTGCAACATGGCAACAAATATTCAATATAGAAAATGGATATGCATCCAATGGTGTAAAAAAAGGGATTTACAATGTACCCGACATACAAGTGGTAAATAATAATGGAGTTTCAGAAGTCTATGCTGGTGTTGCGGGAACTAATTTAGGAGATATGTCTGGGAATGTTGCGTTTGCTGGTGTATATGAAGCCGGATTATATAAATCTACTGATGGCACAAATTTCACATTATTAAATACTTTACTTTCAACCACTACTCAAGGGTATGATATTCAGGATATAGAAGTAGGTACAGATAATTCAATCTGGGTATCAACCAGACCAAGTTTTGTCGGCTCATCTAGCTCTGGTGGCAAAATTTTTAAATCAACTGACCATGGAGCCACTTTCACAAATGTTTATGATGTTGGTAATAAAAATTCAAGAGTTATGGTAGAGGTTTCCAATACCAATCCTTTAAAAGCTTATGCTCTGTTGCAAGGGGCAACAAATGCAGAACCGGTAAGAATTATAAAAACAGTAGACGGTGGTACAACATGGATTTCTACAGATGTTGCTGGGTCAGGAATTACCTTGCCAAATCCTATAGATACTGGGCAACCGGATAATGATTTTACAAGAGGACAAGCATTTTACGATCTAGTAATTGAAACGGATCCTCAAAATGATGAGCACGTTTATGTAGGAGGTATAGATTCATATAAAAGTACGGATGGAGGGGCAACGTGGACACAGTACACAAAGTGGTCTAATAATAATTCACTGAATGCTGCCAACATTGCTAGAGTACATGCAGATCAACATGCACTGGTTTTTAACCCTAAAAATCTTAATCAGTTTGTAATGGGTAACGATGGAGGTATTTTCTTTGCGGCAGATAAAAATAACCTTGCCAATAATTCGGCAATCGGGGTACGAAATAAACGTCTTAATATTACTCAATTTTATCATGGTACTTTAAACCCAACCGCTACATTTACAAATGAAAATATGATACTTGGCGCACAGGATAATGGCACAAGAAGACTGTCAGGCGTTCCTTTGGCAAATAATTTTTATACGTCTTCGGAAGTTTATGGTGGAGATGGTGCTTATACAGCCTATGATGATCAAGGTTTATATCATATAGCATCTTATGTTTATAACAATCATATCATTTTTAATGCACAAGGGGCATATAATCTGTTGTCTTCGAGTACTCAAAGAAATGCCGGACAATTTATAAACCCTCTTGCAGTAGATAGAAATCTTGATATTGCTTATACCAATGCAAATTCATCATCTTCGACATCTATTATATTGAATAGAATAAGTGGTCTTGCAAGTGTACCTTTAAGCCTTACTCGAACCCAGTTGACAATTGCAGCCGTAACAGCAGGAGAATTTGCCACGGATATCTTTGTATCACCTTATACTACTGCAAGCTCTACGCTCTTTATTGGTTTGTCGTCTGGGAAGTTATTCAAAGTTACCAATGCAAATGCAACACACAGTACTTCACAAATTAATTTTGATTTTGGAGGATATATTTCTGATATCAAATTAGGAGCCTCAGAAAGCGAAATTATTGTAACTGTTTCCAATTTCAATAAAACAAGTGTATTTTACAGTATCGACGGGGGAACAACCTGGGTTTCTAAAGAAGGTAACCTTCCCGATATTCCGGTAAAAGCTATTTTTATGAACCCTGAAGATAATAATGAGGTAATTTTAGGAACTTATTTTGGTGTCTGGGGAACGGCTAATTTTCAAGCGACTTCACCTACATGGGCATTGTATTCTGATGGTTTGGGTAAATTTAAAGTTAATC
This sequence comes from Chryseobacterium sp. CFS15, assembly GCF_031118795.1. Lineage (NCBI taxonomy): Bacteria > Pseudomonadati > Bacteroidota > Flavobacteriia > Flavobacteriales > Weeksellaceae > Chryseobacterium > Chryseobacterium sp. CFS15. The sequence goes on along the minus strand of NZ_JAVHYL010000004.1, from coordinate 174,366 downwards.
ATTTTGATTATCGTGCGTCAGATAAAACGATTTTGGCTGTAACTTATGGAAGAGGAGCATTCACAACCAAGATAGACAATACAACTTTAGCGACCAATGAAACTCAGCAAAATTCTGTTGCAAACCAAGTTTATCCAAATCCTACCAGAGGTCCGCTTCATGTAAAACTAGCTAACGGAAAACCTGTTGATATAGAGATATTTGATGTTTCAGGCAAATTAGTCATTACAAAAAAGAATATTAAATCTGATGAAGAATTTAATATAGAAAATCTTATCAAAGGTGATTATGTATTGAAGGCTATACAAAATGGAAACATAGTTTACACTTCTGTTATCATAAGAAAATAAATATTTAAACTTAAAAAAAAACAAAAGGTAAGGTATTCTTTACCTTTTGTTTTTATAATAAATTGATGAAAAAAAAATACATAATTCTCTTCTCATTGGGGTTAATGGGATTTGTGAATGCGCAGGAAAATGAAAAAGAAATCGATGAAGTAATCATTAAGGCAAGATTAAAAATAATAAAAGAGCGTGAAGAATTTAAGAAACATGCACAATCTACAGAGATCATTTCAGAATATGAAAGTAATCGTAATAATCCTGCATTTATTGAGCAAAGCTTAAATACTATGGCGGGCGTTCAGGTAGAAAAAAGAACTCAGCTCGGCGGACAAAGAATCATAATAAGGGGATATGGAAATGACCAGAAATTCAACAACTGGGGTATAAAAATGTACCTGAATAACATTCCTCTTACCGGAGCTGATGGTGTTACAATTTTGGATGATGTCAATTTTGGACTAGTCAATCAGGTAGATGTGATAAAAGGTCCTGCTGCAACTTTGTACGGTGGAGGTTCGGGAGGTGCGGTGAGATTTTATATCAAACCAGAATCTCAGAAAGGAACTTCCATTTCGGAGCAGTTTAATACGGGCTCTTTCGGATTATTCCAGACTTCTACTTCCGCAACAAATGTTGAAGAAAATCACTCTATAACGGCAAATTATACCCATATTGGAAGCGACGGGTATCGCCCACATGGAAAAAGTATTAAAAACTTTTACAATATTAATGGCGAATTTAAACTGAACGAGAGTCAAAAAATAACTTTATTGGGTTCTCACGGTAATTCTTTGGAGCAGGTTTCGGGGCAGATTTCTTATGACGACTATTACAACGGTATTGATAACGGAAATTTTGCCTATATCAGAAGAGGAGCCAAAACTAAATTTATCACTTCCAGAGTCGGAATAGGGCATATTTGGAAAATTAATGAAAATTTTAGTAATAATACCACCGTATTTTATACAGGAACTACAGGCGACAGAATTGCGGCTGGGGCGTACGAAACTTCATCTGCATCCAACTATGGCGTGAGATCGGTATTTGTTTTTGATAAAGATTGGGGTGATTTTAATAGCCGGACAGAATTTGGAACTGAACTTCAGCAGTCGCGATCTTTGATTTCAAATTACAGATTTAAAAGTGTAACAATTACCGAAGATCCCATTTTGAGACCTTTATATCAAGGCTCTTATTTTAAGTACCTAAATAATCAATCCAGTTATTTTGCGGTTGAAAAATTTACTTACAAACCATGGGATTTAATGTTTTTAGCAGGTTTGAGTATTAATCAGATTAGTTACAATAGAGAAGATCTGCTTGCTGTGCCCGGTTTATTTTTAGTAAATAAAGTTGATTTATATGACAAAAACTTGTCTTTTGACAAAAAATTCAAAGCTGTTGCAACACCACACTTTGCATTACAGAAAATTTGGAGAGATCAGATAATTAACCTTAGTTATAGTGAAGGCTACAACGCGCCGACCTCTGCTACATCATTTATTAGTGGCCTTAATAAAACAAATGATAATCTTATTGCGGAAAAGGCAAAAATGTGGGATTTCAGTGTTCAGGGATTGCTTGGGAATACCTCTATAGATTATCAGGTTTCTTTATTTAGTATCAATATTAAAGATAAACTGACCCAGTTGAGAGGGACTATTCAAAATGAAGAACAGACACCATATTCATATTGGGCAAACACAGGAGATCAGCAAAATAAAGGTTTAGAATTGAGTGTAGGTTACTCTTACAAACCGAAAAACTCTTTTATTACAAAACTTCAGCCTTTTGCAAGCTACACTTACAATGATTTTAAATATTCTAAATTCAGTACATATTTGCAGGAAGGCAACTCGGAGCCGAAAGTGAATGTTTATGATAATAAAAATGTAGTTGGAGTTCCCAAGGCAAGGTTTTCTTTAGGTTTGGATTTTGAAACAAAAATAGGTTTGTACTGGCAGAATAGCTATAACTATATGGGAAGTGTTTACACAGATTTTGCAAACTCAAATAAAGTGAATAGTTTTGGTCTTTTAAACTCTAAAATCGGCTACAAGCATACTTTCAATAAATTTGATATAGATGTTTTTGTTATAGGAAACAATTTAACCAATCAGATTAATTATACTTTCCTTTTTTACGGAAATAGTATTAATGATACGGATAAGGATAATCAATATAATGATTCTTCTGTCTACACCGACGTTAATCCCGGCCCAAGGAAGGCTTATTTTTTTACAGGATTTAATGTAAAATATAATTTTTGATAAGACGCATTTAATTTAAGATTAGCTAAATAAAATAACCCCTTCAAATTATACAATTTGAAGGGGGTTTTTGTAATTATTGTATTGCTTGTATGTTTTCGCCATGAATATATGTTGCTTTCTTAATGCGACGAATTCGTATGTGTAATCTTACCGAAGAATCTAAAATAGCGTAAACGAAAAAAGTAGTTAGAGTACAGAAAGGGTACAGCGACTGTACAGCGGTAGACTAAAAAAGTAATGTGTCAAAATGACAAAAAGCTGCTCAGATAGAGTAGCTTTTCCTATGAAAAAACCTTCCAAAAATTGAAAGGTTTAAATTTTAAAATATGTTTGATTCAGATTACAATCCGAATTGTTTTGCAAATAAATCAGGGAAAACACCCAATGCAATGATTGATGCAATAATAAATACTGCGACAATATTGTAAGTTACCGTTACTCTTTCTGACGTTTTGAAAGTTGTTTCTTTAAAGAAGAACATTGCGATAATTAATCTTAAATAATAAGCAATTGAAATTGCCGAACCTAAAACTGCTACAATTACCAGAAAGGTATTGTTGTCTTTGCTTAAAGCTTGTGCAAATAATGAGAATTTACCCATGAAACCTGCCGTTAGAGGAATTCCTGCCATTGAAAGCAAAGAGATCGTTGCAACAGTTGCCAATAATGGTTCAGATTTAGCCAAACCTTTAAATGCTCCGTAAGAAGTCTCTCTTTTTAATTTTTCAACCCAGATTAAGCACATAAATACTCCCACCGTAGACAATGAATAAGCGAATAAGTAAAACGCCAATGTATACGTTGAAAGAGCATTCATTCCGAAGAATACCAAACCGATATATCCTGCATGCGAAACTGATGAGTACGCCAACATTCTTTTAGCATTGGTCTGAGCAAGGCCCATCACGTTTGCCAATAGTAAAGTAATAATTAAGAATACACCTAAAATATTGATCCATTCGTGAGTAACACCAGAGAATCCAATTGTCATTAATCTGAATAATGCATAAAATCCTGAGATTTTTACGACACTCGCCATGAAAGCGGTGATCAATGAAGGTGAACCTTGGTAAATATCCGGGCTCCACATGTGGAAAGGTGCTAAAGCTACTTTAAATGCCATTGCACAAAGCATCAATACAACGCCAAGAATAAACATTCCGTTAGTTGGATTTACCGTGCTGAAATCGTGAATTCTGTATAAATCAAATGTTCCTGTGCTTCCGTAGATAAAGGCAATTCCTAACAATAAGAAACCTGTTGCAAATGCTCCCATCAGGAAATATTTCAAAGAAGCTTCGTTTGATCTAAGATCGGTTTTGTTTGCTCCCGCCATTACGTACAACGGAATAGACAAAATCTCAACTCCTAAGAACAAAGTCACCAAATTCTGGTATCCGAACAATACAAAACCTCCACACAATGCAAAAAGCATCAATGCGTACAATTCTGACTGATGGTTTCTGTGATTGCTGAATGCAAAACCTCCCAGGAAGAATAAAAGCAAAGTCGTTACAATAGAAATTTTTGTAAACAAAGCTGTATTTTGTCCGTACTCATACATTAATCTGTATTTTTCGAAGAAAGAAGCTTCAGGTAAAAAGCTTACATATAATGCAACGATCAACCCAAAAATCCCAATGTATCTTGCGAATTTTCCCTTTTCAAAAACTCCCGAGAATAATGCAGCAACTGCTGTCAGGAAAACAATAATTAAAACACTCATAATTTATTTTTGAGATTTGAGATTTGAAATTTCAGGTTTAAGTGTAAGATTCAAGGTTTTATAACTCTTGGCTCTTTTTACTTTTACCTTTCTATTTCCTATCTCTTAATTCTTTTAATTTTTTATTTAAATCTTTAATCCTAATTGATCATCGATGTATACACAAACTCTAATGAACTTCCCACCATATCGATAATCGGCTGAGGGAAAATTCCTAACAGAATTACAAATACTGCAATACTTGCCAATACTGAAAATTCTACTGCCGATAAATCTTTTGCCGTGCTCAAAACTGCTGCATTACCTTCACCAAACATTGCTTTACCGTAAAATCTCAATAGATAAACCGCACAAAGAATGATCGTTAAACCAGCAATGATTGAAGCCAATACATTAAAATCAAAGATAGATTTAATAAGGATAAATTCACCAATAAAACCATTCGTCAACGGAACTCCCATTGATCCTAAAATGATCAGTAAGAATAATACCGCAAACTTAGGCGCTACTTTTGCCAAACCTCCCATTTGTCTAATGTCTCTTGTTTTGAATCTTTTATATAAAACATCCGCACAATAGAACAATCCTACAACGTTGATACCGTGAGCGAAAGTCTGAACTAAAGCTCCCTCAGCTCCTTCAATAGTTAAAGTTCCTCTTAAAGTAAGCACTGCTGAAGAGAAAATACCTGCAACCATCAATCCAACGTGTGAGAAAGAAGAGTATGCAATGATTCTCTTCATATCCGTCTGGATAATCGCAATTAAAGCACCGTGAACAATTCCGATAATTGCCAGAATGATCACAATCTGGCCTGAAATTCCGAAAATTGCAGTCGGTGTAATGGGTAATAAATATCTGATTACTCCATAGATTGCCATTTTCAGCATAATACCTGATAAAAGCATTGATCCCTGAGTTGGAGAATAAGTATACGTATCCGGTTGCCAAGTATGGAAAGGGAAAACCGGAAGTTTCACTGCAAAAGCAAAGAAAATAAACCAGAATACCACAATCTGCTGCGTTTCACCTAAATCTGCATTATACAAATCTGTAACATCAAACGATGCCGAGTGAATTCCAACATAGATTAAACCCGCCAACATAAACAAAGATCCTACGAATGTATACACGAAGAATTTTGTCGTGAATTCCATTCTTTTGTTTTCCTGTCCCCAAAGAGCCGCAATAAACCAGATCGGAATCAGCGTTACTTCCCAGAAAATATAGAATAACAAACCGTCTAATGCTGTAAATACTCCTACAAGACCAAACTGCATCAGCAAAATAAGTCCGTAAAACGAGTTTTTGTAGCTTACGTTTTCGTTAAATGATGATAAAATAATTAGAGGCGAAAGAATATTGGTCAGCAATAAAAGAAGCAAACTCATCCCATCGATTCCGAAGTGAAGGTTACTTTTTATAAACTGCGACCAAGGATATTTGATCTCGTGTTGCAAAACACTGTCAACCGTCGGTTCAAAATTGAAATCCGAAAGGATGTAAAATGTAAGCAACATCTGAATCAAAGCAATTCCCAGCGCCAAATATTTGCTGGAAGCGTTCTTCCATGCAAAAGCTAATCCCGAACCTACAAGAGGTAAAAGTAATAATGTTAATAGTAAATAAGACATTATTGTAATATAAAGTTAACAATCAGTATAATTCCCACAGCCAAAGTCATGATAAGAACATAGTTCTCAACATTTCCGTTTTGTATACGCTTCATAGATTTTCCGCTGTCTTCAGCACCTTCACCTATGTAGTCTACAACACGGTCTAAAACGCCTTTGTCAAACATTTTTCCGCCACGTCCAAGTCCTTCAAAAGTTTTTACAATTAATGCATTGTAAAGCTCATCAACATATAACTTTTTAGCAGAAAGTTTTTCCCAGCCTGTATATTCTTCTTCGGCAAGAGCCATTTTCTTCTTATTCACATACATGTTTTTCACAATGAACCAAACAGTAAAGAACATTAAGATTGTTGCTCCCAAAAGAATCATTTCTGTATTGAAATCAACTCCTGAAAGAGTCATTTCCATTTGCTTAAAGCTTTCCGGTGTCAGTACGGGCTTCAGCCATTCCATTAATTTAGCATAATGACCGTGACCGATAAAGTGTGGTAAATTAATAAAACCTCCGATTACTGAAAGAATTGCCAGAACGATTAACGGTAACGTCATGTTCATCGGGCTTTCATGTAAATGGTGTTTTTGTTCTTCAGTACCTCTGAACTCTCCGTGGAAAGTCAAATAATACAGTCTGAACATATATGCTGCGGTTGTTGCTGCTAAAATGAATAACATTACCCAGTAAATAGGGTTTTTAGCAAATGCTGCAACCAAAATTTCGTCTTTAGAAATCATCCCTGAAAGTAAAGGGAAACCTGAAATCGCCAATGTTCCGATAAGGAATGTAATGTGCGTAATTGGAATGTATTTTTTTAAACCTCCCATAAAACGCATATCCTGCTCGTTGCTCATTGCGTGAATTACAGAACCTGCTCCCAAGAATAACAATGCTTTGAAGAAAGCGTGTGTCATTACGTGGAACATTGCTGTGGAATATGCTCCCAACCCTAAAGCGATGAACATAAAACCAAGTTGTGAAACTGTAGAATATGCCAATACTTTTTTGATGTCGTTCTGACGCAGTGCGTAGAAACCAGCCAAAGCAGCGGTCAAGAATCCGATTAATAAAATTCCGCCCTGAACGGTTGGAGCTAAAGTGAATAAGAAGTTTGATCTTACCACCAAATAAATACCTGCAGTAACCATGGTTGCTGCATGAATTAATGCTGAAACAGGAGTTGGACCAGCCATCGCATCGGGTAACCAAGTATATAAAGGAACCTGAGCAGATTTACCAACAGCACCGATAAATAAACTGGCTGTGATAAAGATGATAATTGTTCCGTCTAATTCAAATTTAGAAGCATTTTGTGCCACTGAAATATAATCTACAGAGTTGGTCTGAGACGCAATCATGAAAATACCGATCAATAAACCAAGGTCACCGATTCTGTTCATAATGAAAGCCTTTCTTGCTGCTTTACCATATTCTTCGTTGGTGTACCAGAATCCGATCAATAGATAAGAACAAAGACCTACACCTTCCCAACCGATGAATAAGATCATATAGTTGCTTCCCATTACTAAAAGTAACATCGAGAAGATGAAAAGATTTAAATAAGTGAAAAACTTATAGAAACCTTTATCGTGACTCATGTATCCGATAGAGTACAAGTGAATTAAAGATCCGATCCCTGTGATGATCATCACCATCATTAATGAAAGCTGATCAATCTGGAAACCGAAATTGATCTGAACTCCGTTTACTCTGAACCATTCGAATGCTTTTACAACAACCGCCGGACTTTCAGAGTCAAAATTTAAAAATAAGCTTACCGCAATACAAAAAGATGCAAAAACTGCAGCTGTTGCCAAACTTCCGACTACAATCTTTGGAAGATTTTTGCCGAAAAGTCCGTTGATAAGAAAGCCTATAAGTGGTAAAAGTATTATTGCATATATTAAATTCTCCATTCTTATCCTTTTAATTTATTAAATATACCTACATCTACAGAACGGGTGTTTCTATATAACATCGCAATAATTGCCAAACCAACCGCTACTTCGGCTGCTGCAACTACCATGATAAAGAATACCAAAAGCTGTCCGTCACTGTTCCCGTTGTATGCCGCAAATGCAGCCAATAAAAGGTTTACAGAATTAAGCATAAGCTCTACACAACCTAAAATTACAATCGCATTTTTTCTGAGCAATACTCCCAAAACCCCAAGACAGAACAAAACTGAACAAAGAGTAATGAAATATTCCAGAGGGATGCTTTGCATAAATGTATTTACTTCTCCCATAATTTTATAAATCTTTTTTACCGATTAGTACCGCACCTACAATACCTGCCAAAATCAGGATCGAAGCAAGCTCAAACGGTAAAACATATTCATTGAATAAAAGTCTTCCCAAATTCTTCGTAAGACCTACGCCTTTATCTACGTTCTCAACTACTACATGACTTTCCTGTACTCCTCTGAAAACTCCCAAAACACCAATCAAAAGAAGACCAGCCGTAAAAACTCCAACAAACTTTAAAGTATTGTTCTTCTTACTTTCGTCTTGCTTATTAAGATTAAGCATCATTAAGATATAAAGGAAAAGTACCATGATAGCACCTGCGTAAACGATGATCTGGATGATTGCAAGGAATTGTGCATTCAGAAGAATATACATACCCGCGATCGAAAACATTGTAACAATTAATGACAAAATAGCATATAAAGGATTTTTTGCAAATACAAAGTACACTGCACTTGCCACTGCTAAAAAAGCCACCAAGAAAAATAAAAACTGATCCATTATTTTACCGCATTTTTTTGTTTCTCGGATTGTCTTTCTGTGATATCAATCCTTTCATTTATTTTTTCAACTAATTTATCTTTACCGTAAATGAAAGATCCTCTGTTGGTTTCTACATCAACCAATCTGTCTGTAAGATAAATTGCAGATTTCGGACAAGCTTCTTCACACATACCGCAGAAAATACATCTTAGCATATTGATTTCATATACCGATGCATATTTTTCTTCTCTGTAAAGATCTTTTTCTTCTCTGGTTCTTTCTGCAGCAGTCATTGTGATTGCTTCTGCAGGGCATGCCACAGCACACAATCCACAAGCTGTACATCTTTCTCTGCCTTCTTCATCTCTTTTCAAAACATGTTGACCTCTCCAGATATCAGCTCTTGGCTTTTGTACTTCCGGATAAGAATAAACATTAGGAGCACGTTTTACAACGGTTCTCACAGCATGCTTAAAAGTAATCCCCATTCCTTTGAAAATCGCCGGTAAGTAGATTTTCTCAGAAAAGGTCATCTCTTTATTTGAAACAACTTTTGATCTGTTTGTAAGTTTCATTTTCTATTATTTAAATGTTGGAAGATGGAAGCTGGGTGATGGAAGTTTATCTCATCGCTGCTTTCTCATCAGCTCATTTTCAAATTTATATTGTTTAGGAAGTTGAAGCGGGATTACCCATTTTCAAATTCTCAAATTAACTCATTTTCAAATTAATTAATTTCCAAAAGCTAAAATCACAGCTCCTGTAATCATTAAGTTGACCAATGCCAATGGAATTAAAGTTTTCCATCCTAAGTGCATCAATTGATCGTATCTGAATCTTGGAAGCGTCCATCTGATCCACATAAAGATCAAAATTCCGATTATGGTTTTAGACAAAAATGCTACGATACTTAAAATACCTGCTGTATTTTCGCCCCAATTCTGAGTTACCCATTCAATTCCAGGATAATTGTACCCTCCGAAGAAAAGCACTACCATAAAAGCATTAGAAATAAACATATTCACATATTCTCCAAACATGTATAAACCTAACTTCATTGATGAATATTCGGTAGTATACCCTGTTACCAATTCAGATTCACACTCTGGTAAATCGAAAGGATGACGGTTGGTTTCTGCCAAAGCGGCAACAAAGAAAATTAAGAATGCCAATGGTTGATAGAAAATATTCCAGTTCATCCCTGAACCGATAGGGATAACACCCCAAAGTTTTCCTTCAGTTTGGTTTTCAGTAATTACTTTTAAATCTAAACTTCCTGTCATCATGATGATAGAAAGTAATGCAAGACCCATCGCCAATTCGTAAGAGATCATCTGCGAAGAAGCACGAATTGCACCTAATAATGAATACTTGTTGTTGGAAGCCCAACCTCCGATCATAATTCCGTAAACCCCGATTGAAGCCATTCCGATGATGAAAAGTACACCAACATCAATGTTAGCAACTTGAAGATCATAAGAAACCCCACCTAAGTTCAACGTTTTTCCCCAAGGAATAACCGCTCCGGTAATTAATGAAATAAACATCACCAATGCAGGTCCCAATACGAAAAGAAACTTTTCTGCATTGGCCGGAGTAAAGTCTTCTTTAAAGAAAAATTTACCACCATCGGCAAGAGGCTGCAGTAAACCGAAAGGCCCTGATCTGTTGGGCCCAATTCTATCCTGCATAATGGCTGCAACTTTTCTTTCTGCCCAGGTAGAGTAGGCTGCGATCGTTAACGAAAGCAGGAAAAGTGCAAGTACAAGTATTAATTTAAATGTAATTAAATCCATTTTATTATTTAAATGTTTGAAGATGGGAGCTGGAAGCTGGATGTTTAGCAATTCGCCGCACAACTATCATCGTTTAATCAATTTTTGTTCTAAATAGCAGAAGTTTATTTAATGATATATTTCAAAGCTGAAAAACATCCATCATCAAACTTCCGACATCCAGCGATTTATTATTTTTCGTCTTTTTCGCTGATTTCTTTAGCCATCGGATTGTCTAAAACTCTCAATTCGTCTTTAGGCTTCTCGTAATGGTTTAATGAAATAACCGAATGTCTGTCGATATGTCTTGGTCCTTCAATGTTCCAATCGCTAAGATTTTTTCTTTCGAAACGACAAGTGTCACAGATAAATTCTTCAACTTCTCCCCATTGATCTTTTCTTGCAGTAACTCTTACAATCTCGTCACCTTTCATGTAAACCGTAGCTTTCCCTGAACATTTATCACACTTACAAGTAGCGTTCATTGGCTTTGTAAACCAAACTCTGCTTGTAAAACGAGCTGTTCTGTCTGTTAATGCTCCAACCGGACAAACGTCGATTACGTTTCCGATGAAATCATTATCTAAAGCTTTATTTAAATAAGTTGAAATTTCCGCATGATCTCCTCTGAAAAGGATTCCGTGCTCACGTTCACCTGTCAATTGATTGGCCGCCAAAACGCATCTTGCACACAAGATACAACGGTTCATATTCAACTTAATATGTGGACCTAAGTCGTCTGCTTCGTACGTATTTCTTTCAAATTCAGTTCTGGTTTCAAGATTTCCGTGCTCGTAACCTAGATCCTGAAGATGACATTCTCCAGCCTGATCACAAACCGGACAATCTAAAGGGTGATTCACCAATAAGAATTCGGTAACTGCTTTTCTACCTTCCTGAGCTTTTTCAGAAGAAAGGTTTTTCACCTCCATTCCGTCCATCACATTGGTTCTGCAGCTCGCTACTAACTTTGGCATAGGACGAGGATCTGCTTCTGATCCTTTAGAAACTTCAACTAAGCAAGTTCTGCATCTTCCTCCACTGGTTTCAAGCTTGCTGTAATAGCACATTGCAGGAGGAACAGATTTTCCGCCGATCTGTCTTGCTGCTTCCAAAATGGAAGTACCAGGCAACACTTCAGCAGTCTGTCCGTCTATCGTTATTTTGAATTTTTTAACCTCTTCGCTCATATTCTATGCTTTCGCTTATGCTTTTAGGCGTTAAGCTATATTTTAATTATACTTTTTTGTATTAAATGTATATCCAATTCCGAAATTGAACTGTGCATATACAAAATCCTGTGAAGCTTTGTCTGGTTTATTGTTCAGTGTTGTTTTAATATCCGGCATATTGATATATCCGAATTTTCCTTCTGCCTGAAGAACAATATGTCTTATCGCAACCACGCTTACCGCAGCTCTTGCATCCAAACCAAAACCTGCAAGATGGAATCTGTCACTTCTTTCATTTCCCATCAGCTGAACATTAGATTTCGGCAGTAATGCTCCAATCCCAGCTCCGTAACTCAAGAAAATATCAATATTTTTTTTGTCTAAAACATTATGATATTTCTGAGCTCCAATATTGATATAATTAAGACCATCAGTGTGTTCAAACGTTAAAAAATCGTTTCCACTAAGATCTACTTTACCATTATTTACCATTCCTGCGTATTCGGGATCATTGATATATCCTTTAAAATCTACAGTCTGATTTTGATCCATCACATATTTCATGTGATCCATTCCTAATGTGATACCAAAATTATCTTTCGGGAAGTACGTAATTCTATAATTAACCTGCGGAATTGTTATGTTTCCCGGGTTAAAATAGGTTCCCCATTCAAATTTGGTCTGTCGGTCATGAGCAACTACATTATCTAATTGAAAATCATAACCATCTCCTTTAAAATGAATATCTGATTTTGAATATTTTGCATTATTCCAACCCCAGAATACCAGTACAGATCCTTTTTTGAAGGGATTAACTTCCTTTTTTTCTGTAGTAACCTGTCCAAAAACAAAATTCGACAACAAAAGGCCTACAGCAATTATCTTTTTCAACGTTTCACTTGCTATTAATTAGTGGCTGCAGCCGGAATAGGATCTGCATAATGAGCCAAACCATAATTTTGTGTTAAACACAATTCAGGGTTTTTGATATGCCACTCGAACTCATCTCTGAAATGACGAATAGCCGCAGCAACAGGCCAAGCTGCCGCATCTCCAAGCGGACAAATGGTATTTCCTTCGATCTTTCTCTGGATATCCCAAAGCAAATCGATATCTTCCATTTTTCCTTCTCCTTTCTCAATTTTTTTCAAAATTTTGTACATCCATCCCGTTCCTTCACGACAAGGAGTACATTGTCCGCAACTTTCGTGATTATAAAATCTCGCCAAAGTCATGGTATGTTCTACGACGCACTGATCTTCATCCAAAACAATAAATCCTCCTGAACCCATCATTGTTCCGGTAGCAAAACCACCGTCAGCAAGAGATTCATAGTTCATATATCTTGGTTCACCGTTTACCGTTTTCAATAATAAGTTTGCAGGAACAATCGGAACCGAACTTCCACCAGGAATACAAGCTTTCAGCTTTTTACCATTTGGGATCCCACCACAATATTCATCAGAATAAATAAATTCTTCAACCGTGATGGTCATATCGATTTCGTAAACTCCTGGTTTGTTGATGTTTCCACAAGCAGAAATTAATTTTGTACCAGTTGAACGACCAACACCGATTTTAGCATATTCTGCACCTGTAATATCGATGATCGGAACGATTGCTGCGATAGATTCAACGTTATTTACAACCGTTGGTCTTTCCCAAAGTCCTTTTACAGCCGGGAAAGGCGGTTTTAGTCTTGGGTTTCCTCTTTTTCCTTCAAGAGATTCAAGTAAAGCAGTTTCTTCACCACAGATATAAGCTCCGCCACCTCTTTGAACATAAATTTCACAATCGAAACCTGATCCTAAGATGTTTTTACCTAAAAATCCTGCAGCTTTAGCTTCTTCAATTGCTTCTTCCAAAATATCCGGAATCCAAGAATATTCTCCACGGATGTAGATATAAGAAACGTTTGAACCTAAAACGAAAGATGAAATCAACATTCCCTCGATCAAAAGATGAGGAAGAAATTCCATCAGATATCTGTCTTTGAAAGTTCCCGGTTCAGATTCATCTGCATTCACTACCAAGTGTCTTGGTACACCTTCCGGTTTTGCCAGAAAGCTCCACTTCATTCCCGTCGGGAAACCTGCACCACCACGACCACGAAGACCTGAAACTTTTACTTCTTCAAGAATTTCTTCGGGAGTCATTTTAAAGGCTTTTTCTGCAGCTTCGTAACCGCCTTGTTTGCGGTAAGTTTCGAAGTAACGTATTCCTTCTACGTGTGCGTCTTTAAGTAAAAGTTTTTTACTCATTTTTATTTGCTTATTGCAATTAGCTTTTGGCTTTTTGCATTAATTATTATTAAACGTTAAGTGAATAATTTAAAATCTAAAATGTAGAATTTAAAATTATATTAGTCTAAAGCAACTTGTCCTTCTCTGCAAAGCTCAAGGATTTCGTCTACTTTTTCTATCGTTAAATTTTCGTGATAAAATTTCCCTAACTGCAACATTGGTGCGTATCCGCAAGCTCCAAGACATTCAGCAGGTTTTAGGGTAAACATACCGTCTTCGGTAGTCTGCCCATCTTTTATATTTAATTTTGTTCTGATATGATCCAGAATTTTTTCGCTTCCACGAACCATACAAGGTCCGGTTCTGCAAACTTCCAAAACATATTTACCCACCGGTTTCATATTAAACATCGTATAAAAAGTAGCTACTTCGTATACTTCAATTGGTTTAATACTCAATAATTCAGCAACATAATCCATCACAGGAACGTCTAACCATCCTCCAAATTCTTTCTGCGCTAAATGTAAAACAGGAAGAAGGGCAGACTTTTGTCTTCCTTCAGGATATCTTGCGATAATTTTGTGTACCTGTTCTAAACTTTCCGGTTTAAAAGCTATTGTTTCGCTCATTTTATTATGTAGATTAAAGAACAAAGAACCAAGAGAAAAGACTTTTTGATTCGTATTCTAAATTCAATTTTATTTAATTTGAAGAAAGTCTTTCGTCTTTCTTCTTTTATCTTTTTGTCTAATATATTATGCGTCTAATTCTCCCGCAATTACATTCATACTACACATCGTAACGATGGCATCTGAAATTACAGAACCTGTAATCATCTCAGGATATGCTTGGTAGTAGATAAAACATGGTCTTCTGAAGTGAAGTCTGTAAGGGCTTCTTCCGCCATCACTTACCAAATAGAAACCTAACTCTCCGTTTCCGCCTTCTACAGCGTGATAAACTTCTCCTTTAGGAACATCTGTTTCTCCCATTACAATTTTGAAATGGTAAATCAATGCTTCCATTTTCTTGTAAACATCAGCTTTTTCAGGAAGATAAAATTCCGGAACATCTGCATGGAAAGGTCCTTCCGGCAAATTGTCATAAGCTTGGTTGATAATTTTAAGAGATTCCCAAACCTCCTGCTGACGAACCATGAAACGGTCATACGTATCACCTGAAGTTCCTACTGGAATGATGAAATCGAAATCTTCATAAGAAGAATAAGGCTCTGCAACTCTTACATCATAATCTACACCTGTTGCACGTAAATTCGGACCTGTAAAACCATAGCTCAAAGCTCTTTCTGCCGAAATTGCTCCTGCACCAATCGTTCTGTCCATAAATATTCTGTTTCTCTCCAATAGATTACAGAATTCCTGAAATCTTGCAGGGAAAGTTTTTAAGAAATCTTTCAGCAACTCATGGAATTTCGGAGTGAAATCTCTTTCAAAACCTCCGATTCTACCCATATTGGTTGTCATTCTAGCTCCACAAATCTGCTCGTACATATCATAAATACGCTCTCTTTCGATGAACATATAGGTAAGACCTGTAATTGCACCTGCATCCATACCGGTTACCCCGTTACAAATCAAGTGATCACCAATTCTCGCCAATTCCATTAAGATTACACGCATATAATCTACACGTTTAGGAACTTTTACGCCAATCAGTTTTTCTACTGTCATATGCCATCCTATATTGTTGATAGGAGCAGAACAATAGTTCATACGATCAGTCAGTGTAGTAATTTGAGCATAATTTCTTCTTTCAGAAATCTTTTCAAAAGCTCTGTGGATATAACCAACGGTTTGCTCTGCATGCAGAATTCTTTCACCGTCCATTGTAAGAACGTTTTGGAAAATTCCGTGCGTTGCAGGGTGAGTAGGTCCCAAATTCAGGGTGTATAATTGCCCGTCGATTTGTTCGTTACTGTTGTGCTGGTTAAGTATATTTGATAATGAGTTGTCTTTCATAATATATAATTGATAATTGATAGGCGATAATTGATCGTTAATCAATCATCATTAATCATTTATATTTTCTTATCTACCAAACATGCTGTCGTTCTTATCTGTTCTGGTACCATCTTCCAAACGATATTCTTTCAGCATTGGGTGATAACCAAGATCTTCCATGTTCAGGATTGGCCTTAAATCAGGATGTCCTTTAAATTTAATACCGTAGAAGTCAAAAGTTTCTCTTTCCATCCAGTTGGCTCCAGCATAAAGCTCTGTCAAAGAATCTACTTCAATATTTTCCCTAGACATGAAAGCTTTTATACGGATTCTGAAATTCGTCATCATATTTTGTAAATGATAGATAACGCCGATTTCTTTATCCGGGAATTCTGGGTAATGGATTCCACAAACATCAGTAAGGAAATTAATTTCCAATGATGAATCTTTAAGATAATGAATTACTTTTTTGATGTCCTCTTTTTTAATCTCAATAGTCAGCATTCCATAAGGCTCTGAGCTTGAAATTACAGATTCCGGAAACTCTCTTGTTATCGCTACTAATACAAATTCGTTCGTCATTTCCGTATCAATTAATTGCTAATATTATAAGAATCAAGCAATGCTTGGTATTCCGGCATATCTCTTCTTCTGATGCTTTCGCTTTCTGCTAAAGCCTGAACCTGCATTACACCTTCAATAATCTGCTCTGGTCTAGGTGGACAACCAGGAACGTAAACGTCTACCGGAATGATTTTATCGATTCCCTGCAAAACTGAGTACGTATCAAAAATACCTCCACTAGAAGCACAAGCTCCTACAGCAACCACCCATTTTGGTTCTGCCATTTGGGTATATACTTCTTTTAAAACAGGACCTAATTTTTTTGAAATAGTTCCGCAAACCATCAACATATCTGCCTGTCTTGGTGAGAAAGAGTTTCTTTCCATACCAAATCTGGATGCATCATACGTTGGGTTAAGGGTAGCCATGAACTCGATACCGCAACAAGAAGTAGCAAAAGGTAAAGGCCAAAGTGAAAACTTTCTAGCCATACCGATGACACTGCTCAGTTTCGTTGCGAAAAATCCTTCTCCTTCAAATCCTTCCGGAGCCGGTGCATCTGTTCTTATAATTGGTTTTTGATCTGACATTTTGTTGATTTTAAGATTTTAATTTAGATTCTAAATCGTTGCTAATGTTAACTTTGATTTAATTGACGTGATCTAAACTTTTTATTTAAAATTATAATTGAATTTATTTATCCCAGTCTAGCGCACCACGTTTCCAAACATAGAAAAATGCAAGGAAGAAGATGGCAACGAATGTAAGAACCGCAAAGAATCCTTCAAGACCAAATTCTCTGAAGTTTACAGCGTACGGATAAAAAAATACGATTTCGATATCGAATAATACAAACAATATTGCGGTTAAGAAATACTTGATCGAAAATGGTGTTCTTGCGTTTCCTTCAACAGGTACACCGCATTCCCAACTTTGATTTTTCACAGAATTTCCTTTTTTCTGCTTTGGTCCCAGGAAATGAGCTCCAAGCAAAGAAATGGCTACAAAACCTATTGCAACACCAGCTTGTATAAGGATCGGAATATAACTTTCAGGTAAATTCATTTTTACATTATTATCTCAAGTTGCAAATTTAGGCAATAAACAATAAAGCATGAAATTAATCAACTTAAAAGTCTGATGAAAATAGAGAAAACCGATAATTTAGAATCAATAAAAATAGTGTTATTTCTTCATTTTTTTAAGGACAGTAAGCGCCATAAATGAAATATAGCCAAAAAGTATACTTGCATAAACAATATTTACAAGCGTATTCATTCTGTCGTCAGCTAAAGCAAAGAAGATATTATACACAGCGAAACCTGCAATAAGAATAGCGAAAATGATAAGGTGTGGCTTCATATTATCATATTAGAATTTTAAAGAATACGTTCTTCTTCTTTTATGATTTACAGGATTGTAATCCTGCCAAAGAACCTGCACACTTTTGTTTTCTTCCAATTCAGGATTGGTTTCCGCAAAATCGATCCCCATATTGTTGAATCGTACGAAGATTTCTTTGAAAATAATAGCCGTTACACCACGTCTTTGATATTCGGGATGAATTCCGATCAGATAAAAATTGGCGCGGTCGTTTTTTTTCTGAGCCTGCAAAAAATGCCACCATCCGAAAGGAAAAAGTTTTCCTTTTGATTTTTGTAAAGCTTTGGAATAAGAAGGCATCGTAACTGCAAAAGAAACCAACTCATCATGCTCATCAACTACGCAGATTACGTAGTTTTTAGCAATCATCGGGAAGAATTTTTCTTTGTATGTCTTGATTTGTTCTTCAGAAATAGGAGTATAGGTAGAAAGATGTTTGTAAGTCTCGTCAAGCAGCTTAAACATTGGTTTTACGTAAGGTAAAATCTCCTCTTTGCTTTTAAAATCTAAAACTCTTAAATTATATTTTTCAGCAATCAGTGAACTGAATTTTTCTACTTTTGGAGGAAGTATTTTAGGAAAGTTCATTTCAAACTCTACCCATTCTTTTTCTTTTAAAAGCCCAAGGTTTTCAATGTGTTTTGAGTAATATTCGTGATTGTAAATTCCAATCATTGTAGCGATTTTCTCAAATCCGAACGTAAGCATTCCTGCTTTGTCGAGATTGGTAAAACCCATTGGTCCCTCGATATTGTCGATCTGATGTTCTTTAGCATAATTAATAGCTGTATCGATTAATGCTTTAGAAACTTCTGTGTCATCAATAAAATCAATCCAGCCGAAACGGACCTTTTTTATACCAAGTTCTTTTTCTTCTTTACGATTGATGATTACTGCAATTCTGCCGACTATTTTACTGTCTTTCCATGCCAAAAACTGCTTTGCTTCAGAATATTGCAACGCAGGATTTTCCTGAGGATTCCATACATTAATTTCATCTTTTATAAATGAAGGCACATAATATGGGTTGTTTTTGTACAAATTCATGGGGAATTTTACAAATTGCTTTAAATCTTCGGGAGTTTTTACTTCAATAATGGAAACTTTCGACATAGTTTTCAGGTAAATTCAACCACAAATATAATTAATAAAACCTAAAACTTTGGCACAATTTTTACATCATTTACTAGAATTATTCTATATTAAATTAAAAATAAAATGACAGGTTATTATCTTATCATAGGAATTTCGATGCTGGTAAGCTGGCTGGTTTCCTCAAGATTAAAATCTAAGTTCGAATATTATTCAAATGTACATCTCAGAAACGGAATGTCTGGTAAAGAGGTTGCTGAGAAAATGCTGAGAGATAACAATATACATGATGTTCAGGTGATTTCGGTTCCCGGACAGTTAACCGACCACTATAATCCTGCAGATAAAACAGTGAATCTTTCTGAGGCAGTTTATATGCAGAGAAACGCAGCTGCTGCAGCTGTTGCAGCTCACGAATGTGGCCACGCAGTACAACATGCTGTAGGATATTCTATGTTACAACTGAGATCAAAACTGGTTCCTGTGGTGAGCATAAGCTCAAACTTAATGCAGTTTGTATTGATGGGAGGTATTATTGTTATGGCAATGAGTGGCAGCAAATTAGTACTAGTGATCGGAGTAATTATGTTTGCACTTACTACATTGTTTGCTTTTGTGACGCTTCCGGTAGAATATGACGCAAGTAACAGAGCAATGAAGTGGTTAAAAGATACAGGAACGGTAACTTCTGAAGAATTTGTTGGCGTGAAAGATAGTCTCACATGGGCTGCGCGAACTTATTTGGTGGCAGCACTTGGGTCTTTGGCACAACTTATATACTTTGCTTCTCTCTTAATGGGAGGTCGACGAGATTAGATTTAAGTTTTAAATTCAAAAAATATACATAGCATCTCAGATAATTTCTGGGATGTTTTCTTTTTTAATACAAAGTCATTCAATTTTGATATTTTTGGTTGTTATGAAAAATACAAACTGGAAGATTGAATCAACGGTTCAGCAAGCAAATGTTTTAATGAGAATTATTGCTTTATTTTGGTTTGTTAAGAAGGTTTGGAGTTATAAAGCCTGGATTACAGATCGTTTCTATCCGGTGATTCCTGCTTTCGATTTCTTCGAATATATTCCAAGTTATTTTGATACTCTCCTGTTTGTCATCTCTTTACTTTTATTATTAATTATTTTATTTGCTAAAAAAAATCGAGGATTGCTGATTTCTTTTTTCGTGATAGAATTATTCAGCTGTATGCTGGATACGGTAAGATGGCAACCTTGGGAATATATGTATTTATCTTTTTTTATGGCTTTTATTATCAATTTTCACAGGCCAAAAAATATAATCGTATTAATGCACTTACTTTTGGTGTCAATGTATTTTTTTAGCGGACTACATAAACTCAATCGAGGTTTTCTTTCTTCTGTCTGGATGAATACAATTCTTGAAGATTTTATGGGATTTTCTCGTGAAACAGTTTTAAAATATAAACTTTTTTTCGTCGGGCTTGTCATTCCTTTTTTCGAAATACTACTTGCAGGATTGCTTGTTTTTTCTAAAAATAAAAAAAGAGTGAGCTATTTTTTAATCCTGATTCATCTCAGTATTTTAATGATTTTAGGACCTTTAGGTTTGGGATACAATTCTATAGTTTGGTTTTGGAATCTGGCGATAATCTTCATTTTGCTTATTACTTATCATAAACCTTTTGAGATCAATAATATCAAACCTTTTTTACTCAATCATTTCTATTGGTTGATTTTATGGTTTTTGATGCCGGTTTTAAGTTTTTTTGGAAGATGGTATCAATACTTTTCTTTCAATTTATATTCCGGAAAGGGAAAGCAAATGTACATTTGCGTTTCGTCAAAAGAGAAAATGCAACCTCAGTTTGGAAACATCATCAATTATAATGGTTCGCCATCGATCAATCTTCAAAATTGGGCAATGAAAGAGATGGAATTAATGCCAATTCCTGAAATGGAAATTTATTTAAAAATAAGTGATGAAATAAAGAAAAGATATGGAAAGAATAATGTTAAAATAATAATGTATGATTCTGAAAATCAAAAAATAATAAAGCTGTAGATTATTGTTCAATTATTTTACAAACGACATGTTGAATGTTACTTAATGCATCAATAATGTCATCTTTATGTTTAGTCTTTATTCTTGCTGAAATAATTGCAGTTTGCTGCGAATCAAAATTCAAAATCTTGGCATCAAATTTTGAAAGTAGGGTGAAAATAATATTCTGCTGATTGAATTGAAACTGAATTTCAATTTCAATTTCCAATTCTTTCGTAATAATATTGGCTTCTTCTAAGGTGATTTTCGCTGATTCTTTATAGGCTTTTACCAAACCTGAAACGCCTAGTTTTGTCCCGCCATAATACCGAACGCTTATTACTAAAACATTGGTGATTTCGTGAGCTAAAAGTTGATTGTAAATTGGTAAACCTGCACTTCCGGACGGCTCTCCGTCATCATTTGCACGGTAATTTTCACCATTTAATCCCATTCTGAACGCATAGCAATGATGAGTTGCCTTCGGATGTTCAGTTCTTATTTTATCTAAAGCGCTTTTAAGTTCAGTTTCATTATTAACCGGAAAAGCAAAACCTAAGAATTTGCTTCCTTTTTCTTTAAGTAAGGTATTTTCTACAGGTTTTTCTATGGTTTTGTATTCGTGCAGCATTTGTCGGCTTCTTAATGAGAATTCTTATAAAATTCAATAACGTTGTCTCTGAAATCCTGGGTGTCGATGGGCGTTTTGTTAAATCTTGGAGCTTTCGTTCCGTTTTCTAAGAGTAAATTTTTATTTTTGATAATAATCGTTTCATCCCATAAACCAGCATCAATGAATTGTTGTAACACCAGACTTCCGCCTTCCACGATGATTGATTGTATCTGAAGTTCGTGTAATGTTTTCAACATATTTGCAATGAAATTTTCTCTTGAAGTTTTGATGAATTTTATATTTCCCTCGTCACCTTCTTTTACAGAATTGAAAACTAAAGTTTCAGCCTCATTGCTGTAAACATTAAAATCTTTCGGAACTTTTAGATCAATATCAATCAAAATTCTGATAGGGTTTCTGCCTACAATTTCTCTTGTGGTGAGACTCGGGTTGTCTCTTAAAGCAGTCATCGTTCCAATCAAAATAGAATGCTCGTTGCTTCTTAATTGATGTACAAACTGTTTGGTCAGTTCATTGCTGATTTGGGTAGGTTTAAAATCTTTGTCCATAAAACGGTCGCCAGATTCTGCCCATTTTAAGATGATAAAAGGTCTTCTTTTTTCGTGGTAAGTGAAAAATCTTTTGTTTAATTCAATGCATTCTTTTTCCAAAACTCCGGAAACAACCTCAATTCCTGCGTCCTGGATTATTTTCTTGCCTTTTCCGTTTACTTTATCGTGAGAGTCCATCGCGCCGATAACAACTTTTTTAAAGCCCAGTTCAACAATTTTTAAAGCACAAGGCGGCGTTTTTCCGAAATGTGCACAAGGTTCCAAAGAAACATAAATAGTAGATTCAGGAATCAGGCTTTTTTCTTCAACCGAATTTATAGCGTTGATCTCCGCATGTCTTTCACCTGCTTTATGATGATAACCTTCACCGATTATTTTATCGTTGTGAACAATCACACTTCCCACCAATGGATTTGGGTAAGTATTTCCGATGGCTTTTTGAGCGAGCTCAATGCATCTTCTGATGTAAAATTCTTCTTGCATTTAGATAAAAAAAGCGAATACAAATTTCTTTGTTTCGCTCTATATTTTACTTTAATTTTAATTATTCTCCAGCGATAATACTGTGAAGATTCTGCTTTAAAGTCTCAAGATGAGCTTTTTTGTCATCAATCGTATTGTAAGTATCTCGTAAAAGCGGATTGTCTTTCGAAGGATTCTTGAAGAAAGAAAGATTGTTCTCAAGTTTTACGATTTCTGCTTCAAGATCTGAAATCTGGTTCTTGATTTTTCTTGCTTTATCTGTTAATTGGTTTTCAGATAAACCTTCTTCTTTTAATTCAAGCTCGTTGATTTTGTTAAGCTTCAGTTTTTCTCTTAAAGTTTTATTAAACTCCGAGTTAATCGCCATTTTATCTCTCGGAACTTTTCCAATATTATTCCAAGAAGTTTTAATTGCTTCTATTTTTTCGATGCTTCCTTCATCGTTTGAAATGGTTTTTAACTCTTCAAGAATATCTTTTTTAAGCTTGTAGTTTTCTTTCCAGTTATCGGTAGAAGCACTGCTTTTTTCTCTGTAATTATTAAAGAATGTATTGCATGCATCACGAAATTCGTCCCAGATTTTATTGGTCATACTTTTTGGTACGTGACCTATTTTCTTCCAGTCTTCCTGAAGTTTTTTGAATAAAGCCACAGCAATATCCCAATCTTCAGAATGCATGTTGTCTTTTGCAGTCTGAATCAGCTTCATTTTCTCATCAAGATTCTGCTGTTGAGAACCTTTCAAAGATTTATAATAATTATTTTTTGTCGTGTTGAATCCTCTTAAAGTAGATTTGAAATCATTCCAATTATTATTGGATAGTTTTCTAGGAACACTGCCTGTTTTCAAAAACTCTGAACGCAATTCTTCAACTCTTTTGATGGAGTTTTGCCAATATGTATGATTAGGATTGTCTTTTGGCTCAGAAAGTTTCTTGATTTCAGCAATGATCTCATTTTTCTTCTCAAGATTGGCATTCTGCTCTGTTTCAATAGCTGCAGACAGTTCAGTTTTTCTATCGTGAATTTTATTTGAAATTTCTTTGAATTCTTCCCAAGTTTTTTCACGGAATTCTTCAGAAACCGGTTCTGCTTCTTCTTTCCAAAGCTTGTGAAGATATTGAAGTTCGTTTAAAGCTTTTTGTACAACCGGCTCATTTTCCAGCTCTTTTGCTCTCGCAATAATGTGCTGTCTTTTTTCTAAGTTGTGGCTGTATTCCTGCTCAAGAAATTCTTTATTTAAATCCAACATCTGATAAAACTGATTCAAATGATGGAAATAGTTGTTGTTTAAAATTTTAAATTCAGATTTTGCTACCTGGCCAGAATTTGACCATTCTTCCTTGATCTCTCTGATTGATTTGAAAAGATTTACTCCGGGCTCAGAATTAGTATAAAGATTTTTAAGTCTTTCTATAATACTTTGGCGGTGGTCTAGATTTTTTTTCTGTTCTTCTTCCTGATTTTTCTGGAAATTGTCATGTTTTTCTCTGAAAATATGAATCAACCCGGAAAGTTTAGATTGAGAAGGATGTTCGTAGCTGAAGTTTTCGATTGCATTTCCGGCATCGGTGTATTCATGCTTTTTATCTTCAATCTCGTCGTGAATCGAATGATTTGCTTTTTCTTTTAATGCATTAAATTCTCTGTATCGTTCACCTGCATTATTAGAATTGATGATTTTTTCCATTTCCTTCAGGGTATCCGCAAGAGACAGGTCAGCAAGAGAATCGTGTTGAGAAGCATCAGGATCTTCATCGTGATGGTTTTCTTCAGCATTCTGTGTGTTTTCAACTGTTTCCTGAAGTTCTGTAGAAGGTTTTTGTTCTTCGTTTTCAGAAAGATTATTTTCTGTTGTCATAGCAAATCTTTTATGAATAATGGCGTTAATTTCTTAAAGCGAGCTAATATAAGCCAATTAAGTTACTAATTTATGTTATTTTTTTTTAAACGACCAAATTTCCCAGGCTTTTTCTGCCTGTTGTTCCAGCATATAATATCCGTTGACGGTTTTGGCTCCGTTTTGTGATGCGTTTAAAATAAATTTGCTATACTCGGGATTGTAGATAAGATCAATCACCAGATGTTGATTTGTAAGGGCTTCAAAAGGAAAATCAAGGCAATCTTCAGTATTGGGGAAAGTTCCCACCGGAGTGCATTGGATGATCAATTTATTTTTTGAAACTATTTCTAAGTCTAAGTTGTCAAAATTAATTTCTGATTTTCTCGAAATCGTCTGATACGGAATCTGATGTTTGTCTAAAACATATTGCACTGCTTTTGCAGCACCACCATTTCCTAAAACCAATGCCGATTCATGATGTGCCTTTTTGTGTGCAACGAGCGTTTTTTCGAAACCGAAAGCGTCTGTATTGTAACCGGTTTTCTTTCCATTTTCAATTAAAACACAGTTTACAGCGCCTATTTTTTGAGCTTCATCGCTCAATGCATCCAGATAATCTATAACTTTTTCTTTGTAAGGAATCGTTACATTAAAGCCTAAAAGATTAGGTTTTAAAAGGAGTTCTTCAATTTCATTGATTTCCTGTAAGTCGAAAATTTCGTATGAAAAATCGGTGAGTTTTTTCTTTTTAAATTTATCTTCAAAATATTTTTTTGAAAAAGAGTAGGAGATGTTTTTTCCGATCAGTCCTAATTTGTTGCTGGAATCCATACTTCAAAAATAAAAAAAAGACCGATAAAAATCGGTCTTTCGTAGTGAAAATATTTGTTGTCTTACTCTACAATGAATTTTGTAGTGTTGTGGTCTGTTTTCAGGATGTAAACTCCTTTAGTTAACCCGTGAAGATCGATTTTATTTGAGTTTTTGAAAGGATTTGCAATGTTTTTAATCACTTTTCCTGAAAGATCATAGATTTCAGCTTTCAAAACTTTGTTCAGGTTTTCACCTTTTACAAATAGTTCATGGTTTTTAACCGGGTTTGGATAAATACCGAAGGCTTTTTCTTTTGAATTTTCAACAGTTGATAAAGAAGCAGCGCAAGTCCAAGTAAGATCATCAATTGCTACTCTTGGCCCATTAGTAGCCGTGATCGGGTTTGTAATTTTAATAATAATATTCCCGCTCACATTGATATTGCTAATTGTAGTTGTTGTAACTGTATTAGCTGTTGCAGTGTAAGGGATTGTACCTACCTGAACTCCATTGATTTCTAGATTTAAATTACCAGGTCCTGTTCCGTATTTCAGAGAAGTTTTAATTGTTAAGTCTTGCATCCCTCCCGATATAGTAGAACTGGTTAAGTTACCGATTCTTAGTGTGATCGCTTTTCCATTAATTGTTTCGTCTACTCTTGCATCAGTTGCTGTCCAGGTAATATTGTTATTTGTCCAGGTTCTTGTAGCATATCCGTTTCCTGTTCCCGTGATATTTTCGAAATCTTCAGTTCCACAAGTTCCTGTTCCGCCACCTGATCCCGCAAGTGTGGTTTCAGTAGCTGTATTGCTTTGTGTAGATGCATTTCCTGCCGCATCTTTAGCTATAACATGGAAGTTGTACGTTGTTGAAGAGGTTAAGCCTTGAACAGTTGTAGATGTTCCTGAAACTGTTGCTTTTAAAACATTATTAGCATAAACGTCGTATCCTATAACTCCTACATTGTCTGTAGATGCAGTCCAGCTCAATGCGACAGTGCTTGAAGTAGGGTTGTTTGCTATTAAGTTTGTCGGAGTTGTCGGAGCTTGTGTATCTGTAGTCGGTGTTCCCCAAACCAAATTTACATAATTAGGATTGTCAATGTAAGGGTTTCTGTTTCCCTGATAAGTGTATGAAGCATTGTTTCTTCCTATTTCTGCCGGTGAAACAGGATCTAAATTGTGCCACGCCAAAAGCTGATTAAGTTCCCAGGTTTGTAATCCTGGATAAGCAGAATTACCAAGCATATTTCCTGAGCTGAATGTAGAAAGCTGGTTTTCATATCTTGTTACAAAATAAAATATCATTCTTGCTACATCACCTTTGAATTCATCAATTGGTTCAAAGACGGTTCCTGTATATCCAGCAGAAACAGAACTGCCTCTTTTAGAACCATTATTCGAAATGTAATTCGTAACGCCTACATTTCCAAAAGGAAAGCTACCTCTTATATTGTTAACATATCCATCTGTTGCTCTGATAAAATGAATGTCATTTTTCATTGGAGAAGCCTCATTAAAAAGACTTTGTGGAACAATATGCTCTCTGTTGTAGCAGTCTCCTTCATTACCATAGCTTCCACATTGATTGGTACTATAGGTAAAATTATAAGGATCTGCAGCTGTTGGTCTTTCAGAATAAATATCTAAAATAGTACCATCATTTTCATAATAATAATCTCTGTCAGTAGTTTGATAACCAGTCCAAAGTCCACCATAACCGTGATCTTGATGTCCGTTTGTGATAATGTCTTTTAACTGTGTTTTAAGTGTGGCACCCGTTCCGGTGGCTGTACTGTAATAATTAGCAGGGGCCTGAGCTAAAGCACTGATCGCAATCAGACTCAGCAAGTAAGAGTATAAAATTCGTCTCATTTTTTCTAAATTGGGAGGCAAATTTACGAATAACTAGAAATTTAAAATATTAATTTTTAGTAATATAGTCTTTGCTGATTTTAGAAAAGAACCAAGAAATAGTGATGCCAAAGATTGAGGCAATAGCTGCAACGATTAAATAATTTTCACCTACAATTTTTACAGGAAAAGGCAAATCTTCTACTGCTTTAAATAATTCGGTGTAGATCTGGAAATAGCATAAAGCTGTGCCCAAAATAAGACCTGATATTACGCCTAAAATAACAATTAAAATCCCGGTGTAGAAATAGGTCATTCTAAGATGAGCTAAAGGAAAACCTAAGGAAATAAGAGATTTTGCCTGTTGCTTTTTATCAAGTTGTAAAATAATAATTGCGCCTGCCAAATTAAATGTTGTAATGAAGATAACCAAAGCGAAAATTAGGTAAATAAACAGTTTTTCGGTATTGATCATTTTCCAGAAAGCTGCATTTTCTTCCTGTTTGGTTTTGATTTCGACGTCTTTTCCTAAAGCTTTAAGCAGATTTTGTTTTACAGAATCAATATTTTCCGGATTTTTAAGCTTAATAACAATTTGATATGCTGAATTTTTTGGAAGATTTAATAATTCTTCAGCCAGTTCTACCGGCGCAATAATATAATTGTTGAGCTGCTCGTTCCCAGGGAAAACACCACTAATGATGATTTCTTTTTTATTATAAATGTCTTCTTCCTTATTGATAATTCCTGTGCCGGGTTTAGGCATGAAAAGCGTTGAGAAATCAGTGTTTGAGTCTACAGGAATTCCTAATCTGTTCTGAAGTGAACGCTCCATGATTACTTCATTGCTGTATTCAAATGAAGGATAGCTTCCGTAAAAAATATTTTTATCAATCGGGTTTACCTTTGTATAAGCTGAATCTACCCCGCGAAGATAGGCAACATCGCCTTTTCCGTTGTAATTGATGTATGTTTTTTCTTCTATTACCCTCGAAAAGCTCGAAATATCTTTGTTATTCTTTAAAACGGAATTTATTTTCTGTAGATTTTTAATGGTTTTTCCGGATGTACTTTTTATCGTTAAGTCAGCATGAAGATTAGAAATTAAAGTTTTGTTGAAATCTTCAAGTCCCGAAAAAACAGAAATAATGACAAACATTGCAGCTACAGCAACACTCATCGCCACAGCGGCAAGCCAGGTAATAAACGTTACGGCAGTGCTTCCTTTTTTAGATAAAAGGTAGCGTGATGCAATGTAAAATGCAATGTTTTTCAATGTCTTATAAAACAGGGTTATCGCCTTCGCCTCGAAGCTCTCTTTCGATTTTCTCTACATCATCAAGTGTCGTATCAAGATAGAAGCTCAACTGTGGAATAATACGAACCTGTTTTGCCATTTTCTGACCGATAAAGTTTCTGTATTGTGCCTTGTTTTCTTCTATTTCTTTCATAATTGTAGAACGAAATTCCTGCGGGAAAATACTTAAATAGATTTTTGCAATTCCCAAGTCGGGTGTTACTTTAACGTCGGAAACGGAAACCAGAAAATTCTGTTTGCTTTCTGATGCCTGTTTACGGAAAAGTTCTGCGAAATCTTCCTGTATAATCTGTGCTACTTTTCTTTGTCTGTTGCTTTCCATAATTTATGCAAATTTAGTACTTTTGTTTGAATTGCTATTTGAAAATTGAATAGCAGTCAAAAAAATATAGTTTAGATTTATGAAATTAGAGCATATCGGTATTGCAGTGAAATCTTTGGGGATCTCTGATGATCTTTTTAAAAAACTTTTAGGGAAAGAATCTTACAAAAAAGAGACCGTAGAAAGAGAAGGCGTAGTGACTTCATTTTACGAAACAGGTGAAAGTAAAATTGAGCTTTTGGAAGCCAGTAATCCTGAAAGTCCGATATCAAAATTTATTGATAAAAAAGGAGAAGGTATTCATCATTTGGCATTTGGCGTAGAAAATATACAGAATGAAGTAGAAAGATTAAAAAAAGAAGGATTTCAGTTTATCTCTGAAGAGCCTAAAGAAGGTGCTGATAATAAATTAGTTGTGTTCCTGCACCCGAAATCAACCAATGGAGTCTTGGTAGAACTTTGTCAAGAAAAGGCATAAAAAATTTTGTAGTGAAAGAAATTTTACTATTTTTGCAAACACAAAATTTAACCAAATTTTGAGGTCCTATAGCTCAGTTGGTTAGAGCACCTGACTCATAATCAGGTGGTCCCTGGTTCGAGCCCAGGTGGGACCACAGAACACTTACTGTTACAGTAAGTGTTTTTTTATTTCTAATCAATATTTTTTATTCCCTAACTTTACTCTTTCAAAAAATCATTATGTCTATAACAAACGAACAGGAATTAATCGGAATGCAGAAAGTAAGCGAAGCAGTCGCTTTTACTCTGAAAGAAATGATGAATTATGCAAAAGTTGGAATGACGACAAAAGATCTTGACGAATACGGAGCAAAAATTCTTTCAGACTTTGGTGCAAAGTCAGCGCCTTATCTTACGTATGGATTTCCGGGTTGGACTTGCATAAGTGTAGACAACGAATTCTGTCATGGAATTCCTAGCTCAGAGAGAGTTCTGAAAGAAGGTGATTTAATTAATATTGATGTTTCGGCAGAGCTTAATGGATATTGGGCAGATAACGGCGGCTCATTTATCATTGGAAATGACATCAACCAACATAAGAGATTAGTCGATGCATCAAAGGAAATTCTGGAAAAAACCATTAATAATATAAAAGGCGGCGTGAAAATCGCTGATATTGGATTTTTAATGGAAACTGAAGCCCAAAAAAGAGGATTTAAAGTCATTAAAAATCTTGGCGGTCACGGTGTTGGAAGAAGTCTACATGAGGAACCTGATGAATTGATGAATTACAAAAATCGTTACGATAACCGAAGGTTTAAGAAAAATTCTGTTGTGGCGATCGAAACATTTATTTCGACAGATTCAACGATTGCGGTGGAATTGAATGATGGTTGGACGATGATAGGAAATAAAGGTGGCTATATGGCGCAACATGAGCATACTATTATGATTACTGATGGAAAACCTATTATATTGACTCAGATGAATGAGATTTTAAATTAATAAAATCATTTCCGATAATATTAAAACCTTTCATTTTAAATGGAAGGTTTTTTTTGTAAATAATTCAGGCTAAATATTCTTATGATTACTATTTAATATGATATGTTAAAAGTGAATTATTTTAAATAATACTGAATTATTGGCGCAAACTTTGATGATTTCCAAACTTTAAATTGTCATTTTTTAAATCAAATCACCAAATCTTAGTCAATATGAAATTTAAAGTACATTACATGCTGATTGCATCTGCGATGTTTTTGGCAAACTGTTCTGATGACATCGAGCAACAACCTGTTGAAGAGCCTGGAAATGAGGCAATTTATCCGCCTGTCGAAACCAATCCTGCAAATACAACATATTCTCCTGCTTTTGCCGGGCAGACAAGGGTAAATGGTGTGAAAACACAGACACCTTACAGCAGTACCGTTTTAAGTTCATCATTAACGTCGCCTTGGGGAATCACCGCTTTACCGGACGGAAGATTGCTGATCACTCAAAAAACCGGAACAATGAGAATTGCAACCAGTACAGG
Source organism: Chryseobacterium sp. CFS15 (assembly GCF_031118795.1). Taxonomy (NCBI): domain Bacteria; kingdom Pseudomonadati; phylum Bacteroidota; class Flavobacteriia; order Flavobacteriales; family Weeksellaceae; genus Chryseobacterium; species Chryseobacterium sp. CFS15. Next base: position 143,634 of record NZ_JAVHYL010000004.1, on the reverse strand, counting down.
TACTTTAAGCAATCCAATAACGGGAATTCCTGCAGTTAATTCTAACGGACAAGGAGGTTTATTAGGACTTTGTATAGACCCGCAATTTTCTACAAACAGAATGATCTACTGGGTTTTCTCTGAAAATGTTGCAGGAGGAACTCAGACTTCAGTAGCAAAGGGAAAACTTTCAACCTCTGAAACATCTATAGAAAATGCAGTCGTTATTTACAGAGCAAATCCGTCTTCTTCTGCAGGAAATTTACATTATGGAGGGAGAATTTTATTTGACTCTACCGGAAATCTTATGGTAAGTGTAGGAGAACGTTCTGATCTTTCTACAAGACCTTTGGCGCAATCGGTTACTGCAGCAATCGGTAAAATTTTAAGGATAACAAAAGATGGCGCTCCGGCTCCGGGAAACCCTACTTTTACTCAGTCTGGAGCTTTACCTGAATTGTACAGTATCGGTCATAGAAATCCGCAGGGAATTGCCATTCATCCTACAACAGGAGATTTGTGGCAAAGTGAACACGGACCTCGTGGCGGAGACGAAATTAATCGTGTATTGCCTGCAAAAAATTACGGTTGGCCAACAATCACTTACGGAATAGAATATAGTGGTGGAGTTATTGGAAGCGGAATTCAGCAGCAAAGCGGAATGGAGCAGCCTGTATATTACTGGGATCCTGTGATTTCACCAAGCGGAATGACGTTTTACAAAGGAAATAACGTTCCGGAATGGCAAAATAACCTGTTTATAGGCTCATTAAGCGGAACTCACATCGTAAGACTCGTTATAAAAGATAATAAAGTGATGGGAGAAGAACGTTTGTTGGTAAACGAAGGGCAGCGTTTCAGAGATATCACGCAGGGAACAGATAATGCATTGTATGCGGTAACCGATGCGGGAAGATTATATAAGATTCAAAAACAATAGATTTTTTTTTCGTACTCTTGAAACACCTCCAGAAATGTTGGTGTTTCTTTTTTTTAATTTTCATTTAACTCAGTTGGTTCTAGGCAACATCAATTAAAGTTAGACGTCTTAATTTAGAAGTTTATACGTTCAACTTAAACAAATTAGACGTTTGAGTTTATTGCTTTACGCGTCTAAATAATTTGGTTTTATAAAACGATGAATTAATAATGCTTTAAAACAGAAAAATATACAAAACAGGTCTGTGATTTTTTACAAAACGAAAATATAGTTTGTATTAAATAACATCTTTCAAATATTTTTAAAGGACGATGTCAAAAGGTTTGCAGAGTTTTTGCGTAACTTTAGTAAAAATATATTTATGCAGATAGAAACACGTACCCTGAAAGTAGATGATTATGACGAGCTGGTAGAAACCATGCGCAGAGCCTATCCTCAAATGTCAGAATACGTCTGGTCAAAAAAAAGCATTGCAAAGCTTAATAAAATTTTTGAAGCCGGACAGATCTGCATCACGGTAGACGGAAAAATTGCAGCTGTTGCGCTGTCTATTATCGTTAATTATGATGAGTTTGGTGACGATCATACGTATAGTGATATCACAGGCAATTACTCTTTCAATACCCATATTTCAACCGGAAATGTTTTATACGGAATCGAAATTTTTGTTGATCCCGAATATCGTGAACTGAGATTGGGAAGAAGATTATATGATGCCCGAAAAGAACTTTGTGAATTATTAAATCTGAAATCTATTATTTTGGGTGGAAGAATTCCGCATTATCATAAGCACAGTCATGAATTGTCAGCGAGAGAGTACATCAGAAGAGTAAGAGACAAGGAAATATATGATCCGGTACTTTCTTTTCAGCTTTCCAATAATTTTCTGCCGATAAAGGTGCTGAAAAAATATCTTCCCGAAGATGAAGCTTCGCGCGAAAATGCTGTATTAATGCAGTGGAATAATATCTATTACAGCAAAAAGCCAAATACAATGCAGGATAGCGTTATTCGTCTGGGATTGGTGCAATGGCAGATGAGGCAATTTAAAGATATTCATGCTTTTTATGAGCAGGTAGAGTTCTTTGTAAATGTAATGGGAGATTATAAATCAGATTTTGTGCTGTTCCCGGAATTATTCAATACCCCTTTGCTCGCTCCGTTCAACAACCTTTCAGAGCGGGACAGTATGATTGAGTTGGCTAAAATCACCGAGGAAATTAAAATGAAAATTTCAGATCTGGCAATCAGTTACAATGTGAATATTATTTCCGGAAGTATGCCGATTTTTGAAAATAACGACTTGTACAACGTAAGTTATCTTCTTCACCGTGACGGTAGAATTGATGAATACAGGAAAATTCATATTACGCCCAACGAAAGGAAGTATTACGGAATGAAAGGCGGAAATGAAATTAAAGTTTTTGATACCGACTGCGGGAAAATAGGTTTGGTCATTTGCTATGATGTAGAATTTCCTGAATTACCAAGAATCTTAGCCGATCAGGGAATGAAAATCTTGTTTGTGCCTTATCTTACCGATACTCAAAATGCTTACATGAGAGTTCGTCACTGCGCTGCGGCAAGAGCCATAGAAAACGAATGTTATGTAGCGATTGCGGGCTGTGTAGGAAATTTACCGGGTGTAAATAATATGGATATTCAGTTTGGTCAGGCAGCGGTTTTCACACCTTCAGATTTTGCATTCCCGTCTAATGCTGTGAAAGGTGAGGCGACTCCCAATACTGAAATGACGCTGATTGTTGATGTGGATGTTAATTTACTGAAAGATCTGCATTATAACGGCTCCGTTCAGATTCTGAAAGACAGAAGAACAGATTTATATGAAACGTATTTGAAATAAATTTGATTAAAAATAGTAAAGCACTTTCGTTTTTTGAAGGTGCTTTTTAATGATAATCTTACGGTTCTCTTTTTTAAGATTGTTTTAAAGAAATCAAATGTAGGAGTAAAAATGATTATTATTTTTTAGACTTACTCTCACTCTCTCTCTTCAAAATATCGATCTCAATAATATTATTGTCTTTGCTGATTTTTTCAAGCATCATTTTTCTTTGCTCACGGATAATCTGGTCGCCCGTTCTGAAATTTCCTTCAGAATCTCTTTGATCCGGAATTCTACCGGTAAGATGAGCAGCCGGGTCAATTCTATGTTGTAAATATACTTTTACATATGCAGAATAATCTACTTTTGCTTTCCCGAAATAATCATCTTTACGCTCAGGATATTCAAAAGGTTCTTTAGTATTTTTAATGCCTTTTAAAACAAATTTGTGACTTGAAGTTTTGTCTTCAATTTTAAGAATTAATCCTGGCAGACCATAAAATTTATACGGACCATCCTGAATAGGAATATCTTTAGCAAACCATGCAAACCATGTTCTGCCTCCAAACTCTGTGGTAGCTTTTTGAACTTTGTAATTTAATATTTCATCAAATTCATTCAATAAATTCCATTTTAGTTTGACATCTTGATCAACAGTGTATTTGGCATCACCAACTTTTGTCTCAAAAGAAATTTTTTTATTTTTCAAATCTTTAATGTCCATTTCAACAATCTTATACGGAAGAGGCATTACCATCACATTTTTCTTGGTTTCTGCAATGATTGTGGAATCTGAAATATATTTGTCGAAACTGTAGTAGTGAGATTTTTCCTTGTCAATATTAAGGATCATTATTTCGGTACTTACGTCTTTCCGATTTGTAGAGTCGGAAATAAATTGATATTCGCAAGTAAATTCTTTATTCTGGGCTAAAGAAAGACCAAAACAGAAGATAAATAAAAAATTAAGATATAATTTCATGATTTCATCATTTATGCAATGTGTCTGGAACTATAATTTTTTTGACAAACCAGACAGTATAGATCTTCTCTCCAAATCCGGTTAATTTTATAATTTAATACCGTATTAATTTCCTGAACGATATTTATATTTTGCACTATGGCAGATTTTTCCTTGGTTGATTTTGTGTCTGATGAGGCTTTTGGAGTAGTAAGGTTTTTTGTCTTTACTTCCGAATCTGAAGTTTGCGATTGAGATTTATCTTTGTCAACATTCACCATCATAATTTCGGCAACTTTATTCTGAACATTCACAGAATCTTGTTTGAGGCTACTTTCAGGTTTATGCTCAGTGTTTTGAGCAAAAATAAAATGAAAGCTAAAGAGCAAAATAAATTGTAGAAATAATTTCATCGATGATTGTTTGTGAAAACTAATATAAGAAAATTACTTCTACTTATCTCCTGTTTGTGATTTTTAAATTTTATTTGATACTTAAACTTTTCAGAAACGGTAATACTTGTGAAGAACCATCTAAAGTTTCTGTAATAATTCCGTTTTCATTCACCAAGTAAAGGATGGGATAACCATTAATTCCAAATTGTTTTTCAAGGTCTTTTCGATCAGTAATTATCGGGAATTTTACTTCTGTAGTGGCGAAATATTTCTTGACATTTACTTTAGAATCCGAACCGAAAATATTGATGAGCTCAATTTTAGGATTTAAATTAAAACCAGAGCTTAAAATATAATCAGAAATGATTTTAGAATAACCACAATTGGTCGAAGAAAAGAGTAGAAGGGTTTGCTTTTCTTTTTGTGGAATGAAAGAAAATTCTTGACCGTTAATGTCGATGGCTTCAAAAGACGGAGCTTCTGTATTTTTTGCTAAGGGTTGCAGAGATTCTTGTCGTTCGAAGTATTTTAAAGCATACTGTGTCGGAAGGATCACTTTAAAATTGGTCGTTTTATCAAAAAAAATGTAGTTGCTAAAAAGATACGTAATGGTTTGCCCAAGTTTTCCATCAACAAAACTTTTTCTTTCAAACTTGCTGATTGTAAAATTTCTCGAAATATAAATATGAAACTCAACTTTTATTTCTTTTCCTTCGTAATGATCAATGCTCTCAATATTTGAATAATGACTGTGAATTTTCCCATCGATTTGGGTTTCATCAATAAAGCTCCATTTCTTTTTTAGCAAAGTGGTTGGTCCGAATTGCCTGAGACGGGAAGATGAAATTGCAGCGTTTTGATTTTCTTTATTTTCGTATTGGTAAACAGTTTTTTCAGCATGATTTACTTCGTAATACGAATTGTTTTTATAGAATTCTTCTGAAGTTTCGTTCTTACTGTAGAATTCAAAGTCTTTATTTTGAGGTTTGTAAACGGTGTATAAAACATTGAAAACAGAGACTGCATCCGTTTCGGGATTAGGATAATATGCGGTAGTTTTATAGCTGATTACATTGGCCTGGAAATATTTGCGTTTTGCTTTTTCTAAATCGGGAACTTGAGCGCAAAGTTGAGCGATGCTTAATAGCAATAAAATGATGGTTGTAATCTTTTTCATTTTTATTACAGATGACATTTTGTATTTATCTAAATTTATTGATGCATTTCTATAAGAGTTTAAATTTAATACTCTAAATCTTCCAAAAACATCTGTAATTCCAAAGCTCTGTTTTTTACAATTTCTTTTTTCCTATCCTCGGCGATATTGTACCATATTGTTCCTTCTTTTACTTCAAAATAAAATTTAGTAATGAATTTAGATTCTTTATCACGATAGATAATCCATTCTTTTTGCGAAGCTTTAAGTATTTCAAAAGCGTCTTTTGGAAGTTTAGTTGAAAGAAGATTATAATATTTATTCAGCTCTTTATCCCAAGATTCTCTCGCTATTATAGTGCATTCTCGCATTTCAGCATTTGAAATATCTTGCTTGCCAAAACATTTTGATTCTTCAATATCTATAAAGTTTTCTTGCAGGCTTTTATTCTGAGAAAATAAAGAGTTTGAAAGAAAAACAATAAGTAAGATAAGCGTATTTTTCATAATTTTTGAAACTAAAGATTCTTAAAAAGATACGGTATTTCACAATATCAATTACTTTTTCTCCATAGTTATTTTTTCCAACGGTCCATTTTATATTTTGGGTAGATTTTTGCAGCGGCAACTTTCACTTCTTTATTAAAATTTTCATTTTTTCCGAAGGTTGAGATATTGAGCACATTTCCCTGTTGGTCTATTTTTAAAATAATTTCAGTATTTAAATTTGCTCCTTGATTTTTCAAATTTTCCTTATTGATATTTTGATCTATTTTTTCAGAAATGCCTTATTTCCATCTGGGAAATGTGCAGGAAAAGTGTGGAATAGATAAATCCTGCGGTTGTTTTGATTGGTATCGGTCTGCGATTTTTGTTTCGTGTTTTTGAGAAAAAACCATAGTAATAGAAAGAATACTGAGTATGCAAAATATTTTTTTCATGCTTTAATTTTATCGTTATTTTTGTAAATATGGTTTGGGGTAAACAATAACACCGTTTTCATCCATTTGATACAATAAAAGCTTAGAATATTTTCTTAAGAATTTCTTGAAGCCTTTTGGATTAGCAATTTCTGCCTCAATCAATTTCCCGTTAATACTTAAAATGTTATTTTTATCAAGAGATAAACGCCATAGACGTTTTTTGTAGATATTAGATGATTCTTCATCTAACAATATTTTATTAGAATTAGAAATACTTTTCAATTTCAGTTTATGGAAATAATCATTACAATCCTCTTCAGATTTTAAATCACAGAAAATTATTATTTGTTTACCTTCAAGCATGAACCATTTATAATTCTTTGTTTTTTTATACAGTTCAAAATCTCGATCCAAAGTTTCAATATATAATGTTTCCGAGTATACAGAAACAGCGATATAATCACCATCATTAAATCTATGCTTTAAAGTATCTTTAACATAAAGCTTCAAAGCATCTTCAGTTATATCAGTTATTTTATTTTGTGAATAAAAATTTGAAAATAATATGAGAACGAATATTGTAATTATATTTTTCATTTGGCTATAAATTAACTTATATAATATTATTTATCTTCCCAGTTTTAAGCTTTCTTCATAATTAAAATAGATTTTGAATAAGTAATTTTTTTGAATAACCAAAGTTTCTTTTGTCATTTACCCCAAAATAATCCTCCCATCAACTTCCTTCAACACCCCTTTTCCAATCAATTCCTCTACAGAAAAATTCACTACAGAATCAATCTGAGAACCCACTTTTGCAAAACCAAAAGTTTTACAAACCGCACGAATCAATTCGTCTTTATTTAAACTCAAACTTGAATGCATCAATTCCATAATAGCAACAGATATTTCTTCAGGAGCAATCTCATCAATCAGTCTTTTTTCAACTGAGTTATCTCTGTAAAAATCTAAATTTTGAGGTTGAAGATTTTCGCTCCAGTAAAATTTCTGATAACTTTCGGTCGCCTGTAAATTTGGAATGGAATTCAAAGTTTCCAAAAGATACGAATTGAGTTTTCCACCTGCTCTTGAAGTGTTCCAAAGTTTCAGAATCTTCCTAAACAAAGCATTTTGGCTAATAGGGGATTCGGTATCAATAATCGTTTTAATCTGATTTAAAAGAACGGGTTTATTTTCAAAAAGATAAATAGATTCTGAGTTTGCATTAATTTCCGGACTCAATTCTGCTGCAACATAAGGAATCATCTTCGAAGGTTTTTCAGTTTCCGGAACTTCACTCAGATAGACTTTTTCAGAAGTTTTCAGTTCAATGATTTCTTCTTTTTTCTCTTTTACCTCAGTCTTTATTTTTTCAATTTCAACCTGAATTTTCTCAATGATTTTTTCTTTGTTTTTAATCCAGTCCAAAGTCCAGATTCTGAAAACATTCCAACCTAAACCTTTCAAAACATTGGGAACAAGCAATTCGCGGTCATTGGTCGTATTGATGTTGAAATAATTTTCACTGTCGACTAAAATCGCCATTAGATATTCGCTTTCATTTTCAGGATTAATAACCCCGATGTCAACTTTATATTCCGAAGTTCCGATGTTGGTTTTGATTTTCAGGCCGCTTTCCTCCAAATGTTTCGCAATCGAATTCACCATCAGTTTCTGCTGATTTACCATTTGATTTGAATTGTGATAAACCAAACCTTTCTCAGAAAAGTTCAGGAAATTTTTCAAACCTAAAACACCTTCTGAACTCGTTCTGTTCATGTCAATCTGGTCGCCTTTTAATGAAGAAAAAACTTTCATTTCGTAGCGCGCTCTTGTTACGGCAACATTCAGTCGTCTCCAACCTCCATCTCGGTTGAGCGGACCGAAATTCATCGAAACTTTTCCGTCTTCATCGGGTCCATAACCAATCGAAAATAGGATAATATCTCTTTCGTCGCCTTGTACATTTTCAAGGTTTTTAATGAAAATAGGTTCTTCAGAATTGATGGTAAACTCTTCCAAATGTGGATTTTCCTGAAATAATTTCTGTAGTAAATCTTCAATCAGACTTTGCTGAGTCTGGCTGAAAGTCACTACACCAATCGATTTTTTATTTTGCTTATCAAGATGATCTTTAATGTATTGAATTATCGCTTCCGCTTCATTTTTATTGGTTCTCGTTTTTCCTTTATCGTAAAATCCGTCAACAAATTCAAACGTTACTTTTCGGTTCAGATCATCCGGAGATGGGAACGTGAGCAGTTTATTATCGTAAAAATGAGCGTTGGAGAAAGAAATCAAACTTTCATGCTTGCTTCGGTAATGTCTCAATAAATAATTTGAAGGAATCGAAAGCGCCAGACAATCATCCAAAATACTTTCCAGATCTTCGAGCTCAAAATTTTCTTCATCCACTTTTTGAGACGCAAAAAAACTGGTCGGTGGCATCTGTTTCGGATCACCCACAATGATTGCCTGTTTTGCCCTCGCCAAAGCACTTACCGCTTCAGAAGTCGGCAACTGCGAAGCTTCATCGAAAATAACCAAGTCAAAATGCTCTTCATTTACATCAAAGTATTGCGCCACCGAAATCGGACTCATCAACATACAAGGTTTCAGCCTCGGAATTAAAGTTGGAATTTGATCGAATAGTTTTCTAATCGATAAACCTCGACCTTTATTGCGAATTGCCTTTTGTAAAATCCCGATTTCTGAGCTTTGAACGGCTTCATGAGAAAAATTAGGAATTCTATCGCTCAGTTTCATCGTTAACTGGTTTTTGGTCAGTTCCGTAAATTCTTTGTGAAGATTTTTATACTGCTGAATCTGAGATTCGTAAATATTGGCATCAAAACCGTTCAAAGTTCCCGAACTGTAAATGGTTTTAATGAATAAATTCAGATGAATGATTTTTTCAAATTCGAGTTCAATAGATTCTGTATCGAGCCAGCCTTTTTCAAGGAAATCGATGAACCAGTTTAGATTTAAATCTTGTGCTTTTTCTTTTAAACTGTTGAAATTAATCCAGTCTTCCAACTGATGAATATTCTGAACAATTGTCTGTAAATCCGCATCATTAGGGATTTTATGCACAAATTCTAAAAGCTGAGTTTCTGCATTGTCAAAGTCTTTCAACGTTTCAACGACTTCAGAAATATTCTGATTGTTATTTTGTTTTAATGAAAAATCTTTTAGCCATTCCGGAAAATTCGGAATGGAAATTTTTTGAGCTAAATCCTTCGTACTTTCAATGGTTTTTAAATCTTTTTCAATCGTAGAAATATCAAACGAACTTTCGTTAAAATAAAGATTCGTCACCGATGAAAGTGCATTGTAATGAAGATTGTTTAATTGATTTTTAAGCTGCTGATAATTTTCAAGCTTGTCAAAAAGTCCATCGATTTGCACATCAGATTCTATTCCTGATTTTGCGTAACCGTTTAGTTGCTGTTTTACTTTCCTTTGTTTAAACCATTTCGGAATAAACCACGTATGTTTTGCCTGATTCCACAACAATTTTAATGAAGCAAAATCGATATTTAAGATGGAAGAATTAAAATTGGAAGTGATTTGATTTTCAGTTTGTTGAAACTGCGTTTGCTGAGTCATCCAGTTTTTGAATAAATTCAGCTGACCTTCGTTAAAAACCAAATCGGTTAAACCAGATTTCACCGGATTGTTTTTTAAATATTCAAGAATTTCCACGCTGTCAGCATTGGAAACTTCATCCAATTGAAACTGGCTTTTTACCTCTTCAGCCGAATTTTTCTTTTCATTATATTGAGAAATTGCGGAAAGAATAAGATTTTTATTTTCAAACTGATGACTTGAAGTTTTTATCCGACGTAAAGCATGAAGCGAAGGTTGGCCAATTTTCTGCACAATCGAAGCAAACGGAATCAACCAGTCTTTCCACTGATTCCAGTTGAAAACATCGGCACTTTCCAACGGGAAATTGATGTGGAAACGTTCATCTGCTTTTACTTGATTGGTTTCCAGAAAGGCAATCGTGTCAAATAAACTCCAGCCAATCGGGAATTTTTTGTGCAGTTCATTTACATATTTTCCAAGCTCTTTTCTGCGTTCGTCGAGGCGTTTTGCTTCTTCGTGATAATCGGCATTGATTTTATATTTCGGAACTTCCAAAGTTCTTTCAAACTGTTTCAGTACATCTGATTTTTTAGATTTATTGGAATGCAATTCGAGGCAGAATGTACCCAAGCCAATATTTTCCAATCGGTGATGAACCACATCCAAAGCGGCTTTTTTCGCAGCTACAAAAAGTACTTTTTTATCATTCGACAAAGCATCGGCGATGATGTTGGTGATCGTCTGTGACTTTCCAGTTCCGGGAGGCCCGTGAAGAATAAAACTTTTATTGAGATTGGCATTTTTTACTGCATTCAACTGAGAATTGTCGGTAGAAATAGGCAAAACCAATTCAGAAGCTGAAATATTTTCTAAACTTTGAGCATCATTTTCCACGCTTTGCAAAGTTTCTGTCAATCGTCCGTCAATCAGACTTTTTACAATAGAACTTTTCTGAATTTCTTCCGAATATTTTGAAATATCCTGCCAGAGAATAAGCTTGTTGAAAGAGAAAATTCCCAAAACCAATTGTTCCAAAACATCCCAACCTTCAAGATTGAGAACTGTATTTCTGATGATTGCCAAAACTTTTGGAACATCAACTCCCGATTCGTCCATCGGAAGATTTTCGAGGCTGTTGATGTTGAGCTTGAATTCCTGTTTTAGATATTCAAGCAACGTAATGTTGATCATCGTTTCTTCTTCACGGCTTCGAAGTGTGAATTTAGAATTCACAGATTTTCTCGAAAGTTCAACAGGAACTAATAAGATCGGAGCCAGTCTTGGAACGTCTTTATTTTTTGGTTCAAACCATTTTAATAATCCGATTCCTAAATACAATGTACTTTTCCCGTTTTCTTCTTCTGCGAGTTTTGCGCTTCTGTAAAGGTTAGTGAGGATATTATCGAGATCATCCTGATGATAATATGTTAAAAGTCGGTTGTATTTAAACTCATCATCCGCAAATTTAAAAAGCGGTTGCGACTGATGTAAAGGTTCGCCATAAAGATTATATTTTCTGAGAACCGCCTGATTGTTGTCTGGATGAATAGTAAATGATTTCCCATCAGCTAAACTGTCTTCAAGTACATTAATTTTAGAATCAACCAACTGAAGCATACTTTTGGTAAACCGCAGATTCAGAAGATTATTTCTGAGCGAAAGATCGAGCAGTTTTCTTTCCCAGACTTTTTGCTTGGTAAGATTTGAAAAATCGGTCAGCTCGAGATCATCATATTGAGTTCCCAAATCAAAATCCTGATCGAGTTCTGTTGAATTTTTATTGGAATCGAAATCGAGACTTTTAATCGTTTCATTTTTTAAAAGTGGGAGTGGAGAAATTCCCGCTGACCTTGCATTTTTGATGTCTAATGAAAGCAAAAATCTTGATGAATCCATCAACTGAGTTTCCGCAGAATTCATCGCATCTTTGAATGAAATTTGGGTTCCTCTGCACAGACTGGTCGATTCGATTAAAGCAATTTCTTTAATTCCTGAAGCAATTCTTTTGGAAATTGCAGCCTGATCAAAATTAACCATTCCGTCGAAACGCTGATCATCCAACCAAACTCCAACAAAAGCGTGACCTTCCGTTACAACGATAATCGGATTCAAATCAATTGCTTCCAGACACGCTGCGAAAAGCAAAGAAATATCAATGCAGTTCCCGAATTTTGTTTCCAAAACCGTGTCCACAAGCCTGATTCTTTGTCCGTTCTTCTCAAAACTTGGAGGCATTGCGCTGTAAATCAATTCCAGATTCTGAATAGATTTATAAATTGCCGAAACCATCTGTAAAACCCTTTCTTTGCTTTTCTGTTGATAACCTTCAAAAGATGGAGTAAGTTTATTTCTCGCTAAAATATCAATCGCATCAGCTTTCAGTTTATATAAAAGATTATTATTTGAAAGAACATATGAAGCCAAAAGTTGCGGATACGATTGCAATCCACCAAAATAATCCATCGGCAGAACTTCTATACTGAAACTTTTTTCATAAGTCGATTCTCCGTCTTTAAAAAGCTGAATTTTGATTTGATCTAAATCTTTTTCAGTCAGTCTTTTCAATAAATCATTATTAAAGATAAAGTTGAAAAGAGATATTTTATACAGTGCGTTCTGCCTGATTTTATCAATATAAACGTCATATTTTTCAAATAAACCCAAAGATGAGGTAATCTGAAGATTCAGATTTTCTAAATCTTCAGCAACTTCTCTGAAAGCAATGCTCTGCAGAAAAGGATAATGGTTTAGGCAAAAAGTATAATTGAAATAAGGGCTGTGCTGTATCTGTAAATCAAACGGAATAATCTGCTCCATAAATGTTTTTTGTGATTGTCATTCTCTTTTTCGAGAGACAATGCAATTTAGAAATAAAACAGAGATGTACAAAACAGTTGGGCTTATGGAGATAGATTTTTAGGATGAAATTAAGGAGAAGATTAAAAATTAATCTTCTCTTTTTTGTAAAATTCTTCCCTGTGCATCAAAAACTACTTTCCATTCTTGAGAAAGATTTTTCAATTCGACATTGTAAATCACTTTTCTACCTTCGATAATTTTCTTTGCATCATCGATTCTGTAACCAGAAAAAGATTTGTTGATGGAAGTTACAACCGATTTTGGAAGATTATTTTTTGAAATTTCTTCTTCATGTCTTACCAATTTTCCGTCTCTGGAATACAGAACTTTATGATCATCACCTAATAATCCTGTTTCAAATTCTACTTCATAAAGATTTCCTTTAATTTCCCAGTCGATATCGGCTGCTTTTGGAAAACTTTTTTGGAAATTGTTTAGAATAACCGAAGGAACTTCATTTTGATGAATATCCTGTGCTGAAATGTTGGTTAAACTTAAACCTAAAATGCTGATTGCTACTATTAAATTTTTCATAACGTAAATTTTATAATGCTAATTTCCGACATGATTCTGGAAACAATTGGGAATGATCTTTCGAAATGTTTTTTTAACCATTAAAATCAATTTAGGTTTTAAGATAGTTTAAGTGAAGTAAATTTCTTAAGCTTCAACAGTAAAATCTGTGAGGGTTTAAAAAATTTAAAGGATATAATTATTTAAGCTGATATCTAAATAATTTACCACAATTAAATTCAGAGAAGAAATGAATATCTTTGAACAGATTGTTTTAAATAATGAAAAAAATGAAAAGATTATCTCAACTCACGGTTATCATAATGATCATGTTATTTCAACAAAAGATATATGCTCAGAAAACAGCTGCAGCAAATGAATCTTCTCAATATACGATTGAAAACTGCGTGAACGAATTTGATTTAACTAAAGCGACGAAAACAAAATCCGGTTATCAGTATTGGTTTGCCGATAAGAAATTCACTGAAGAAAACACTTTGAAGATGAGCATTGTAGAGCCTGGAAAATCTACGCATGCGCCACATCATCATCCTGAAGAAGAATTTTTTTATATTTTGGAAGGAAAAGCTTCTTTTTATCTTGATGGTAATACTGTAGAAGTCGGAGCAAATACCAGTTTGTACTGTCCTCCAAATTCAGAGCATGGAATTAGCAACGCAGGAGATAAAGATTTGAAATATCTTGTGATTAAAAAGGATTTGCGGTAGGTTTTTTCTAAAGTCATTTTTTAAACCATTAAGATTATTAAGTTGTTAAGTTGAGTTAAGAGAAATGAATTTCTTAAGGTAGATCTAAAATTTGCTTAAAAACTTTAATAATTCTTTATAGTTACATCTAATTTAATATCTACATTTTCTCTCGGAGATTAACAAATAAAAAATCTGTTTAATGTGCACAATTTGCGAGACCTGAAAATTTTATCTGAGATAAAATCCTTGCGCCGTATAGTTTGAGAGGCTTAAAACAAATTGCGTCTTTGCGAATAGCAAACAAAAAATCCAATCAAAATCAAGGTTCATATACTAATCTAAAAAACGAAGACACATTTTCTTTGTCGTGCGAAACAGGAATTCCCGTTACTATTCCCACAGCAAAAATGTGAATCGAGTTTTATTTTTACTTGCGGACGAAGCGTGACCGTCATTTTTCCATGACTGATTTCTTTGTTGACTTCCACGCCTATAAAATGACCGGAATTAGGTAAAGAATACATCACAGAAGTATTGATTTGCCAATCAACCGGAGTCGTGTTTTCTCCCAATTCATGCTGAATCATCGGATACGTGTAAACTAAAGTATGAATATTCGAACCCCATTTTTTCGCAGCCACAAAAAACGGACTGTACACCAAACCTGTAATAAATTTTCCTTTGCCATAGTTTTTAAAATCTGTAAATTCTATAACTTGAGTATAGCCTAAAGCCATTGAAGTCTGAGATTTTTCCGAAACAAAAAAAGTGTACTGCGCAGAAAGTCTGATTCCATCTAATCGGTTTCCGGGAATTTGTTCTTTGGTAGAATTATTTTTTGGACTGAAAAAAGAAAAATCGGTTTCCACTTCGAGACCTAATCGGTTAATCGGTGCAAATTCATACTCGGCTAAATATCCGCTTTCTCTATAATTTTTTCCACTTGAAAAATCGGCACCCAAATTAAATTCCTTTTCGCCTTTTCTTGCTCCGAGATCTCTTACCAAATCCTGGAAAATAGGTTCTGCGTGAGAGATTTTTACAGGTTTAGAATTGGTTTGCGCAAATACTGAGAAGCTTCCTAAAATGCTTAAAATTCCTGCTAGTAAAATTTGTTTGGTTGTTTTCATACTACAAATCAACAGTACGAATCGGGAAAAATTTGGGAAGAAATCTGGAAAAAAATGGGAATTTTTTAAAAGTAAAAAATAATGCAGATTATTTAAATGCAAAGATTTATAAAATAAGTAAAATGTAAGGGGCAAAGGTTGCGACAAGTCGCTTATGAACCTTGAAAATAACGCATGCTCAAAATCAATTTTGTTGATTATTCTTTACTCTTTAAATTTTAAGAAAGAAAAAAATCTTTGCGTTAAAAAAAATTAAAGCATTAAAAATTCACTGTAAAATCGTGCATTCCGTTTTTGAAATCATAAGAAACCGAAAAATCATACAATTCAGCAATCGCTTGTACAATCGCTAATCCCAAACCGCTTCCTGACTGATGATGTTCAGATTTTTGGAATCTTGTAAATATTTTTTCGGGGTGTAAAGAATTTTCAATTCCTGTGTTTTTAACGATTAATTTTTTAGCATTAATCTGCACTTCCACCTTTCCGGATTTTATATTATGGAAAATTGCATTTCGCAGTAGATTGGAAACGATAATATTAATCAATGCGGTATCGGCTTTTACCAAAAGTTCGCTGTTTTCAGAAAAACTGATCTCAACTTCTTTAAATTCAGCAATATCCTGCAGATCTTCTATGTTTTTTTCAACAATATCATTGACTTTAATTTCCTGATTATCAAAAAACTGTTTGTTTTCAATTTTTGTAAGCAAAAGAAGAGATTTGTTGAGACGAACTAATCTTTCAATAATTTCCATGATCTCAGCAATCTTTTCAGCCTGATTTTCTGTGAAATTTTCTTTTTCAATTAGCAGTTCAAGCTTACTAATGGCAATCGCCAAGGGAGTTTGAAGTTCGTGGGAAGCGTTCCCAATAAATTCTTTTTGCTGCTCATAGCTTTTTTCGCTGTATTGCAAAAGGGTAGTAACGGCATCCTGCAAATCACTGAATTCTTTTGTTTTCGTTTCAACTTTCGGAAAGCTTTTGCTGATTCCTAAACGGTAATTTTTTAGTTCATTCAGAAGTTCATAAAATGGCTTCCAAAGTCTTTGTAATACCAAATTATTAATTACTAAAATGCTGAAAATTAAAAGAACATACAAACCTGCGGCATCCCAAAGCAATTCTTTTACGAGATCATCTTCTTCAACCATATTATTGAAAATTTTCAGCTCATAAAAACTTCCATTTTGTTCAAAAACAGTGGTCAAAACTCTTACAGGTTCTAGTTCTGGAGCTTCGTCATCGGCATCCTGTGCATAGATTTCTGTGTCTTCATAAGTGTCTTTAAAACTGAGAGCTTTTTCTTCGCTTATTTTATTAACGGAAAAAAAACCTTCATCAAAAGTTTTCTGCTGTAAAATAGTAGGATCTTTTTCTGCTTTAAAAACGATTTGTCTTTTATAGTTTTCGAGCTCTTCATCTACACTTCCTTTGATTTCATCGAGCATATTAAAATAAAAAATCACTGACCATACACTTACGATCAGCAAAAGATAGGTCATCAGATGAAGAATAGATTTGTTGAGGAGTTTCATTTTTCTATCAATTTGTAGCCGATTCCGTAGACAGCCTCGATTTCAATTTCGGCGTTCGATTGCTGTAGTTTTTTTCTTAAATTTTTTATCTGATAATAAATAAAATCAAAGTTATCTGCCTGATCAATGTGATCTCCCCAAACATGCTCTGCTAAAGCTGTTTTGGTTACCAACCGTTTTTTATTAAGCAGGAAAAAATGAAGAATATCAAACTCTTTTCGGTTAAGTGTAATACGTTCTCCATCTACAGAAAAGCTTCGTTCCGTAAGATCCAGTTCGATATTGGCAATCTCAATACTGTTTTTGCCATCCTGATTTTTTCTGCGCAGAACGGCTTTTATTCTGGCGTTGAGTTCGGCATTGTGAAAAGGTTTGGTCAAATAATCATCGGCTCCCAGTTCCAATCCTGTAAGCTTATCTTCAAGAGAATCTTTTGCAGAAATAATGATGACATTTTCAGATTTTCCCATGTCTTTAAGCTGTTGAAGAAGTTGCAAACCATTTCCACCAGGAAGCATAATATCCAGCAAAATACAGTCGTACGTGTACAAAGCAATCTTTTCACTTGCAGATTGATAATTTTCTGCAGTCTCAATAAGAAACTGCTCCTGAATCAAAGAATCATGAATAGATTTTAAAAGTTCTTTTTCGTCTTCTATAACAAGGATTTTCATGTAGCAAATGTAGAGAATGATTCTGGAAAGAGTTGGGAATTAAAGAGAACAATATTTTGGTGTCAATTCTAATTTGCGATATAATAGTAGAAGTCATCATTAATATTAACAAAATCCATTATTTCAAACAGATGATTATCACGTTCCATTATTTTATTGGATGAAAAATAGTAGCCACAAGAATTGTCAGTGAAACCATCTTTTAAAAAGAAAATACCTTTTTTAGTTTTTACTAATGAATAAATATTTATTTCTTCCATCAGTTTCAGAATCTTTTCCTGCTCTTTATTAAATTTAATTTTTTCTTCAATATTTATTTGAGTAGAAATAGGAAATGGTGATTTTTCAGAAATTTTGTAATTCCAATACTTATTATTTTCTTTATACAGATCATCAACACGCTTTAATGAAATTTGATTTAAGAAAATGGAGTTGTCATTTTTTTGAACAGCTAATGCAAGAGCTTTAAACTTGTTAAGATTTTTATTCAAAAATTCAACATTAGAATTTCCTTCTATTTGAGCCGATTTTAAAAAATGATTTGGTTTATCTCCAGCTTCCTTATTGCTAAATTTATAATGTTGAGAAAACCCACCCCAAAAAAAATTAGGTATTTCGCTTGATGTTCTTATCGAATCTAAACTCCAAACTTTTTCGTGTGTTACAGGCCTGATATCCCATTTCGAAAATGGTTTTGAAAATTTTAAATATTCTTCTACAGAGATTTCATTTGCAGCGGTTAAGCTATCTAAGTATCTATAGAAAATTAAATCAAAATTTTCATTTTTATTTAAATATTCCTGACTGAAAGTAATGATTGATGTAAAAAGGAAAAATACGGTTAAAAATCTTTGCATAATATTTTTTTGTGCTTTTAATTCCCAAATATATAAAATCTTCTTTCTTAGTAAATTTAGATTGTATACAACTTAATTTTATTTTCTAACCATTTAATCTCCGTTAAAAATTCACATCTTTCTTCACATTTCTGCGTCCCAATTAAAACTTTTTTGTCATTATTGAAAATTATTTAAAAACCTGGATTTCTTTTATTCCAGCAACCAAAGCCACAATTCCATTTTTTTTGAAGAAAATCTAATTTACAAAATTTGAAGATATTAAAAATCATTTTAAGAAACTTTTAAGGAGAATCATGATTTGTGTTCAGCGATTTATTTTTACTTTTGAGAAAATAACATTTCATGTCTATGAATAAAATTTCAATAACCGGATTAAGTGGTGCAATCGTTTGCATAGCTGCGAATTTTGTGAATGCACAGACATCAATTCAGGTTAAAAATACTCAGAATTTCGCTCGAAATGAAATAGTTTCTCTTCCAATTAACCAGTTGAAGGGGTTTTTAGGGAGAAATAAAGCAGAAGATTTGAGAATTAAAGATGCTCAAAATAATTATGTTACCATTCAGTGGATTGATAACGATGGGGACGGAAAAAATGATGAGGTTCTTTTTCATGCAAATGTAGATGCAAAAAAGACCAATTCTTACAAAATCGTTGCTGATTCAAAAACTCCGATTCCTGAAAGTAAACTGACAACCTATTCAAGATTAGTTCCAGAAAGAGTTGACGATTATACCTGGGAAAATGATAAAATTGCCTTTAGAGTTTACGGTCCAAAAGGTCAGGCTGAAGCTTTAGCAGGTGTAAAAGGAAGTACACTTTCAAGCGGGGTTGATATTTGGTTTAAAAGAACCGAAAAATCTGTTATTAACGAATGGTACAAAGGTTATCTGACTGATCCGATGTATTATCACAAAGATACGAGAGGAGAAGGCTACGATCCTTATCATGTTGGAGACAGCCGTGGTACGGGAGGAATTGGAATTTGGAAAGATGAAAAACTTCAGGTTTCTCAAAATTTTATAAGCTCTAAAACGATTGCCGAAGGTCCGTTGAGAACTGTTTTTGAATTAACTTATGCTCCGTGGAGTGAATTTGGAGTGAAAGAGACGAAAAGAATTTCTCTTGATCTGGGTTCCAATTTTTCTAAATTTGAGTCAAGTTTTGACACCGAAAAACCTGTTCCCAATTATACAATCGGAATTAGTCTTCATAAAAACGAAGGTGATTCAAAATTGAATGATAAAGACGGATATTATCTTCACTGGGAAAAAATAGATGACGCATTTGTTGGTGAAGGAATTGTTGTGAATCCCAAAATTGTAGAAAAGTCGGTTGCTTTTAAATCTGAAACTCCAGATCAGAGTAATTTGCTGGTTATTACAAAGCCTCAGAAAAAGCTGACTTATTATGCCGGGTTTGCATGGCAGAAAAGCGGACAAATTCAAACTCAGAAAGATTGGGAGAATATTTTGCTGAAGCAATCTAAAATTGTAGCCAATCCATTAATTATTACCGTTAAATAAAGTTGAATAATGATTAAATTAAAACTTTCAGTTGCCGTATTTTGTCTGGCATTTTCAGGAATTTCAGCACAGGTAAAAGATACTTTGGCGGAAAAAATGATGGTTTATCAGCTTCCAAACGGAGGTTGGGGAAAACATAATAGCGATAAAAAAAATGTAGATTATACTGCAAAAATAGATTCGAAATTATTGAAAATTATCAAAGCGAATGACAATGATCTCGCAACCATAGATAACAATGCTACATCAAAGGAAATCAACGGTTTAATAAAAGCATTTCAATCTACAAAAAACCAGGCTTATCTGAAATCTGCCGAAAAAGGAATTCAATATTTACTTTCGATGCAGTATGAAAATGGTGGGTTTCCACAGTATTTTCCCAATTCATCAATTTACAGAAAACAGGTTACTTATAACGACAACGCAATGATTAATGCTTTGACGGTTTTGTATAATGTGGCAGAAGGAAAAGAGGGCTTTGAAGTGGTTGATCCTAAATTGAAAGAGAAATCTAAAGAGGCATTACAAAAAGGAATTCAATGTATTTTGAAAACTCAGGTTATGCAAAACGGTAAACTTTCGATTTGGGCAGATCAGTATGATGAAATTACATTAAAACCTGAAAAGGCAAGAGCTTTTGAGCCTGTTTCTTTGGCAACCGGAGAATCGGTAACGATTGTAAAATTTCTTATGATGCAGCCAATCAATCCTGAAATTGAAAAATCAATAAAGTCTGCTGTAAAATGGTTTGATGAAAGTAAAATTGTCGGGTATACATATCAGGTTTCACGAGAAAGTGGAAAAGCAATCCGTGCTTTAAGCAAAAAAGAAGGTTCGAACGTTTGGGCTAGATTTTATGATATTCCGACCAATAAACCGATTTTTGGTGACCGTGACGGAAGCGTAAAATATAATTATGATGAGGTTTCTGAAGAACGCAGAATGGGTTACAGCTGGTATAATGAATCCGGAACCAAATTAATTGAAAGTGATTTTCCAAAATGGTTAAAGAAAAATAAAATTTCCGAATAAAAAGAAAAGCCTGATGTATGAAGACACATCAGGCTTTTTTAATTTAAAAATATCGTTTAGAAGCTTTCACAGATATTTCCTGATAAAGTTGCTCCGGCATTGGCCGTTACATCAGCTTTCACAGTATTCACATCAAGTTTTACAATAGAATATGGAGGTGTAAATGCTGTTCCGCTTCCAGCAGTGTTACCGGTTACATTCGTAAAAGTACTTCCAGTCTGAGTAACGGCAGTAAATCCGCTCATCAAATTGATAGGTTCTTTTACATTTTCAAATACATTTCTTTCCACAAGAATATTTGCCTGCACTCCGGCTGCGATACATTTGTTGCTTACCGAGCTGTTGAAATAGCTGTTCAGAATATGAATTTTACCAAATCTTACTCTTGGCATACGCTCTCTGCATCCCGGAGCCCACCAGCAACGTACAAATGTTACATTTAATTTTCCTGCATCAGCCGTTGCGCCGTCGCTTGAACCAATCAGATTAGAAAATCTGTGATCATCAGTTCCGCCTGAACCACCTGGTTTCGGAGCTTTTAAATAATGGAATTTTGTATAAGAAACAGTAATATAATCCGATTTGTTTTTAATGTCGAAATTACCGTCTACACCGTCTCTGAATTCACAATGGTCAATCCATACGTTTCGGCAGTCATCCAGAATTGCGTTATCCCAACCGTCTGTATCATAAGCTCCGGGGCCTTCAAAAATCAGGTTTCTTACAACAATATTGTTACATCTTTTGATATTGATAATTCCTGATCCGTCTTTAGTCTGATTGGTTGATACAAGCTTTGCGCCGCTTGTTCCGTAGATGGTTTTTCCGGTCTGGTCCTGAAGAGATAAACGAGTTGTGATGGTAATCGTTCCGGTAACCTTGATTACTTTAACGGCAGTGTTTTCAATGGCTGATTTTAGCTGAGCATAAGTGGTTACGGTAGTTTCAGCAGCGGTTCCGCCTCCAATGGTTCCTCCATTTTGAGAAGCCCATCCAGGAGCGACACAACTCGCTAAAGGAACGACGGTTTTTGCCACAAATGCGTTTTCGATACTGTTTCCGTTGGGGTTTTCAGAGAATTCGGTTTTGATGTCGTCATTTCCGCATCCGATAAATGCAAAAGCTGTACTGAGAGCAACTATAGCAATAGTTGCTTTGATGTTGATTTTCATGGTTAATAGTTTTGTTTTTATTTAGTGTTGTAAAATTATGAATATTTATTAAATAAGCAAATTTATTGAATATAAATTATTAATTAAAACTATTTATTGAATATTAATTTATTTCAACCGATTGCACTTTAGTGATTAATTAATATGAAGTGAATTCATAAGTACCGTTTTTTTCTGTTTTAAAATCAAAAACCTGAGTTTCGGGAACTGCAATCGTTTTGAGATGAGCTTTTTCAGAAACTAATGGCTTTTTAATAGGATTAATCTGATAATACTCATTAGTATTTTCTCCTTTTGCTAAAGCGAAATTTGTTTTAGATTTTAAATGTATATCCTTCGCCACTCTGATTCTCGCGTTTCCGCCTAAAGTAGATTTTATAATTAGTTTAGTCAGCTTAGAATTTTTCCAATCCATATCTATTTCAAAACCGCCTCTTGCTTTTAACCCTTTTACAGAACCATTCGGCAGAGCATCCGGAAGTGCCGGTAAAATATATATATAGCCGTCATAACTTTGCAACAGCATCTCGGCAATCCCGGAAGTACAGCCAAAATTTCCATCAATTTGAAATGGTGGATGTGCATCCAATAAATTCGGATATGTTCCTCCCGATTGTCCTTTGGTTTCCATCGGAGCCGGAGTTAATTGATCTGAAATAAGTTTAAAAGCTCTGTTTCCATCGAGTAATCTTGCCCACCAATTTACTTTCCAGCCCATCGACCAGCCTGTTGATTTATCACCACGATAAATCATAGAATTTTTTGCAGCTTCCGTCAAATCTGGATTTCTGAACGGTGAAATTTGTCCGGAAGGAAACAATCCATACAAATGCGAAATATGTCGGTGCTTATCATCAGTTTTATCCATATCGGTAAGCCATTCTTGTAGCTGAGCATGCTGCCCGATCTGCATCGGCGGAAGTTTGCTTAAAGCATTTTTTACTTCATTGGAAAGATTCTGATCTTGATTTAAAATTTTTGAAGCATTGATAAAATTATTAAAAACATCAAAAACCAACTGGTTATCCATCGTCGTTCCCGCTGTGATACTTACATTTTTGAAGTATTTATTTTCTGGAGACATAGAAGGCGAAACCACCAGATATTTTTTGGAAGGATCTTGTTGAAGAACATCTAAGTAAAACAAAGCACAACCTTTCAAAGCTTCGTAGTTTTTCTTTAAAAATTCTTTATCTCCGGTGTATAAGTAATGATTCCAGACATGCTGAGTTAGCCATGCGCCACCCATTGGCCACATTCCGTAGAAACCGCCGTCAACAATTCCTGTAATTCGCCATAGATCTGTGTTGTGATGCATGTTCCAGCCTCTTGCATGATACATCTCTTTAGCAGATTCCTGTCCGGTAATCGATAAATCCTGAATCATATCAAACAAAGGCTCGTGCATTTCGCTGAGGTTGGTATTTTCTGCTGGCCAATAATTCATTTCTGTATTAATATTGACCGTGTATTTACTGTCCCAGGAAGGATTTAGCTGATAATTCCAGATTCCCTGCAAGTTGGCAGGCTGGGTTCCTTGCTGCGAAGATGAAATCAGAAGATAACGCCCGAATTGAAAATATAACGCCACCAAATCGGGGTCTTGTGAATTTCCAAATTCCTTAATTCTGACATCGGTTGTTTTCTGAGCCTGTTTGCTTGTTCCGAAATCTAAATTGACACGCTTAAAATATTTCTGGTATTTTTCAATGTGTGCCTTTAATTCAGCATCATATTTTTTGTTTAAAGCCGATTTTAAATATTCTGAAACTCTTGCATCGGGATTTCCCGAAAGGTCATTGTATTTTTTAAAATTTGTTGCAATGGAAACATAAATCACCACTTCATCTGCTCCTGAAATATTCAGTTGATCTTTTGTTGAGGTTAATTTTCCACCTTTTAAAACAGGCACAGCGACGGTTTTAAAATTAATTTTTCCGGTTTTATTGTCTACTGAACCACTTGTTCCATTGATCACCAATTGGTTTTTCTCGGTGAAGATTGAATTGATTTTGTGTGGAGTAGAAGCATTTAAAGCAAAATTCAGACTTCCTTTTTTACTGGAAGATAATTTGATTATAATCACATTATCTGCAAAAGATGAGAAGATTTCTCGCTTGAAAGTCACGCCATTTACCTGATATGAAACCGTACTTATTGCTTTTTCAATATCTAAAGTCCTAATGTAATTTTTAAAATTTTCATGGCCTTTAAAATCAAGAAACAAATCGCCCATCGTCTGATACGACATTCCGTAATTTAAGTCTTTGGGAGCCGTTCTCGGATAAGTTGTATTGGTTAAATCCTGTGCTTTTTCAAACTGACCTTCATTGATCAATCTTCTTACTTTCTGAATGCTGTCAAACGTGTTTTTAGGAACATTATTTCCCGGTTCACCAGCCCAAATTGTCTCCTCATTCAACTGAAGATGTTCCTGAACTGCACCACCAAAAACCATTGCGCCGAGTTTACCGTTTCCGATAGGTAAAGCTTCGTTCCAGTTTTCTGCAGGTCTATTGTAGGTTAATTTTAAATTTTGCTGTGCAAAAGTTGAGACGGAAATCAATGTTCCGCAAGCCAGTAAAAAGATTTTATGTTGAATGATTTTTAGCATTATATAAATTTTGTTAATGTGGTTTTATTTTTTTAACGCAAAGATTTTGTTTTGATTTGTAGCATTTTAAGGAGCAAAGAATAATCAATGAATTGATTTTAAGCCGATGTATACTTTCTTTTAATTAAAATGAAAAAAGTTTTTAAATAAATATCTTCAAGCTTCATTAGCGATTTCTAAAATGTTACGCCTTGAAAAAAATCTTCGTGAAATATCAGTATTAATTATTACCCATCACTTATTGCTCATATTCCTAAGCCAGTCTGCACAGATTTTCTTCCAGTTATCCGTCAGTTCAGTTTTATTTGAGATTCCGATGTTATGTTCACCTTCAGGAAAAATAAACATTGCACCTTTCACTTTATTTTTAATCATCGCTTCGTAATACAAAATACTGTTGATTACGGGAACGGCATTGTCATTCTGAGCATGAAATAAAATTGTAGGCGGTGTTTTCTCTGTCACTCGATTTTGCATAGAATATTCTTTAATTTTTTCTGATGAAGCATTTTCTCCTAAAAGATTGTCACGGCTTCCTTTATGAGCAAATTCACCCAAATCAATAACCGGAGAAACCAAAATTGCAAAATTCGGAACGGTGGAAAAATTCTGCCAATCGCCGTTTAACTCTGTGTAATCTGTCGAAATATTACTTACCATTGCTGCCAAATGTCCACCAGCGGAAGTTCCTAAAATACCAATCTGATCAGGCGAAATTCCGTATTGAGCAGCATTTTTTCTGATCAATTTTATGGCAGCCTGAATATCTTGTAACGGACCGATTTCTCTTTGTTTCAAGTCTGGAGAAGTGGGTAAACGGTAATTTAAGACAAAGGCTGAAATGCCTAAAGTATTAAGCCATTTTGCATAAGAATATCCACCCAGATCATACGTCAAATGTCTGTAACCACCTCCGGGAATTATTATGATTGCCATTTGTTTTCTTTCTTCTTTTGCAGGAAGAAAAGCGAAGAGTTCAGCTTCCTGAATTTGCGTAATTCGACCTTCTTTTTCTTCAATAATTTTTAATTGTAAGCCTTTAGAATTAGGCATTTCTCCTTTCGGCCAGACGGTTATTTTTTGCTGAGCCGAAATTTGAATTCCAATACATATGCTGAATATAAGGATGAGGTTTTTCATTGATTATCAATTTTTTCTGTGTTGGTTAATCGCAAAGGCGCAAAGTTTATACTGACACGTTGTTTGAACACTTTTTTTACAGTTTGATTCATCTCTTGAATGTGGGTTGTGTATTATAATGTTTTAATTTATCGCAAAGTCAAACAAAGAATTTTAAATCTTAAATGTTTTTAAGATATACAAAGGCGTAAACTTAATAAAGTAATACAAAGTATTTTCAATTATGAAATATTATGGATGATCGTTAAAATATGAGAACATTTTTAAATTACTCATTATTCATTACCAATACCCGCAAGCCAGTCTGAACATAGCTTTTTCCAGTTTTCACTCATCGCATCTTTGTCTGTTACAAAAAAACGGTGGCCACCTTTAGGAAAAATGAACATCGAGCCTTTCACCTTATGCTTTGTCATAGCTTTGAAATATAAAATACTGTTCATCGGCGGAACTGCAGTATCATCCTGGTTATGAAACAAAATTGTTGGTGGTGTCTTGTCTGTCACTCGATTCTGCATAGAATATTCCTGGACTTTTTCTGGAGAAGCATTTTCTCCGAGCAGACTGTTTCGACTTCCCACATGAGCAAATTCGCCCAGATCAATGACCGGACAAAACAGAATTGCAAAATTCGGAATAGTGGAAATCGTAGCCCAGTCATCTTTTAATTCTGTATAATCAGTAGAAATATTACTTACCATTGCCGCCAAATGTCCACCAGCCGAAGTTCCTACAACTCCCACCTGATCGGGCGAAATTCCCCATTGTGCGGCATTTTTTCTGATATATTTAATGGAAGCTTGGATATCCTGTAAAGGCGCAATTTCTTTTTGAATTAAATCAGGCGAAGTAGGCAATCTGTAATTTAAGACAAAAGCAGAAATTCCCTGCGTATTCATCCATTTTGCGATCTGAAAAGCGCCTTCATCGTATGTCAGTTTAGAATATCCGCCACCGGGAATGATAATCACGGACTTTTTCCCTCTTTCTTTAATGGGAGGTAAAAAAGCAAAAAGTTCAGCTTCTTTTAATTTCGCAAGATCTTTTTTCTTCTTGGTTTTTGACGTCAGGATTTTGGAGTTTGGCATTTCACCTTTTGGCCAGAACATGAGTTTTTCCTGTGCGGCAATTTGTGTAAAAAGAAAAATAATGAAGAGAAAAAAGGTTTTTTTCATGACTTTAATTTTTTACTTTAAAGTGTATTTAGAAAAAACCTCACACGTTTTTAAACCTATGAGGTTTGATTATTTGTAATTTAATCTTTCAGAAAATCCTCTCTGAATGGAGTGAAAGAATCAATCAATTGTCCGGCTTCCAGACATTTTACACCATGAAAAATATTCGGTTGGGCGAAAAATCCGTCACCTTGTTTTAAAATTTTTGTTTCGCCATCAACCGTCACTTCAAATTTTCCTGATGCAACATACGTGATTTGTGAATGAAAATGCTGATGTAAAGTACCGATTGCATCTTTTTCAAATTTAACGATGACCATCATTACCTGAGAATTGTAACCTACAAACTGTCTGGAAACACCGTCTCCCAGATCTTCCCATTCGGAATTGCCGTCGAAAAATGGTTCTTTTTTGAAATTCATAATTTTATTTTTTAATATATTCTTTTGTCTTGAAACAAAAGAATCAAAAATTCAAGACTTGGAAACTTCCGCTAAAAATTTAAATTAAATCCTAAAATTTCCAAACTCGCGCGAATTGAACATTTGTTTTGTTTTCATAATTTCTTGTCGCACTCAAACAGTGGAAATTTTTTAACGGATTGAATTTAAATTTTCTTAACGCTCCATTTTCCTATGTCGTTTTGATTATTTAATATACTTTTCTAAACCGATTTTCAGATCTTTCAGAGATTTCAAAGCCAGTTTCGCAACTGTTTCTGCCCCTAATTTTGATAAATGCGTATCGTCTGCTTTATCTTTTGAATAATAAGGATTTTCACCAGCTTTAAAATGAAGATGCAGCAGTTTTGATTTTTCGGGACCGTAGGAAATTTCCATCTGTTCGGTCAGTAACTGCATATCTACAAAAGGTACTTTCATGTTGTCTGCAACCATTCTTACCACCAAAGGATAATTGGTGTGAGTGTCGATTAAAACCCCATTTTCATTGAAGTTTCTCCTTGTAATTGAAGTCATCAAAATTGGTGTTGCACCTTTTGCTCGGGTTTCGGTTACATATCTTTCAAGGTTGGCTCTGTACTGAGTGTAAGGGTTTGTAAATTTTGTAGAATCCTTTAATTTCTGATCATTATGCCCAAACTGAATCACTACAAAATCACCTTTTTTAAGCTGTTTTTCTACTTTATCCCATCTTCCTTCGGTTCTGAAACTTTTTGAGCTTCTTCCATTCATTGCATGATTCTGAATTTCAATTCCGTTGGTCATAAATTGTCCTAAAACCTGTCCCCAACCGTGTTCTGGGTTTTTATCGGGATTATCTTTATTGGCCATTGTAGAGTCGCCGATCAGAAATAGGGTTGGTTTTTTCTGAGCTAAAACGATTGTTGAAATTACAACGCTCAGAACTAAAAGTATTTTTTTCATTTTTAAATTGATTTTTGTGAGATGCTTCGACAAGCTCAGCATGACATTTCTAATACTAACAGCCTTAAATCAGCTGCATTTTGTCACGATGTCATGCTGAGCGAAGTCGAAGCATCTTATATTATGTTAGTCGATATAATTACTCATTACCATTTATTTATTACTAATATTTGGGTTCCAGTCTCCGAAAATATTTTTGATTGTATATTTTTTCATTTCTTTTTTTGTCAGTTGATGCGACCATGCAACACGACTTTCAGTTTTTCCACCTTCGCCTTTGCTAGCAAATTCTGCGTAATAAGCTGTTTTGTCTTTATCGGGAAACATTTTGTCGCCTTTCCAGGGATTCCAGCCTTCGGGAAGAATGTGATTGCCCATTTCTGTGTTGATGAAAACTGTTTTTGCATACGGTCGCCAAGGTCTTCCCAAAAATACTTTTGTAATGCCTTCTTTCGCAATTAATTTACAGTCGAAAAATACATACCCAAACTCTTTACTTTGGTCTGTTGAAGCAGCCGTAATGTAAGAATTGGCTAAACTTTTAATCGTACAGTTTTTAAAAACAACCGTGGCCGAACCAAAAAGAAAATCGGTTGTTCCTTCTATATAACAGTTTTCGTAAAGTTGTCTGCTATGATTTCCACCTGTATAAACGGTATCTTGACAACCCAAAATCTTGGAGTTTTTAATAATAAAACGATCGCCTTCCACATGAAGAGCAACGGCCTGTCCCTGATTACAAGACGAATTTTGAATCGTAAGGTCTGAGATTTTGATATCATCCGACATCACTAAAAGCGTATATGAATTGAAGGTTGTCATCTTTTCATTCAAAGCATCAAGTTTTCCGGAATAATCATCGTTGGTGATGATTGTATTTTCCTTGTTTTCGCCTTGTAAAGTGATTTTATGTTTTGAAGAGGGAATGACTATTTTTTCGTGATACGTTCCTGCCTTTATTTTAACCAAAGCTTCACTCGGACCTAAATCTCTGATAGAAGTTATCGCTTTCTGAATAGAAGTGAATTGCCCGCTTCCATCTTGCGCAACGGTGACTGTGATGTAAGGTTCATTTCCTGCCAATAAAAAATTGGTGATAGAAATGAAGAGAATTAAAAGTAGTTTTTTCATAAAATATTTTTATGATTGATTCTGAATTTTTTTATGCAGATGTTTTTATTTAAAAAATAGAGACATTTGTTTTTTTAATGATCCGTCTTTTTTTTTAACGCAAAGATTTAATTTAAATAGATCAAATTTAAGGAGCAAAGATTGCGACAAGTCGCTGAAGCTTGAAAAAATATTCGCTTAAAATCAATTTATTGATTATTCTTTGCTCCTAAAATATTTTCAAAAAATAATAAATCTTTGCGTTTTAAATTTGCCTAAACCTAAACCTAAACCTAAACCTAAACCTTACTTCAACGTTTTATCTAAAAAATCTACCGTCAAATTCAAAGTTTCAGTGAACCAAGGTTCTGCAGACCAAAAGGAATGCGGGGTGTCTTTTATTTCGTGATATTCGGTATAGATATTATGACTTTTTAAAATCTTCATCATATCGTCTCTTCCTGCATGAAATCGAGGTTGTGAAGAATTGATGAATAGAGTAGGAGGTGTATTTTTACCAACAAATTCTAACGGTGAAGCTTCTGTCCAGTTCTTTAAATTCACATTTCTGTCACCACCTAACCAATAAGCTGCGTAAGTACTTTCTTCGGCTTCCGGATGAATAAACGATACAATTCCGTCTACATTAACGATTGCCTGAATTTTATTTTTAGTTTTTACCCCCACTAAAGTTGCGATTTGCGCGCCGGCAGATTCTCCTAAAACTGCGATTTTTTTTGTGTCTAAAGAATACTTCTTTTTATTTTTCTTTACATATTTAATGGCATTTTCTACATCATCAATTGCTGCGGGATACTTTGCCACTTCACTTAAACGGTAACCGACTGCAATAGCAACATATCCTTTAGCAGCCAATTCCTGAGCCATATATTTTTCGTTTTCCTTACTTCCCGAAATCCATCCTCCGCCGTGAACCAATGCGATTCCCGGATATTTTTTAGATTTATCGAGAGGATAATAAATATCTGCTTTTAAAGATAATCCGTTGATGTTGGCATACTCCACATCTTTATTGATCCCGATGTTTGCCGGAATTGGTCTGTTCAACGGAGTGATAAACGGATGTTTCTTTTTCAGTTTTTCATAAGTTGCCTCGTTTGTGTAAGGAGTAGCATTCGGCTTTGTCTGACCGAATGCTTTTGCTCCTACAAAAAAAACAAAAAGAAAATATAGTTTGTGAAAACTCATATTAAAATGAAAATTATTTAACTGCATTTTTTGCAATCTCTTTCGAAATCTGCAATTGCTCGCCTTTTACATCTTTCGGCAATTTTACCGCTGATGTTTTGCTTCCTAAAACCTTAATCGTTGGTTTTTGAGAAGATTCTAACTGAAGGGTAGACAGATCCACATTTTTACTGTTGTAAACTACGGCTCCGGTTCCTTCACTGTATTTAAGCTTTACATTTTTCAATGTAATTCCGTCTGCATCTACGATGGTTAATGCTTTTTTAGTATCAAACTGAGAATCTTCAATGACGATATTTTTGATATTCATTTCAGCTAAACCATTGATGGTAATCGCTTCATAAGAATTAACCGCATTGATGTTTTTAAAATAAATATTTCTGAAAATAGGTGTTTCCTCAGTTACCGGGAATGTTTTTTCAGGAGCTTTATTTCTTTCCTCTTTTTGCCCGTCTTCCAAAACCGGAGAAGCTCCTTCGTAGAACATATTAAACCCGATCGTCTGAGTTGGAATATTGATCATATCGATGTTTTTCACATAAATATTTTCAACCACGCCACCTCTTCCACGAGTAGTTTTAAAACGAAGACCAATATCAGTACCGATGAAAGTACAATCTGAAACATGAATATTTCTCGCACCACCAGACATTTCGCTTCCGATCACAAAACCTCCGTGACCATGATAAACCACATTATTTTTAATGATTACGTTTTCAGTTGGCATTCCTCTTTTTCTTCCGTCTTCATTTTTCCCAGATTTGATGCAGATTGCATCGTCACCTACATCAAAAGTATTATCATAAATCAAAACATTTTTACAAGATTCTAAATCTACACCATCACCATTTTGAGAATACCAGGGATTTCTTACGGTAAGATTTCTTAAAATTAAATTAGAAGTCATTAATGGATGAAGATTCCAGGCTGGAGAATTTTGGAAAGTCGGTCCGTCAAGAAGAACTTTATCGCAACCCACGATACTTACCATTACCGGACGAAGGAAGTCTTTTACAGATTCAAGTTCAGATTTTGAAATTTTATCGGGAACATTGAAGCTTGAGCTGCTTTCAAATCCTTTTTTATAGCTTTCTGAAGGATACCAGGTTTTACCGTCTTTAGAAAGAATTCCGCCTGAAGCAACGATTTCTTTCCATTGAGATTCTGCCATTTTACTTTTTTTGACGGCTCTCCACGCATCACCGCTTCCGTCAATTACTCCTTTTCCTGTGATGGCAATGTTTTTAGCATTTTTAGCTGAAATCGGAGACTGGCAACGAATGGTATTTAAACCTTCAAAACTTACGTCTACCAAAGGATAATCGCTTTTATCTTTACTGAAAACCACAAATGCACCTTCCTCGATATGAAGATTAATGTTACTCTGCAAAACAATTGGTCCCGTCAACCACATTCCTCTTGGAACAACCAGTTTACCGCCGCCTTTTTTTACCAAAGCGTCGATTGCTTTTTTGAAAGCTTCTGTATTTTTTACATTTCCACCTGCAATACCTCCAAAATCTTTGATGGAAACTGTATTGGCTGGAAAAGAAGTTTCCGCCACCTGCGGCATTTTAAACTCTATTCCTGTGTAAATATCTTTATTTTGAGCATACATCTGTCCTGAAAATAGCATAACTGCAGCAAGACTGACGATATTAAACGACTTCTTCATTATATTTATTCTTTAATTTCTGTTGATGATTGTATCAAACCTAACGGATTTCAAAAAACGTTAAGTTTCTTATTTTAAGTTCCCGCGGATTAAACAGATTTTGCAGAATTTAACTATTTTAAAATTATCTGCGAAATCAGCAAAATTTGCGAGAGGCTAAATTAATTTTTAGTTATTCTGAAATATTCAAAATCTGCATAGCCACCACGGTTTGCTTTCTGTGTGCTTACAGAATATAATCCCACTTTAGCGCCAATCCATTTTCCTGGTTTTGCTTGAAACGGCTCACCGACTTTGATGAAATTTTTTCCGTTTTCGCTGTAACTGAATGTGCAAATTCCGTTGGGTTCGCTGACGTTAACTTTGAAATAAGCTTCGTTTGATTTTAATTTAGTTTCAAATAAAACTTTTTCAACACCGCCTTTGTCTGCTTTTTCAGCTTTTCTCAACTGAACATAATATCCGTCTGTTTTATTCGTAATAACAATCGATGCGTGATCCATGCCCATTACCAGAAGCCCGGCAGTTTTTCCTTCTTTAGCATCTTCCGGAGTTAATTTAACTTTAGTGGAAGCCACAAAATTCGGAGCCGGGAATTTTTGAGTCAATAAATTTGGAACATTCCAAAGGTTTAATTCTCCTTCAGGAACTTTCATTGAAAATAATCTCAAAAATTTCTGCCCGGGAAGTTTAGATGACCACACGATATTTTCGTTGGCGCTCCATTGCCATTGTAAACCTAATTTTTCACCATCAAACTCATCAGTTTCAGGAGGAGTTACGATCGGATATGTTTTACCGACGTTTGGTTTTTTATAAGTAAGAACCGGTTCACCAATTCCGTTTTTATCGTTGTCGATTCCCATTACAGGCCAGTCTTTTTCCCACTTCATGGGTTGAAGATGCACGATTCTTCCTCCTGCATCAACATCCTGAAAATGATAGAACCAATCTTCACCTGAAGGCGTATCAACCCAAGCTCCCTGATGTGGACCGTTGATCTTTGTTTTTCCCTGTTCAAGAACTATTTTCTCCTCGTAAGGACCATAAATATTTTTTGATCTTAAAACCAATTGCCAACCTGTCGCAACACCTCCCGCCGGAGCGAAAATGTAGTAATAGCCGTTTCTTTTGTACATTTTTGGACCTTCAACTGTCGGATGCGCATCGTGGCCATCGAAAATATGAACTCCTTTATCTAAAACTTTTGTTCCTTCAGGATTCATTTTATTTATGGAAAGTAAGCTTTTAACTCCGGCACGGCTTCCTGCCCAACCGTGAACTAAATATGCTTGCCCATCTTCATCCCAGAAAGGGCATGAATCAATTAAGCCTTTTCCTTCCATCACCAAAACGGGTTCATCCCATTTACCAAGCGGATCTTTGGTTTTAACCATGTAAATTCCGTAATCAGGATCGCCCCAATAAATGTAAAATTCACCTTTATTAAAACGAATACTTGGTGCCCAAACTCCATCGCCTCTTTTTGGAATACTGAAATTTTCTGCAGGTAAAACGTCCGGCAAAGCATAGTTTACCAATTTCCAGTTGACCATATCTTTAGAATGTAAGATGGGCAATCCCGGAGCTTCGTTGAAACTTGAAGCGGTCATATAATAATCATCACCAACTCTTGTAACATCCGGATCTGAATAATCTGCGTATAAAATAGGGTTTCTGTAATTTTTTCCCTGATCTGCAGTCCAGACTTCTGAAACGTAAGGTTTTTCCTGTGCGTTCAAATACGTTGATGCGATGGAAAATGCGGTGATTGAAAGTATATTTAAAAATTTGTTTGTTGTCATAAAATCAGATTCTGTTTTAACGCAATGAGCGCAAAGATTCTTTTAATATTCTCTGCAGATTTTTCGTTCGCAAAGGCGCTCTGCTCAGCAAAGGTTTTTAATTTTGAAATTATATGAATATGTGTAGAATGAAATCATTAATGAAATTTTAAAAGAATTTCTTTTCTCCCCAGCCCTAAAGGGTGAAAAAATTCTTTTAAAATTGAACTAAATTACTCCCTTTAGGGTCGGGGAAAATAATTTTGTTCAATTTTACACATTAGATTTATACTTTTTTTCAAAAGCTACTTCTCAAATTCTAAACTTGCCAAAATAAATGGTCCTGTTCCTTTTCCGTCATTTGAACGGATTTCCTCATTTACATAATATTCATAAGAACCATCTCTGTAAGGTTTTCCTCCCAAACCGGCAACAGCACAACATTTATTTAAATTCACAACACCGTTTTCGTCAACAGTAATCAAATTTTTGATGATTCCGTCGTAGCCTTTTTTAGCTGCTGATTTGTATGATTTTGGAAGATATCCTTTGTTGACAGATTTAATCATCGTGTAAACAAACATTGCGGAAGCGGTTGCTTCCTCGTAATTACCATTCGCCAGTGGCTTATCTAAAACCTGATACCAAAGACCAGATTTTTTGTCCTGAACTTTGATTACAGCATCAGCATAAGATTTTAAGTAAGAAATAATTCTTGCTCTTCCAGGATGATTTTCTGGTAAATAATCAAGAACGTCAACCATGGCCATTCCGTACCAACCCATTGCTCTTCCCCAGAAATTTGGAGAGAGTCCGGTTTCTTTATCTGCCCAGGCTTCTTTTTTGCTTTCATCCCAAGCGTGATACAGCAATCCTGTTTTTTTGTCTAAAAGATTTTTCTGAACCGAATCAAACTGAAAAACAATATCATCATACGCTTTCGTTGCATCTGCACCTTTAGAGAAATCTTTTGTATAATGCGTATAGAAAGGCATTCCCATATACAGACCATCTAGCCAAACCTGGTTTGGATATATTTTTTTGTGCCAGAAAGAGCCTTCGTTGGTTCTCGGTTGTCCGTCAATTTGCTTACGAAGGGTCTGCAGAGCTTTCAAGTATTTCTCTTTTTTCTCTTTTTCGTAAAGATAAAGCAATACGTTTCCGCTATTCAGAAGGTCGATATTGTATTTTTCGATGTCGTAGGTAAGAATTGTACCGTCTTCTTTGATCAAAGTTTCTCCGAAGCCGCTGATGTAATCGTAGTATTCTTTCTTACCTGTTTTAATATAAAGTTGCTCGGCGCCGTCTAAAACAATCGCTGATGGATACGTCCATTTCGGGCTTTTGCTGAAATCGAGCATCCAGGCTTCCGGAAATCTCTGCATTTCTGAAAGCATCATTCTTTCAGACCATTTCAGGTTAGTAGGAACTACTTTTCCGGATTTTGAAGTTTGTGTTGTAGCTTTTGCAGCGGTTGCCGTTTTTGTCTGTGCACAAGCCAGAAACATTCCTGAACCTAAAACTGCAACAGCGTATATTTTTAATTTTTGATTAATAAAACTCATTGTCATTAAATTTTAAAGTTGATTGTTATTATCTAAAATTTCTAATTTTTTATCTAAATCTTTATAGAATTCTTCTTCAGTTTTAATTCCGTTTGGTTCCTGAGACCAAGCTCCCATAAAGTAATACGAAACATTTTTAGTTTTTTTGAAAACTACTGTATGTGTAGATTTTGTTTTCACATATTTATCAAAACTTTCGATAGGATAGAAAATTACCATCCCAAGATTGTCTTCTTTTTTTGCCAAAGTCTGCGTTCCGTACGTGGCAATATAACCCCATTTTTTATTTTTACTGACCGCCTCTTTCATGGGAATGTCTTTAAACGCAACAATTCCGGTACATAATCCTGAAAGTGTTTCATTTAAATTTAAATCAACCTTTACAAAACGGTCTTTGTTGAAAATCGTCAGCTTCGATTGAAGATCCACTGCTTTTCCCCACGTTTTCCAACCTTTGTAATCGATGGTTGCAAAAG
Source organism: Chryseobacterium sp. CFS15 (assembly GCF_031118795.1). NCBI lineage: Bacteria > Pseudomonadati > Bacteroidota > Flavobacteriia > Flavobacteriales > Weeksellaceae > Chryseobacterium > Chryseobacterium sp. CFS15. Next base: position 107,696 of record NZ_JAVHYL010000004.1, on the reverse strand, counting down.
ATTTATCGCTTTCATTCACCACTTTTGCGGTTGTATTTTTTACGGTTTTAAAAGTTTCAACAAAATCGTTCTGTTCATCATATCTTCCGTAAGAACCGACTCCGATGGTGCGCCCCGATTTCAAAATATCCTGACCCCAAGTGGCGTCGTGATGATAAGATTCAAAGCCGTCTTGTCCGACTTCCGGCAACACCAAGGTATTCACTTTCTTGCCGAAAATATCTGTGGCATTTCTCCAGTCCAGATATAATCGATAGGCGATTTGATTGTTTTCCAGGCCAATTCCTTCGTATCTGATGTAGTAAGAATGGTCGGTATGTTCAGCTGGAAGTTGTAATTGATTGACGTTTTTGAAAGTTCCGCCGATGTATTCATTTCCCTGCCATTTTCCACCGTCTTTTATGGATAATTCCGCGTAGGAAAAAGGAGTTTTAGGATTTTGGCGAATATTTTCGATGACGTTCTTCTGTGCGAATGACGAACCGGCTGCGAAAACAGCTCCCGCTAAAATAAGTTTGAATACGTTTGATTTTAATTTTTCTGACATAATACTTTCGTTTTAGATAACCATTTAAAGAAAAAGTTCAGTGACTTTTTACTGTTTTTCGGTTATTTTTTTCACAAGGTCATTCATGTAAACCTCGATATTGTCATAGTTTTTATCTAAATCTTTTCCGTTGGCATTGGCTGTTTTCGGGTCAAGATTATTTTTGATTTCCCAGTCGTCGGGCATTCCGTCGTTGTCTGAATCAACAGGGATTTTTCCTGTTTTCAATTGAGGAAATCCTCCGACATCATTTTGTGAATCGATGATTCCGTTGTCGCTGCCAAGCGAACCTTTATGAGAAAATGTTCCGTTTTTTACATGTGCCAAAACTCGTAAATCTACCGCATCTCTCACCAAACTTGCCCCTCCGATTTTTAATATTTTTTCATACGCCTCTTTTGGAGAATCAGTTTTCACATTATTCTGAATATCGTGAGGTTGACTGATTTTAATTGAATTTTTATCAGCATCAGTCAAATTGTAAGCAGGTTTCATTTGATTAAAAACACCTAAATTCCAGTTGTCTGCCGTAACATCGGGATTACCCTCTGAAAAATTTCCGTTGATGTAATATTTCCCCCAAATGTTGTATACTTCGGTTTCCGGTCTTTCATTTTTGTCGATGGCGGCAATTCTTTTTTTGTTCATCGATGCAGGTCCGGGTTTGTAGTAATTGTTAACCATATTTACATTCATTCCTTCGCCACCGTAGATATTATTGTGACCCCAATTGTAAATGACATTATTTCTAAAATCAGTCAGATCAGTCAAAGCAAATTTACTTCCCGCATATTCACCCAATCTTGGATTTCTGCTGTCATGATTTGCGTAGATGTTATGATGAAAAGAAGCGAATTTTCCACCGGCAATTCCTCCGTATCCGTGTGCGCCTTTTTGGTGGGCAGAATTTCTTAAGCTTTCTGAAATTACACACCATTGAAGTGTGGTATTCTCATTGACATAAATTGAAACCGTTTCATCAGTCGACCAGCTCATCGAACAATGATCTACAATTAAATTTTTTATAAATCTTGCACCCAAAGCGTCGCCTTCATATTTCTTTTGATCTCCCATTCTGAAACGCAAAAAGCGAATAATCACATTGTCTGCCGCTACGAAAGTTTCGTAATTGGCAACAGTAATTCCGTCTCCGGGAGCAGTTTGTCCGGCAATGGTAACATCGCCTTCTTTGATTCTTAAAGGCGATTCCAGATAAATTGTTCCGGCAGTTTTAAAAACAATATATCTTGGTCCTTTTTGTTCTAAAGCGTGTCTTAAAGTTCCTTCTGAACCATCATCCGAAGTTTTAGTTACAAATAAAACTTTTCCACCTCTTCCTCCGGTAGTGAATCTTCCAAAACCTTCTGCTCCGGGAAAACTGATTGTTTTTCCTGAAATTACAGTCGGGTTTTCATTTAAAACTTTAGACTGAGTCGTGCAGTTTTGTAAGGTGAAAATTCCCAGTATTGAAGCTGCAAAAAAAGTGTTTTTCATAATCGATTGTTTTGATGTCAACTTATTTTAAAGCTTTTTTATAGTTCCAATTGTCTTTTCCCGAAAGAATATTTTTTGCAGTATATTTTTTTGCCTGATCTTTCGTAAGCTGATGTGACCAGGAAACTCTTTTTAAAATATAGGCTCCGGCTCCTTTGGAATTGTATTCTCCGTAGAAAGTTGTTTTTTCGGCATCAGGTTTAGACCAATTATGCCAACCTTCTTTTTTTATTGTGGAATCGATTGCACAATTGATGTAAACAGTTTTTGCAAATGGCCTCCAAGGTCGTCCCAAATATACAGAATTTGTTGCAGCATTTCCTGTTAAGTTACAGTTAATAAACACAAAACCAAACTGATTTTCCTGTGGAGTAGAAGCTGCAGTAACATATGAAGCATTGTTTTTAGAATAGATGGTACAGTTTTCAAAAACGGCTGTTCCGGCTCCGAAGATATAATCGGTAGTTCCTTCAATGTAGCAGTTTTTAAAATAATTTCTTGAAGGTTTTGTTTTGTCTTCCAAATCCTGAGCTCCTTTTAGATATAAAGTATCTTGAAATCCTAAAAATCTGCAATTTTCAAAAGCAATTTTATCACCCGTTGTTAAAACTGCCACAGCTTGCCCGACTGGTCCTGCATCATTCTGAAAAGTGATATTTTTAGCTGAAAAATTATCTGAAAAAATAAAAATAGTTGATGAACCTGTTGTTCCAATATTTTTGCCTTCCGCATTTGGTTTTGAAGCAAAATCGCCGTAAACCAAAATGGTGTTTTCTGCATTTTCTCCAATTAAAGTTATCGCGCTTTTTGTAGCAGAAATTGTAATTTTTTCTCTATAAGTTCCGGGTTTTATAATAATTTTTGTTCTTACCGATGTTCCTTCTTCAACAGCGTCAATTGCCTGTTGAATGGTCGTGTAATTTCCTTTTCCGTCTTTCGAAACTGTGATGGTTTTATCATCATTAGCCTTGAAAGAAAGAAGGGTGATCAAAGCGAGTGAAAAAATAAAGAAGAACTTAGTATTTTTTAAATCTGAAACCTGCATATTCCTGAATTTTTTTCTTGAAGAAAAGTACAGACCTTCTCCCCAAAAGGAGGAAGTCTGTACTGAAAATTAATTAATATGAATGTATATTTTTACTAATAACCATAGTCTTGGGTAAGAGCAGGGTTATTTTGAATGTACTCAAAATAGATTGGTAAAAGCTCTCGCTTATTGACCTGGAAATATTGTGCATATCCCGCCGAAGGATCGTTTACATAAGTTGGTAAAACACCAGATCTCCATGCGATTTTTTTGTAACCTGCCGGAAGTGTAGTCGATTGGCTAGGAACATAAAAAACATCAGCTTTATTTACTCCAGTCGTTGTAAATACATCAATGGCAGTAATATTTTGCTGAGCTGTTTTTGTAGGATCAAATGCGGAAGCTTTATAATAAATATCTAACGGAACATTAGCATAAGCACCTACACCGTTGATGAAATCTGAAAGTTTCTGTTTTGTTTCTGCAATTTTGGTAGCAAGTAAATTCCATCTGATTAAGTCGTATTTTCTAATTCCTTCCGAACCTAATTCTAGCATTCTTTCTTTAACGATATAATTAAAGAAACCTGTTTTATCAGTAGGAATTGTTCCTATTTGTGCTAAATTACCTGTGTACGCTCTGCTTCTTACTGCTCTCACTGCATTGATAGCTTCTGGAGAAGGTGCACCATGCAGTTCGTTATCTGCTTCGGCAAACATCAACATTACATCAGATATTCTCAATAATGGCCAGTCAACAGCTAATGTTTGAGAAGGACCTGTAATACTCGTCCAAGATTTTCTGTATTTTGAATCAGTAAATGAGTTTGCAGCTACAAGCTCAGCCAGATTTGATGCATTTACTGTAAAGATCCCAACATTCATATCTCTTCTGAGGTCATATTTTGTAAACTCATAGAAGTATGTAGGCAACGCATTGATACCTCCACCACCTTTCCAGTTAGAATTATCATGATGTTTAAGACCGTTGTAATATCCTATTTTAGAGTCTGTTCTTGTACCACCTCCAAAAGCTCCAACGGCAAAAATAATCTCGTTAGTTGCATCTTGGGTATTCGTATGAAGAGCTCTGAAAACACTTTCGTAGCTAGGGTTAAGTGAATGCTCACCGCTATGATTCATAATATCTTTGGTCTCATCATAAGCAATCTGATAATACTTCTGAGGATTTGATCCCTGTGCCATTACCTGCGGGCTTCTTCTTAAAGACCAACCTGCTCTTGCCAATGCAATTCTTGCTCTCAGACCTTTCACAAAACCTTTAGAGATTCTGTTGCTGGTAGTTCCTCCTTCAGATCTCCACGGCACTACAGCAGATGCTTTTGCAAGATCATCAATAATTTGCTCATAGATAACGTCACGATCTGTTTTTGGCTGGTTTTGGTCTGCAATATCAGAAGCCGGAACAAGATAGAAAGGCACATCTCCCCAGTTTTTGATCAGTTCATAATAATATTGCGCTCTTAATGTTAATGCTTCACCAAGATATCTGTTCATTAATTTTTTATCATCCTCTGAACCGTTTTTCATTACCGGAGATAAAGGAATATTTTTAATGACAAGATTAGCACGCTCAATTCCGGTGTACAGCTTTCCGAAAGGATTATTCAGCTCAGTATTTGTAGGGCAAGCGCCAAACGTAGCTACCCCTCTTCTATCATTACAATTGTAGCTTCCTGAAGTTCTGAAGTCGTCTCCAGACTGAGGGATGATTAAAGATAATCTTTGCCCGTAACCATCGTCACCACCAAGTTGAGAATAAACTCCTACCAAAGCTGAAAATGTATCTGCTGTACTATCAAACTGTTGTTCTTCAGAAACGCTTGAAAGGTTTTCGGGATTAAGAAAGTCACTACAAGAGTTTAAAAATAGTGCTCCTGCAAGACAAGTTAAAATTAATATTGATTTGCTCTTTTTCATTTTTTTTAATTTTTAGAAAGTGATATCTACTCCAGTTACATAAAAGCGGCTTCTTGGGTATGCTGCATAGTCTACTCCGGGAGTTAAAGGATTTCTTCGTGTACTAGCTTCAGGATCGTATCCAGAATATCCGGTAATTACAAACAGGTTGTTAACCGTTGCATATAATCTGAAATTTTTCACACCGATCATTTCCAAAGAACCTTTTGGTAAAGTATAACCTAGCGTTACGTTGTTTAATCTTAAGAAAGATCCATCTTCAATACCATAAGAATGAAGAATGTACTGTCCTGTCGGAGGAGTCCACATGGTTGTATTTGCATTTAAAGCAGCTAATTGTGTAGGATCGTTTACCTTTACACCATTATCATCAAACCATCTCCAACGGTTGGCAACGTCTGCAGCCATGTTGTTGTCCCTATATAGATACTGTGTTGTATTTTCTATCTTATTTGCATTATATACTTTATTTCCGACAGAGAAATTAAATAATAAGCTCATATCAAAATTCTTATATCTGAATGTTTGATTAAAGCCACCATAAAATTTTGGCTGTGCGCTTCCCAATTCCTGTCTGTCTGCGTCGGTAATCTGACCGTCACCGTTTATGTCTTTCAGTTTTAAATCTCCCGGTTGTACTGCTTTTGCTCCTAAAGCAATCTGGCTGCTGTTGGGAAGTCCTGCTTTTAAAGTATAAACTTGTGTAGCTGCATTATAATCAAAATCTGATACTTCATATCTTCCTTCAGTTACATATCCGTAATAAGTTCCTACAGCGCTACCTACCTTAGCGATAAAGTCGAAACCTCCGATTCCTCCAGACTGTACCAGATAAGAATCTTGTCCTGGTGCAACACCGCTTCCAAGGCTTAAAATAGTGTTTCTGTTTGCCGAAAGGTTGGCGTCTATTTTCCAGTTGAAGTTTTCATTATTTACAATTACCCCTCCCATCGTAAATTCAAGACCTTTATTTCTTGTTTTACCTGAGTTTTGAAACTGATTAGCATAACCTGGAAATGGTACTTTAGCTAAAACCAACAAATCTTTAGTATCTGTAATGTATCCGTCTACACTACCATATAATCTACCATTGAAAAGTTCAAAATCGATCCCTGCATTTTTAGAAACAGTAGCCTCCCATTTTACATTCGGGTTAGCCTGTGTTGTAGAAACACCTGATCCCGGTGTAACAGAAGTACCGAATACGTATCCATTATTGGCATTGACGTTATAGAAATTTGCCCACAAATAAGACGTAATTCTGTTGTTTCCTGAAAGACCGTAGCCTACACGAAGTTTCAACTCGTCTAACCAGTTAACATCTTTAAGGAATTTTTCTTCTTTAAGTTTCCAGGCTACTGAAGCTGCCGGAAAATATCCCCATTGGTTTCCTTTCATGAATACATTAGATCCATCAGCTCTTACTGATGCGGTAAGAATATATTTATTGGCAAATATATAGTTTACACGCCCGAAGAATGATGCTAATCGATCTGGTGGTAACATAGCTGTTCTTGCTGCGTCTTGGATTAATCCGGCAGGTGGGGTAGCGGCTCCGATGTTGGCAAATGCTTCATTAGGTAAAATAGATTTTGGGAACCATTTTACATAATTGTAGCTAGATTCTCCATCAGTCTGCACGGTCTCCTGACCAAGCAAGATATCAATCTTATGTTGTCCAAATTTTTTGGTATAGTTTAATGTATTGGTATTGGTGATTCTTCTGGTTTGAGATCTGTCAAGCTGTACGATTGGCATATCAGCATTGGCTCTTGCCTGAGACGTTACGCTTCCCCAAAACTGGTTGGTCGCAATATCTCTTTGTACGTAAGCGATGACCGTTCTAAAAGTTAAGTCTTTGGTAATATTATAGTTCAAATAAGTATTTAACAACAAATCGTTGATTCTGTTGTCTCTTACTTCATTATCATTTAGAATAAGAGGATTTACAAGGTTGGTCATCGTTGAGTATGAAGGATCGAAATCATCGATCGGAACGTTTGATCCACCTTCAAAAGGCTGGTATCTTACAGAGTTTCTCAATCTGTTGTTACTTTGTGATCCTGTACTGGAAGTACCTACCCCTGTCGTTAAAGATCTGCTGTATCTCGCATTAATTCCAAATTTAAGCTTTTTACTGATGTCGTAATCATACTTAAAGTTGGCCATGCTTCTTTTGAAGCCAGAGCTTAGCATAATTCCGTCCTCATCTACATGATTTAGGGTAAGTGCAAAAGCTGATTTTTCAGAGCCTCCGTTGATGGTTAAGTTATGTGTAAAGTTAAATGCTTCTTTACCAAATAGCTCGTCCTGCCAGTCTCTTTTCTGAATATTCTTATATTTATCTGCAAGCTCACTGTACGTCCCATAGCGTGTAGCGAAAGAAGTAATATCTTCTGCAATTCCGTTTTTGTTGTAGAGCTCGTACTGATACAATACAAATTCATAAGGGTCTAATACAGGAAGCGTATTCATGATTTTTCTTACGCCTGTAAAACCGTTGTAGTTAATTGTAGTTATAGCTTTCTTGCGGCCGCTTTTTGTTGTGATCAAAACAACACCGTTTGCACCTCGAGATCCATAGATAGAAGTGGAAGATGCATCTTTCAAGACTTCGATAGATTCAATTTCTTTAGGCGAAAGAATGCTCATTGCATTATCCATTTGTACACCGTCTACGATGTAGAGCGGAGCATTACTTCCTGTAATAGAAGTACCACCTCTTACCTTGATATCTACATCACCTCCCGGCTTACCTTCACTTGCCTGCACTTGTACACCCGCAAGTCTTCCCTGGATAGCCTCGGCAGCAGAGTTTACCGGCATGTCTTTTAATGCTTCTCCTTTTACAGATGATACGGCATTGGTAACATCTTTTTTAGAAACCTTATTATATCCTACCAAGACAACCTCGTCGATCTTGGTTTCTTTTTCCTGGGCCATACCAAGTATGGGAAGAAGGAAAACAGTTAAATATAACCACTTTATTGATTGTACCTTTTTATCCATTTATTGTATCCTTATATAGTTTAATGTGTGGTTTGAGAAGCCAATAACTTCTCTAGTTTTTCTTTGTGGATTTTTAAGTATTCTGTTTGTAGGAATATTTTTATTATATACGCTTTTTTGAGTGCAATCGATTGCGTAATTAATCTTAATAAAATATCTTGGCTTCTAAACTAATATTATTTTTCATTACGCAAAGAAAAAAATGTTATTTTTTCATTAATTTGACTGTTTAATTTGTTAATAAATATAAAATTTAGAATTTATATTATGTTTTAATTAATTGTTATTCAATAATTTATGTTTGTATTTCTTTTTTCTTTTAAATGCTTAAAAAAGTGAAAATAATCTGATGTTTAATGATTGTAATTGTATAAAATTAAGCCAAATCATAGCTTTTTAATCTATTTAAAACTCCCAAAAAGTAGCGGCAAAAACTATTTTTGATTACTTAGTCTGATTTTTATCATCTTTTTCGTTCTGAAAAACTTGTGTATTTTATAAATGATAGAAATTGTGTTAAATTGTGATTCTGGATATATTAATTTTATCATATCCTTATTTATATAGCAATGTCAAATTTATTCACATATTAATTGGCATGATTTTTATTTTCTTAAGTGTTTGTTACCTTATTTCGTTAAAAAATTCAACTTCTGTTATCTTAAAATTCTCTAAATTTTTTCAGATTATTAATTTTAATTACTTGTAAATCAATTAATTTGAAATTTAAATTAATTTTTTGTTAACCGAATACATATATTCTATATATTTAACAACAAGTATTTCTGTGGAATTTTAGTGTAATTTAATGCAATCGATTACGCAATGTTTAACAGGTTTTTAAAAACCATAATTTAAGTTTAAAATCTAGAGTATGACAAAATCAGAATTTCGTTACGCCCATCATCCTGAAGATGTAAAAAAATATACAACTGAAGACCTGAGAAGGGAGTTTTTGATGAATGATTTATTTAATGAAGATCAAATCAATGTAGTGTATTCTATGTACGACAGAATGATCGTAGGTGGTGCAATGCCCGTAAAAAGTGCGTTGAAACTGGAGCCTACTGATGATCTGAAGGCAGAGAACTTCTTAGACAGAAGAGAATTGGGAATCATCAACGTTGGCGCTGCTGGAAAGGTAACCGTTGACGGAGAAGTTTTCGAGCTTGGAACTAAAGAAGCTTTATACATTGGAAAAGGAGCAAAAGATGTTGTTTTTGAAAACGGAAATGAAGGTCAGACTTTATTTTATTTCAATTCGGCTCCTGCTCATCACACTTTTCCAACGAAAAAAATCACTAAAAACGAAGCTGAAATTGTAGAATTAGGCGAAGCAAAATACGCAAACAGACGTACGATCAATAAACTGATAGTCAACAGCGTTTTAGAAACTTGTCAGCTACAAATGGGAATGACCGAGTTGCACGAAGGAAGTGTTTGGAACACGATGCCTTCTCACACGCATACCAGAAGAATGGAAGCTTATTTTTATTTTGATTTGGAAGAAGGGCAGACTGTAAGTCATTTTTTGGGACAACCTCACGAAACCCGTCATGTTTTCATGCAAAATAATCAGGCGGTTTTGTCTCCGGAATGGTCTATTCACTCAGGAGTTGGTACTTCCAACTACACATTTATCTGGGGAATGGCAGGAGAAAATATGGATTATGGCGATATGGACGCTGTTAAAACTAACGAACTAAAGTAATTTTTTCTACATGAATTTATTCGATTTATCCGGAAAAGTAGCCGTTGTAACCGGCGGTACTCACGGATTAGGAATGGCAATGGCTGAAGGTCTTGCCTCTGCAGGTGCTGAATTGGCAATCACAAGTACAACGCCATCAAAATTAGAGGAAGCTTTAAACTATTATCACTCTAAAGGATATAGTGCAACCGGTTACCTTTTTGATGTGACCGACGAATTGGAAGCCGCTCAGAAAGTAGCATTAATGCTTGCTACACATGGGAAAATAGACATCCTGGTCAATAATGCAGGAATCATTAAACGTGTTCCGGCTTTAGAGATGGATGTGGCAGACTTTAGAAAAGTAATCGATGTAGATCTTACCGGTCCTTTCATCATGTCTCAACTGGTTGGGAAACACATGATCAAAAGACAATCCGGTAAAATCATCAATATTTGCTCGATGATGAGTGAGCTTGGCCGTGACAACGTAGTAGCATATGCTTCTGCAAAGGGCGGATTGAAAATGCTTACCAAAAATTTAGCAACAGAATGGGCAAAACACAATATTCAGGTGAACGGTATCGGTCCCGGATATTTTGCAACGACTCAAACAGAACCAATCAGAGTAGACGGTCATCCGTTTAACGATTTTATCATCAGCAGAACTCCCGAAGGAAGATGGGGGAACCCGGAAGATCTTGCAGGAACGGCTATTTTCTTAGCTTCAGACGCAAGCAAATTTATCAACGGACACATTATTTATGTGGATGGAGGTATTTTGGCGACCATCGGAAAACCTGCTAATGAATAACACAAGAATTTTACTAGAATGAAATCTTTTATTACAGATAATTTTTTATTACAAAATAAATACGCGGAAGAATTATACTTCAACTTCGCAGAAAAACAGCCCATCATCGATTATCATAATCATTTGATTCCAAAAGATATCGCTGAAGATACCGTTTTCGAAAATATTTCTAAAGTGTGGATTGCGGGCGATCATTACAAATGGCGTGCAATGCGTACGATGGGTGTGAACGAAAAATTCATCACAGGCGACGCTTCAGACAAAGAAAAATTCGAGGCCTGGGCAAAAACGGTTCCTTACACGTTAAGAAATCCTTTGTACCACTGGACACATTTAGAATTAAAGCGTTATTTCGGAATTGATGAATTATTAAACGAAAAAAACGCATCAGATATTTATGACAACATCACGGCACAGCTTCAGACTCCTGAAAAGTCGACAAGAGGTTTGCTGAAAATGATGAATGTAGAATCTTTGTGCACGACTGAAGATCCGATTGATGTATTAAACTATCATCAGGATTTAGCGAAAAGTGATTTCAGCATTAAAGTAAGTACCGCTTTCCGTCCGGATAAAGCGATTTTGATTGAAAACCACAACTTCGCAGATTATATTTCTAAATTGGGCGAGTCAGCTGGAATTGAAATCAACTCTTACCAGACTTTGTGCGATGCTTTATTAAAAAGAGTAGAATATTTCCACGAAAACGGATGCAGATTATGCGACCATGGACTGAACAATATTTCTTTCGAGGAAGCTTCAGAAGCTGAAGTGAGTTCAATTTTCAATGATAAAATTTCAGGAAAAGTAATTGCTGAAAAGCAGGTCAATCAGTTCAAAACTGCCATTTTATTATTCTTAGGCGAAACGTATCATCAATTTGGATGGGTTCAGCAGTTCCACTTGGGAGCTTTGAGAAACAACAACGAAAGAATGCACAGAATTTTGGGTCCGGATACAGGATGGGATTCTATCGGTGACTTCGTACAGGCTGAAACTTTGTCTAAATTATTAAACGCTCTAGACGGAAAAGATAAACTGACCAAAACAATTCTATATAACTTAAATCCTGCCGACAACGAAATTTTCGCAACAATGATCGGGAATTTCAATGACGGCAGTATCAAAGGAAAGGTACAGTTCGGTTCAGGATGGTGGTTTTTGGATCAGAAAGACGGAATGATCAAGCAGATGAATGCCCTTTCAAACATGGGATTAATCAGCTGTTTCGTTGGGATGTTGACAGATTCAAGAAGTTTCTTATCTTACCCAAGACACGAATACTTCAGAAGAGTATTGTGTAATCTTTTTGGAGAAGAAATGAAAAACGGCGAATTGCCGGATGATATGGAACTGATTGGAAAAACCATTTCCGATATCTGTTATCACAACGCTAAAAATTATTTCGATTTTTAAATTCGAATTAAATAAATTCAATTTTAAACCATTAAGGAAATTAAAAGGTTAAGTTTTATTAAGTTAAAATCTAAGATTTTATTAAACAGGCTGCTTAAAGCGAAGCTCAACTTAAAAAATCTTTAAAACTTATAAATCTTAATGGTTTAAAAAAACAATAATTTACATATCTGCAATTTTTCTCAACTTGAAAAATCCTTGTGAGCATGCGTGAGTAGAACACCTTTGCGAACTTAAAAATATACATCAAGTTTTAAAAGAAATCTTAGCGCACTTTGCGTTTAAATAACAGCAGATATTAAAAAGAGTATTTAAAATATGGCTAGCAAAATACTTACTTTCGGTGAAGTAATCATGAGACTTTCGCCTCCCGGAAACAAAACAATGAAACAGAGCCACGAAATGGAATTTTTCTTCGGCGGAACTGAGCTCAACGTAGCTTCTTCATTGGCAACAATGGGTTGCGACGTGACGCATATCAGCAATGTTTCAGATGATTTTGTGGGAGAATCAGCATTGTCTTTCATTAAAAGTTTCGGGATTAATACGACTTTCATTAATAAAAATGAACATCCTTTAGGTTTATATTTCCTTGAAGTGGGTGCATCGGTTCGTGCGAGCAGAATTGCTTACAACAGACTAAACGGTTCTTTTGCCAACATTAAACCCGAACAGGTAGACTGGAAAAAAGCTTTGGAAGGCTGCGAATTTTTTCACTGGACTGGCATCAGCCCAGGAATCTCTGAAGGTGCTTACGAAACTTTGAAAGAAGGTTTGTTAACCGCCCGTGAAATGGGAATTGAAGTGACTACTGATCCTGCGTATCGTTCCAACCTGTGGAAATATGGTAAAAACGGAAACGAAGTTTTAAAAGAATTGGTTTCTTACTCAACGGTTTTCATCGGTGGGGTGAATGAGATCAATGAAATTCTGGGAACTCAGTTTTCGTCAGATCAGCAAGGTTTCATGGAAGCTTGTGAAGAATTAAAAAAACAGTGTCCATCAATTCATAAAATTTTCGACAAAATAAGAATCGGGGTTACGGCAAGTTCTCAGCAAACGCAGGGAAGAGCTTTAATTAACGGAAATTATTTTGAAACAAAATTTTTAGAAATAGACCAAGTTGTTGACAGAATCGGAACGGGAGATGCTTTTGCAGCAGGTCTGATTTATGGTTTATTAAATTTCGATGACGAGAAAGCTTTAAATTTTGCCAACGCATCCTGTGCCATCAAACACACCATTTTAGGCGACATCAATTACTGCAGCGCAGAAGATATCCTCGAAGTAATGGCCGGAAATTCAGGGGGACGAATCAAGAGGTAGTTTTTGCTTTTAACTGTTAGCTTTTGGCAATTGGCTCAAGAGGCTTTTAAAATATAAGCAGTCATCATATTTGAAATTTAATGGTCTTTTATAGGCGGAGCGGCTTTGTGAAACTAAAAAAACAGTCAGCAATAAAAATCTTTGTGAACTCCATGTTCCAAAAAATAGCATAGAAAGTCCCAACGGGACGATTTAACAAAGGATAGGATAAAATCCTATCAAAAAAAATCAAACAAAGAAAAATTCAATTTTCTTCTTTAACCCCGACCCTAAAGGGAGGAAGAGAATGGAATTTTAGTAAGTCCCTAGCAGGACAGCATACCAAAGGATGGATAAAACGCCATCAAAGATTATTTTAACAAAATAATTAAAACAAAATGACAAAAATTCAATTGGTTACAAACACCATCATCAATCAGGGAGCTTTGCCTCTGTATTACAATGCTGATGAAACGGTAACTTTAGAAATATTGAGATCACTTTACAAAGCAGGGATCCGTGCGGTAGAATACACCAGCCGTGGAGAAGCTGCGTTGAGTAATTTCACAAAAATGGTAGAAGTACGTAACGCAGAAATGCCTGAAATGCTTCTCGGAATCGGAACGATCAAAAATGTAAAACAAGCTGAAGAATATTACAAAGCGAGGGCAGATTTCTTTATCAGCCCTGGTTTTGTGGCGGAAGTTGCAGCATTTTTAATCCCGAAAGATTTGTTGTACAGCCCGGGTTGTATGACTCCGACAGAAATCATCGCGGCTGAAGCTGCAGGCGTAACTTTCATTAAATTATTCCCAGGAAACGCTTTAGGACCTGGATTTATGAGTGCCATCAAAGATGTTTTCCCGAATCTGAAATTTATGCCAACCGGAGGTGTTGATACTACGAAAGAAAGCATTGACAGCTGGTTCAAAGCAGGAGTTTCTGCAGTAGGAATGGGAAGCAAGCTGGTAAGCAAAGAATTGATGCTTGCGAAAGACTATACGACGATAGAAAATGAAACCAAAAAAGTGCTGGATATCATTCAGACTTTAAAATAAATAAATTGACTATGAGTTCAGTTAAATCTCTTAAGCCGACGCAATACAGATGGACGATTTGTCTGCTGTTATTTCTCGCGACCACGATCAACTATCTGGATCGTCAGGTTTTATCATTGACGTGGAAAGATTTTATAGCACCGGAGTTTCACTGGAATAACAACGATTACGGAAACATCACCGCATTATTCTCCATATTTTATGCAGTGGGAATGCTTTTCGCAGGAAAGTTCGTCGACTGGATGGATACCAAAAAAGGTTTCCTTTGGGCGATCGGAGTTTGGTCGATCGGTGCAGTTTTACATGCATTCTGCGGAATCGCCACTTCAGGAATTCTTACCGGAACTTGGACGGCCGGTTTTCATGGTTCTAAAGAATTGATTGGAACAGTTTCTAATACTGGGGCAATTATCAGTACAAGTGTAACCTTATTCATTTTTGCACGTTTCGTTTTGGCGATTGGTGAAGCAGGAAATTTCCCTGCAGCGATCAAAACCACAGCAGAATATTTCCCTAAAAAAGACAGAGCATTTTCTACAAGCATCTGGAACGCTGGGGCAACAGTTGGAGCTTTGGCAGCACCGCTAACAATTCCATTTATTGCAAAATCAATGGGTTGGGAATGGGCATTTATCATCATCGGTGCGCTAGGATTTGTTTGGATGGGACTTTGGGTATTTGTTTATAAAAAGCCTCATTTACACAAGAGAGTTAACGAACATGAATTAACGTATATCAATCAGGATCAGGACGATCTTCCTAATGAAGACACTTCAGTTCCGGAAAAAGTATTTACGTTCAAAGAATGTTTCAGCTACAGACAAACTTGGGCTTTCGCATTCGGAAAGTTCATGACAGACGGTGTTTGGTGGTTCTTTTTATTCTGGACTCCGGCGTATTTAAGTTCGGTATACGGAATGGATTCCACAGAAAGTGCACTTCCATTATTTGTATTATACATGATTACTTTGTTATCAATCATCGGAGGATGGCTTCCAAAATATTTTGTTGAAAAGAAAGGAATGAATGCCTATTCAGGAAGAATGAAAGCAATGTTAATTTTTGCATTTTTCCCGCTGTTAGCACTGTTAGCACAACCTTTAGGAACTGCAACCTATTGGATTCCGGTTTTAATTATCGGTATCGCAGGAGCAGCACATCAGGCTTGGTCAGCAAATATCTTCTCAACAGTTGGCGATATGTTCCCTAAAAAAGCCATTGCAACCATCACAGGAATAGGCGGAATGGCAGGCGGAATCGGATCTTTTTTAATAAATAAATCTTCAGGATTATTATTCGATCACGCCCACAAAGCTTGGTCAACCGTAGACGGAGTTCCTTTGTTGGAAAAATATCCGCAATATGTGAACGACCGTTTGCCGGATGGATTCTTTGAGCAGTTGGAAAAGTCAGGCGCAGTAGTATCTGACGGAATTGATAAAGGATACATGATCATTTTCTCAGTTTGTGCTGTCGCTTACCTGATCGCATGGACAGTTATGAAAACATTGGTTCCGAAATATAAGGTGATCAGTAAATAAAATTTTCAAAGCATTTTTCTTTACCCCAAACCCTAAAGGGTGGAAAAATGCCTTGAAAATTTCATCAAAATTAACTCCCTTTAGGGTCGGGGTAAATAATTTTGATGAAATTTTAAGCAGACTCTTAATAGTCCAAATATAAAACTTTGAGTTCTTAGCTAAGTAGAACGCCTTTGCGAACTTAAAAATATACATCAAGCTTTAAAAAAATCTTTGCGGACTTTGCGTTTAAAAAAGCATTAAGATTTAGCAGAATTAAAAACACAATTTAATTCAATTTAGAAAAATGGAAAATCAGACAAAACAAAAATTAAACCGTCAAAACAGCGGTATAGATACAAAATTACCAATCAAAATTGTACAGTTCGGTGGAGGAAACTTCATGCGCGGATTTACAGATTATGTGATTGATAAATTAAACAAAGAAGCAGATTTCAACGCAGGAATTGTCAACATTCAGCCGACTCCAAACGGTTCTGTTCACAAACTTGAAGAACAGGGGAATCTGTACACTTTATTTTCCAGAGGAATAAAAAAAGGAGAAATCATCGATGAAAAATGCGTGATTTCAGCGATTCAAAAATCGATTAATCCTTATGTAGATTACAGCGATTTTTTAGAATTAGCAAAAGAAGAAGAACTTGAATTTGTTTTTTCAAATACAACCGAAACCGGAATTGCCTACGACGAAACTGAAAATACCTACGACGGTCCGCACAAAAATTTCCCTGCGAAAGTAGCGGTGTTACTTCATGAAAGATACAAGCATTTCAATGGAGCAGCAGATAAAGGGTTGAGAATTATTCCTTGCGAACTGATCGAAGAAAATGCGATTGTTTTAAAAGGTATTATTTTAAAATATGCCCAACTTTGGAATTTAGAAGATGGTTTTGCGCAATGGATTGAAAACAGCAATCACTTCCATAATACTTTGGTCGACAGAATTGTTCCGGGTTACCCGAAAGATGATGCTGCGACGTATGAAGACCAGTTGGATTATGAAGACCCGATGATGGTGGTTTCTGAAACATTCCTTTTATGGGTGATTCAGGGAGGTGAAGACTTAAAACAGAGAATTCCTTTCGATCAGATCAACGAACAGATTTTGGTGGTGGATGATATTCAGCCGTACCGTTTGAGAAAAGTAAGAATTCTGAATGGCGGACATACATTGATGTTGGCTCCAGCAATTTTAGCAGGAAAAGAAATCGTAAAAGAAGCAATCGATGACCAGTTTATCGGAACATTTTTAAGCGAATCGATATTTAATGAAGTGAATCAGACTTTAGGTTTAGATGAAACTGAACTGAAAGAATTTGCTGAAGAAGTGTTCGACAGATTCAGAAATCCTTTCATCAAGCACCATTTGGCGAGCATTGCTTTATATTTTGTTTCTAAATTTAAAGTAAGAGTCGTTCCGAGTTTGTTGACGTATGTTGAAAGAAATAACAAACTTCCGTTGAACTTAACGTTCTCTCTGGCAAGTTTAATCAGATTCTACCAGGGAAGTTTTGGTGAAAAATCTCTTCCTCTGAATGACGAAGAAGCAATCGTGAACAGATTCAGAGAAATCTGGAAAAACGAAGATTATGAAGTAGTTTCAGAACTTTCGTTAAGCGAAAAACTGTTCTGGGATACAGACCTTACGAAGGTTGAAGGCCTGAAAGCCGCAGTTGCAAAAGCATTGTACGAAATCGACCACAATGAAATGGAAACTGCTTACAAAAATTTTATTCAATTTTATTCTTAGAAATCATGCAAAAGAAAGTACTGAAAGTAAATCCCAAAGACAACGTTATTGTAGCGCTGTTGGATTTACCTGCCGGAGAATCGGTGCACTTAGACGGTACAGATTATACGATTCTTAAAGATATTAAAGCAAAACATAAATTCGCTGCCGTGGATTTTGAGGATGGCGACCATATTTTAATGTATGGCGTTATCGTTGGAAAAGCCAATCAATCCATCAAACAAGGCGAAGTCATTACTACCGAAAATGTAAAACACCAAAGTGCAAAAGTAGTCGGGAAAACCGAAACTTTGGGCTGGACTCCACCCAATGTAGACAAATGGAAAGACCGTACTTTCAATGGTTTTCACCGTGAAGACGGACAGGTAGGTACAGAAAATGTTTGGCTGTTTTTCCCGTTGGTATTCTGCGAAAACAAGAATATCGAAACGCTGAAAGATATTTTTGAAAAAGAATTACTTCACGACAAAGCCAGCAAACATCAGTTATTATTGCGTTCGTTATTAAACGGCGGTGCAACTGTTGAAGCTGAAGAAGAAGAACCAGATACACGAGTTTTTAAAAATATAGATGTAAGATTCATCACGCATCAAGGTGGTTGTGGCGGAATCCGTCAGGACGCTGAAGCGTTGGGAAGACTGTTTGCAGGATATGTCAACAACCCGAATGTGGCGGGAGCTACGGTTCTCAGCTTAGGGTGTCAGAATCTTCAGGTACAGATTTTCATGGATTCACTGCATGCATTGGCTCCAAATAACAAAAAACCGATTGTCGTTTACGAACAGCAAAAATCGGGAACCATCGATGAAATGCTGACTGGTGTTATCAAAGATTCTTATGAAGGCATTAAAAAAGCCAACGAAATAGAAAGAAAACCTGCATCCATCACCAAACTGAACATTGGTCTGGAATGTGGTGGTTCGGACGGTTTCTCAGGAATTTCTGCGAATCCAGTTTTGGGTGAAGTTTCAGATATTATGGCGGCAGTAGGTGGAACAACCATGTTGGCCGAGTTTCCTGAATTGTGTGGAGTAGAGCAGGAGCTAGTCAACCGTTGCATCAACGATGAAGACGGTGTAAAGTTCCTGAAACTGATGAAAGATTTTGAAGCATCCGTGGTTGCGGCAGGTTCAGGATTTGATATGAATCCGTCTCCCGGAAACATCAAAGACGGCTTAATTACCGATGCCATGAAATCTGCAGGAGCATCCAAAAAAGGCGGAGCTGCCCCAATTGTTGAAGTTCTTGATTTTACAGAATATGCCACAAAACCAGGTCTGAATCTTCTGTGTACTCCCGGAAATGATGCCGAATGTACAACTGCTTTAGTCGGTTCAGGAGCAACAGTGGTGCTTTTCACTACAGGTCTTGGAACTCCGATGGGAAATCCTATTACGCCGGTTGTGAAGATTTCTTCCAACACGGTTTTGGCAGAAAAAATGTCAGACATTATTGATTTTAATGCAGGTACCGTGATCAGCGGAGAAAAAACAATTCCCGAAGCGGCAGACGAACTTCTGGAACTTATCGTCAACGTTGCCAGCGGCGAAGTAAAAACCAAAGCGGACGTTCTTAATCAGAATGATTTCATTCCATGGAGACGAGGTGTCTCTCTGTAATGGGTTAATTATATTAAATATTAGGGTTGAAAATGCTTTCTACATCGTGTAGGGAGCATTTTCTTTTTTGTGGATAGTGCGGATTTGTAATCCGTGCTTACAATTTATTATGTTTGAAGAAAGTCACGGATTATAAATCCTCGCTATCTGGGGGCAAAGCAAACAGCTTTGGCGGATAAAAAGACGAGAAGCTCAATTTTGCACTTAAGCTCGCATTTTGCAAGACCAAAGTTATAGCCAGTTTTATTTGATTAATTCCAATATTTTATTGAATATTTCTCGAAAATTTTCAAAATTACTTTTATCTAGTGAATTTATACTTTTTGCAAAGTTTTTCTTATCACCTTTAAATAGAAATGTAGAACCACCGCCAGGTAATTTTCTCGATGTCGCGGATTTGCAATCCGTGTAACACACAACAAGTCACCCCATAAAAACCACAAAAACATCCAAAGCATTATCTAACTCTGCATAATTTCGTGCACTGCTGAAATAATAATGCTCAGGTTCTGCCACTATTTTCTGTTTTACGGGATTTTGATGAATATAATTTATCTTTTCCTTAATCCATTTATTTGAAAAAACTTCTTCAGCATGATAGCCATCTTGCCAGACTTTAAACTTTTGCTCTCTTGATAAATGCTCACAGGATTTTTGAAAATAATCCAACATCCACTCTTTTCTGCTTTCAGGTTCAGACTGTATGGTTTCGATTATTTTTTTCGAAGTAAACTTTTTAAAATCTCTCATGATTTCAGATAAAGTGTATTTACTGTCTGCACGACAGAAGAGATGAAGATGGTTTGACATCAAGCAGTATGCAAAAATGGAAAGTCCTTTTTGATTTTGACAGTATTTTAAAGAATCTATAATGACCATTTTTTGCGATAATCTTGTAAATACATCAACCCAGCCTACCGTTGTGATTGTAATAAAGTACGCTTGATCGATATCTAAAGCTTTGTATTTTGTAGACATCTGTGTTTTTATTTAAAAGTACAAAATTTAATAATTGAAAAGTCACGGATTGCAAATCCGCGACATCGCGACGATAGCGCGGATTTGCAATCCGTGCTTATACTTTATTAGGAGTAGTTTTTTTCAATTTCAATTAGTTTTTCTTTTGCTTGTTCAATAATGTTATCGTCAAAATGATTTTTTATAATTTTCTTCAATACTATTTTTGATTCTTTAAAATCTATTAATTCGTAATCTAAAAGTTCAATTGATTTCAATAATGCTATTTCAATATGACTTCCAATTTTGTACTGTACTTCACTTAATTCGTTAACTATTTTAGGAATTTCTCTATAGACACATTTTAAAGTAATATCAAACTTTGGGGAGATTTGATATAAAATAATATCAAAAAATTGTGCTATAAAAAAAGAGCTTTTATTATCAAATTTATAGTGGTTTATTTTCCCAATTTCAATTATTTTATTTAAAGATTCAAGTAGAAAGTCAAAATGTTTATCTGAATTTTCAAAATTAAATTCATAAGCAGTTAAAATTAAAGTGCTAAAATTTAAACCATCAATATTCAATTGTTTTGTAGATAATGAAATAAATTTTTCCAATTCACTTTTTAGTTCATCATTTTTAATTTTATTGCGAATTTCCAAAATACTTCCAGTGTTTTCGGAGTCTATGTACTCTTTAAAAAATGGGAAAAGTTTTAATTCTGACATAAGAATTCTTTGTTAAATTACTGACGACATTTAGATTCACTCAAACGTCAGTCGAAACTATAATTCATTAAAAATAATGAAATAAAAGAACAGCAAATTTTAAATATATAATAAAAAAACCACGCTGGCGCAAGCATCCTGCTCGTGCCCATTCAAAAAGATACGAGCGAGACGCTCGCGCCAGCAAAACAAAAACAGATATTTCCACGTTCCGAACCCCAACCGACACGTCCAGAACCTATTCCGCCACGTTCCGAAGAGGTTTCGATACGTTCTATAAAGGTTCCGATACGTTGTACAACCTATCCCGATAAGTTTATCAGAAGTCTCACGAGGTTATCGACGCCTCCGATGGGATTCTCAATACATCCGGACACGTTACACAACCTATCCCGACAGGTAAAAGATAGGCCGGTATAGGTAAAAGACCCTTCCCGACTTATCTACAACGTATCCCGAGGAGTCAACAACCTCTTCCGACCATCAAATAACGTCTCCATATAGCTAAAATACGTCTCCGAAGCTATCCGAAACATCTCGGAAGAAATATAGAACGTCTCCCGAGTATTCAACAACGTATCGAATATATTAAAAGACGGTTTGAAAGCATAAAAATACCCCTTCGTATAATTGAAGGGGTGATTAATTATCGTTGTTTTACTTTTTCTCCTCGGTTGGAGCTGTAGAGACTGAATTTTTCACAAAGAACTGTTTCAGGTCTTTGTATTTGTCTTCAAATCCCGATGATGCTGTACCTGCTTTGTAGGTAGTGTATGAATAATCAACCAATGCCGACTGATAATTGTCGTAATCATATAGTGTTTTTGCATTATTCAGTCTCGTAATAAGGCTTTCAAGTCTGCTGATCATTCCCTCCATATTATTTCGGGAGCTGTGATCTTTGTTGAATTCGTCCCAATCTACTTCGGGTGAACTCAGGTTAGACTGGCTCTGATTGTAGTCGTAGACTTTGTTTACAAACAGTTTGTTTTGTTCATTGATGCTTCCGTAACGCCTGCGGTCTTCAGGTGAAAGATTGACTGTTATTTCAGCAAGAGCTGTTTCCAATGCCGCGATGGCATCCTGTGCGGCAGTGATCTTTGCACTGCTCAAATGCGTGGAGTTCAAATTTGTTAATCCCATCATTTTTGATTTTAAAGGTTAATACTATGTATATAAAATCGTGTGTTTTTATTTTGAGGAATAACTAAGGTAGGAAAAAAATTAAAACGAAAAGAAAAATTTTGAATGCCTGAAATAACACCAATTTTATTCACCGGGAAATTCCCTTCCCTCAGAGAGGTGGATTTTTCCGAAAGGTAAGAGATGGGTGGTTAAAATACTTACAATAGAATTTTCCATCTACTGGTGAAAACAAACCACCCCGTCAAGAATTCTTTCGAATTTTCGCCACCCCTCCAGAGGAGGGGAATTTTTAATCTTTCGTTTATCTCTATTGTTTGAATTTGTAGAACTTTTGATTTAATAGCAAAATAAAATTAAAGCTGAGATTCTTCCTTCGTCAGAATGACAAAGTGTCTGTAAAGGGAATGCTGACAAATATTTTATGCGTTTAAAAAAACGACATAGGAAATGAAAGCGTTAAGAAATGATTTCTGTGAACGTTAAGAAAATTCTTCTGTTCGAAGCGCGAGACGAATTAAGAACCGAAGAAACAATTATGAATTCGCGCAAGTTTTAGAATTTTTAGAGAACAGAATTCATTTTTAGCCTTTCAGTTCCAGGTCTTGAACTTTTGTTTCTGTTGTTTTAAGACAAAAGAAATTTAAAAAATAAACTACTATCCAATCTTATTATACCCTAAGAATTCATTGCAATTATACAAAATAGAGAGATGACGAAGATGTTGTTTAATTAACTGTAAAAACGACATAGGAAATGAAAGCGTTAAGAAAATGATTTCTGTGAACGTTAAGAAAATTCTTCTGTTCGAAGCGCGAGACAAATTAAGGATCGAAGAAACAATTATAAATTCGCGCAAGTTTTAGAATTTTTAGAGAACAGAATATATTTTTAGCCTTTCAGTTCCAGGTCTTGAACTTTTGTTTCTTTTGTTTTAAGACAAAAGAAAATTTACTTCCTTTTTGAAGACTTCCTTACACAAATCTGCGGTGCTAAAACAACCTTCTTCTCAATAGAAACTCCCGAAGAATTATCTTTAATGTGATCTATAAATACCTGCCCCGCCATATTTCCCATAATTAAAGGCGTCTGATCCATTGAGCTCATCGGAAGCTCCATAAACTGGGTAAAAGGTTCATTCGAAAAGCCGATAACAGCAACTTCCTGAGGGATTTTAATTTTGCGTTTTTTTAATTCCTGGCAAGCGCCTAACGCCGCAAAATCACTGGCAGAAAATATAGCATCGGGAATAGATTTACTGTCCCATAAGGTTTTGATGGCTTCAATTCCGGCATCAATCGAACTTCCGGTAGAGATGATATTTTCTTCTTTTACCTGAAATTTGTGATCAATCAAAGCTTGTTTATAGCCATTCAGACGGTTCTGATAAATCTCAAGATTGAGATCTCCGGCAAAATGACAGATGTTTTTGTAGCCCTCCTCAATAAGATGTTCAGTGGCCATGTAGCCACCTTTGTAGTCATCAATCGTAACGGTACTGATTCCGGGAATGTCTTTTTTTCTGTCGAAAAATATGATGGGCGTATTGGTTGTATTTAAAATATGCTGAATATGTTCCGTATCAATTGTAGTACGGGAAACCGACATGAAAATTCCGTCAACCTGAGCATTCAATAAAGTGTTGAGGTGCTTTTTTTCCGTTAAAACATCTTCATGACTTTGGCAGATAATTACATGATATCCGTGAAGAGAAAGTTCTTCCTCAATTCCACGGATGACAGACGAGAAAAAGTTGGTATTGATGTATGGAACGATGATTCCTACGTTTTTGGTTTCCCCGCTTTTTAAGGCTTTGGCAAGGTTATTCTGCTTATAGTTCATTTCCTTTGCCGTTTTAATCACCAGATCTTTCGTTGCCTGACTGATTCTCGGATTATCGTTCAATGCTCTGGAAACCGTTGCCACACTTACGTTTAGCTTCTTTGAAATATCATAAATAGTGGCATTTTTCTTTGTCATAGGTATTCTGGACTAACGTTAAATCTTCCATCATATTCCTTTATGGAATGGTGGTAAATTTAATCAAATTATGCATACCAATAGCGTGCAAGCTATAATTTTTCATTTTTGATTAAATATTGCATAGACAATCTGTTTTACCAAAACTTTTTTACGGGTATCGTAGTTTTACGACATGAAATCGTAGAATTACTACAAATTTTCAAAAAGATGGTCAAATGTTTTAAAGATATTGTTGGTGTATCTATCTTTGGGTTATAGAAATCACAAAAAATACTAACGATTAAAATTTACTTATCATGGCAGCAAATTCAAGAGGAATCTTAAAATTCAACGGCAGCGAAGGTCAAAAATTATTAAAGCTGAACTACAGCGTTTCAAGATCAACAGACGTTTCAGGTAGAGTAGCATCAGACCCATCAAATGCGCTTATCAAACTAACGATCGAGGCAACAGAAAAATCTGACATCCTTGAGTCATTGTTAAACGGAAAATATAAGCCGACAACTGGTGAAATTACATTCAACAAATCTCACGAAGAAGGAACTCTAATTACTTTAAACTGGGAAAATGGTTATGTAATTCAGCATGAGGTAGACTTCGACGCGGTAGACGAAAACTCAATGTTGATCAGTTTTGTTGTAAGTGCTGAAAAAATCAACTACGGAAACTCTGCGTACGAAGGAATTTGGCCAACAAGCTAAAATCTACAGAGTTATTACAATATATAAAAAGACTGTCGCAAGACGGTCTTTTTTGTCCTTCCTCTTTTCAAAAGAATAGTTCAGCCGAGATATGAGAAGGTCTAATTTGAAATGTCATTAATCAGTTAAGAAAAATTTATAAAAATTTATCATCCTGAGATGAATAATATTTTATAAATTTATGCTCTATACACCAAAATTACGCAGATATGAAAAACTTTGACACATCTGGAAATACTACTTTTCGTCCCTCTCAGAATGCGGCAGGAATTTCAGAAAACCATCATACCGGGATCAATCGCTTGGTAAAATTATCTTTGGTCATTGAAGGTAAGGTGATCAAATATTATAAGCATTTCAAGCTTACCCAAAGTTCTCAGAAACATCACGAATTTACACTGACATTAGCTCACGATACTTTAGGCGACCGCCAAACGCATACTTTAGAAGAAGCCAATAAGTTTTTGGGCAAAAGATTAACGGCCGTTATTTCTTATAAAGACATTGAAAACAGTCCGGAACGTACTTTTGTCGGTGTAATTACCGGCGTAGGTTTCAGTCAGGAAAAAATGAGTTTGGGAAATATTATCTTATCAGGTTATAGTCCTACTATTTTATTGGATGGGGCACCGCATATTCAGAGTTTTGGCGGAAATCAGGCTGTCAATATGGGAATTATTGCTGAAGAAGTGATTAGGCAGGGTTTAGATAAAAGCCGTTTTGATATCAGAATCGATACAAATGATTATTCTCAAATCATTTACAGCAGCCAATATGACGAGACGCATTACAATTATCTGGCAAGAATGGCAGAAGCGTATGGCGAGCAGTTTTATTATGATGGTGAAGTTCTTCATTTTGGAAAACTTCCTCCACAAAATCAACCGATCAAGTTAACCTACGGAAGCAGTGCCAATGATATAAAAGTAGAATTGAAGGCTGTTCATACGAAACCACAATTTTACGGTTACAACAGCAATAAAAATGAAAAACTGATATCAGGTTCAACTCCTATTCAACATGTTGGAGATTTGGCAAAAACAGCGTATCAGCACAATGATGCTATTTACAAAACACCTTCTTTACGAGTTGCTCCGATAAAAGCAACCACCCATTTGGATGTTGAATATTCACAAAAAAGCACATCAGGAAGTGAAGGCGTAAATGTCTTTAGTGTTTCAGGCTCTACAACAGTTCCTTTTTTACATCCGGGATGCAGTGTCGATATCGAAATGCGGAAACCGGATACGAATGAAACCTCCTATTTCACAAAAATCATGGTTACAGAAGCAACGCATGAAATAGATACGATTGGTCATTACACCGGAAGTTTTCAGGGAATTGCATCTGATACAGGATTTTTACCTAAGCCTGAATTCACAATACCAATTGCCCAACCCCAAATTGCTACTGTAATTTCAAATACCGATCCGGAAGGACAGGGAAGAGTTCAGGTAAGATTTGACTGGCAAACAAATGACACCACTCATTTTATAAGAATGATGAGTCCCGATGCAGGAGGAACCGACCAAATCACACAAAACCGGGGATATGTTGCCATACCGGAAGTGGGAGATCAAGTGATGGTGAATTTTGTACACAATCATCCCGACAGACCTTTTGTAATGGGCGGAATGTTTCACGGGGGAATTGGATTAGGCGGTGGAATTAATAATCATATGCGATCCATCCAAACCAAAAGTGGGATTAAAGTTTTGATGAATGATGATGAGAAAAGCGTAACTATTTTAGATCCAAGTGGTAATACTTATTTTATGGATGGAAAAGGAAATATTACGGTAACTGCACCTAATGATATGAATTTTAATGCCGGTGGCAATATGAATATTTCTGTGGGACAAAATATGACAACTACTGTTGGAGCCAATCAATCGAATACAGTAGGAATGAATAAAACTGAAAATGTGACAATGAATTTTTCCGAGTCTGTTGGAGCCATGAAAAACGTAGGAGTTTTAGGAAGCTTTTTCACCAACGTTACAGGTAAACTAACTCATTATGTAAAGGGTGATATGGAAACTTTCGGAGAGAAAGAACATAAGCTTATCAGCTTGCAAGGAATTGAAGTAAGCAGTAAAGGAAACGTTGAGCATCATGCAGAAAAGGAGGTTAAAAATAACAGTGGCGAAAAGTCTAAAAACTATTAGTCATGAGTATTGAATATTTTGTTGAAGGTAAAGTAAGTTCTCAAACAGAAGGCGATCAATTGGCTTTCTCGAAAGGCAATATCACTCACAATGGGATAAAAAATGTTTTACAAAATGGGACCGATACAGGAGTTAGTTATAATAATCCCAGCCAAGTAAATCCCAATGATAAACCCATTAATACAATTGATGTAAGTCTGAATTTGTTTTTTGATGGAACTCAGAACAATAAAACCAATACAGAATTAGGTGGAGATTTCGATGAAGCAAGCAGTGACAAAGATGATAGTTATAATAATGAATATACCAATGTCGCAAGAGGTTTCGATGCCTTAAATCCAAGCGCTGTAAATCAAGTTCGTTGGTATATTGAAGGTATTGGGACAGAAGATAAAGAAAGTGATAGTATTGTAAAAGGTGTAATACAAGGAACAGGCGAAACTGGTATTAAAGGTAAAGTAACGAAAGGCTGTATAAAAGGAGCCGAAGCAGTTGCCACTAAAATTACAGATAAAAGTAAAATTATTGACACTCTTACTGTTACTGTTTTTGGTTTTAGCAGAGGAGCTGCCGCCGCAAGGCATTTTGTTCATTTAGTTACCAAGCCACCTTTAATGAGTTATTCTGGTGGAAAAACAATTTTGCAGATCTTCCCTCCCGAGTATATTGGTGCAGAAGGAACATTTATCATCAAAGATAAAGATGGTTCTAAGCTTAAATTTATTAATCAGTACGGGTATTTCGGTGCCTGTCTTGTGGGAAAGGAATTAAAAATCAATAAAATTAAATTCAGATTTGCGGGTTTGTATGATACTGTTGCCTCTTACGGTCTTAATCATCGCGGAGGTATGGGAATTGACAATGACACCAAGCAATTAGGTTTAAATACAATTGGAAACAACAAAGTAGATTTTGTTCTTCAGATCGCTGCTGACGACGAATATCGAGATAATTTTGATTTAACCAATATTAACAGCACAGGAATTAATGGGCTGGAGTTTACGCTCCCGGGTGTTCATTCCGATATTGGGGGATCTTACGGAAACGGAGAAGAAATTTCTGTGTTATATTGCAATCGCTTTGATCCGTATGACCAAACAACCCATAAAGAATGTGAGGAATTTAAAAAGATCGTAATTGAAGAAGGATGGTATACTGAAGACCAACTAAAAATTAAATATTTTTATCAAAAAGATGTAAAGTATGATCGCTGGTGGAATAAAGGAAGTCAATATTATGGATTGGTAGGTACCAGAACACTCTCTAATTCTTATGACAAAATACCTTTAAACCTGATGTTTCATTATTCAAAACAATTTGGATTAGAGTATATTGAAGATAGAATTACTGAAGATCATAAAATTAATGATCCTTTTCTGAACCCAATATATAATCAATTATTAGGTTATACAAACCAGTGTAACGAAATCAGAAACCAATATGTAAAAGAGTATAATGATGGAAAAAAACCATCCGCAACTAAATATATAAAAGACATAAAATCATTATCATATATAAGCAAAGTAGGAAATGTAGATGATTTAAAAACTTTAAGAAATAAATACCTTCATTGGTCGGTAAAAGCAAATCAAATTGGATTAAGTCCAAATCCTAATAACAATGCACCTAAAAAAGAAGGTGCACTGGAAGCCAAATACAGAAAAAGAAATATACAAGATGGATAAATCCCTAATCAAAATAATAATCTATTTTTTATTCATAACCCAAAACCTAAGTTGCCAAGATATGAAACAAAAAAAACTGCCTGAATTTCAAGTGGAAATATCACATCCTTATAATAAGTTAGATGTAACCCCTATACAGGATAAAATTTTTACTTTAGAAGGTAATGGTGCAGCATTGCCTTACGGTAGCAGTTCTGGCGAATGGGGATATTCTGGATCTGGTTGGACTGAGCAATACGGTACTCCCATCGGAGCAGATATCATCTACTTTTCAAGATATGAAGATACTTTTTATCGTTTGAAAGTTGACTTTCCCGAAGAGAAGATCAAAGATTACATGGAAAGAGCCTATGCCCAAAGTGGAGGAACAACTGAGGATAAAGCCCCTTTAGAAGAATACAAGCGATTGGGTAGAAATGAACGTTTTAGTGCAAATTATAATTCTTATAATAGTTTTTCTAACCTGGTTTTTGGTTTTGCACCCAAAGGGATGGTTGTCGTATGGTTGCGTTATGGTGCGGGTGTTCGGATAGAATTGGGTCGTTATCAATCCGAAGTTATTAAAGACGATAAAGAATTGGAGAAAAAATTATTTTCAAAACTATCTATTTCACGTGAAGAAATGAGAAAGAATAGGTTTTTAGATATTTCTCCAAATGAATGGGACAATTATCGGATAAGATATGCTTACAAGCCTGTAATTACCGGCGAAAATAAAGCTCTTAGATTATTTGAAATGAATTTTCACTATTATAATGCCGAGTTAGAAATTATGCTTCGCCCTTGGATTAATAATATTCCGATAAAAGAAAGAGCCATTCCGAAAGAAATTAGCTTCGTTTGGGAAACGGGAAAAGATCAGCAATTTGTTGGGAGAGCTTATTTCAGTTGGGAAAAAACGAATGAGGCATTTAAAAAAGCAGGAAATAATGCAAAATTAGAATTTAAGATAGCTCCCGATAATAGTAGTTTTGAAATGTTTTTGAACGGTCAACCTTTGAAAGCTGACAGTACAAGAGTATTCAAGACAGAAAGTGAATATAAAGATTCTTATAATGATTATAATTAGAAACATCCTTATCTCACTAAAAATGCCAAATTCTCAACCTTTGCGAAATAAAAGAATTTATAAAGAATTTTATAAGTAATTAAGTTTGAAAAAAGCATATTTTATTGTTTGTGTTTTTTTGCTGTTGCAAAATATCAGTTGCCAAAAAATGGAAAAAGAATCTACAGTTCCATCATACAACGTACAAATTTCGCATACGGATAATAAACATTTGATTACACCGGTAGAAGATTCTTTAATAACATTAGAAGGTGTTGCTGCGCATTTGCCTTATGGAAGCTCTTCAGGAAGTTGGGGGAACTCAGGAAAGGGATTTACCGAACAGAGTGGAACTCCAATTGGAGCAGATATAAAGTATTATGCTGAAAGTGAAGGGGTATTTTATCATTTAAAAGCAAGTTTTCCTAGAGATAAGGTAAAAGAGTTTGTTCAGAGAGCGTACGCTGTAGATGAATCGGAGTCATCTAATGAGCCGATGAAAGAGTTTATTAATATTCATAATGAACCTGACTACCGCAAAAAATATAATGCGTTTTCCAAATCTTATTATGGGATGTCTGATCTTATTTTTGGTTTTGCACCAAAAGGGATGGTTGTAGTCTGGCTAGGATTTGGACCGACGCAAATTGAATTAGGTGAATATCAGGCAGAAAAAATCAGCAATGAGTCTGAGATTAAGAGATTAAAAGAAAAATATCAGAAAACGTACAGAGTTGATGCCAATTTATTTGAACAGTTGGCGAAGGAAAATTATCTTCCTGATGAGTCACCTGAAAAATGGATAAAGTATAGAAAAAAATACAACTGGGCACCTCAGATAAGTTCAGAAAACAAGAACTTTAAATTGTTTTCAATAAATACAGATTATTATAACGGTGAAAGAGATATTCTCTTGCGACCGACTGTGATAAACCCTTCTGTAAAAGAAAAAGCAATTCCAAGAGAAATCAATTTCTTTTGGGAAACGGGTAAAGATGAAGCTTTTGAAGGACGCATTTTCATCAATTGGGAAAAAGCAAATGAAGAATTTGAAAATGATGAAAAAAACTTTAAGATGAATATTAAAATCGCTCCCGATAACAACAGTTTGGAAGTTTTTCTAAATACTCAGCCCTTTAAAGCAGATAGTGTAAGGATTTATAAAAGCGAAAAAAAATTTAAAGAGTCATATAAGTAATTAAAATTTAAATTCAAAATTTCAGTAACAATAACCAATGAGCAGTGAAACAAATTTTGCTAAAGTAAAAATCGAAGGCATCTTCAATCTGGAAGAGTTTTCAAAAGAATATAAAATGACTCCCCAGGAAGTTATTCAATTTCATAATCAACACTGCGGATTACAGGAATTATTGAGTTTAAATTTATCAAAATATGTACAGCATGTTTATCTGCCGTCAAAAAATTATGAAGAGGAGGATATTAAGGTCTTAAAAAGTACAACGCTCGAATTACCGACCAAAAATGAGGAAAAAGAGTATGGAGTTGTGATTAAATTTTCACCCAAAGATCTTCAGATACATTACAAAATAAAGGTAAAACGAACACTGGATATTTTAACCCTGACAAAAGATAAAACATATGTAAACAACCATAAAATTGAGCAGACTATCGAGCAATTATTTGAAAAAGCCAATAATACTTTATATCCTTTACAGATTTTAAATGAAAGAAATGGCGCATTAAGTAAGATTGTGAATGCAGATGAGGTTGCTGAAAGATGGAAAAAAGAAACGTTTCTTAAGCTAAAAGATTACTATCAGTCTGAAACGACCGATAAAATTCTTCAGCAGTTTGATGATACTTTTTGTAATCTCAATAAAAAGCGACAGTTTTTGGAAAGAAATATGTTTTATAAACTTTTTTTTCTGCCTGTTTATCAGACGTATGGAGACTTTAAGAAAGAAAGTGTAGTTCAGATTTATCATGCAGATATTGCAAAACAGATCAATTATAAAATACAATATTGGCTGCAGAAAAAATTGACGAGAGGCAACAAGATTGCATTAAAGATAACCGGAGTTGAAGACGAAAATTTATTTAATCAAAACCGTGAAAAAGGAAAATTAGAATTGCTTTACAAATTAGATAAAGAAACAAAAGCAATATATTCTATAGTTGGTTTTATTTCTTATTTTGAAAATGACAAAAAACATAATGTTGATTTTCAACTTTATGAATTAGAAAAACTCAACTGATGAGTCAATCAAAAATCGCAGATTATGAGTGAAAAACATCTTGTTTGCCAAGGCGCTATTTGTAGCTGTAAGTTTGGGTCTGCACCCGATAAGCTAAAGGTATTGACGCAAAGCAAGCGCTATATTAACGACAAAGATGGGAGCCAGAAATTGATGGCTACCCATATGGATATTGGTAAAACGTTTGAGAAAAATTTATTTGGAAGCTGTGCAAAACTCAATAATAGTCCTTGTCAGGTTGTAGTGACGAAATGGAGCGGCTTCTACGAAAAAATCACTCTGCAGGATAACAGCGGCAAAGCATTATTAGAAGATAGTAAAGCAACTTGTCCTATTGGAGCTCCGGATTGTATAAGCATTATTAATCACGGTCAAATCATGGAAGCATCTGCACAAAATGTAGAGAATGCAGAGAAAGAAGTCTTGATGGAATTATTTCCTTTTACAGATCTTGGTGAATATATCAGAAAAACAGATTACATAGAATCTTAATACATTAGTAATGGCTAATAATACACTAACCGCTATTGTCTTGAAACCAGATAATGCTGATTTTAATGAACAGTACAGAACTTTGACAACTCAGGAAGGGCAAGTGTTTTCTGTTGGAATTAAAGAATATATAGAAGGGAAAAAAAACATCCAGGAACGTATAACAGCTTTAGAAAACGAAAAAAAAAATATAGACATTGATTTAGCAATCGAGCAAAACAGATTATTTGATCAGGCTAATCAAAGATATAGTGAAGGAGGTAAATGGACGGAGATGGAAAATCATAACGGTGTACAAGTAACTCATGCTCAGGTAAGCATGGATGAAAATATAAAAGCCGCCAAAAACAAGGCTGAGAATTTAAAGAAAGCAAAAGATAATCTGCTAAAGAACTTAAACCAGGAATTAGAAACTTTTGAAAAGAAATTTGAGTCCGTTGTATGGGCCTGGAATTTGGCTTACCAACGTAGCAGTTTACCAAACGGACAGAATGAAACAATTGCCCTAGGTACCAAAGAAGTAAATTTAGCTCTTAAACAACACCTCTATGGAGGAGGATTTGCCTGGCTTGAACCTTTCTTTGAAAATTCTAAACCTACAGGAAATATAAAGTCTGGTTTATATGTTCATACAGCGAGCCAAAATGCACAGGTTTTAACAGCAGAATGGTATGGTTATGATAAAGATAACAACCCTTTGAAAATTGATAAACCGATTATCCCCGGCTCAAAAGTGCAACTGCATATCTATACACGAAGTATGTATGGGCATAATATCAGAGTTGAGTTAAAAGCAAATGGTAAAACGCTAAAGGCGAATACTTATGGAAGTGTAATTCAGGTATATGCCAATAAAAAGCCTGAGCAGCCCGATTCTACTTATGAAGTAGTAGATTCTAAAGATCTTTTTTTAGCGGAAGTCGAGATTTATGATTATTCAGATCCCAAAAGTATACAGCCTCCTGCGGGAACGATAACGGGACATCTGGTAGATCCAAAACAGGATTTGTCTGATGGAAATATTTCTATAGTACCGAATGTTCAAAAGGCAGTCGTCGATGTATTCATAGATCCGGCATGGTGTATCGGTGAAGTGCAGATTGTTATCAAACCAACCATTCATTTTGGTGATCAAAAGAAAGATTTAGACTCGGTTTTAACGGTCAATTGTCGGGAATCTGTAAAAGTACAAATGCCCGAAACAGGAAATGTACCGGTGTTCGTAGATAAGATAGAAACAAATTTTCAGGCATTTCATCCTTGTGGATATAATAAGTTTGAGGTGGGTGACGGAACGCGCACTATTGATTTGCTAGAAGACAAATCTATCCCTCCACTCAATCTTTTCGAATTGGTAGCAGGACCGTTGAATAATACGCACGATATTACAATTGATCTTGATACAGATACAACAGAATGTTCTTTTGATGGCACTCTGAATGATCATGAAAAACATGTTTTGAGTTTAATAGATTATCCTGAAAAAAAGATAGAAAAAGATGCTAAAGAAGAAGAGGAGAAAAGCAGCACCTCTTTTGACAGTAAATTAAAAGTGCAGATAGGTGGCGACAAAGCCAACGTAAGTCATGAGCAATTAATCGCTTTTAAAGGCAAGTTAGAAAAGTATACTGCAGATGGTGATGATAAGCAATTGAAATTTAAAGCCAGATATATTTATAATTATACACCGATTAATCTTGCAGGAATTCCTGTACATCCCATATTTCGATATTTTTGGTTGGGAAATGGTGTTCCTACAAACACGTATATGGTAAAAAGCAATACGTGCAGATATCAACAAGCTGTTTCTATAAAAACATATCCCGATGTTGGATGGAGCTTAAAACTGTCTTATACAAATTCTACGGTAGAAAGAGAACTTTGGGGAAATCAACGGTATGCTAATACCAAAAAAGCAAAATTTAAAAGAGAACCACAAAAATGGATTCCCGCAGGTGAGGGAAAAAGTATTGGCATTTCATTAGGCGCAAAATGGGATGATGAAAATGAATATGATGCCACTGCAGATATTACAAAACAGGTAAAAGCATTAACTGAAAGCTTAGGAGCAATCGGAAAATTTGTAAACTCTGTTTTTTTAGGAGATGAAAATAAGAAAGAGGGAAAGTATAAAGAACCCGATGCAGAACATAAAGAAGCTTTAGAAAGCGTCGCTGATAAAAAAGACCAAAAGGAAAAGCGTGAATTGGAGCAGACCAAAGATCAATTAAATGCTGCAAAAACCCGACATAGAGCTTCGGTTACTGACAGAGATAGAGCCAGAGCTCAGAAAGATATAGACAGTCTTCAGCGTAGAATGGATCGCCAGTCAAAAGAATATGATCTGAAATTAACCAGATCAATAGGTTCTATCAGTATACAGTGGCCACAATTAGAAGCACAATTTGAATGGAGCTTAGAAAATATTAGTCAGCGAGGTCCGTTTTACAATCAAACCGGAGTTGTTTTACAAGGAGTACTAGAATTGACACCGCTTATCGGGATTACTGCAACATTAGATTTCCTTGCTTTAGCCCAGAGAGCGCATCCTGTCGCATTAGCGGTAATTGCAGCGGCAGATATTACGTTGGCAATTATAGGTGACGGTAGTAAAATTACTTGTGAGTTGAGCGCGACGGGTACTTTTGGAGGTAAATTACAAGGCTTTCTCAATACCAAAACGGGCGAAAATAGTTTCAATAAAGATGACCGAAATGCAAATGACAAGCAAGTTGCAGAATTAAAATGTGATTTAGAATTTAAATTAAAAATTGCGATAGAATTAAATATCGAAAAGAAGAAATTCTTTGTCAAAGTTATAGTAACAGGTAAATTAGGTGCCGAAGCAACAGCTAAATGGACGGCGAAGGCTCCTATTGATACCGATGATTATGGTTGGTATCTGGCTCCTGAAATGACTTTCGAAGGATTAGAAATAAAAGGTGAAGCTAGCTTTTCCGGTCAGGTAAGCAGTCGTGATGGTAAATCAAAATATGGTTCTGTAGAAAGTACCAACGAGTTTACCTGGCAGGCGATTGATGCCTGGAAAGAACCAAAGAAGTGGGGGAAATTTTATTTTCCTTCCAAAAAAGAATAAATTTAAAAAATATGTACAAATACTTCATTTTAATAATCAGTTTAATAAGCCTGCAAAGTTGTGGACAAAACAAAAAAAATATGGACGTAAAAGCAACAGAAATTCTTGGAAATTTATATAAAAATGTTAAACATAATGACCAGCGTATCAATTACCAGGCGATGATATTTATCGGGGGTTGTAACTATGAAGTATTGATAAACGATTATCCGGTTGATCGATATTTCGGGCCTGGAGACGGTTCCTCAAGTGGAAGCACACCGATCAATATTGCCATTCTTAAACCTGGGATTCAAAAATGGAAAATAAAAGTTTATCCTGTTAGAGATAGAAAAGAGGTCAATGGCGAAGTGACATTAGTTCCGCAAAATATTATCCAGCCTGGTGCAAGAGTTGAGATGGAAATCGAAGGCGTAAGATTCAGTGAAAATGGTGATATTGAGAAAAGATTTGGTAAAGTCGTAAAGTTTGAGGCTCCTTTGAAAAAAGATGATAAAAGTGGCCAGAATATGTTAAATGATGCCGGAAAACCATACATAGAATATAGTGGAACTTTTCAGGCAGATGTTCCTTATACTTTGAGTGGATGGGAAAACAGTACGGATCTTTCTAAAATGAATAGTACAGTTCTGGAAAAGCAACTGTTAAAAGAATATCAGAAATTTCACGGATGGCTTCAAAATGGAAAACTAGATGAAATGGCTAATGCAAAACTAACGGCAGAAAAAGAGGTTGCGCAAGCCTTCTTTTACGATAAAAAAACCAATGACAATTTTTTATCGACTTTTTTACAAAGATGGGGACAGAAGGGGCTCAAAATGCAGCCGTTAGAAAATTATAAAGTTGCCATCTATGGAGACGGAAAAATTGTTACATTAATTGATAATATAGATGGAAGTTCTCCGCTTTGGGGAAATTACGAAGTGGGTGAAAATCAGTTTAAAAATAATACCTATATGCTTTATTTTCACATTCCAAAAGGTAAAACAGAATTAGAAGTCATAAGATAATTCACTTTCTATCAACTTTCTTTAAATAAACATTTTAGACTAATACAATTTTCATAATCAATATCAAATTTGGTTATGAAAATTTCATTTATATGTCATTGCAATCCCTATTTTTGTATCTTAAAACACAAATAATATCATGCACAGTCTTTTACCTTTTCTGTTAGCAATGGTTGCAGTGATCGTTGTTTTAAACATGTTTGCTGCCAAACTCAAAATTGCTTATCCTATTTTATTGGTTGTTGGAGGTTTGATTATCAGTTTCATTCCAGGATTACCTGTCATAAGAATAGATCCGGATCTTATCTTTTTCATATTTCTTCCTCCGTTATTATGTGATGCAGCCTGGAATATTTCTTTTAAAGAAATGAAGAAATGGTGGCGTATTATCGGTAGCTTTGCTTTTCTGGTCGTATTTTTTACCGCTTTATCTGTGGCTTTAATTACCAACTATTTTATCCCGGGATTTACTATTGCTTTAGGCTTTTTACTTGGCGGAATCGTTTCTCCACCAGATGCAGTCAGTACAGGAGCGATTACTAAATTTGTCAAAATTCCAAAATCTACCTCCACCATTCTTGAAGGTGAAAGTTTGCTTAATGATGCCTCATCATTGATTATTTTTCGATTCGCTTTGGTTGCGGTTGGCACGGGTCAGTTTATTTGGATGGATGCAGCGATGAGTTTCTTTTGGATGGTCATTGGCGGCGTTGGTATTGGTTTGCTTTTGGGATGGCTTTTTGTAAAGGCTCACAAACTTCTTCCAACCGATGCACCTTCAGATATTGCATTAACGATCATTGAACCGTATTTGATGTACTGGATTGCAGAGCAGTTTCACAGTTCGGGAGTTTTAGCGGTCGTTGCCGGTGGACTTTTTATGTCGGCAAGGCGCTTAAAGTTTTTGAACAGCACAAGCCGGATTCACGCATACAGTGTTTGGGAAAGTCTTATTTTTATTCTAAATGGAGTTGTTTTTCTAATTATTGGATTGGAACTTCCGGAAATTGTAGATGGACTGAAGGAAGATCAAATTCCACTGGAAACAGCTATCGGTTACGGGGTTTTGGTAACAGGAATTCTCATCGCTGCAAGGATGATAAGTTCTTACGCTGCTTTAATTTCTACGATGATTTTTCGCCCAAGTGTACAGCCTCATGCCTCTTCGAGAACACGCCGCTGGATGATGCCGCTTTTATTGGGCTGGACAGGAATGCGAGGTGTAGTTTCGCTCGCTGCAGCATTGGCAATTCCGGTAACTTTAGATAATGGCGAAGCTTTTCCACATAGAAATTTAATTCTCTTTATTACGTTTGTCGTGATTTTGCTTACCCTTTTAGTTCAAGGTCTTACGCTTCCTTATTTTATAAAGCGTACCCGGTTTTTTGATGATGTTTTTAAAGAAGAATCTGAAGAATTAACGAAAGAGAAATTAAAGAAAGATCTGAAACAACATGTTTATCAATTTCTTAAAACTAAATACGAAAATGACTTAAAAGACCATGCAGGTTTAGAGATTTTCCTTAGACATTGGGAAGAACGCGCAAAAGCCGCCGACGACAGTTGGATGAATGAGAAAACAAAACTTATTTTTATAGAAATGCTTGAAACTCAGCGTGAATATCTTTCAGAACTTAATAAAGATCCGAAAATTAATGAAGAAATAATCCGTCAGCAATTATTCCAAATCGATCTTGAAGAAGAACGTTTGAAGATGATTTAATTTTCGAGTAAAGATCATAATTAAATCAATAAGTCACCTCCAAAACACAACAAGCCACCTTCAAATTAAAACAAGGCTACTCCAAAATGCAACAAGCATACTCCAAATTAAAACAAGCATACTCCAAACTAAAACAAGGGTACTCCAAACTGCAACAAGCCTACCCCGAACTGCAACAAGGGTACTATAAACTGCAACAAGAGGCATTTAATTACAGCAAGGCACAATCATAACACAACAAGGCACAATTTAATTAAAACAAGACACAATTCAAATCCCCGGTCCCTGAGCGTATCCGAAGAGAAGTTGCATATGTCGAAAAGAAAAACAAAAAGGATCCCACATTCGGAATCCTTTTATTGTAAATAAATAATGTAAAATATAGCTGATAAATCTATTTTTCCCAAACCTTTTCAATCTCCTCAAGAGATTTACCTTTGGTTTCAGGAACCCATTTCCATACGAAAAATAAGGATAGAACGCTCATTACACCGTAAAATCCGTAAGTAAATGCGCCACTGAATTCCATCATAAAAGGATAGGTTGATGATATTAAATAATTAGCTGCCCATTGTGCAGCAACAGCAATCGCAATCGCACTTCCTCTTATTTTATTAGGGAAAATCTCTGAGATCAAAACCCAGCAAATCGGTCCCCAAGACATCATAAATGAAGCCGTGTAAACAATGATAAATACCAACGTGGCAATCCCAATGATTTGATAATAAGACAAAATCGCAATCGCAAACATTCCAATCGCCATGCCTACAGAACCAACAATCAATAATGGTTTTCTTCCCCATTTATCCACTGTAAAAATAGCGATAACGGTAAAAATTACATTCACCAATCCCATTACAACGGTTTGTAACATCGAAGAATCTTTGTGAACGCCCATACTTTCGAAAATTCTCGGAGCATAATATAAAGCCACGTTAATTCCTACAAATTGCTGGAAAACGGATAGTAAAATTCCAATCACAATTACGGTTTTCCCGAAGGCAAAAATTTCACTTTTATGCTCGACGACCGTGCTTTTAATTTCGGAGAAAATTTCTTTTCCACGAGCTTCTCCATTTATTTTGGTTAATATTTTAAGCGCTTCTGCATCTTTATTGATAAACGTCAGATAACGCGGAGTTTCAGGAACGAAAAACAATAGAATTCCGAATAGGGCAGAAGGAATTGTCAATGATAAAAACATATATCGCCATCCGATTTCATTGATCCATTCTACAGTTTGTCCGCTTGCGATTCCCCAATTTACAAAGTAAACGACCAACATTCCGAAAATTATCGCAAACTGATTTAAAGAAACCAATTTTCCACGGATTTCCGCAGGTGCAATTTCACCAATGTACATCGGACAGACTGCTGAAGCGAGCCCTACACCAATTCCACCAATGATTCTATAAAAATTAAATGCCAGCAAAACACCCATTGAATGTTCGCCGTGTTTGAAGAATAAAAATTCAGGATACGCTGCTCCCAAAGCACTGATGAAGAACAAAAATGCAGAAAGCATCAATGATTTTTTTCTTCCCAGCTTTGTGGAAATCATTCCGGAAATGGCGCCACCGATAATACATCCGATCAACGCGCTCGAAATGGTTGCTCCGTGCGCTAATGAGCTCAATCCCAAAGGAATAATCAGATATTCCTGAATCGATTTTTCAGCTCCGGAAATTACTGCCGTGTCGTATCCAAACAAAAGTCCTCCCAAAGTGGCGACCAATGTAAGTACGGTAACGTACAGCATATTGATCTGCGCCTTTGTTCCTGAAGAATATTTAGGACCAGAATCTATTATTTGCATAGTTTGATTTAGTTTTAAGTGTTAATTATTTTGGTTGTACGCAAAGGCGCAAAGGCTTTGACAAGCTTTATGTTTTAAGGCGCAAAGATTTTATCGAAGATAAAATTTAAGATATTTCCTTACCGAAAATCTATGATTTTCTTGCGCCTTAAAATATTTTCAAAGTAAAAAAACTTGCGCCTTTGCGATTAACCAATATTATAAATACTGATTAATAATACTCTCAAGATATTCCTGCTTTCCACTTTCTCTACCAACTTCTCCCAAGCCTTGAGCATAAGTTGCAAGATCAGTTAAAGAAAGATTTCCTTCTTCAAAAT
This sequence comes from Chryseobacterium sp. CFS15, assembly GCF_031118795.1. Lineage (NCBI taxonomy): Bacteria > Pseudomonadati > Bacteroidota > Flavobacteriia > Flavobacteriales > Weeksellaceae > Chryseobacterium > Chryseobacterium sp. CFS15. Next base: position 67,393 of record NZ_JAVHYL010000004.1, on the reverse strand, counting down.
CCTTCCCTTTTCCACTGTCGAAAGAAGAATATCTGTTGGTTCTGATCTCAGAATATTTTGATTTTTCTAAAATTTTATCAGCAGCTAAGAAAGATCTTGCAAAATTGTCCATTCCGCTGATGTGTGCGATGAAAATGTCTTCTAAATCTGTTGAGTTTCTTCTTATTTTGGCATCAAAATTAACACCTCCACCTTGGAAACCTCCTGCCTGAATAATCACCAACATGGCCTGAGTCATTTCATACAAGTCAACCGGAAACTGGTCTGTATCCCAACCGTTTTGATAATCTCCTCTGTTCGCATCGATGCTTCCCAAAACATTGTTGTCAGCAGCCACCTGAAGTTCGTGCTCGAATGTATGTTGAGCTAAAGTAGCGTGATTTACTTCAAGATTTAATTTAAAATCATTCAATAAGTCGTACTGACGCAGGAAGTTCAAACAAGTTGCTGCATCAAAATCATATTGATGTTTTGTAGGCTCCATTGGTTTTGGCTCGATGAAGAAAGTCCCTTTAAAGCCCTGAGCTCTTGCGTAGTCTTTAGCCAAATGTAAAAACTTCGCCATATGTTCCTGCTCACGCTTCATATTGGTGTTTAGTAGAGACATATAACCTTCACGACCGCCCCAGAAAACATAGTTTTCTCCACCTAATTTGATGGTTGCGTCCAATGCATTTTTTACCTGTCCGCCAGCGTAAGCCAAAACATCAAATGACGGATTGGTTGCTGCACCGTTCATAAATCTTGGGTTTGAGAAACAGTTTGAAGTTCCCCAAAGTAATTTCACACCTGATGCTGCCTGCTTTTCTTTAGCATAATCGGTAATGAACTCTAATCTTCTGGTTGACTCTGTGAAATTATCTGCTTCATCAATCAAATCATAATCGTGGAAACAGTAATAAGGAACGCCTAATTTTGTGAAAAATTCGAACGCAGCATCCATTTTTTCTGTTGCTCTTTGTTTTGCATCAGAAGCCGTCAACCAGTCAAATTGTTGAGTTCCAGCACCGAACGGGTCTCCACCGGTTGCGCAGAATGTGTGCCAATAAGCTGAGGCAAATTTGAAATATTCTTTCATCGTTTTTCCACGAACCACCAAATTCTCATCGTAAAATTTGAATGCCAACGGATTGTCAGACTCTCTTCCTTCAAACTGAATTTTATCTATTCCTTTAAAATACTCTTTGTTTCCTGTTGTAATTGCCATTATATTGATTTTATATTTTTATTGATTTTTAAATTTGTCTTATGTTTTTATTTGGGCAGCTATTCCGCCTTCCACTCCCAATCTTTTGTTCGTCGTTCCTCCTTGCAAAAGGATTTCCGTTCAAGTCGGGCTGCGAGTTTGTCATTCTTTCAAATGAATCGCTAACAATTGAATGTAAAGCTAAAAGCCAATTGCCATTAGCTAATAGCTAGTAATTACTTGCTCTAATTTTGCTTTCCATTTACCATAACTTTCTCTATACTGATCCATATTTTTAAAATCAGGAATATAAGTTGTAGTAATATCTTTTTCTGTTAAAATATCGTTGAGTGTATCAAATGCTCCTGCTCCAATTGCTGCTGCTCTTGCTGCTCCGGTAGAACCTGTTGTATCAAAAATTCTGATTTCAGTATCCAATAAAGATGCAATCGATTGCGCAAATAAGGAAGAACGAAATAAATTGTCTCCTCCAGCTTTGATAATTCCTTTTTGAAGGCCGTCGTTCATTAGAATTTCTGTTCCATAAACGAAAGAGTAGGCGATACCTTCCAGTCCGGCTCTGAATAAATGAACACTTTTGTGACGATTAAAATTGACATTATAAGTTGATGAACCGATGTCTTTATTTTTTAAAACTCTTTCAGCACCGTTTCCGAATGGTAAAACGATAACTCCATCTGATCCGATTGGTATTTGTGAAGCTAAATCATTCAGTTCCTGATAAGAATGTCTTTTCTGGTCTACCTGATGTCTCAACCAACTATACTGAATTCCGGCACCATTTAAACAAAGCATTTTTCCAATTCTGGGTTGCTCTTTTGTATGATTAATGTGTGCAAAATTGTTTACTCGCACAGATTCTTTAGAATGAATATTATTAGTCACTCCATAAACAACTCCTGAAGTTCCGCCTGTTGCAGCGATCTCTCCGGGATTCATTACGTTTAAAGACAAAGCATTATTAGGCTGATCTCCCGCTCTGTACAAAATAGGAATTCCTTCCGGTAAACCGCTTTCTTCAGCACCTTGTTTTGAAACTACACATTGGTCCGTAAAATTTTCTACAACTTTTGAAACCAATGATTCATCTATTCCCCAATAATTCAGTAAAGTTTTTGACGGCTGATGTTTTTGGAAATCCCAAAGCACGCCTTCTGAAAGTCCGGTTACGGTTGTTGTTGCTTCACCGCTTAATTTCAATGCAATAAAATCTCCGGGAAGCATAAATTTCCAGATCTTTTCATACACCTCGGGCTCATTTTCTTTCACCCATTTCAGTTTTGACGCGGTGAAATTTCCCGGTGAATTCAATAATTTACTCATGCAAACTTCGTCACCCAAATCATCGAACGCCTGATCCCCGGTTTCCACAGCACGACTGTCACACCAGATAATTGATGGACGGAGAACTTGTTTATCTTTGCCCACTAAAACCAAACCGTGCATCTGATAAGAGATACCAATCCCTTGGATTTCGTTTTTGTCGATGTGGCTTTCTGCAATCACTTTTTGAGTTAAAATTCTAAGGTTTTGCCACCATTGTTCCGGATCCTGTTCTGCCCAGCCAATCTTTGGAGAATCGATGGACATCTCGCTTTCCGGATATTTTGCATGAGCAATCACTTTGCCCTGTTCATCCACGATAGAAGCCTTTATTGATGAGCTTCCAACATCATATCCTATAAACTTCATTAATAAATTAATAATTGTTAACCTTTAAATGTAATAATTTTATCTAATACTGAATGAATTTTTAGGAATATGAGAAATAGATTTTTTATAAGTTTGTTAATCGTTTATTCATAGGGAGTTAGAAAACTTTTTCGCAATATAAAATTGTTGAAAGTTCAAGAGGAATTCAAAAAATAACCTTCACATATTCCCCGAAAAGTTAGCTGAACAAGCTTATTGGAGTAATCGATTGCATAAATGGTTTGTTTTTAATTTAATGTTCATCCTTTTATATCTGAAATTTCATTAATTTTAGATAAATGCATTGTCTATGAAATCTGTTTTGATAGTTCTCTTATTTTTACTCTTTAATTGTGGAAAAAAACAAACTGAAAAGAAAACTCTGAATCAGTCGGTTTCTATATCAAAAGATGACATGCCGATAAGAGAAACTAAACAGAAAATTGATATTCTTAAAATTTTATTAGATGAAGAAATAGGTAACGAGAAACCTGAGAAAGTAGATTACGAAAACTATTCAGTTTCTTTTAGAAATAATGGTGATTCTTACAGTGTTTCTTTTCTGAAAATTGCTTCAGAAGATCTTAATAAAGATGGAATTGAAGACTATATAATAGAAAGAAATTCAGAAGGGATGCTTGGTGGAAATGCAAATACAAACTCTGAAATTTCATACATCATTATGGGAAAAGATGACCATATTCAGGATAAGCATAGAATTCTTACTTATGCACCTTTCTCATATAATATTTTAGATAATATAGCGTACAAAAACGGAGTTTTAAAGGCAACTGCCACACAAAATTACCGCACTTATTCTATACCCGAAGAAGAACTGGAATCTGCGGATTTATCTTTTATTTATAAAGATGGAAATGTATACGAAGAAACTTATTTATCTAACTGTGAGCTGGCAAAATGGAAAAATAAGAAAGTATTAAAAAATGCATCAGAATCATTCAGAACGATTGATATGCATAATTATACTGAAGTTTTGAATGAGAAATTTAATGCTGAGGATTTTGAATGTACAGTGGAACTTTCGGGTTGTGACAATTTAGATTTAATAGTAGAAGGAAATTTTATAACGTCAGATCTGAGCCAGAAAAATATTGATAGCAAAAGGAAACAATTTTTGAATTTTCTTTTTCAAAATACGAGTCTCGCCGAGGATTTTAAAATTGTGCAAAGTTATTATCTAAGTAATCCTGTGTCGGAAGAGCTCGTTACAAAAGGAAAACTTTCATTTAATATTTTCACGAATAAAGAAAAAGGTAAAATAAATTTTCGTTTGGTTTTGAATAAAGATAACAATCAAAATCAAGCTGAAAATTGGGAAATTACTACACGAAAAAAGTAGAATTCTGTAACTAAAAAGAGCTGTACTCATCAGGTAAAGCTCTTTTTATTTGTATCAATTGATTCTTAAATCACTTTCAAAGCTGCTTCCAAAGCCAATTCGATCATTGGTTTCAAAGCTGTTTCTCTTTCGTCAGCCGAAATAAATTCTTTGGTTGGAATAATATCAGAAACCGTAAGAATAGTCGCTGCATTTTTACCTAAATGTTTTGCGTTGGCAAACAATCCGAAAGCTTCCATTTCTACTGCTGGGCAATTGTATTTCGTAGCAATTGCAGGAGTTGCAGGATCTTTTCTGTAAAAAATATCACTGCTGTGAATGTTGGTTGCTTTAGTTTTTAAAGATAATTCTTCGGCAGTTTCGTTGATGATATCAAAAATATTTCCCTGATGAGAAAAAATCTCTTCTTCAAATCCCCAAGCATATTTTGCGTAGGTACTTTCGCTGGCTGCATTTTCTACATTAAGAATATCGAATAATTTTACGTCACTCGAATATCCGCCACAAGTTCCGATTCTGATGATCGTATCTACTTCATATTCTGTGTACAGCTCAAAAGAATAAATTCCGATACTTGGAAAGCCCATTCCGCTTGCTCCCACAGAGATTTCTTTTCCTTTGTAAGTTCCGGTGTAATAAAAAATACCTCTCGTTTGACTTACTAATTTTGCGTTTTCAAGGAAGTTTTCAGCGATATATTTTGCACGAAGCGGATCTCCCGGTTGCAAAACAACTTTGGCAATCTCTCCCTTTTTGGCACTGATGTGTACGCTCATATTTTTGTTTTAAATTTTTTACAAAGATAACAATTTGTGAATTGGCAACCGTGAAATGATATTATTCAGGAACTTTTCAAATAATAATATATAATCCTTTTTAAAGTTTAAAATACACTTTCATTATCTTTTTATTTTAACATTTCTTAACGTGTGACTTTTATTTCTTATTTTTGACGGATTCAATTTTATGCAATGAAATTATATAAATTTTCTTTATTAATGGTTGTTTTGGGTGGAACAGCGTTGGCTCAAAACCAAAAATTTACTATGGCAGAAGCTGTAAACGGCATGAGAAGTAATCTTGCGGTGAAAAATATTTCACAGTTTTCTTGGTCAAGCGACAGCAAATCTTATATTCAGGCTGTAAAAGGCGGATATTTAAAGACAGATCTTAAGACAAATAAGCAAGATACATTGATCTCTCTTTACCAGTTGAACAAAAATTTTGCTGATAAAAAGCTAAAAGGTCTTCCTCCTGTAAAATTTATCACCAATTCTGAAGCTTATCTTACGGCTAATAATCAAATGTATTGGCTTGAGAAATCGGGTAACGACTGGAAGGTAAAACGTTCGGCAACATTAGGAGATAATCCCGCAAATGTAAAAACGCTTGCAGATAATCAGACTTTGGTTTATACTAAAAACAATAATCTTTTCATCAATAAAAATGGGAAAGAAATTGCAATAACGAATGATTCTAACGAAAATATTCTGAACGGAGCTTCTAATGTTCACAGAAACGAGTTTGGTATTGATACCGGAATCTTCCCTTCACCCAATTCTGAAAATGTTGCGTTTTATAGAATGGATCAAAGCATGGTTGCAGATTATCCTGTAATTGACTGGTCTGTAACTCCTGCTGTGAATACCAATATTAAATATCCAATGGCAGGAAAAACTTCTCATGAAGTGACATTAGGAGTTTATAATATTAAAAATCAAACGACCACTTTCCTAAAAGTGGAAGGTGAAAAAGATCAATATCTTACGGCAGTTACCTGGAGTCCGGATTCTAAATTCATTTTTGTAGGGGTTTTAAACAGAGGTCAGAATCATTTAAAGATGAATCAGTATGACGCTGTTACCGGAAACTTTGTGAAAACTTTATTTGAAGAAACCAGTGATAAATATGTTGAACCTCAACATCCGTTATTGTTTTTCCCGAATTCAAATACCGATTTTATCTGGCAAAGTCAAAGAACGGGTTACAATCATTTATTCCATTACAGTTTAGAAAAAGGTTTAATTGCTCAAATCACAAAAGGAGATTGGCTGGTAACCGATATTTTAGGGTTTAATGAAAAGAAAAAAGAGATCTATTATGTTTCTACACAGGAAAGCCCGATGGAAAGACATATCTACAGAATCAACTGGAATACTTTCAAAACTCAGAAATTAGACAATGCGGAAGGAACGCACGCTGCAGTATTAAGCAGCGACGGTAATTATTTATATGATACGTATAGCAATGCAACCTCTCCGAGAGTTGCCGATATTCTCAATACTTCAACTTTGAAAGCAACAAATATTTTAAAGTCTGAAGATCCGCTGAAAAATTATCTTCGTCCACAAATTAAAAATATCAACTTAAAAGCTGACGACGGAACTTTATTGTACGGAAAAATCATTCTTCCAACCAATTTCGATCCTAATAAAAAATATCCAGCTATTGTTTATTTATACAATGGCCCGCATTTGCAATTGGTGACCAATACTTTCCCGGCTTCAGGAAATCTCTGGTATGAATATATGGCTCAAAACGGATATGTTATTTTTACAATGGACGGAAGAGGTTCATCAAACAGAGGATTGAAATTCGAACAGGCTGTTTTCAGAAATCTGGGAACAGTAGAAATGAAAGATCAAATGCAAGGTGTGAAATATCTGATGTCTCTTCCTTATGTAGATGAGGAAAGAATGGGAATTCACGGCTGGAGTTTTGGTGGATTTATGACAACAAGTTTTATGCTTAAGGAGCCCAATGTTTTCAAAGTAGGTGTTGCGGGAGGTCCGGTAATCGACTGGAATATGTACGAAACGATGTACACTGAAAGATATATGGATACGCCTCAGGAAAATCCTGAAGGTTACAAAACAGCAAATCTTTTAGATAAAGTTCAGAATCTTCAGGGTAAATTATTGATGATTCACGGCGCTCAGGATGATGTTGTGGTATGGCAACATTCTGTGAAATTCCTTAAATCTGCTGTTGATAACGGTATTCAGCTTGATTATTTTGTTTATCCGGGACATCCGCATAATGTGGTTGGGAAAGACAGAGTGCATTTGATGCAAAAAGTCACCGATTATTTTAATTTATATTTAAAAAAATAATAAAAAGAAATCCAGTCTTGTAAAAAAGGCTGGATTTCTTTGTTTTTATCTAAATGAATTTAGTGTGATTTAATGAAATTATTCAGGGATCCAGACACTCACATTTCCTGCAGGAACCGGAAAATCTCCCCAGCCATCTTCTCTTATTTGTACTTTTTCTTCAGATCTTCCCAATGCGTCATAAAAAGTTCTTCCAATATATCTTTCACCCATTTCCATAGGTTTATCGTATGCATCTTTATTACTAAGAACAACGGCACATCCTTCATGCTCGTCATCACCTTCCCGAATCCAGCCTAGACAATTGGCATCTTCAAAATAGTCTCTTTGTAATCCGTATGCATTTTCTTTTCTTGCTTTTAAAAGCTCTTCAATACCGTCTACTTTTTCTAAAAATATTTCCTGTTCGTTACCTTCACGGTCGGTATCTTTATAATGAGCTCCATACAAATCAGGATAAAAAATACAAGGATAACCGTTTTCTCTCAGTAAAATAAGTGCATATGCGAGAGGCTTAAACCATGCTTCCACTGGCGCTTCAAGATCTTGTAATGGCTGTGTATCGTGATTGTCAACCAGACTTACAGAATGCAAAGGATCGGCTTCCGTTAAAGTATAAGCAAGAATATTTCTCAAATCATAAGAATCTCCTTCTTTGGATGCATTGTGAAAATTGTTTTGTAACGAACTGTCAAAAAGACTCATGCAGCCTTCTGTAGCTTCAATATATTTTTGTAGCAAATTCAATTGCCCGGGAGCCCAGTATTCACCAACGGCAAAAATATTTTTTCCGGAGTTGGAACGTAGCATCGTTAACCATTCTTTATAAAATTCAAAAGAAATATGCTTTAGAGCATCCAGCCTTACACCGTCAAAACCAGTTTCGTCAAAATACCATTTTGCCCATTTATTCAATTCTTCACGCACATGAGGATTGCGATGTTCGATGTCATTAAACATCAAATAATCATAATTTCCTTTCTCGTCATCAATCATCTCTTCCCAGTCGTCACCATATTCAGACTTTATTTTATAGATGTGTGAATCTCTTCCTTCAGCATAATCTACACCGCTGAAACAAGTGAAATTCCATTCAAAATCTGAATACTTTTTTCCACGTCCCGGGAAAGTAAATTTTGTGTAAGATTCTATTTCAATTTCTGATGAAATGACTTTTTCACGGTTATTTTCATCAACTTTTACAACTTTAAATTTTTCTAATTCATCACCACCTCCTTTGTGTCCTAAAACAACATCTACAATAACCTGAATATTATTTTCTTTTAAACTTTTAATCGCTTTTATATAATCATCCTTGGTTCCGTATTTTGTGGCTATTGAGTTTTTTTGGTCAAATTCACCAAGGTCAAAAAGATCATAAGCATCATATCCTACAGAATATCCACCATTTGTGCCTTTGTAAGCCGGTGGAAACCAGGCTGAGGTGATGCCGAGTTGAGATAAATAATTTGCTTGTTCTTCTGCGTGCTTCCATAGCTTTCCGTCTCCTTCTGAGTACCAGTGGAAAAACTGAATCATGGTTTGGTTCATAGTTAATATATTTTGATGAGATTATTCAATGAAAATCAATTTTCAATTTTCAAAATCCTCAAACGGAATTTTAAGCTGAACTGAAATCTGCTTTTTTTCTTCAGTGTTGAGGTGAGACAGTGATAGTCCCAATAATCGTACCGCTTTATCAAAAGGCCGAAGTTCCCACAGTTTTTTTGAGGTTGCAAAATATTGTTCCGGGGATGTGAAATATTCTTCCTTTGTAAAACTTCGTGTAAACAGCGAAAAGTCTTTGTATTTGATTTTCAATGTTAAAGATCTTCCAAGAATCTGGTGTTTCTGTAAACGCTGATGAAGCTCCTGACTTAAATTTTCTAATTTTTCGTTGATTTGTTGTTCATCAAAAAGATCTTCGAAAAACGTACGCTCTACAGCAACACTTTTCTGTATTCGGTTAGGCTTTACTTCGGAGTGGTGAATTCCACGAACGACGTCATAATAATACCTTCCTGATTTTCCGAAAAGTCTTATTAAATCTTCAAGCGACCTGTTTTTTAGATCTTTTCCTTTATAAATTGCCAGGCTAAACATTTTATTGGCCGTTACTTTTCCTACACCATAAAATTTTTCAACAGGCAGTTCTTCCAAAAACTTTTCTATTTTTTCGGGATGAATAGTTTTCTGTCCGTTGGGTTTATTAATGTCTGAAGCAACTTTAGCCAAAAATTTATTAATCGAAATTCCAGCAGAAGCAGTTAAACCAGTGTGTTCAAATATTTTCTGGCGAATCTCTTTGGCAATCTGATTGGCCGACTCAATTCCTTTTTTATTTTCGGTAACGTCAAGATAGGCTTCATCTAAAGAAAGTGGTTCTACCAAATCGGTATATTCGTAGAAAATTTCACGGATTTTTCTCGATATTTCCTTGTATCGCGCAAATCTGGGCGGAACAAAGATCAGATGCGGACATTTTTCTTTTGCTGTTTTACTCGGCATTGCAGAACGAACTCCAAATTTCCTTGCTTCATAGCTCGCCGCAGAAACAACGCCACGATGACCACCGCCGACAGCAATGGCTTTTCCTCGCAATTCAGGATTGTCATGTTGCTCTACGGAAGCATAAAATGCATCCATATCAACATGAATTATTTTGCGGAGTGGAAAAGAAGAATCCATATCACAAAGATATGGATTCTAAGATTTTTTTTAATTCAATATTCGAAGTTTAAGATTCGATGCTGATCCAAAAACTTTAAACTTATTTCAGTTTGTCGATTGTCGCTTGAATTTCCGGATCGTCGGGAGAAATAGCGTAATATTTTGCAATATCAGATTTTTGATCAATCACCATATATCTAGGAATCCAGTTGAGATCAATATAATTATTGAAATCATTTTTCCAGCCCGTAGCAAACCAGTAGTTTTCCTTTTCTTTCATATTAAATCTTTCCAGACTGCTGTCAAATTTCTCTTTTGATCTTTCTAGTGAAAAGAACACAAAATCGATATTCCGATTATTTTTCTCCAATTCTTCAGCTTTAGGAAGCGCCTGAAGGCAATCTCTACACCAGCCGGCCCAGAAATCGATAACCAAAACTTTTCCTTTATGCTGATTTAATATTTCCTGAACGCTAATGTTTTTTCCATTCTCATCTTCCAATTTCTGACGTAATGCTTCTTTAGAAAACTGAGTTTTTGAAACTTCAGGTGTTTTTTGAGAACATCCCAAAGTAAAAATACTCAACATCATAAAAGTCAACAGCTGTTTCATATGCAGATATTTATTTATACAAATCTAAACATTGATTCGTTAAGTTAAAATGAAATTGCATGAATTGGCTTAAATTTAAGAATTGAAACAATCTATATTAAATGAAAAATCTGCAACTTTCGCCGCAGACTTCTATTATCTTTTATTCACGTAATGCATAATCACCTGATTGAATTCTTCCTTTTTATCGATCACCACATTGATCGGCCAGTAATACACCAGATCACGCAGATAGTCAAAAGTTTTCAGACGAACGTAATCTTTTTCGGTGGTAAGAATTAATTTGTATTCGCCCAATTTTTTGTACTCTTCGATAATGTTTTTAATATCTGCATCAGAAAAATTATGATGATCTCTGAATTTCAGATGTTTTACACGTTGAGAAAATTTAGCCAAATGATTCAACAAAGGTTTTGGGTTGGCAATTCCTGTGATGAGAAGAATATCGTAATAATTCAAGTTGTTGTCAGGAAGCATTTTTTCTCTTGAATAGACATTTTCGTCATACCCGATCGATGAGAAAAATACTTTTTGACCACGCTCGGGTTTTATTCTTGAGATATAATATTGCTTAGTTTCCTCAGTCAGTTCATCAGGGCATTTACTCACCATAATGATATCTGCTCTTTTTGATCCTGCTCTGGATTCTCTTAAATCTCCTGCCGGAAGTAGATGATCTTTAAAATAAGGATCATTGAAATCGGTCATTAAAATATTGAATCCTGCTTTGATGGCTCGGTGTTGCATTGCATCATCAAGAATCAGCACATCAAGATCCATATCATCGATCACTTTTTTTGCTCCGGGAACACGGTCTTCGGAAACTGCAATTACAAAACGGTTTTTAAAACGCTCAAAAAGCTGCATTGCTTCATCACCCACAGTTTTATAATTACTGTCGTAGTTGGTAACGTCGTATCCTTTCGTCAGTCTTCCGTAGCCTCTGGAAAGTACGCCTGTTCTGTAATGTTTAGATAAAGATTTTGCCAAATACATCACCATTGGTGATTTTCCGCTTCCGCCCACAGAAAGATTGCCGACATTGATAATCGGTGTCTTAAACTTCGTGGACTTAAAAATTCCAAGATCATACATTGTGTTTCGGATGCCCGTAACCATGTGATAACCTAAGGAAAAAGGGTAAAGGTACCATCTTTTCATACGTTGGCAAAAATAAGAATTTTAAAACCGTTAAATGATGTTTTTAATCAGTTTTCGAAATAAAATTAACAATTTTTTTTCCATCAAATTAAAGTATTTTTGCAGGAATGTTTAAGAAGTAAAATGAGTGGTAATATTTAATCATTCAATAGTATTTATTTACCATTTATTTCTAAATCTAATATTGATCGACTTTGAGATATTTTATTGAATTTTCATACAACGGTAAAAATTATTTTGGCTATCAGATTCAGCCGAAAGATATATCTGTACAGGAAGAACTGGAGCGAGCTCTTTCTACGATTTTAAGACAAGAAATTAAAACAACAGGAGCGGGAAGAACAGATACTGGTGTTCACGCCAAGAAAATGTTTGCCCATTTTGAGACTGATCAGATTTTGAGCGATCAGCTTTCTCATAAGCTGAATAGTTTTTTGCCTGCTGATATTTCGGTGAAAAAAATTTTTAAAGTGAAAGATGATTTTCATGCTCGTTTTGATGCCACTTTCCGAACGTATGAATATTATATTTCTTTGGCAAAAAATCCGTTTACGCAGGATTCGGCTTGGCAACATTGGCGAAAGCCTTTAGATATCAATAAAATGAATGAAGCCTGTAAGATTTTATTTGAATATGAAGATTTTACAAGTTTTGCGAAACTGCATACCGACAACAAAACCAATCTCTGCAAAATGTATAAAGCAGAATGGGAGCAAAACGGAACCGAATTGAAATTTACTGTTTCGGCTAACCGTTTTCTGAGAAATATGGTAAGAGCAATTGTAGGAACGATGGTGGAAGTAGGTTCCGGAAAAATACAGCCTGAAGATATTAGAAAAGTAATAGAAAATAAAAACCGGAATTCTGCGGGAACTTCTGCACCGGCTCATGCATTGTTTTTGGTCGATGTTGGATATGAATTTTAAATATTAAAGAAAAATGATTTCAATTATAATTGCCATTGGGGTTTTTAGGTATTATCAAAAATTAGCGGTTAGAAATGGGAAGGTTCACTGGAAATCTGGCTTGCTGGGAATGGGAATTTGTTTGGGCGTACAGTTTCTGGTTTGGCTGGCTTACGGATTTATCGGATTACTGTTAAATCCGAATACATTTTCTCAGGAAGTAGATTTGTTTTCGGCGTCTATTGCTACTGTTTTAGGTTGGGTTACTTCTATTTTTGTCGTTTGGTTTGTGCATCGGCAGCTTGAGAAATCATGGAGAAAAGAAGCTATTGCTGTTAATAAATCTGAAATAGACGGAATCGGAAAAAATAATTAAATTTGATTCAATAAAACTAAAAACTATGATGTCAATTATTATTCTTGTAGGTGCGTATAGATATTATGCAGGTTTAGCTGAGCGATTTGGTAAAACAAAGTGGCAATTCGGGCTTTTGGCGATAGGTATTTATCTGGGCTTTCAGATCTTATTTTTACTTTCTTACAGATTTTATGATGCAATATCAAATCCAAATGCTCTGAATGATAATAATTATTCAGGTTTTTCAGGAATCAATATTATCAGTTGGATATTTGCGATTGGCTGTGTTTATGGAGTTTACAGGATTCTTGAAAATCGATTTAAAAAGGAAAATGCAAAGAATCCAATTTTGGAAATTGAAGAAATAGGAACCGAGCATACAAAAGATCTTCATTAAATATACATCAGATAAATAACAGATATCTTTAATTTTCTATCCAAGTTCTTCGAGCTGTAAAATTTTAAAGCCGTATTTTTGCAGAGAATTTTTTCAAATTAATTCTTTACGTCAATTTCTATAATGAAAAAACAAGATACCTGGGCAATTGTAAAAAGGCTTTTCTTCATCGGTATGAAGTTTCGTTCTTGGTTTATTTTTACCCTGATTATTTCCATCATATTATCGGTTGTTTCTACGTACAGGCCTTATCTTACAATGCAGATTGTAGATAATGATATCACGAAGCTGAAAGATAAAGCGCTCATGATGAAGCATATTTATGTTTTGGTTGGGTTGGTGTTTGCCGAAACAATTTTAAATTTCTTTTTAGTTTATTTTTCAAACTACATTTCGCAGAATGTTATCAGAGATATTCGTGAGAGACTTTATAACAAGCTGATTTATTTCAGAACCGCTTTTTTTGATAAAACTCCGATTGGTCAGTTAGTGACAAGAGCAGTTGGTGATGTAGAAACTATTGCAACGGTTTATACAGACGGTTTTCTGATGGTTTTTGGAGACGTTTTGAGAATTGTCTTTGTTTTATTTATGATGTTTCAGGTTGATGTGCATTTGAGTTATATTTCTCTCGCTATTTTACCTTTAATGGTTGTGATTACGAGATTTTTCCAGAAAAGACTGAAGAAGGCATTTGGTGACGAAAGAACCTGGACTTCCAATCAAAACTCTTTTGTGCAGGAAAGATTGGCGGGAATGCCGATTATTCAGGTATTCAACAGGCAAAAGGCAGAGTTCAAAAAGTTTGATGATATTAATATCACTTTAAAAAGTGCTTTATTGAGAACAGTTTTTATCTTCTCATTATTTTTTCCTGTAGTTGAATTGATTTCATCCCTTTTCATTGGTTTTGTCCTGTTTTATGGAGGTTATATTACCATCAGTGCGGGTGTTGTGATTGCGTTTATTCAGTTTATTTCAATGTTGATTCGTCCTTTACGACAGATTGCAGACCGTTTCAACAATATTCAGCGTGGAATTGTTGGTGCAGAAAGAGTTTTAGGCGTGATGGATGAAGATTATGCAATGCCAAATACAGGAACCGTTAAAAAAGATCACTTTGACGGAAAGATAGAATTCAAAGATGTTCGTTTTGCGTATGATGAGAAACAGGAAGTTTTAAAAGGAATTGATTTTAAAGTAAATCCCGGAGAAACTGTGGCTATTGTTGGTGCAACCGGAGCCGGAAAATCTACAATTATCAGCTTAATTACCAGATTGTATGATATCAATTCGGGGGAAATTTACATTGATGATGTTGAACTCAAAGATTATGAACTGTATAACCTGAGAAGTCACATTGGAGTCGTTTTGCAGGATGTTTTCCTGTTCCACGGAAGTATTTATGAAAACCTTGCATTTGGTGATGATGAGGTGACTTTAGAAAAAATAAAAGCCGGTGCAAGAGAAATTGAAGTTGATGACTTTATTGAGAGCCTTCCCGGCGGTTACGAGTTTGTGGTAAGCGAAAGAGGGTCGTCTATTTCTTTAGGACAAAGACAGCTTTTGTCTTTCTTAAGAGCATATTTGTCAGATCCAAAGATCTTGATTTTGGATGAGGCGACTTCATCCATTGACCATGAAAGTGAAAAATTAATCCAGAGAGCGACAGAGAAAATTACGAAAAACAGAACATCAATTATCATTGCACACAGACTTTCAACCATTGAGAAAGCCGACAAAATCATCGTCATGGAGCATGGTAAAATTGTTGAAGAAGGTAAACATCTGGAACTTTTAGATAAAAACGGATATTATTCCACATTATATAAAGCACAGCTGAGACACGAAATTGAAGTAGAAGAAAAAGAAAGCCTATAATCCGTAAGGAATTATTTCCAGATCTTTTTTCCAGTTTTCACCGTATTTTGTGGTTAAATATTGGGCAACTTCCTGATTGTTCTTTCTTGCTTTTTCCGACATATAAGGAGTGATTACACAATTTTCGTAAAGTATATTTACTCCGTATTTTTGTTTAAAACTGTCGTGGTTTCGTGACATAATTCCGAACTGGAGAAAATACTTCATTTCTTCTTTTTTAGCTGCGGCATTTTGCTTTTTATTTCCTTTTTTAGATTCTAAAGTCACGGGATTATATTCTTGTGCGAAAATTGGCAGTGAAGAAGTGATAAAGACGAGTAGAGATAATGTTTTGAAGAGATTCATCGTGTTTTTATTTCTTTTTTTGATTGTTAAAATTACTAAAAGTTAAATTTTAATTTATAAAAGAAATTTCTTGTCTTTAAATCGATTAAAACTTTTAATAAATTTTAGCTAAATGATTCAAGAAGAATCAATTAAAGAAACTACGGCCAAATCTAGGTTTGTTAACATTTGGTTCATATTAAATTCACTTTTCATTAATAACTATACAGTTAGGTATAGTTTTTGCAATTAAGATTAATCATTAAAAATCATCCAAACCCCATTGTTAATTTAAATATATTTGCTAAATTTATTAAAAATTTAACATAAAGTTGATTTTAATAGGGGGCAATGATGAAATAATTGCTGATTTTTTAACTTAAAAACAAAATATAAAGATGAATAATATCCACGACGAATTTCAGGTCTTTAAAGATGAATTGAAAAAATTGAACATCGATGTTCAAAAAATTGTAAAAGTTGGTAACGGAAGTATGGATTTCCATGAGGTGTTTTACAAATCACCAAGATATGAAGATGTAAAGACTGTTTATGTACAGAGACACACGATGGATAATCTGATTTCCAGATTTAAGGAGTGTTACGCTTAATATAATGAATGCGCCTCAGAAATTATCTGAGGCGCATTTTTTATGTTTGAAAAACTAAAATCTATAACCCAGCGAAAAACCGCTTCTAAACCCTGCCCAGGGTCCGTCTACTTTCACGCGGGCTCCGTTGGCATTCGTTTCTACGGTGTAATCTACAAAAGGCACGTCAAGATTTTCAATTTCATTTTTTAGCTGTGCCTGCATTTCAGGGGTAAGAACTACATTACTTGTAAGGCTGAAGTCACCTTTTCCTGATCCGTAATGCGCACCGGCGATCCAAAAATCTAAAACAAAGCTGTGCTGTTCATTTAAAAAAAACTGTGCACCAACCATCAATCCGCCACTATTGCCGTTTGCATCTCCCAAACCTTTAAGCGGAATAGGGATCGTTGTTCCAAAAGCATTGTAGTCATACGTAAAATCGAAAGTATTGGTAGAGACTTTTGAATATCGATAGTATGGAGCAAAGTAAAAGCCTTTGCCATAGCCTTCACCAATATAAAATCTAGGCTCAATGGTGAAGTTGGTTGCTTTTATCTTAAGATTTTGAAAGTTTTTCTCATCTTCATCACTCAGAAAAGCATTCATAAACGGAACTTTACCTTCTGCGACGGTTCCGAATCCTACATTTACGGCAAACCAGCGATTAATAGATCTTTCGTATGATAAATTAATATTCCTGAAGGCATATCCTGTAATATTGGTTTTAATAATATTCATTTTATCTTCCGGAACCATTGAGGGTTTATCATTTACTATTTCCTGTGCCGTCGCTTCAGAAAGGATGAAGTAGGGGATAATAAAGAGTAGTTTTTTCATGGCTTTAAGATTTTAATTAAAAATAATATAAAGGCATTTGTTACATTGAAAAATAAAAAGAACAATTGATTACGAAAAATGTTAAATCAAAAACTGTTCTACAATTCTTAATAGATGCAAATTTTATTAAAATAAATTAAAATCATTGTTTTATTGATAAAAAAATAATCTTATGCTCGAGGATAAACTCAAAATATGTTACTATGAATTATATATTTTTTAGAAGATTTTCTTTTTTGGCTACATTATTAAGAGGAACAGATTGAGTCTGATTAATCTTCTATTGCTTCAATACCCATTTCCTTTAATTTTTTCAAATGATTTCTCATAGTTTCGAGCTGTTCGGGAGAGTGGCTTTGCCAATTTGTAACTTCACCTACCACTTTGAAGGGATGTTTTGATCGATATGATTTCGTAGGGTTTCCCGGAAATTTTTTGTCTGTAACATTGGGATCGTCTTCAATGTGAGCGGTGGGTTCTACAATATAGATTCTTTCTTTTTCGTCTCCGAAAGCTAATTCTGCACCCCAGGTTGCTGCATCTAAAGTTTCTGTAAGATAAATGTATTTTGATTTTCTTTTTGTGCCGTAGTTTGATGTAAATCCTACTTCGATAAGATCTCCAATGTTAAGATCTGCTTTTGTGCCGTGGTAGTAGATGGTTTTCATTTCTAGTTTTACTTAAATTTTGACAGTAATTCATCATTTTGTTGTCATAGTATTTTCTTTACTCATTTTTATGAATGTTTATCGGTTATTTTGCTCTGCAAGAACATTCATGATGTTCGCTGATGTACTTGATAGATTCCATACAGAGCTCCTGCAAAATGGCAATTTCAATGTCGGAAAGTTTTTTTACGTAAATGCAGGCTTTACTCATTTTAAATTTACCGAGATTGGGTAGCAGTACTTTGCTTTTTTCTGTGTCAGAATAAACGTACAGTGAAAACGCCGCTTTTCTTGGTGAAAACCCAATAACAGGTGCATCGCCTTCGTGTCCGCTTGCATATTTATAGTGATAATTTCCAAATCCGATAATGGAAGACCCCCACATTTTGGGTTCGGAATCAGTCCATTTTTGCATCAGTTCTATCAGGCGAAAGCTATCGGTTTTTTTCTGCTCATTGTCGACATACGAGTTTACAAAATCTGCTACGTTTACTCCGGTGTGAGTGGTTTTTGTTTTTGCCATAACTTTAATCAGGTTATTGTCTTAAGATCTTTTCCATTTTTCTTCCTTTTGCCAATTCGTCTACCAACTTATCAAGATATCTTGTTTGTTTTGTAAGGGGATTTTCAATTTCTTCAATTCTATATCCACAGATCACTCCTTTTATAAGATGTGCGTTGGGATTTAGTTTTGCTCTCTTAAAAAATGTTTCAAATGTTACTTTCTCATCAATAAGTTCCTGTAGTTTCTGAGCATCAAAACCTGTTAACCATTCTATCACTTGATGTAATTCTTCAATTGTTCTGCCTTTGCTTTCTACCTTTGTGATGTAATGCGGATATACTGATGAAAATGTCATCTTTGCAATTCGTTCATTATGTTCGGGAGTGATTTTCATGTTTTTATTTTCTTATTAGTGTTCCGTTTTGATGCAGAATTATTTCCTGTTTTCTTCAACTTAAGGTGTGATATCGGGTGTACTTTCTTCTCTAATAATGTTTCTGTAAAACCCGTTTTAAAGGTTCTTTTTTAGCCGCAGTTCTCTCATTTATAAAGTTCTATTTCTATGTAATTATTATACTTTTTAAAATTTTCTCTTGCTCGCTGTTCCTTTCCTTTTATTAAATCTTGTTTTGTAAGTGGACTACCCGTATTTGAATCAAAAAATAGCGTATCCGACATTTCTGAAGAGCTATGAATGAGTTTTATATTCTTTGCAGGATCTTTTTTGTACTCGTTCCAGAGTTTATTGAATTTTTCGTTCGTCAGAAAAACATCTTTCATTTTTGAATTGAGCAGTAAGGGTTTGTAATTGAGTTTCTGACTTCCCTTTAAGTTGAACATGTGATCCCCTTTTTCATCTTCAATAGTTAAAATTAATCCCGGCAAACCACAAAATTTATAAGGCCCGTCTTGTATCTGGATATCATTGGTGAACCAGGCTATCCAATTTCTTCCGCCAAAAGTAGTGGTTGCTTTTTGAACTTTAAAGCCTTCAATACTTTTTGTATCGGGGAAAATAGTCCAATTTATTTTATTCTGTTCTTTTACAGCAATGTTGGTGGCGTTTATAGAACTGTGATAAACAGTTTCTAAACCAGGATAAGCTTTAGAAACACGAAAATTAACTTTTGCCTGTTTAATTTTTCTCATATCAATGACTACAGATTGCGAAGCTTTTCCTTTCTCAACTTCTGCAGTAAAAAGAGAATCTTTGGTTAATAGCAAGGCGCTATAAAAGTTGGAACCTTCTTTTGTAATATCAAGATTCATCATTTCCTTTTCAACGTTTTCCTTATTTAAAGAATCCATTTTATAAGAATATTCATACGTGAATCTTTGATTTTGAGCAAAGAATAAAGATGCTGTGAGAATGAAAATTAAAATAATGTTGAGTTTTCTCATTGTTGAATAATATTAGAGAGGGACATTTTTTATTCGAAGATTCTGAATATGTCTATTATTTATTCAGCTCTTTATTAATTCTTTTCCTGAATAGCAAAAATTCTATTGTTGTAAGGAATAGATACAGTATTGAAAAAATTGTAAATGTTCTCAAAAGTGCAAAATCGTTGAAGCTCATATCAATCACTAATTTAATAATGATAATAACAACACAAATCGATGGTAATCCCAAAAAAGTTAAAAGTGATAAATAGATATTATTTCTGATTTTCTCTACCAAATTGAGAAGAACTGCAAGAGAAGAGATCGTCATACCAATAAGATATATCAATGAAAATCCTAGATTTAACAGGATTTCTACAATCTGCATCCACTGTTCAAATGAATTACCGTCACTTGTCGCTGTTTGAGAAATCGAAATTCTATAAACAAAAAATAATAGAATACTTATCAGTAAATTAATTCCCCAAAACCGAAATACAATTTTTTTCATTTTTTTGACAATACTTTTTTAATTTCTGCTGACTTAAAATTAAGCATTGTATTGATTGTATCAACATTATTTTGTTAAAGTAGTTTTAAAAATAATTTATTTAAACTAAAATATTGATATTTAAGTTTGCATCACTGTTTTAATAAATACAGATGTAAGGTCAAAAAATATTTATTTGATTGACACTAATGAAATTAAGTTTACCAAGGTGTAGAGCATCTCCTAACACCCGCCTTTGCGGGGAATTCGTTTAAAAATAACTTTACCGTCTCGTTCTAAGTAGCCACACGATATTATTGGATAAGTATATTTTGGCGCATGCGATACGTTATGGCTTTTTATAATTATTTTGTCGTTTACTTTCAGACTATGCAGAGGTTCAAGTTGAGACTTTTGTGCATCAAATGTTAGAATATAGTTTTCGTCTTTAATTTTTACCATCACTCCGAGGCCTAATTTTGATCTTGGCGGAAGAGAAAGAGAAGTTACAACTCCTTCCATATTGGTGTAATTTTTAATATGCTTCCATATTTTAATTTCAGCGGCATCCACTTTTTTACCTGCAGGTGAAGCTTCCCATTTTTTGTACTGTATACCGGCGGGGGTAGCTTCCCATTTTTTCATTTCGATGTCTATTTCAGCAGCTGAAAGTCGCTTTTGAATCGGCTTCTTAGCAGTTTCGTTTTTAACTTCAGGATTGGCACCCGAGCCTTCATTGAATGGAGCGAAGCTAAGTACCAGTCCGCCCAGTACAACCAATGACAACGTAAGCACATACATTACTTTTTTCATAATTTTTTGATTTTTTAAATTAAATATAAATTCTCCGGATCAATCATATCTGACAATGCTTTCTTAATTTTCATAGACTATCAAATTTGATTTAGCGAAAATACTTTACTATTTTTCTGCTTTTGGGATTTATATTGTAAATAAAATTGTAAACTTTGTAAATAATAACTTGACATTATGCATCTTAGTCAAAATCTCCTCTCAGTAAAACACAAATACCTTCTCGGAGTACTATTGCTCTTATTTGTGGTACTACTAAGTGCAGCCTTCAGTACGGACGATAATGATGACTTTAATTTTGCTAAAAGGGAGGTGCTGCTTCGTAAAATTGGTCATGAACTGCTTTTACAGTCGGGCGACAGTACATCAAGAGTGCTTCCGGTAAAAAAGATTGCAGATCATGAATATCAGATCAGCTTTGAGAATGAACTGACGTTTCAACCCGACTCTCTGGTGAATCTTACAAGGCGTGTATTAGCCAAAGATCCGCATGCCAATGATTATATTGTTAATGTACTGAATTGTGGCAGCTCTCGTGTTGCTTACGGATTTTCGATATCTAAAAGCAAAAAAGATGATATTGTAGCGTGTATCGGCAGGAGGCAACCAAAATCATGTTACATGATCAACATCAAATTCAGACCAACAGGAATAAGCATAACAAAAAGTGGATATCTTCTGGGCGGTCTCTCATTTTTAGCATTGATCGGTTTTATTTTTTTTAGGTCTAAATCTGTAAAATCACCTAAAGTTATGCTCGAAGATCAGCAAACTCATCTGTTCACTTTGGGCTCTGTGCAATTTGATGCTAAAAACAGAAAGCTCATCATCAATGATACAACAATAGAGCTTACGGCAACCGAAAGTCGTGTATTGCTTATTTTCGCATCGTCTCCTAACGAAATCGTTGAAAGAAGCCGACTGCAAAAGGAAATCTGGGAAGATGACGGGGTGATTGTTGGGCGAAGTCTTGATATGTTTATCTCAAAACTCAGAAAAAAACTGGAAATAGATCCTAATATCAAAATTGTTGTGATTCGTGGAAAAGGGTACAGGCTCGAAATTAGCGCTTAAGAAAAGCATTTAGCTTTAATTGTTTTTAGAAGTTACTATCAATAATATTCTGGAGATTCATCGATTTTGAAAAAGGTCTGTAAAGTGCTGAAATATAGTTAATTGTACTTGATTGCCTCTTCGGAGTGGTTGATTGGCTCTTCGGAATGGTTGATTGCGTCTTCGGAGTACTTGATTACCTCTTCGAACTGGTTTATTGGCTCTTCGAAGTGGTTGAACGCTTCTTCGAAGTGGTTGAACGCCCCAACGTAATGCTTGATTGCCATCACGAAGAAGTTTACCACTTTAACGAATAAGTTTAAACTTATGTTGAAATGATTGTAGGTTTTATCGAAAAGTTTTTCGTGGTTTTTTGCCTTTACGATAGTAAGGAAAACATTTTTGCTGAATTGAAATTCACGGATTAGAAATCTGCGACATCGGGTTTAGCAAACGAATTCGATTTGAGGTATTTATTCCACAACACCATTTCCCGTAACAATTCCTTCTTCCATGTCATTCACAATTTCAGAGACTGAGATTGAAAATACTCCGGCAATTCCTTGGTCAAATTCTTTTTTCCAGTAATCGTAGCCATCAATGTAGTCAGGAAGTTTGACTTTTTCGTTTTTTAATTCGGTAATACTTTTATCTAATGCTTTCTCAGAAATTGGAATGTGCGTGAATTCATTTGCAAAACCTTTCTCTATATCAGGGTTTCCTACTTTCAATCTGCCAATCGAAATATGAATCACCTTTCCGTGTGTTGCGTATTCTTCAATTTTTAAAATTTTCAGGGTAGAGTTTTCTTCTCCTTTGCGGGTTTTGTAATTCCACTCCTGACCGACTTTGTATTTTGTGGTTTCTGGATTTTTGCAGTTGGTGAGGAAGAGAAATAGGACTAAGGTTGTTATAATTTGTAGATTGGTCATGCGTTGAATTTTGTTTTACTGTGCCTCAAAGTCGGGAGGCTTTGCGGAGCGGGTAAGAACTTCTTTCATAATTGTGTTCACATTATCAAATTTAAATTTCTTTATTAATTAGAAAACCTCTGGATTTTAAATATTCATCAATTTCTATTTCAAATGGAAGTTCAAAACCATGATCTAAATCGAATATTCCGGCTGAATTGTCTGATGATTCTAAAAATCCGATCATTTTTGAGCGGGTGTTTTCTTTAGCGTTTTTCCAGCAGTTTTTGATGAAATCAATTTCCAAACCTTTTTGATTTTCCCAATAATTTGCAAAATCCAAATGATTGTCATGATTGAGATAGGCTGAGTAATCGATATTATTTTCATCCAAAACCTTTTTGCACAGCTGTTGAACATCAAAATAGGAATAGTCTTCCAAAGAATGATCTTTCAAATGCAATTCTGCAATCTGCGTGGTTTTATCCGGAGCGTAATATTCATAATTGGGCAAAGCAAACAAAAAAGCCAAAGGATTGGCAGCGTAATAATATAAACTGATTACCTCTATCTTTTTATCATCTTCTCTGAATTGATATTGCGAACTCAAAACATTCATTAAAAAATCTGTCACTACCTTTTCTCTCGGAAGCAGGAAAGTCGTAATAAATGCTTCATCAATTTTCGTTTCTATATAACTCATAATTTATTGTTGACTGTAAAATTAATAAAAACCGCTCTGGAAATTGGAACGGTTTATAATATTTTGGATAGCGTAGATCTATAATTTGAGCTTTATTTAAAAGTCACGGATTGCAAATGTGCGACAGCGGGTAATATATCTTCATTCGTTTATTTAGCGGAAAGTGCTTCTTCGCTAATATCTGCAACCTGAATGCTTTTAATAGATGTTTTGGTTGAGGATGCTGTACTTCCGCCCATGATGTATAATTTATTGTTATATATTTCTGCTGCAGCATGTCTTCTGGGAATCATATTGGATGATAACCGATGTAACTTGTTGGTTTCTGTATCAAAATAGGCCAGAAAATTTTGATTATTATATCCGCCTGCGATAAAAATCTTATTACCGGATACCGCTAGTGAATGTCCCGATATCGCAGCAGGCATCGTATATTGCTCGGTCCAAAGATTTTTGTTGAGATCATACACATTGACCAGGCGGGATGACGTACCGTTAAAACCACCGATTACATAGAGCTTGTCATTCACTATTTTGCCCCTTGCTTCCCTGGCGGTTGGCATATCGGGTAACGGATGCCAGGTATTGGAAGCAATATCATAGTATTGGAATCTGTTAGAAAATACAGTGGTTGCAGCATTGTTTAGCCCACTTCCACCGAACGTATATATTTTCCCGTTATGAATAGCAGAGCCTGCATTTCCTGTATAGGCATGATTAACAGCTCCCTTCGTTTTTTGATGCGTTTCAAGGTCTATAATTTCAAGATTGCTGTTGCCCCAACCGTTAAAAATATAAACTTTATTATCGTAAGTCTCCGAATTGGCAAATCTTTTAGGAACCAAACTAGAGTTGATGATACTCCAACGGTTATCTTTAATGTTGTATTTCTCAATAATAGTAGCATTGCCATCCGAATCTTTATACCCATTGCTCACATAAATATTGTCACCTGCAATGGCACTGGTTATACCTCCTCTGCGCATAGACATATCCGAAAGATGTTTAAAATTCAAGGTTTGTGCATTCGCAAAGAATAAACCGAAAAGTGAAAGGAGTAATAATTTTGTTTTCAAGGACGTTGAGGTTTGGTTGAATTGATTTTCTGTGTAGAAAAATATATTTTAAATATAGGAAAAAGTGGTGGATTGGGAATATAGCACGTTGAATTTGTTCTGGAATGAAAAAGCCGTCCATAAAAATATGTTTTCTGTATTGTAATCTTATTAACCTGCCAAAATGATTCGGCGAGGAATCAACAAGATTGGAAATCCATGCAAAAAGGTTGGTAATTGAACCAAATAAGCTGAAATTCCAACCTAAAAGGTTCAATAGCCAAGCAATTAGGGTGGAATTGCAGGCAAAAAGGATGGAATTTGAATCTAAAAGGGTGGTTTTCTAGCCTAAAAGGTTCGACGATCAAGCAATTAGGCTGGGATTCCAAGCATAAAGGGTTGTTTTCTATTTATAGATTATATTGAAATTTGAAAACCGCTCGGATGGGAGCGGTTTTTATGATTGTGGGTACGAGCGAGACGCTCGCACCAGCGAGGGGAAAACCGCTCGGATGGGAGTGGTTTTTATGTTTGTGGTGTAGTATTTTAATTCGGATTGAACTGAATATTAAAATACTTTAGATAATCCTCTATTGGTTCCATTCCCATTTCTTTTCTTCTTTCGTTCACAGTTTCAGGATTTTCTAATTTATACAATTTACCATTTTCTATTTGTGAACCATAGATTTGGGGTTTTCCTTCGTCCATCAACATCCTATCTTTCATCAATGCGTATTGTCCTTTAGATAAGTCTCCATTTTTTACCGCTCTCTCTATTTGTGGAAAATACTTTTTTCTGATTTCTTCATTACTATGTTGTAGTCCCAACCAGATTGCATCCATTTGTCTTTGACCCACCTCCTTTAATGTTGGCATACCACACTTTTCAATAATGCTAATCACTAATTCCTGATTCCTATGATCTTCTTTAGCGTATTTGATGGGGTCATTTGCTTTTCTAATCCTTTGGTCACTTTCTAAAACTTCGCTCAAGATTTGAACTTTTTTGCTGCAATCGACTTCAATAATATCTACTGAACCTACATAGACAAATTTATCTCTATTCATATAAAGGAATATTGATATTATTACAACAAGAGCGGCAAATATGCTGAATAATATTTTTTTTATTTTCATTTCTATTTTTGGTTTATATTACACATAACGGTTTTGCAGATTTGTGATGGGCGGTTTAATTGATTTCTGTGAAGGAAAATTGTTTTAAATATAGGGAAAAGTGATGGAAATCGAAATCTAAAACATCGGATCTTAAATTTACTAATTCAGAATTTATATTTTGTTGAATAAAGGTTGTTTGTTATACAAAAGCCACACGAAGGGATTCGTGCGGAAGCGGGGACAAGCTTTTATGTAAAGTTTGGCTTTGAACCAATTTCAGGTGTTTTTATTTCAGGCTCATTGTATATCTCTCTAATTAAATCATTATAACTGTTTTCTATATTTTCATCATTAGTAACATCAATATGTATAAATTGTTGCATAAAAGTTGGGATACTTTCAGTCATATTTCCACGTCTTAATAGTGGAATGAACTTTTCGTTTTTGGTGATATTATTGTATAGTTCAACATTCATAATTGAATATTCAAATCCAACTCCTCCTGTTCTTTTATCTGCTTTTAGTTTGTAATTGGGCGTATAAATAATGATTACTCTATTAGCTCTTCCCAAATTATTTTCTACAAAGTGTTGCAGGTTTGCTCCAGGTTTTAGATAAAATCTATCCAAAATAACTTCTACGCCATCACCTGCAAGACGATTTGCTAATTTTAACACCCATTCCTTGTGTTCATCATCATCCCAAGAATAGGAAATAAATACAATGGGTCCATCTGAAATTTTTTCTTTTACAGTATTTGTATTTTTTATTGCTTCAGTAGGTTTTCCATTTATAATATTTTCAATTTGTTGAACTTTATCGACTTCAAATGGTTTTGCTATCTCTAAAATTCGTTTAATAACTTGCTCTCGAATATTTTCGTTTAATTCTTTAAGAATATCATAATAAAAAATTTTCCGACTCGTACTTTTACCTTCGTCATTTCTTTGTTCTATGTATTGAGAATACGTTGGATGATATTGGGAAAATTTTCGTACAGTATCAATAAACCTTGGTCCTGAAAAATAAGTAGCAGTATCATCTTGGTTATTAATAAGTTCAAATATTCTGTTATATAATTCTGTGGATAATTGCATTTTAGGTTCTTTATGTTTTTGTTGTAATCCTTCTTTTTTTGCTTTTAGTAGATTATAGCCAGATATAACTTTTTTACAAAAATTATCTTCAGGATAATTCTTTGCGTAATGATACGCATCCTCCAATGGTTTTCTTTTTATTATTTCAATTGTTAATTTTTTATGTTGTTCATTTGAAAGTATATAAAATTTCCCGTGATGAAGAATGTTTAAAGTTCCCAAATTTTCCAAAACTTCCTTATCTTCCTTATCATAATTTTCCACTTTACTAAGAAATTCTGTAACAAAAATATTTGATGCATAAGTCAAAAGTGTATCGTCTTTTATATTTTCTTTTTCTTCATATAAAATATTTAAAATTTCTTTCCAGTTTTCATTATACAAATGTTGATACAAATCTTCTTGGTTTATCATTAATAAAGAGTTTTTATAAGGTTGCAGTTAACATACAAATTCACGAATTGAGCTAATGTTGCTTTGGTTTTGCTATTTATTTGTTGATCATTAAATTGATGTCTAAATATACTATTTCCTTATGTTAAACCAAATAAAAAAACCGCTCTGTTTCCAGAACGGTTTTAAATTATATTGTCTCAGCGACACGCTACTACATCATTCCCGGCATTCCACCTCCCATTGGCATAGCAGGTTCTGCGCTCTTAATTTCAGTGATTACACACTCTGTTGTTAATAGCATTCCAGAAACTGAAGCTGCATTTTCAAGGGCAACTCTTGTTACTTTCGTAGGGTCGATGATTCCTGCTTCAAGCATGTTTACATACTCGTCAGTTTTAGCATTGTAACCGTAATCTGCAGTTCCTTCTGCAACTTTAGCTACGATTACAGAACCTTCACCTCCTGCGTTAGCAACGATTTGTCTCAATGGCTCTTCGATCGCTCTTTTTACGATTTTAATACCAGTAGTTTCGTCAGCATTGATTCCTTCAAGGTTTTGCAATGCATCAATAGCTCTTACCAAAGCTACACCACCACCAGCAACGATACCTTCTTCAACAGCTGCTCTTGTAGCGTTTAATGCATCGTCAACTCTGTCTTTTTTCTCTTTCATTTCAACTTCAGAAGCTGCACCTACATAAAGTACGGCAACACCACCGGCTAATTTAGCCAATCTCTCCTGTAGTTTTTCTTTGTCGTAGTCAGAAGTAGTAGTTTCCATCTGAGCTTTGATCTGGTTTACTCTGCCTTTGATCTTGCTTTCTTCACCACCACCGTTTACAACAGTTGTGTTGTCTTTGTCGATTGACACTTTCTCAGCAGTTCCCAACATATCCAGAGAGATATTTTCCATTGTGAAACCTTGCTCTTCAGAAATTACCTGTCCGCCAGTTAAGATCGCGATATCTTCCAACATTGCTTTTCTTCTGTCACCAAATCCCGGAGCTTTTACAGCAGCAATTTTTAGAGAACCTCTTAATTTGTTTACTACCAAAGTTGCCAAAGCTTCACCTTCAACTTCTTCAGAGATGATCAATAAAGATTTTCCGCTTTGTGCGATGGGCTCAAGAACAGGAAGTAATTCTTTCATTGAAGAGATTTTTTTCTCAACCAAAAGAATGTATGGGTTTTCAAGTTCAGTTAACATTTTCTCAGGATTCGTCACGAAGTAAGGCGACTGGTATCCTCTGTCGAACTGCATACCTTCTACAACATCTACAGTTGTATCGATACCTTTAGCTTCTTCTACAGTAATAACTCCTTCTTTACCCACTTTTCCGAAAGCTTCAGCGATCAAAGATCCGATCGTTTCGTCGTTGTTTGCAGAAACTGAAGCAACTTGCTTCACCATTTCTGTAGAATCACCAACTTCTTTAGACTGTTCTTTAAGGTTAGCAACAACAGCAGTTACTGCTTTGTCGATTCCTCTTTTCAAGTCCATTGGGTTTGCACCAGCAGCTACGTTTTTAAGACCTTCTCTTACGATAGCCTGTGCCAAAACAGTAGCGGTAGTAGTACCATCTCCTGCGATATCATTGGTTTTAGAAGCAACTTCTTTTACCATTTGCGCTCCCATGTTTTCTACTCTGTCTTCAAGTTCGATTTCTTTTGCTACAGAAACACCATCTTTAGTAACGTGAGGTGCACCGAAAGATTTTTCGATGACAACGTTTCTACCTTTTGGTCCTAAAGTTACTTTTACTGCATTAGCCAATGCATCAACACCTCTTTTTAAAGCGTCTCTTGACTCGATATCGAATTTTATTTCTTTTGCCATATTATTTTAGCTTTTGGCGATTTGCTTTTGGCTTTTGGCTTTAGCAATTCGCAAGTTTATTGTTAATGTTTTTAATTTTGTCTTAGCTTATTCCATAAGGAAACAAGCTTCTTTTTTAATACTGTTAGTTCTTCTAAAAGATCTCGATAATCACTTTCGTTGATATATTCTAAATCTTTAGCTAGAATTAATTGGTTTTCAGCTTCATTAGATGATCCTAAAGCAATATTGATGAAATTAGCAAATTCTTTATCTGAATTTCTACCACTTCCTTCCGAAATATTATATCCTATTGAAGCAAATGATCTTCTGATCTGAGAGGTCAATCCAAAAATTTCTTCCTTTGGAAAAGTTTTAGTTGAAGTATAAATTTTTAAAGTTATTTGATGACTTAGTTGCCAAACTTCAAATTTTTTAAAATCTCTCATACTAATTTTTCATGCATTAAGCCATCAGCTAGAAGCCAATAGCAAAAAGCAGTTATCCGATTACACCAAGTAAATCTGCCTCTTTTACAATTAAGAAATCTTTTCCGTCTAATTTTAGTTCAGAACCTGAATATTTTCCATAAAGAACTTTGTCACCTACCTGTACAGTTGTAGGCTCATCTTTTTTACCAGGACCTACTGCTACTACTGTACCTTCTTGAGGTTTTTCTTTTGCAGTGTCTGGGATAATAATACCTGAAGCTGTTTTAGTTTCTGCAGCGATCGGCTCGATCAAAACTCTGTCTGCTAAGGGTTTAAAGTTTACTGACATAATATTTTTATTTTTTAATTATTTCTGTGTTGTAATTCTCTAAATGCGTGCCAACCAACTGTAAGTAGATTTTTGGCAGGTTTTTTTTTTAAGATGTGAAATTTTGGCAGAAAAAAATGTTTAAGATATTGGAAAAAAGCTTATTTTTAAAAAAAAATACAAATACTTTTAGAATGAAAAAATTATTAATTACTGCTGCAGTTGCAGCGATGACTTTTTTAGGTGCAAATTCTTATGCACAAAGTGTTCAGGAACCTGAATTTATTGGAGAATGTATGGTTTTAAAATCTGGTGGTGATGCAGAACTTTTAGAAAAGCATGTAACACAAACGCGATCTGCCATGAATGCCGGAATGGTAATTACAGGTTTCGGAAGTGTAAAAGCTAAATTACAGATTGAAGGCTGTTGTTCGAAAACAAAATTAAAGCCTGATAATATTCAGTTTATTGTGAGAGCTGTGGATAACAATACAGATCCGATGGCAATTGTGAAAATTTTTGAATTTGATTCTAATAAAAAGTATAGAAGAGCGGAAGTAGCCTCTACCAATAATTGGGGAACTACTAAAACAAATAAATTACACTATTTGAATTTTACAGCAAAAAAGTATGGAAATAGTTCTTATTTGATTACATTAATAGATAAACCTGCAGGTGAGTATGGAATTACAATCACAAATCCCAATTCACTTGATGAAAAAAGTACAATTGTATCCACTTTTTCAATTTTGTAGTTAATTTCAATGCTATTAAAAAAATAGACTGTCTTTAAGAGACAGTCTATTTTTTTTTTACTTTTTCTTTCCTGCAGCCTGCATCGGATTAACCTTTCCATTGGCGCCTCCTCTTACTGTTCCGTTTTGTTTTTCTTTGAAAACCTGGAATTTTGAAGTTTCAGAACTTGTTCCGTCATTGCTCCAGAAATTGTTTGAAGTATCAATATCTGCCGTTTCTCTCATCGGATCTAGCTGAATTGATTTTAATTTTTTGTCAAAATAAAACGTCTTCGAAATTTTCTTTTCATTATGTCTCCAGATTTGAGCTGACGATTTATCTTTTAATTTTGAACCGTCTTCAAAGGTAAATTCCAAAATAACAGGCATTACCAAACCTCCTTTGTTTACAAAATCAATTTGATAGGCTGTGATATTTTTTAATTTATCCTGTTTTTTTTTATCCAAAGCTACACTAGCTTCAGTTTTGAAGCTGTATTCTTTTTTTGTATCTACTTTTTCCTGATCGCGGTCATAACGGTAGTAGAAATCTTGCAGATCTTTATCTTTTTCTACTTCAAATGCAATTGTTTTATCTTCTTTATTTCTGATTTTTGAAATATCCTCAAACTCATTCTGCAAAGGTTTTTCAACATTATATTTCGTTTCGTTAGCTTCTTTTACAGTATTGAAATCAGGATTTGCAATGGTCACTTTATCGATGGCAATATCTACCGGATCTGTTCCGTAAAACCATCCTCTCCAGAACCAGTCTAGATCTTCACCGCTTGCATCTTCCATTGTTCTGAAAAAATCTGCAGGTTCAGGATGTTTAAAAGCCCATCTTTTAGAATATGTTTTAAAAGCTTTGTCGAAAAGTTCTCTTCCCATAATCGTTTCCCGAAGAATATTCAATCCTGTTGCAGGTTTTGAATAAGCATTCGGACCAAACTGAATTATGTTTTCAGAATTACTCATGATGGGTTCCAGCTGATCTTTCGGAAGTTTCATATAATCAACAATCGTCCAGGCCGGGCCACGTTTTGAAGGGAATTTATTATCCCATTTTTCTTCCGTTAAATATTCTGTGAACGTATTTAAACCTTCATCCATCCAGCTCCATTGTCTTTCGTCTGAATTGATGATCATTGGGAAAAAGTTGTGTCCAACTTCATGAATAATCACACCGATCATTCCGTTTTTGGTACCTTCAGAATAGGTTCCGTCTTTTTCTGTTCTTCCAAAGTTGAAACAGATCATCGGATATTCCATTCCGTTGGAAGCTTCCACCGATTGAGCTACCGGATAAGGATAAGGAATAGTGAATTCTGAATACGTTTTAATTGTATGTGCAATAGCTTTTGTAGAATATTTTCTATATAAACCATAAGCTTCTTTTGGATAGAAACTCATCGCCATTACTTTATTATTGTTTTCAGGAATCGTAACGCCCATTGCATCCCAAACAAATTTTCTTGAAGAAGTCCATGCAAAATCTCTCACGTCTTTCGCTTCAAAAACCCAAGTTTTTCTCTGTTTTGAGTGATTTTTTTCTGCTTTTTTAGCTTCATCCAAAGTCACAATTTCTACAGGTTCGTTCGAAGTCTGAGACTTTTTATATCTTGATAATTGCTCTGATGATAAAACCTGATCGTAATTTTTACATTCTCCGGTTCCGCCAATAATGTGATCAGCCGGAACGTTCATCGAAACTTTATAATTTCCAAAAACTAAAGCAAATTCGCCTCTTCCTGTAAACTGATGATTTTGCCATCCCTGAAAATCACTGTATACACACATTCTCGGGAACCATTGCGTAATCGTATAAAGATCGTTTCCATCTTCTGCGAAATTTTCATAGCCGCCACGACCGCCCATTTGTATACGATTCGGAATATTGTAATTCCAGTCAACCTTAAAGATAAATTTTTCACCTTTTTTAAGAACTTTAGGCAAATCAATACGCATCATGGTTTTGTTGACGGTATATTTCAAAGGATTTCCTGAAGCATCGGTTACTTTTTCCAAATTAACGCCGTATCCATTATCTTTTGTAGGGATATCTGTAGTCTTTAACTGCTGATCATTTAAAGATTTCGGAAGAGTAGCAGAAAATTGGTAATCTGCTTTTTTGACTGTCGATTGTTGGTTCTCATCCAACTGTAACCAAATGTAATCTAAATCATCGGGTGAATTATTGTGGTAGGTAACCGTTTCAGAGCCTTTAAGATTTCTTTTATCTTCATCTAAATATGCGGTGATGTCGTAATCTGCCCTGTTTTGCCAATATGCCTGTCCCGGAGCTCCGGAAGCTGTTCTGTAAACATTAGGTGTGGGAAGAATGGTTCCCAGTTGCTCAAATCTGTTTCCGTGGTTGCTACCCGGATTGTTTTGAATATTTTGAGCAAAAGCACCGATATAAAATAGAACTGAAAGTGCAGCAACTTTAAATTTCATAGCTAATATTTTTAATTGTTTTCAGGAAAAGCTAACCACCAGTCTTCCATTGATTTTATAATAGGCAAAAAGGCAATCCCTTTTTCTGTTAATTTATATTCTACTCTCGGAGGAATTTCAGCATACGCAATTCTCAAAATAAGACCGTCATTTTCCAATTCTTTTAAAATCGTGGTTAATGTTCCCTGTGCTAAATTATCTAATTCCCGCTTCAGAACTCCGAATCTTTTTGGGCATTCATTAGCGATAATTTTTATCAGAGAAATCTTCCATTTTCCATTGATCATCTTCAAAGCGTGCTCTCCGTAGCAATTATTTGCCAGAAAAAGAAAATTTTCTGTACAGCTAACGGTTTCATTATCAGAATTAGTATTAAAATTCATACTGAGTATGTTTTTTTTACCTACTTGACAGCAGGATTTGAGGTTCTTACTTTTGAAGTCGTAAAGTTAAAATATTATCAATAAAAATGAGAAATTTTCAAGAGTTTAACAAATGGCTGAGTTTAATTGTCATTTCGATGTCGATTTTTTTATGTGTTCTGGATCTTTTCATTGTTAATATTGCAATACCATCCATCAAAAATTCTATCAACGCAAGTACCGCCGAAACGCAGTTTATAATCGTCTTTTATATTATCGGCTACGGTGCTTTTCTGATTACGGGAAGTAAAATAGGGAACAAATATGGGCACAAGAAAACCTTTATCGTTTCCATGTTCAGCTTTATGGTGTTTTCATTTTTTTGTGGAAATGCTACTTCTGCAACAGCATTGAATGTAAGTCGGCTTTTTCAGGGGATTTCGGCTGCTTTTATGGTTCCGCAAGGCGTTGCCTTAATATCGAATGTTTTTACAATTGAAGAAGAAAGAGTGAAAGCTTTAGGTATTTACGGTGCAATTGCAGGAATCGCCTCGGTTATAGGACAGGTTTTAGGAGGTGTAATTCCTGATCTTCATTTTAGTTTTGATGCGTGGCGACTTGTTTTCTTTATTAATATTCCAATTGCGCTTTTGGTCATTATTTTGGCTAATAAATATCTGAAAGAAGTTGAAATTAAAGGAAAAGAATCTATACAAATCTTTCCACAAATGATATTGATTATTCTCCTGATTGTTTTGATGTATGCAATTGTCATCAGTGGTGAAGAAGGTTGGAGGACAAATAATATTCTTTTACTGCTTTCATCTTTAACCGGTTTGATTCTTTTTGTTTTAAATCAAAAAAGGAAATTTAAAAAGGGAAAAGAGGTTTTGATCAATATGAAACCTTTTCTATATCCAAGTTTTAAAATTGCGCTTTTAGCAGCTGTAACTTATTATCTGGTTCAGGATTCTTATTTTTTCATCAATGCCAATTTTTTTGAAGAACATCATCATTTGAGCTCTACAAAAACAGGGTTATTGTTTGCCTGCCAAGGAATCGGTTATGTTTTAGCATCTTTATTATCCGTTAGATTTTTAAATAAATATCAGGAGAAATTTATTGTTTTCGGTTTAGTCATCATGGTTTTAGGACTTGTAGGACATATTTATGCAGTTAATACGCCAACCATAAATTTATCAATTATTTCTGTTGTTTTATTCTTTTACGGAATAGGATGCGGAATCGTTTTGCCATCTATGTTTACCAACGCAATGAGAAAATTACCTGTTTCAATTACTTCGCTTGCAACCGGAGTTTATTTGACAATACAGCAAATTTCTATAGGATTTGGGGTAAGTTTGGTGGGTGGGATTTATTTTAACCTTGATAATGGATATCTAATGGCAACCTGCGTAATGATTTTTTTATTATTGATTACGATAAGTATATTTTTAATTTCAGGTGTTAGATTAAAAAGGAATTCTCTCTAAAGTCATTTTTAAAGCTAATGCGAAAACTCCCGATGATACAAAAAGAATCCAGTCTTTTTTGTTGACTTTGAAAAGATTTAATAAAATAAAAAGCAATACTAAAATAGCAAAAACAATCACGATTTGCCCCGCTTCCAAACCAATATTAAAACCTAAAAGCGGAACAGCAATGCTTTGGCTTTTGGCAATCATAACTCTTGCGGTATTGGCAAATCCCAATCCGTGAATTAACCCAAAAAATAAGGCTAAATAATAATTGGTTTTATCCTGAGACTGTTTTTTATTTTTCATTAGAATATTTCCGGCAGCCGTCAAAACAATCGTCAACGGAATCAAAAATTCAACCCAATCTGAAGGAAGTCTTATCACATCGAGAATGCTTAAAGCTAATGTTACAGAATGCCCGATTGTAAATGCAGTTACCAGAATTAGAATTTTTTTCCATTCTTTGAAGGTGTAAACAGCAATTAAAGCTAATACAAAAAGCTGATGATCAAGTGCATCCAATGAAATTATATGTTCCCATCCGAGTTTTAAATAGAATAAAAAGTCGTGCATTTTAATTATGAGTTAATATTTTTAATTATTGTTATAAATAATGGTTTAATTATTTTTAATACAATAAAAAGGTTAAAATGTTAAAAATTAAATAATTATTTAAAGTTTTAGATAAAAATTGTATAATTGTTTTTTAAAACTACAATATATGAAACTAAAAAAATTATTTTCTACAAAAGTACATATTCCAAAAAAAGAAAACACAGTTCTTAGGAATGTTACTGTTGCTTTACTGGTATTTTTTTCTTGTACCTTTTTTGGACAAGTACAAAAGTTGGATTATCGATTTGATATTTTGCTACAAAACAGAGAAACGTTGTCAAAACAAGGACTTATTAAGGAACTAGAGCAACCCGAAATGAAACTGGACAAACATCTGGTTGTGACAGCAGCAGGAGCGCAAACGATGTATTCATGTATTATCTATACGAAAGCACCCGAAAAATTAAAAGCTGAAGGTATTCTAGTACAAAGTCAATTACCGAATTTTGCTACAGCATTAGTTACCATTGAAGATATTGAGAAACTTCTTCAACTTCCTTATGTGGAGTCTATTATGGCTCCTACTTTTGATGAGCTTCATAATGATGTAAGCAGAGCCCAATCGGGCGCAAGCCTTTTGCAGGATGGCGTTTTTAATAATACAGCATATGTAGGAAACGGAGTTTTGGTCGGAATTTATGATACCGGTATCGATTGGAAACATCCAGATTTTAGAGGAGTCACCGATCAAACGAAAAGTAGAATCTATTCTATTTGGGATCAGACTTTAACACCTCAAGGGACAGAAACATCACCAACAGGATTTTCCACAGGAGTGGAATATACTAAAGCTCAGATCGAAGATGAATTAGACGGATCTCCTGCTAACTTTGTTCGTGAAAATGACACAAATGGGCACGGAACACACGTTGCGGGGACTGCAGCAGGAAATGGGGCTGCATTTGGTGATAAAAGACATAAAGGTTTTGCTCCGAATGCTGATATTGTTTTTGTAAAAGGAGGAAACGGATCATTCCCAACTACAAATACCATCAATGCATTAACCTATTTTCAAAATGTTGCAACTGCATTAAATAAACCGATCGTTGTTAACATGAGTATAGGGGGGCAAGGATCGGCTCATGACGGTAGTGGTTCTCATGAAGTTGCCGTAGATAATTTTACATCTTCAGGTCCGGGTAGAGTTGTGGTGATTTCTGCGGGTAATGATTATGGCGGTAACATTCATAAAAAAATAGATATTGCTTCAAGTGCTACAGGAACTTATACTTTTACTGTGTCTAGTAATACTACTGCATCATCCATATTTTCATTTTTAATGTATGCAAATGATGATTCATCGGTAACAGCAATACTTACAACGCCAGATGGACAGCAATATACACAAAATATATCCTCTAATACTATCCATAATATATTGGGAGGAGGCTTCACAGCAACAATGTATAATTATTGGAGTAATAATAACAATAAAAGATATGTACAGATGATTATTAGTAGAGTAACAGGATCTACTAGCAATTGTCAGGGTACATACACGCTGGCAGTCACTAATAATGGAACGCAGCCTATTTCAGCTCACGGATGGCTCTACAGTGAAGGAGTTGCAACGACTTTGGTAGGTGGTAACAATGAATATATTGTAGGGTCTCCGGGAAATGCGACAAGTGCAATTACAGTTGCCTCTTATTTGGGAAGAGCAGCATATTATTCTACCGGTAATTATCGTACACCTGCTCCACAGGAATCGATTTCATCGTTCAGTTCTCAGGGGCCAAGGGTGGATGGTTTTCAAAAACCTGAAATAACGGCTTCTGGTGAAAATGTTATTTCTGCAAAATCGAGTAATTCTGCACCATCATCAACAAGTGTTATCGGTGGAACGACGTATTATTTAAAAAATCAAGGAACAAGTATGTCTGCGCCGGGTGTTGCAGGAGCTGTAGCATTATTGCTTCAGGCAAATCCTTCTTTAACAGCAGCTGAGGTAAAAAGTCGTCTTACTCTTAATGCAAGACAAGACGGGGCAACAGGAAGTGTTCCCAATGCACGATGGGGTGCGGGAAAATTAGATATTTATAAGGCTGTTACAGATGTGCTTAATTGTGTTGAATCTAATATGGAAATAGTTACTTATGATGAGCCTTTTATTAATCCCAGTCAAGAAAGTAATATATTTGATAATACCTTATTTGCCGTTCGTTTTACTCCCTCATTAACTGGGAAATTAGGAGGCTTTTCATTTCATACAGGCTCAACGGCAACCACGACTGATATAGCAGCTGATATTCAGGTGAGAAAAGTTAATGCGAATGGTGATCCAGGCGACATAATTGCCACTAAAACCGTGTCTTCTTGGATAAATAATGTTCAGAGATATACATGGAATTACATCGATTTGTCTGATTTAAATATTCAGGCAACAACAGGTAAAGATTTTTATATTATCATAAATGGTCTTGCTGGGAAAATATCTGTGAGAAATGAGTCAGTAGTCGTTGATGGCAGATCAAAAACTTCTACCGATGGCACAACTTGGACTTCTAGAACATTTGATCTAAAAATGAGAGCAACTATTTATGAAGATGTTGCTGAAGTTAAAAATTTAGCTACAACAAACCAGACTAAAATGTCTGCAGCTGCAAACGGATATAATTATTTTGCAAACAATTGCCAGCTTATTTCAAGAGTGGAAAAAGAAACAGCAAGTACAGTTGCAGGAAATGTTACTTCAAAAGTTTGGGTAGATAACTTACAACCAAATTATGTATCTAGAAGATATGAAATCAACTCTGACGCAAATACAGCTAATGCAACAGGGAAAGTGACTTTATATTTTAAACAGGCTGAATTTGATGCTTATAATTCGACGAATACAGTAAAGTTACCGACTTCCGGTGCTGATATGTCAAATAAAGCCAACCTGTTAATTGAAAAATATTCCGGGACGAGCAATACGGGTATCACATCATCTTATGGCAGTACACCCGTTATAATTATGCCTAATGTTACTGATATTGTATGGAATGATACCTATCAATATTGGGAAGTTACTTTTCAGGCAACAGGTCTAGGGGGATATTTTATAAGAACATCTTCTGCCTTCTTAGGAACTAATGAAATTAAGCCTGACTCTGGAGTTAATATTTATCCAAATCCTGCTAAAACATTTGTAACGGTAGATTTGGGCAAAAATTATAAAGCCAAAATAACTATCATAGATGCATCTGGAAGATTAGTTAAAACATTAGATATCAATTCTAAGGATAAGGTTAATGTATCTGGATTAGTGAAAGGAACTTATTTATTTGATATTACTTTGGATAATGATAAGAAAATTGTAAAGAAAATTATTAAAGAATAATAAATAAAATATAGAATATACAAAGTGGCAATGGTTTTTCATTGCCGCTTTTTTTTATATTTGTTTTTAAATATAATTACAATGTTTGTAGCTCTTAAAAAAATCTTTATCAGTTTTCTAATCTTATTTTTAGGGCTTACTTCCTTTGTTTTTGCAAAAGAATTTCACCCTTATCATGTAGGTTCGGTA
The DNA here is from genome assembly GCF_031118795.1 of Chryseobacterium sp. CFS15. Taxonomy (NCBI): domain Bacteria; kingdom Pseudomonadati; phylum Bacteroidota; class Flavobacteriia; order Flavobacteriales; family Weeksellaceae; genus Chryseobacterium; species Chryseobacterium sp. CFS15. The sequence goes on along the minus strand of NZ_JAVHYL010000004.1, from coordinate 28,354 downwards.
GAAATCAATTACAATTCAAAATCAAAAACTTTTGAAATTACCGGAAGATTTTTCTTAGACGATTTAGAAAATGGACTTGCTAAAAAATACGGAAAGCCATTTCATTTTAATGATGCAAAATATAAAGCCCAAATCAATGAGGCTTTAAAAAATTACAGCGCTGAATATTTCAAGCTGAAAACAGACAATCAGTTTTTGAAAATCAATTACGTTGGTTATGAAGAAGACAGCGAATCTGTGAATATTTATCTTGAATCTGAAAAAGTAGAAAATCCTAAAAAAGTGGAAGCTGCGGTGAGTTTTCTGTATAATTTATTTGATGATCAAATCAACTTAGTTCATATCATCGTTAATGGAAACCGTAAAAGTGAAAAGCTGACGTATCCGAATAGATATTTATTTCAGCAGTTTTAATTAAAATTATTTTTGAAGTTGTAAAAGTGCGTTTTCAGCTTTTGCATGGGCTAAAAGATCAGGAAAAAAATCATCATAACATTTCTGCAAAGCATCTTTATTATCTAAAAAAGCCTGAAAAACCGGAATGTCTTTATCTAAATATTTCGCTTTATTCAAAACGTTCTGAATGCTGAATTTAATACCCCAATCTTCCCGGTAATTGTATAACCAATCGTCATGTTCCATTTTTGCAAGCATTTTTTTGAAATTTTCAGAAAGAAATTGCTCATTTTCATTCAACACTCTATAAACTCTCAACGAATGTTCTTTCCAGCCTTTTAAAGAATGTAAACTGAGATCTGTCGCCAGAAAATAATCCATCGAAACATCGACAAAAGCTCCCGCGTAAAGCCTTACAAGCGGACTAAAAACTTTTTTTGCTTCATGAATTGCGGGGTGCGAATCTGTAAATGTATCAATCGCACGATGCAAAGTAATCCCATCCTGAATATCCTTTGGAAAAGAATAGCGGTCTTTGTTTCGGATAAAATCTTCGAGAAACTGCCCGACAATTTGTCCGTCATTGAAAGTAAGAAAAGAGTGGGCGAGAAAGTTCATAGACGAATATAGAAATTTTTAAGCAAACTTGTTTCATGAAAATAATCGCTCATGAAAATCCTCAACTTTACTTACTTCTTCAATCTTAATTCCGAATTTTCTCTTTGGAATTTTATTTAAATTAGAAACAAAAATTTTCTCATAACCCAATTTTTCAGCTTCCGTAATTCTTTGTTCGACCTGCGCAATCGGACGAATTTCTCCACTCAAACCAATTTCACCAGCAAAACAGAAATGTTCAGAAATAGCAATATCTTCATTTGATGACAGAATAGATGCGACAACCGCTAAATCTAAAGCCGGATCGTCGGTTTTTATTCCGCCTGTAATATTTAAAAAGACATCTTTTGCACCCAATTGAAAACCTGCTCTTTTTTCAAGAACAGCTAACAACATATTAAGTCTTTTAGAATCAAAACCGGTACAACTTCTCTGCGGCGTTCCGTAGACAGCGGTACTTACCAAAGCCTGAATTTCCAACAGCATCGGTCGGTTTCCTTCTAAAGTTACTGCTACAGAATTGCCCGAAAGCTCTTCAAATTTTTTAGTAATTAAAATTTCAGAAGGGTTTTTAATTTCTTTTAATCCTTGCGAAACCATTTCGTAAATTCCGATCTCTGCAGTTGATCCGAAACGGTTTTTATTGGCTCTCAAAAGTCTGAAAAGATGGTTTCTATCACCATCGAAATTCAGAACAACATCGACCATGTGTTCCAAAACTTTCGGTCCTGCAATTTGTCCATCTTTTGTGATGTGCCCTACCAAAAATACGGGAACGTTGTTTTCTTTGGCATATTTAATAATTTCATTTGAACATTCTCTGATTTGGGAAACAGTTCCGGGCGAACTTTCGATCAACTGTGATTGTAATGTTTGAATAGAATCGATAATAACGAAATCCGGTTCCAGTTTTTTAGCTTCATGAAGTATTTTTTCTAAAGACGTTTCGGTATACAGAAAACAGTTCGGGTTTTTTACATCTGCCAAACGATCGGCTCTCATTTTGATCTGCGAAGCACTTTCTTCTCCTGAAACATAGAAGATTTTCTTTTTCATTTTCAACGCAAGCTGCAAAAGTAGAGTAGATTTACCAATTCCGGGTTCCCCACCGATTAAGGTAACAGATCCTAAGACAATTCCGCCTCCCAAGACACGGTTCAGTTCATCGGAAGGTGTTTTTATTCTCGGCTCTTCAACGGCTTCAACTTCAATGATGTTGATTACGTTTTGCTTTGATTTTGAAAAAGGCGGTGTTTTTGAAGACGTTTTTTCAACAATTTCTTCTACTAATGTGTTCCATTCGAGACAATTTTTACATTGCCCGGTCCATTGTGGGTATTGCGATCCGCAGTTTTGACAGAAGTATGCAGTTTTGAGTTTTGCCATACTGCGAAGTTCAAATTTTTTTTTGAATTTTTCTTTCTAATTTTAATTAATTTTCGGGTATGAAAAATATTTTATTAAAAAGTGCTGAGGTTATTGTTTTTATGTCTGTGATGAATTTTTTGTTAAGTGTCTTGACTCTAAATATTACAAATTTACCTGGAGGAAACTTTGGAATGTATCCTTTTCTTATACTGATAGAGTGTTTGGTCGTTTCAATTGTAGCTTTTTTAACTGTTTTAATATTCAAAAAGAGATATAATTCCATTTTGAAAATAGCAATTTTATTTCAAATAATTTATGTAATTAGTCTTATTTTGAGTGGCTTTAATCCTTTTAAGGTTGATTGTGTGGATAATATTTTCAGTTTATTGTTATATGTAAATTCGATTATTATTCTTCTAATAATTTTTCTTTATTCAAAAATAATCTCTTCAAAAAACAAGAAGTTATCATAGATCAATTATTTATAATGAAACTGTGATTATATTTGTTTTATAAATTTAAAAAAATGAAAAAAATACTATTAAGCTTTGTTTTTGCTTTGGTAAGCGCATTCACTTTTGCACAATCTACGTGGAGAGTAGATCCTGCACACTCATCAATTAATTTCAATATTAAACATATGGGAATAAGCTTTGTGCAGGGAAGGTTTGATAAGTTTCAGGGTGAGGTAGAAACTCCGGGTGCTAATTTAGATAATGCTAAGTTTGATTTTACTGTTTATCCGGAAACAATCAATACAGGCGTGGAAGCCAGAGATAAGCACTTAAAGAGTGCAGATTTTTTTGATGCAGAAAAGTTTCCTGAAATGAAATTTCAAGGTGCAGCTGTGTCACAAGGAAAAGATAAAAATTACATGTTAAAAGGTAAATTGACGATTAAGGGTGTTTCGAAAGAAATAAGTATCCCACTAACTTTTGGAGGTGTCACAAAAAACCAGCAAGGGAAAGAAGTTGCAGGTTTGCAGGCAAAATTTACTATAAATCGTTTAGATTATAATATTAAATATGATCCAGCGGGAGCAGGTATTGCAAAAGATGTTGAGGTTGTTTTATTTTTGGAAGTAGCGAAATAATAATTTTCATATATAATTTGGTTTAGGTGAAAGGTTTCTCAAGTTGTTTTGAGAAACCTTTTGTTGTTTGTTAGAGAGGATTTTAGCAAATGACTTTTACGGTTTTACTTATTTTTTCATCTAAAAAATGAATATTTCAAAATTTAAAACGTCAACAAAATTGCTTTGCTTTTCTTTTTCCCCTAACTTTGCACAAACCTAATCTAATGAGTAAAAAGAATACAAAGTACATCTTTGTGACAGGAGGTGTAACTTCATCTTTGGGAAAGGGAATCGTTTCTGCTTCTCTGGGACTTCTGCTAAAATCACGCGGCTTTAATGTAACCATCCAAAAACTTGATCCTTATATTAACATAGACCCAGGAACATTGAACCCTTATGAACACGGAGAATGCTATGTAACCGAAGATGGCGCAGAGACGGATCTGGATTTAGGACACTATGAGCGTTATCTTGATGCTCCTACTTCTCAAAACAACAACGTTACCACGGGAAAAATCTACCAAACTGTAATTGAAAAAGAAAGAAAAGGAGATTTCCTTGGAAAAACAGTGCAGGTAATTCCTCATATCACGAACGAAATCAAACGTAGAATTAAAATTCTTTCTAAACAGAATTACGATATCATTATTACTGAAATCGGTGGAACTGTGGGAGATATAGAATCTTTGCCTTACATTGAAACTGTACGTCAGCTAAAGTGGGAATTGGGTGAGAAAAATTCTATGGTCATTCACCTTACTTTGTTGCCATATTTGGCTTCAAGTGGAGAATTAAAAACAAAACCATCTCAGCATTCTGTTCGTCAATTGATGGAAAGCGGAATTATGGCAGATGTTTTAGTGTGCAGAACAGAGCACAATATTCCGAAAGATCAGAGAGCAAAACTGGCTCAATTTTGTAATGTTTCTTTAGATAATGTGATCGAATGTAAAGATTTGGAAACAATCTATGAAGTTCCAATGTATCTTCAAAAACAAAATTTCGATGATGTAGTTCTTAAAGAATTAGATCTTAAAAATGATAAAGAAGCAGATCTTAAAGACTGGAAAACGTTCCTTAAAAAATTCAAAAACCCTAAAAAAACAATAGAAATCGCTTTAGTAGGTAAATATGTTTCTTTACAGGATTCTTATATTTCTATTGCTGAAGCTTTCAAGCATGCAGGGGCAAGCCTTGAAACTGAAGTAAAAGTAAGATGGGTTTACAGTGGAGATATTACTGCTGAAAATATTAAAGAAACTTTACAAGGTGTTGACGGAATTCTTGTTGCTCCAGGTTTTGGTGACAGAGGAATTGAAGGTAAGGTTCTTACTGCTCAATATGCAAGAGAAAATAAAGTTCCAATGTTGGGGATTTGTTTAGGAATGCAGATTATGACGATTGAATTTGCGAGAAATGTTTTAGGACATTCAAAAGCTAACTCAATGGAATTTGATACATCTACCCCGGATCCTGTAATTTCAATTATGGAAGAGCAGAAAAATGTTGTGGATAAAGGAGGTACAATGCGTCTTGGTGCTTGGAAATGTTCATTGAAAAACGCTTCTAAGTTATATGATATCTACGGAACAAAAAATATTTCTGAAAGACACCGTCACCGTTATGAATTCAACAGTGACTATCTTCAGGAATTCGAGAAAAACGGCTTTTTAGCTACAGGTACAAACCCTGAAACTGGCTTGGTAGAAGCGCTTGAAATGACAGATCACCCGTTCTACGTTGGAGTACAGTATCACCCGGAATACAAGAGTACTGTTGCAACACCGCATCCTTTATTTAAAGCGTTCATTAAAGCATGTTCAGCTAAATAAAGTAATTCTAAAATTACAAACGTCATATATAAACTCAGACTGATTATTCTCAGCCTGAGTTTATTATATAGTAACACATTATAGTATAGAGTTTTGATAAAAAAACAGTATTTTTGTCGACTCTAAAAAGTAATAAATTGATTACTTGATTAAATTTAAAAATTTTAATAAAAATAAAATGCAACAGAACAACGGACTCGATAAAAGTCAGATCATTAGTTTTGCAGTTTTATGTTTGGTCCTTTTCGGATTCATGTTTTATTTCCAGAGGAATAGTGCTGAAGAAGAAAAACTAAAAGCTGAGCAACAGAAAACAGAACAGGCAAAAACTCCCGTAAAACAAACTCCGGCAGCTGATATCAATCCCAATGTAACCCCGAATGCGATTCAGGTTTCCAATTTGGCAAACAACGAGCTGAAGCTTGAGTTTTCAAGTTTGGGAGGTCAGGTTTCAAAAGTTGAGCTTTTAAAATACAAAGCTTACGATCAAAAAACCGACAAAGCCGATCTTCCGCTTAATCTGATTACTAAAAATAATTCGAGCTACGGTTTTCAGTTCAAAGATAAATCAGGAAAAACTATCAATACCAAAGATTTGGTATTCTCACCGGTTGTTAATGGTAATTCTGTTACTTTAACGGCAAACTACAGCGGTGCGGTAATTCAGTTTGTTTATACTTTAAATAATAATCCTAAAGCTGAGCTTAAAGATCAATATACTTTAGATTTTAAAGTAAGAACTCGAGGTCTAGCAAAAGTAACGTCTGATAACAAAGCAGATTTTGTTTGGGATTACCAAGTGAGAAACCTGGAAAAAGGTAGAGCTCAAGAACAGACTCATTCAGAATTTGCTTATGCTTTTAATAATTATAAAGATTATGATTATGATGGCAGAACAGATATGAATGAGGAAAAAGAAACGCTGAACTGGATTGGTGTAAAACAGCAGTTTTTCTCTTCTGTAATCGAATCTAAAACAGGTTTCACAAACAGCAAAGGAAACCAAGAGTCTATAGAAGAAGGAGAATATTTAAAAAAATTAAACTTCGAAGGCTTTGTTGCCATGAACGGAGGAGAATTTAATCAGGATTTCACGTGGTATTTTATGCCATTAGATTTACCTTTATTAAAATCTTACGACAAAAATTTTGATGAAATTTTACCATTAGGTTGGTCATTCATCGGTGCAATGAACCGTTATTTCTTCATGTGGCTTTACAGCATTATAGCTGGATGGGGAATTTCCGCAGGTTGGGTAATTTTCTTAATGACCATTATTGTGAAGCTTATTTTATCGCCAATTATGTATAAGCAGCATAAATTGAGTGCGATGATGAAAGTAATTCGTCCGGAAATCGACGAAGCTAATGCTAAATTCAAGGATGCTGATCCTATGAAAAAGCAACAGGCAACAATGGAAATCTACAGAAAAGCAGGAGTGAATCAAATGGCGGGATGTCTTCCGGCGTTGGTACAGATTCCGATTTTCTACGCATTATTCAGATTCTTCCCGAACTTTATCGACTTGAGAGGCCAAGGTTTCTGGTTTGCAAAAGATCTTACGGCTTATGATGATTTGATTCAATTACCATTCAAAATTCCTTTCTTGGGAGATCATTTAAGTGTTTTCGCAATTGCATGTACAATTGTAATCTTAATATATACTGTGATGACTTCAGGAAATATGCAGCAGCCACAACAGGAGGGAATGCCGAATATGAAAGTGATTATGTATATTTTCCCGATCACATTCTTATTCTTCCTTAATACTTCTGCATCTGGTTTATCTTGGTATTATTTTGTATCGAATGCAATTAATATTTTGATTATCCTTGTCATTAAATATGTGATTCTGGATGAAAAGAAAATCCATGCTCAGATTCAGGCCAACAAAGAAAAGCCAAAATCAGAAGGCAAGTTCCAAAAGAAAATGAGAGAAATGATGGAGAAAGCTCAGGATGCACAAAAATCCCAAGAGCAACAAAAAGGTAAAAGGAAATAATTTACAATAGATAAAAAGGGAAGCAAAATATTGCTTCCCTTTTTTATTTGTTATTTTTTAGAATAATCTGAACTTAAAAAGATCGATAAAATCAAATTGATTCAAATAGTTATCATAAAGTTATTTGAATAGTGAAAATTAATCTTTAAATTCTAATCACTGATAAATCATTATGATAAATATATTTAATCATTGATGCTTTATTAACAAAAGAAAAATCTTAAATATTTAAAATATGTAATTTTATTAGTAATTTAAGAATTTTGTTTAGAAATATTTTAAATTATAGCGTGGGCGGTTTTCAGAATGATAATTTCAGTTGAATTATTCTTAATCATATTTTAAACGGAAAGATCTTCTGTGATATTTAGTTATACCATGCTTTATCAGGGCGTCTTGGTGTTTTTTTGTGGCGTAGCCGAAGTTGGTATTCCATCCATATTCAGGATGCTCTTCATGGAGCTCAATCATTAATTTATCTCTATAATTTTTTGCTAAAATAGAAGCGGCAGCAATCGATAAAAATTTAGAATCACCTTTAATCACACATTGATGCGGAATGAAATTATAAGGGTGAAATTTATTTCCGTCTACCAGTATAAATTCTGGTCTTAGAGTTAGCTTATCTAATGCATTGTGCATTGCATGAATGCTGGCATTCAGTATATTATGTTGGTCTATAAAAGAGGGCGGAAGCTCAGCAATCGCAAAATTTTTCACATTATCTTTAATGTAACTATCCAAATCCATCCTTGTTTTAAAATTCAATTTTTTTGAATCATTAACAAGATTCTGCTCAAAACTGTCATCTAAAATTACAGCTGCCGCAACTACCGGTCCACATAAGCAACCTCTTCCCACTTCATCACACCCAGCTTCGATATAATTATTTGACCATTTCTTTAGTAAATCCATAAATTTTAACATTTAAGAGTAGTAAAAATGCCGCAAAACCTCAAATGTTATGTTAAAAATAATAATTTTTTCAAATTTTAACAGTTTTATACGAGAAGTTTTTACAACTTTGTTAACGCAAAATTAATATTAATATGAAGAAATTAACCGCAGGGGTACTAATTTTAGTACTTTCCTCGTCTTTGATGGTTGCGCAGGCGCAGCAAACAAAGTCGGGAGATACCCTAAAAACACAACAGATAGAAGAAGTAGTAGTTACTGCTTTAGGCATTAAAAGAGAGAAAAAAGCCCTAGGGTACGCAGCGCAAGAAGTAAAAGGAGAAACTATTTCAGATGCGGGACAGACCAATGCAGTGAGTGCTTTATCAGGAAATGTAGCAGGAGTCCAAGTAACCGCACCAAGTACGATGGGTGGGTCTGCGAGAATTACTATGAGAGGAATTAGTTCAATCACTGGAGAAAATAGACCTCTGATAGTTGTTGATGGTGTTCCACTAGATAACTCCAATGTAAACAATAGTGATACACAAAGAGGAGCTGGAGGAAGAGATTATGGTGATGCATCTTTTGATATTAATCCTGACGATATTGAAAGTGTGACTGTTTTAAAAGGTGGTCCTGCAGCTGCACTTTACGGATCTAGAGCTGGTAATGGAGCAATTATCTATACAACCAAATCTGCAAAAAAAGGACGAACAGATATCCAATTAAATTCTGGTTTATCATTTGAAAGTATTTACATTCGTCCAAAATTACAAAATCAATATGGTGGAGGTTATTCTGACACATTACCAACAGCAACGATTAACGGACAAACTTATAATATCCAAGAATATGAAACAGATGCTTCTTGGGGGCCAAAGTATGATCCTAATTTGATGTATCTTCCTTGGTATGCCTTTGATCCTGAATTTTCTAACGATTATTTAAAACCGGTTCCTTGGGTGGCTCCTAAAAATGATGTAGATTCATTCTTTAATACAGGTGTAACTTACACTAATAATATTTCTGTTGCAAAATCATTTGGAGATACAAATGTTAGATTATCTTATACAAATACAAACATTACAGGTATAGTTCCTAATTCTAAAATAAAGAAAGATAATTTTAGTATCAATCTTAATTCAAAGCTTTCTGATAAATTAACTGCAGATGCAATTGTAAATTATGTACATACAGAAGGGTTTAATAGACCCGAAATTGGATATGGCGATAATTCTGTTGCACAGAAATTTTATCATTTTGGTCAAAGAAACCTTGATTATGAAAAATTAAAGGATTATAAATTACTCGATGGCAGCCAGAGAACATGGAATAGATCAGCATATGACGATCCGACTCCATTATATTCTGACAACCCTTACTGGACAGTTAATGAGAATACTTCAGCAGATTCAAGACAAAGATTCTTTGGAAATGCTGGTTTAACTTACAATTTTGATAAACATTTTTATGTAGTTGGTAAAGTGTATGGAGATGTATATTCACAAAATATCAGTTCAAGAGTAGCTGTGGGTTCGCAAGCTATTTCTAATTATTCTATCCAAAAAAGAAATGTTTCAGAATTCAACTACGAAGGTAGAGCTCATTATAATAATAATTTTGGTGGTTTTAGTCTTAATACTTTTGCAGGATTTAATATTAGAGATAATAAAACAAGTATTTTAGATGGTACAACTATAGGTGGTTTAGTAATTCCAGGTTTATATAACCTTGACAATGGTGTAGAAAATTCTTTAGCTTCAAATGCTGAAGCTCATGGATCTGTAAAGAGTTTATTTGCATCAGCTTCCATAGGATTTCGAGATTTATTGTTTGTTGAGGCCACAGGAAGAAACGATTGGTACTCAATGTTAAAAGACAGTGGGTTTTATCCATCAGTTACTGGAAGTTTTGTGTTTTCTAATGTTTTAAAAACTAATTGGTTATCTTTTGGTAAAATTAGAGCTGGATGGTCTAGTATTGCACAAGGAGGTACGCCTTATGTTACAGGAACATTTATTACGTTCGGATCACCTTTTAATGGAGCTCCTCAATATTCTAATCCTAATACAGCGGGAAATCCTGATTTAACACCAGAACTCAAGGTGACTAAAGAAATTGGGATTGAAGCTAGATTCTTTAAAAACAGGTTAGGTTTTGATGTAACTTATTATGATACTAAATCTAGAGATTTAATTATCCCAGTTCCAGTCGATCCTTCTACAGGGTATTTGTCTAAAAGCATTAATGCAGGTGAAATGACTAACAAAGGTCTTGAAGCAATGGTAAATGTGACGCCAATCAGAAATGATAACTTCTCATGGGATATTACTTGGAATTTTGCAAAAAATAGAAATAAGCTTGTCAATTTATATCAAAATCTACAAAATTATGTTCTTACAAATGCACCATTTAGAGCACAGTTAGTAGCTCAAGTGGGTCAATCATATGGTAGTATTCTTGGTACTGACTATGTTTATGATGCCCAAGGTAATAAGGTTGTTGACGAAAATGGATTTTACAAAGCATCTGAAATTCAATCTTTAGGTTCTATACTACCAAAGTATAACATGGGTTTCAGAAACACTGTTAGATACAAAACATTGAGTTTATCATTCTTAATCGATATTCAAGAAGGAGGTAAATACTTTTCTACTACAAACATGTGGGGTATGTACTCGGGAATGTTAGAAGAATCTGCTTTAGGAGGAAATAGAGAGGCAGGAGTAATTCTAGCTGGTGTAAAAGAAGATGGCACTCCTAATGATATACTTTTAGATGCACCAACTTGGGGTGGTACTTACTACAATACTGTTGATGCTCAAAATGTTTTTGATGCAAGTTATATTAAGTTAAGAGATATTACTCTTGGTTATGATTTACCTAAATCTATGATTGGAAATGTTTTTCAAGGTGTTAGAATTTCAGCTTTTGCAAGAAATTTATTTGCATGGAATCTTTCCAATAAAGGAATTGATCCAGAAAATACATCATATGGGTCAGGAAACATCCAAGGGCTTGAAGGTGGTTCTTTACCATCCACAAGAACATATGGGGTAAATGTTAATTTTAAATTTTAATGAAAATGAAAAAAATAGTTTTAATATTATCGATTGTAGGAGTTACTTTTAATAGTTGTTCTGATAAATTCGATGAGATAGATATAAATCCAAATTCTACAGAACAGGCATTAACTTATGGCTTATTTAATAGTGCCAATAAAGAGTTAATGGATAATACAAGAGATCAATGGCAATCTGCCAGAATTACTTTACCGTGGGTGCAGTATTCTGCTCAAAGAGCTTACACTGAGGAAGATAGATATCAATACAGATTATCTACAGGTGTTTCTTTATGGAGTTTCTCTTATAGAGTAGCCCAAGATTATAAAAATATTATCGATCTTAATACAGATCCTGCAACCAGTACAAAGATGGCAGTCTATGGGCCTACAGAAAATCAGATTGCTGCTTCAAGAGTAATGCTTTCTTATGTTTTTCTTACGCTAGCAGATTCTTTTGGTGACATACCATATTATTCTTATGGTAATAAAGATGCAGATTTTCAAGCTTTAAACGTAGATGCTCAATTACAACCAAAGTTTGCGAGTCAACAAAAAGTTTATGCTGATATATTAAAGGAACTCAAGGAGGCTTCTGAAATGATTGATGAAAATGAAGTTGTCTTTACTCAAGGTGATGTGCTATTTGGTTCAGGTGAAAAACTTAAAAGATTTGCAAATTCACTTAGATTAAGAGTTGCTACTAGAGTTAAAGGCTCTGTTCAAGGTGCTGAAGCACATATTCAGGATGCTATTAGTTCAGGAGTGATGCAATCTAATGATGATAATGTAGGTTTATCTTATGAAAATAATCTTGTTAATCCGTCACCATTATTCAATGATTTCAGAACAAGATCAGACTTTGCAATTTCTAAAACATTCGTTGATTTGTTGAAAGGTAACAGCGGTAACTTTGATCTTGACCCAAGATTATTTAAATTTGCGACTCCTAGAGGAACTGCGAAAGCTTCAATCTTAGACGGAAGTGCTCCAGAATCTACTAATCCGGCCGACTTTAGTGGAATGCCATATGGAATTCCTAGTTCATTGGCACCAAGTCAAGCTTCATCCTCAAACTTCTTCAGCAAAAATATTCTTAAGCCTGATTATACTGAAATCTTAATGGAATATTCAGAAGTACAGTTCCTTTTGGCTGAAGCAAACGGTTGGTCTCAAACAAACTATGTAAATGGTGTAAGAGCCTCTATGCAAAGGTGGGGTGTTGCAACAGCAAATATTGATACTTATATAGCTTCTCTACCAGCAGCCTCAAAAGAAAATGTATTGACTCAAAAATATATTACATTATTTATGCAACCATATGAAGCTTGGGCAGAATACAGAAGAACAGGATATCCAAATACTTTATTGTTACCTGGACAAACGGGTACGCTGAATGTTGCTGCTGGAGGTGAAACGACATATATTTTCACTTCGCTGATTGCTGGTCTTACTGATCTTCCTACAAGATTGTTTTATCCAACATCAGTTCAGACATTAAATACAGCTAACTATCAAGCTGCATCTGCTGCTATTGGTGGCGATAAGATGAATACAAAACTAATTTGGGATACTAATTAATTATTAAAGCAAATTTTAATATTTTAACATTCATATAAAACCGCCTGAGTGCGGTTTTATATTGAATTAGTGATATATTTTGCTAACCATTTAAAATAAAATATTTATGAAAAATTTAAAAAAACTTTCTAAAAAAGATCTTAAAAAAATTCAAGGTGGGCAAGCTCCTCCATGCTGTTTAAGCTGGAACCCCATTTTAAGAGAATGTAGAAGTTGGGACTTTAATTGTCTCAATCCTTAACAATTTTTAAAAGGCTTCGGTAACGAAGTCTTTTTTATTTCACTAAATTTGCCCTTGAAAATTGTGATATGATATTAAGACTACTTATATGTGGTCTCAACAATAATATAAACCCATGAATATTAAAGATATATTAGAACAAAAACTGGCAGAGGTTATCCTTAATGTATATCAGTTGAAAGATATAAAACTCGAAATCCAGGAAAATAAAACTGAGTTTGAAGGAGATTTTACTATCGTTACCTTTCCTTTGGTAAAACAATTGAAGAAAAATCCTGAAAGTATTGGGGTAGAATTAGGAGAAGGTTTAACAACTCAGACAGAATTGCTCGAAAGTTTTAACGTAATAAAAGGATTTTTAAATGTAAAAGTTAGAAATCAGTTCTTTGTTGATCAATTTAAGACGGTGGCTGAACAGTTTTCAAATATAGAAAAGAAAAACGCAACTGTAATGGTGGAATATTCTTCACCAAACACCAACAAACCGCTGCATTTGGGACATATTAGAAACAACTTGTTAGGTTTTTCTGTAGCTCAGATTCTTAAAGAAGCGGGTTATGATGTTATAAAAAGTCAAATCATTAACGATAGAGGAATTCACATCTGTAAGTCGATGTTGGCTTGGGAAAAATTTGGAAAAGGGGAAACTCCGGAAACGGATCAGGTGAAAGGAGATAAATTCGTAGGAAACTATTATGTCAAATTTGACCAGGAATACAAAAGAGAAATAGCTGAACTTATTGCGAATGGAAGCACAGAAGATCAGGCTAAAAAAGAGGCTCCCTTAATGAAAGAAGCTCAGAAAATGCTTCTCGACTGGGAAAATGGCGATGAAAAAGTAAGAAATCTTTGGGCTGAAATGAATTCTTGGGTTTACAATGGTTTCAATCAGACTTATAAAAGATTGGGAGTAGATTTCGATCAGGTACAGTACGAAAGCAATACCTATATTTTAGGAAAAGACCTTATTCAGGAGGGTTTAGATAAAGGCGTTTTGTACCAGAAAGAAGATGGGTCGGTTTGGTGTGATTTAACGGATGAAGGTTTAGACGAGAAACTTCTGCTTCGTTCAGACGGGACTTCTGTATATATGACTCAGGATTTGGGAACGGCGGTAGAGCGTTTTAAAGAAAATAATATTCAGAAATTAATTTATACGGTAGGAAACGAGCAGGATTATCATTTCCAGGTTTTATTTAAAATTCTAAAAAAACTCGGTTACGAATGGGCAGACCAGTTGTTCCATTTATCGTACGGAATGGTTGAACTTCCGGAAGGTAAAATGAAATCCCGTGAAGGAACAGTGGTTGATGCAGACGATTTGATGCAGGATATGTTTGAAACTGCAAAAGAAAAAACAGAAGAACTTGGAAAACTTGAGGGGCTTGCAGATGAAGAAAAGGTAGTTTCTTATGAGATTATCGGGCAGGCTGCATTGAAATACTTTATGCTGAAGGTAGATCCAAAGAAGAAGATGTTGTTCAACCCGGCTGATAGTATTGATTTTAATGGAAATACAGGTCCGTTTATTCTTTATACTTATGCAAGAACTCAGTCTTTATTGGCTAAAGCAAATTATGAATATAAAGAAGTCAGCAATATTGAGTTTAATCAATATGAGAAGGAACTGATTATGCTTTTATCTAATTATAAAGCAACTGTTGAAAAAGCAGCAGAGTTATTAAGTCCGGCTTTAGTGGCCAATTATCTGTATGATTTGGTTAAAACATATAACTCATTTTATCAAAGCAATCCGATATTAAAAAGTGAGGATGAAGATCTAAAACAATTTCGTTTAAATGTATCAGATCTCACTGCAAAAACAATACAAAAATCATTAAGTCTACTGGGAATAAGAACTGTAAACAGAATGTAAAAACAAATCCTCCTGAAAATTTCGGGAGGATTTTTATTTTAAACCGGTGTAGATTCATTTTGGTTTTGGCTTTGTCTATAAAGTTTAGCACTGCTCCATTTAGCATGTTTTGAGGGCTCGATTTTATAGCCTCTTTTATAGGTATAGACTTTGGTAAATTCGGCTCCGAAGAAAATCAGCATACACGAATAATTAATCCACATCATAATTAAGATCACTGTTCCTGCAGTTCCGAATGCTGAGGTAGGTTTAAACTGCCCGAAATAAAGACTCAGTAAAAATTTACCTAAAGTAAAAAGAGCTGCTGTAAGCAAAGCACCTTTCCAAACAGATTTCCAGTTGATTTCTACATCAGGAAGTACTTTAAACATCAATGCAAAAAGAACAACAATGATTAAAAATCCTACTGAAAAATTAATAAGTTCAACAATTAGGTAAGTTTCAAGACCGAAATAGGTTGTGATGAAGTTATTAAATAATCCAATTAATGATGATAAAACCATTGTAATCATCAGTAAAAATCCTAAAATAAGAATCATACCTAGAGAATTGGCTCGATCGAGGAGAAATTTTATTAAAGCTTTCTTGGGTGCCGCTTCTACATCCCAAAGATTATTCAAAGACTTCTGCAACTGAAAAAATAGGGTCGTAGAACCGTAGATCAATGATCCTATTCCTACAATTTTCATGAAAATATTTTCTTTATCGATGAGCGCTCCTGCAATCATATCCTGAATACTTTGCGCAACATCCTGTCCCATCAGTCCGCTGATCTGTGTACTGATCTGTCCGCGAATTGCTTCTTCACCGAAAAAATATCCGGCAATCCAGATAATGATAATCAATAAACCGGGAATTGAGAAGATAGCATAATAAGCAAGACTTGCTGAGTCATTGGACGCTGATGAATTATTCCATTCTGTAAATGTTTCTTTGACGGTTTCCCAGAAAAATTTTAGTTCTTTTAGCATAGTAGAATATTAATAGATGTGATTTGATGATATTAATATTGTCTTCAATTTGAAATCAAGAAATGACAATATTATTGTTTCACAATTTAACGCAAAGATTATTCCTTAACGTGAATTTTAGTAAACAAAGGAAAATAAATTTGCACGGTGAAGTGTAAATAGCAGTTTAATGAATTACCTGTTGATTTTTAAATTAAAAAATGTAATATAAGTTTTGGCTAAAGCCTGATGAATTGTGTTAAACTAAAAAACGGGCTAAAGCCCGTTCCTATTGATATATAGTATGCAATAAACCAAAAACTATTTTTCAGCTGCAACAGGTCTTAGAAAGGATATCCAATTGCAATATTTAGAATCAGATTATCTCTCCTCCAGCTGGAATCTCCAAAATTGATTCTGTCAAAAGCCCATCGGTCACCTTTTTCGTAATAAGGCACACGCAAAGGCATTGCGAGATCAAGTCTTAAAACTAAAATTGAAAAGTCAAGTCGTAAACCAACTCCTGCTCCTACAGCAATTTCACTTAGAAACTCTTTAGAAAACTTTCCTCCCGGTCTTGTATTAACTCCTTTATCATCGATGTCATCATTAATCAACCAGATATTGCCGGCATCAATAAATGCGGCAACATTTAAGAATTTATAAAGATTGGCTCTGTATTCTGCATTCAGTTCCAATTTTATATCTCCGGACTGATCAAAAACAGCTCTGCTATTATCTTCTCCTCTAGGATCGTAACTTCCAGGACCTAAAGTTCTTGCTCTGAACGCTCTGATACTGTTACTTCCCCCTACAAAAAACTGTCTTGAAAAAGGAATATGTTCTGAATTTCCGTACGGAATGGCAGCTCCAGCAATAAAGCGTGAAGCGAATGATGTTTTTTCGCTAAACTTATGATAGAATCTTACATCATTTTCAATCTTAGCATATTGACTGAAAGGAACTCCGAAAATTGTTTTCTCCTTTCCTTCTTTTTTATTCGCACCCGTCACAAGACCTGTAATATTTCCTGCCAAATCCAACATTCCTTTATAATAGAATGTGTTTTTTCTCGGAAGCATTGTTGTGGAGTAGGTGTAAGAATAGGTTGGCCCGAAAATAAGTTGCTTATCAGTTATTCTTTGAAGATAAGGGTTGCCTTGAGATTTAGTTACAAATTTTTCAGTAATATCTGCCGGACGAATTAAAGAAACATCTATTACATTAAGTTCGTGTTCTTTTCTTACATTTTCTTTCCATTGATATCCAAATGAAGCGTTAAATGTATTTAAAGAGTATAAAGTGGTTCTGTTCTGAAACTCATAGCCTAGTTTAATATTGGTTCTCGGGACAAAAGCACTCGAAGAATTGAAACGAAAAGGTGCTACGATTCTCGGAATCGACAATTGCACATTTGCTCCGGCTCTGAAAATATTTTCAGCATCTTCAGGCCCACCGATTTGTACATCAAATGCTCCATAAACAGAAGCTTTAAACTGTTCTGCGCCACGGAAAAAGTTTCTTTGCGTCCAGTTTAGATTTAGTTCACTTCCTGCGTAATTGGCAGAATTCGTTCTTCCTAAAGCTTCTAAACGTAAAGATTGAAGTTCTCTTGGAGTTAAAACATAATACGCATCAAACTTATGATTTAATGAATCTGATACTACAAAGTCATTTTTTACAAATTTAAAAACACCAAGACTGATCAATCTATTAAGCGATAAATTGTGGTCTTTTCTGTTGTAGATATCGCCTTTGTTGAAATATAAAGCTCGGTCAAAAATTCTGGGTTTAAATTTTTTATCAGGATCAACCACGTAAATATCATTGTACTCATATCCTTTTAAAGAATCAGGATTCATTGGGATATTGTATTTTCCTTTTTTCGCATCGCGAAGATTATAATTGGGAAAAACGACTACTTTGTCAATTGTAAACTGCTCGGTGGCCAGTTTAGGAGTATTGTCTTTCAGTTTTACAATGAGCTCTACTTTCGGTTCTTTAGTAACCGTACTGTCTGCCTGTACGATAATATTATCCGGACTGAAGTAATAAAAACCTTTATCTTTTAAACCATCGTCAATTCTTTGTCGCTCGTTTTTGATGACATCAAGATCAAAAGGATTTCCTGTTTTAAGTAAAGTTTTCGCTTTTAAATTCTGAATTTCACTGTTAATGAGCGTAGAATCTTGCGGGAAATTCACATTGCTTATCAAATATCGTGCTCCAGGATTTAAGGTGTAAATTACCTGTGCTTTTTTATTTTTTGAAACGGTGTCGTATTTTGCTTTTGCATTAAAATAGCCTTTGTTTTCAGAATAGTTGACAATAATATCTTTGTTGAATTCTCTGTCAACATCTCCCAGCAATACAGGCTCTTCTCCAAATTTATATTTCAGCCAGTATTTCAGTCCTTTTTCTTTTTTGGGTTCCGAAGTAGCATTGTAAGCATATAATTTTGGTCTTAATCCAAGAAAACTAGAATTGGGTTTTGGAGTAAGATTTTCTTCGAGTGCAGACTGCAATTCGCTTTTTTCTTTTTTGGAAAGAGTATCACTTTCTATTTTTACTTCTGCTCCTGTGTAGAGCATCTGTCCGTCTTTCAGAAATTTCGTATTGCTACATGAGATAACTGCCACTGTAACTCCCGATGCCAAAAAATATTTGCAGTATATGTTAAACTTATTCTTCATTATTTAAATTCTACAACTTGGTTATCTTGTTTTCTCTTGTTTTCTTTAATTTCCCTATTTCTGTTATTTCGAGATTTACGGAAAATATCACGGAATTTGTCGTAATCTAAAGTGATGATAAATCCGACTCCGGTTTCTACAATTTGTCCTTGCAAAGCTACCTGATAATCATTTTTTCGGTAAGCTCTCAGCATATACCTTCCGTCTCTGGAAAGGCTGTAGTCTATGGTAACATCTCCGGCAATATTGGTCGTATTTTCGTTTTGTCTCGCTTCACCTTCCAATCCGAAATTACTTCCTACAGTAACTTTCAGACGATCATTCAGTAGTTTTTTACTGATGTCTACATTCAGATCGGTTCTTGTATTCTGAGTTCCGGTAGAATAATCTTCTGTTGATTCAAGATCAAAATTAAGGTCTACTCCTTTTATAAGGTTTGAGGCAATATTATTAAGCTGTTGCGAAAGAATTTTACTCACACTCTGTCTCGCCATGGTTTCGGCAGACACTCCGGAATTGCTTTCGAAAGGATTTTCGCCGATAAAACGATTCAGTAAAAGCAAGGCAAAAACCTGTTTGTTCATTTCATTTTCATCTTGTCGCAATTGAGCAAGTTTTCCGTCTATTGTTTCTGTCACGGTAGAAGATACGGCATTGTTTTTTTCGTCTGTAGTAATATCAAATGATATTTCAGGTTTCAGCAGTTCTCCTTTTAGAATCAATAAAGTATTAAACGGAATTCTTTGTTTAAATTGATTAAGATCGGCAGGATTGCCTGCAAACTGTTGTTCCACAAGATCAATAGGTGCTGCCTCCGTTTTGTATATAGCAGTAATATCTAGTTTCGCAGTTGTAGGTTCACCGGTCCATGTTATGGTGCTTCCTTTTTGGATGTCAAATTTTCTTTTCAGAAGACTTACAGACATTTCATAGCTACCTTTTTCTACCTGATAAACGCCGACTAAAGTCGTCTTTCCTGAAGGGTCAATTCCGCCTGTCAAATCTGCTTCACCCTGAAGTTTTACAAAATCTCCGTTGGCTTTATCAATGATGATCGACATTTTCGCTTCTTTATCTACTTCTATATTTACATTTACATCCAATCCTTTAATTGGGCTTTGTGCATCAATAGAATCGGCTTTGATGGTTTTATTTAAAGCAACCTGATCCTGATCGATAAATTCTACAATACCATCTCTTTCCTGCAACGAAGGGCTAGACTGCGGAAGAACAAAAGTAAAATCGGTTGTTTCTGAAACAGACAATCTTCCGTCAACTTTTGGTAAGTCTAGATTTCCGCCAACTTTTAATGCAGCATCAATTGCTAAAATTCCGTACATCATGGCATCGTTTGATTTTTCAGAATTTACAACCTTGAAGTCTTTAGCTTTCAGATCTAAATTAAATGCAAAATCTCTGTAAGTCTGTGTTAAAATCTGCCCGTCGATGTTCAGAGAATTTCCGTCTTTATCATTAATTTTAAAGTCGTCAAATTCAATTCCACGGTTGGTAAATCCTATTTTATCATTGATGTTTCTGAAATCACTTCCCGTTTGTGAAATCATTAAGCCAACATTATTAAGCTTAATATCTCCAAGAATTTTCGGTGCAGTCGTCGTTCCGGTAATTTTAAGATCTCCCGAAAGATAACCTTCTGTGTTGGTAATTGCGTTCATAGAAAAACCTTGAAGTGTTTTCATCTGAAGCTGATTCATATCTAAATTTAAATCAAACGTGCTCGAAGAAGTGTTGTAATTTCCTAAGATTTTTACATCATTATTATTCCCGGAAAGTGCAATGTCAGCGTTCAGAAGATTCGCTGATTGGTTATTAACTTTTATCGCTAAATTCCCAACCGGACTTCCATAAACGATCAGATCAGAAACATTGATGTCTGAAGTGAAGGTCATGTTTGTGGTTAAATCTCTCAGTTGTGCTGTTCCGTTGATGGTTCCTTTGGCCAGCAGTGAATCTTTTTTGATGATCTCTGTAATCGTTTCTATTTTAAAATCTTTCAAAGAAACATTCAGCGGACTGGTTGGTGAACTGCTTTCAGACTGCAAAGAAATTTCTGCTCCCGAATTGGAAAGTTTGAAATTATCTGCAACAATTCCCTGACTGAAAATCTGAATTTTATTGTTTTCAGCAACCGTCCAATCCATATAATTTAATTTTAAACCATTAGGATTCAGCGATATTTCTGTAATGTCATTCATCGATTTGGCATTTCCTGCAATCAGGAACTGCGTTTCATCTTTATCATCTTTTGTGGTGATATTATAATTAATGATGTTATTGGCAACATCACCATTGATATTCACTTTATTTATAGCAAAACTTTCACTTTTCAAAGCAGCAACATCAAGATTGTATTGTAAAGCCTGATTTTCGTTGGAGATCTTTAAACTTGTATTTTCCAAAGAATTGGTGCCATACAAAACCTGAGGAATTTTTGCATCCAATTCTATTTTCTGAGAATCTGCATTATAATTTCCTGTAATATTGATGGTTTCAAAACTTTTCAGATCTGGTACAAATTTTCTGATCAGATCATCATTTTTAATCGTTGCATTGATGGTGAAAAATTGTCCGGCATCTATTTTTTGAGCCTTGCCGGGTTTTTGAAACTGATAATATTGATTGATCGTTTGGCTTAAAGCTCCGAAAATCTGTGTAAGTTTATATTTACCATTCAGTTCAACATCTGCAATCTGCGAATTGAATTTAATTAAAGTTGAGTCTGCCGTAGAAACTGCATTCAGCCTCACTTCCTGAATAGGATAAACTTCTTTGGTGTCTGAAATGGCAAAGTCTTTTAAATTAAGATAGCCGTTCAAATTATCAGGATCGAGACTTTTAAAATCTCCGTCAATTCCACCGGCAATAATCATTGGTGAGCTGTAGAATCCTAGTTTATTCAGATCTAATTTATTGATGTTTCCATTAACTTTTACGGTAGGATTTTTCTCATCATAAACTCCGGAAGCGGCAAGATGTAGATTGGCATTCGGGTCTTTTGAGTTTAAATCAATATCATAGGCACCACGGTTTATTTTCCCTTTCAGAATCATATTCTGATAGGTATAGCCGTTGTAGGTTGCAGATTGTACATCACCCGAAAGATTTGCAGACATTGTTTTCGGATCAAAACCTTGTCCTTTTGCATTGATGGTTGCAGTGACACTTCCAATATCTTTATTTTGAATCAGTTTTCCGATTTGAAGACTCTGCAGATTGGCTTTTACATCAAAAGTTTCTCTGTTTTTTCTGCGCATATCGGCTTTAGCAATAACGGCAGCATTTCCTAAAGTGGAAGTTAAACGTACATTAGCATCTACAACTTTCGTTGTACCTTTTGCCGTTCCTCGGATTGTAAATGAAGAAGGCAAAGTAATATTATTAGGAATCGTATTTTTCGGAACTAAATTATAAATGGTTTTGGATGAAGACGCAAGCTCTGCTACTTTCAAATCGTAATACAACTGATCCGGATTCATCGCATTTTTGATTTTCCCTGAAGCCAAAACTCTCAATTGATCTAAACCAGAAACTTTTAAATTTTGAATCGTTAAATCATTCACTGTTCCGTTGACCAAAGCATTTACATTCAATGTAGCATTCGGATATTTGTTGAACGGCGCCGTGTTTTTTAAAGTAGGAACAATATTTAAAATGTCAGCAAACCCGATTTTAGAATCACGGATGTCGGCAGAAATTTTTACCGCTCCAAGATTGGATGATAATTGGTCAATCGAATTGTAATTTAAAATAACTTCGTCTCGCAAAATAGTTTTCGGAGTCTGCAAGTAAAGATTTTTCAGATACGCTTCTTTTTCAGCATATACAAAATCGGTGTTGAATTTCTGTACATTCAAACCTCTTGCTTCCTGTATTTCTGCTGATTTTACACTTCCCGCAAAACCATTGTTTTCCATTTTGAAATTTCGGACGTCTATATTTAATTTGCCAAAATTAAGATGATTAAAATCCATTCCGCTTTTTGTGGGAGCAATTGCTGTGTTGTTATAAACAACTTTCACATCGTCCAAAAGAAGTTTCCCCAAAAGAACTTTCATTGCTTTTTCTTTTGCAGAATTTTTTGAAACTTCAGGCTTTTCTTCATTTTTAGAATTGGCGTTTTCCGTTGGAAGGAATAAATTAGCGTTGATGTTGGCTCCGGTTAAATAAACATTTCCAACATTATAATCGTTGTTTTCAAGATCAATGCTGTTAACCTTCGTGCTTAATTCTTTAAAAAGAACTTTTGCAAAAGTTTTGGTATTGTCGTCGCCGTAGTCTATATCAAAATTGGTCAGGTTTATTTTGTTTAAACCTAATTTCATCGCCTTTTTCTGATTCAGAGAATCTACTTTTTGTTCAACATTGGCAGCAACTTCCTTCACCAAATCTTGTTTCAGTTTTAATTTTAATCCGTCAAGATTAATATCGTTGACTGCATACGAATTGTTTTGAAGGTCAAAAGTTTTTACGCGGGTATCAAAAGATTTAAAATATACTTTAATATCATTTCTAGACTGCTGATCATTAAAAGTAACCCCGATATCCTTTAATTTAATTTTATCTAAAGAGATAATAAAAGGCTTCGAAGGTTTTTGTTCCTGTTCTTTATCTGAAGTCGCAAACGCATCTATAATATAGTCGAAATTAAATTTTCCCTGAGGATTTCTAACCACGTTTGCACGAACGCCTTCCAGATCAATTGATGTAAGATCGGCTTTAGAATTAATCAATTTCCACATATCTAAACCTACATCAACTTTTCTTGCAGAAAGCAATGTGTCTACATTTTGACCTTTCAGGTATAGGTTTTCCATCACCAGGCTGTTAGGAAAACCGATATATACTTTGTCGAGGCTTACTTTGGTTTTTATTTTTTTCTCAAGGTAAACGATCAGTTTATCTTTTACAAAGTTTTGAACCGCCGGAAGTCTTAAACTTAAAATGAGCAGTATGATTAAAACGATAAAAGAGATAATTGTAATAACAATACCTCTGAGAATTTTTCTTTTATTGAATTTTATTTTCAAAATTTCTGTGATTTAGCCAATAAATACTTTTTTTTGATTGATGAGTGTTTTTGATCATCGGTTTTAAAAATACGAATTTTAACTTAAATTTTAAAAATTTGAAATTTGATGAGCTGTACCATGATTTAACTTTTTTTGAAAAAAGCCCGTTGAAAGGGCTTATTTTGAAATATGAGCAATATGTTTGCCAACGCGGCAAATTTGTTAAAATTTTCTAAATATGTGGTATATTTAATATACAAAAACCTGCTCAGTGAACAGGTTTTTGTGTTGATGTATGCCTCGTTGAAATTTAAATATTATAGAATATTTAAAGTGAATAGGTTTTCAGATGTTAGTTGAGTTACAACTGCGACATACACCTGGTGGAGATTCAATTCATAGTTTATATATATTTAGATGAGTTAATTATTCTTGCCATTTTACAGATTCACCTTGAGGGGCTGCGCCACCCTGTTTTTCTGTGACAGGAGATTTTTCCTGATTGATGTGATAAATATAGGATGCGATTTTTTCTGCATCTCTTCCTGTAATGGTTCCTTCTTTAATGAAAGGTCGCATTGTAGGATTATTTGGAGAACCGTTTTCGAGCATCCAGAAGACATTTTTAAACAAACTTTTCTCTTTGATGTTGATCCAGTGTGTATCGGTAAGGTTTGGTCCGATGCCGCCTTTTCCTCCGTCTGCATGACATGTTACACAATTGGTTTTAAAAAGTTGCTCTCCTTCAGCAATATAATCTGCGCTGTATTTTGCAGTTTCCAAATTGATAGGCGGAGCATTTTTTTCGTATTCAGCAATAGATGCCAACTGCAATTTGGCTTCTCTGTCATATTCCGCCTCGGGATGAGCGTAATCTGTGAAAGCAAAAGCGATGAGATAAACTGCACAGAATATCATCCCGAAATAAAAAAGCCCGATCCACCATTTGGGTAAAGAATTGTCGAGCTCGGTAATTCCGTCGAAACCGTGATCGATCAGAATATCTTTTTCTTCAGTTTGAGATTGTTTTTTGAAAGCCGAATTCCAAAGCTTCTGAAAATATGGAGTTGTGTTGTTGGTGATATATTCCTGCTTTTCTTCATCGGTGAGTCTGGCGAATTTTTCGTTTTCTACCAAATCACCGATAGAATTCATAATGAGCAATAAAATCGTAATGATGATCAGCAATGCCCAAAATAGAGGGGTAGAAAAATAATTGGCATCTTGTGCGAACATTTCGAACGCCATTATAGTAATACCAATCGTTATTGCTATATATATAGATATGGGGGTTCTCGTTTTCATTTTAATTGTATTTAAAATTAATCTACACTTGCTGTCTTAATGTCTGTCGTTTTGATGTCGGTTCCCAATCTTTGCAGATAGGCAATCATTGCGATGATTTCTCTTTGTTCCATTGGTACAAAATTGTTTCCTTTGGCAATTTTCTCTTTATCCATTTGGTCTTTTACATCGGTAGCTTCAGAATAAATTCTTTTTACAATCGCTTGTGACTGATTATTTGCCCATCGATCGGCTGAGTCTATCTGTGCTTTGGTGTACGGAACATCAAAAGTATTTTTCATCAGTTTCATTTTATCGATCATTTGAGAACGATCCAGTTTATTGGTAATTAACCAAGGGAAACGTGGCATAATAGAACCTGCAGAAGTAATTCTTGGGTTGTACATATGTTTTAAGTGCCATGAATCTGGATTTCTTGCACCTTCTCTGTGAAGATCGGGACCTGTTCTTTTTGATCCCCAAAGGAATGGTCTGTCATAAACGAATTCCCCGGCTTTGGAATACTGCCCGTTTTTACCGTCAAATCTTGTTACTTCATCACGAAACGGTCTTATCATTTGTGAGTGACACGAGTTACAACCTTCTCTTACATAGAGATCTCTACCTTCCAGTTCTAACGGTGAATAAGGTTTCACAGCAGATATTGTTGGTAAATTGCTTTTTACAGTTAGTGTAGGAACAATTTCTACCAATCCACCGATTGCAATTGCTACAAAAGCTAATATTGATAATAGGTGAGGAGTTCTTTCCAGCCAAAGATGTAGACCTTCGCCTTCTTTTCTGCCTGAACCAACATTTGCTAAAGCTGGTGCTTCTGCAGGAACATTTTTCTGGAACGATCCTGCTCTGATTGTTTTGTAAACATTGACAACCATTAAAATGGCTCCACTCAGATAAAATAATCCGCCTAAGAATCTCATTTTAAAGTACGGAATGATTGCTGTTACTGTATCTAACCAGTTTTTCCACAATAAAGTTCCGTCCGGATTAAATTGTTTCCACATCAAACCTTGAGTAAATCCTGCTATATACATTGGCACAGCGTAGAAAATAATTCCTAAAGTTCCCAGCCAGAAATGCCAGTTGGCTAATTTTTTAGACCAAAGCTCAGTTTTCCACATAATCGGAATCAGATAATAGATAACTCCAAATGCCATGAAACCATTCCATCCTAAAGCACCCAAGTGAACGTGACCAATTACCCAGTCGGTATAATGCCCGATTTTATTTAATGATTTTGTTGCTAAAAGCGGTCCTTCGAAGGTTGCCATTCCGTAACAGGTAACCGCAACGACAAAGAATTTTAGAATAGGATTTTCTCTTACTTTATCCCAGGCTCCTCTTAAAGTTAATAATCCGTTCAGCATTCCACCCCAAGATGGAGCAATCAGCATTATTGAGAAACCTGTTCCCACCGCTTGAGCCCATGCTGGTAAAGCAGTATATTGTAGATGGTGAGGTCCTGCCCACAGGTAAACGAAAATCAACGACCAGAAGTGAATAATTGAAAGTTTATATGAAAATACAGGTCTGTTTGCTGCTTTAGGCATAAAATAATACATCAACCCTAAAACCGGTGTCGTCAAAACAAATGCAACCGCATTATGACCGTACCACCATTGTACCAATGCGTCTTTCACGCCTGCATAAGCAGAATATGATTTCCAGCTTGTAAATGATAAAGGAACCTCTAAGTTGTTGAATATATGAAGCATTGCAACCGCAATCCATGTAGCAATATAAAACCAAATCGCTACATATAAATGACGCACTCTTCTTTTGGCAATCGTTCCAAACATATTGATCCCGAAAATTACCCAAGAGAAAGTAATCAAAATATCGATTGGCCATTCGTGTTCAGCATATTCTTTTGAAGTGTTAATTCCCATTAAAAAGGTAATCACAACAGCAATAATCATAATTTGCCATGTCCAGAAATGAATCCATGAAAGCGTATCGCTATACATTCTTGTTTTCAGAAGTCGCTGCATACTGTAATAAGCACCGCAGAAGAATGAATTACAGACAAAAGCGAAAATCACCGCACTCGTATGAAGCATTCTGATTCTTCCAAATCCTAAAGCTCCTTGCGAATTAATCAATCCCTGAATATTTCCACTTCTTAAACTCTGAATGGTTGTATCATCAGTACCAAATAAAAATTCAGGCAATTCAGGATAAAAAAGCATCAATGCAGCGGTTAAACCTAAAATAAAACCGATAATTCCGAATACGATAGTAGCGTAGAGGAATGCTCTGACAATATTATTGTCATAATTAAATTTTTGCGTCTCCATAAGTCTTGTGTCTCGCAGCGAACAATATTTTTTTACAGAATCTCCCTTACATAAAGGTTTTCGAGAGCCTGAAAATAAATATCATGCTGCTTGTGTAATGTTTTGACAAAGGTATTTACTAACTTTGTCTGAGGCTATTAGATATACTTCTAAAATATACCGAAAACTACTAAAGCTATTGTGTGATGAAAATTTGTGGACAAACTATCAGAAAAATAAGACGTGACCGTGACCTTACCCAGGAATACATGGCGTTTGAAATGGGGATTTCACAAAAAGCGTATTCTGATATAGAAAATTCAAAAGTGAAAATCAATCTCGAGATTCTTACAAAAGTTTCAGACATCCTTGATATAAAACCGTCTGATATCTGCAGCATATCTCATAAATGCAGTACAAACGATTATGAAGACAAATACAATGAGCTTGTTGAGTATATGAAACAAAATAATATAGCTCTGCCTTTAGACTTACAATAAGATTTTGTCATCCTATTATATATAGATGTATTTTAAATCCTCTATACTTTTCTTTTAATGATTTTTTAGGAGCTATTTCCCGCTCTCCGCACTCGCTATTTTCTCTTTACAAAGAAAATGAGCTCAGACAATGCTGCGATCGGGGCTAGGTTTAAGGTCTACAGTAAAGCTTTTGGTTTTTATATTAAGATTAAAAATTCGATTGTAAAGTAGAATACTTACTATTCTTAAATATAATATATAATAAACTTTACATAAAAACAAGTTATCCTTAAATAAGTACAAGCTTCGGAGGAGCGAAAACTTTGTAGAAAAAAATGTTATTATATTATGAGCTCCATGGGAGCGACACCATATCACAATAAATTTTCTTTAGATGATTTACAAATGAATTCTAAATGATTTTGGATGTCGTCCTATGAAGATTGTCACTTTTTTTTTGAAGAAATCGACCTCAAGCCTATAAAAAGCACCTCAAATTTCGTTCAGAAGTTTATTTCGTTCAATGTGGATAACTATAATATGGTCTTAAAAGCATTGTAAAACAGTAATTTACTATAGGTATTTCCCCACAATTCAATTTTTCATCATCTGCTCGTTTGCTTTGTATAGTAAAGTCGTATTATCTTTGCCCCACTGAAAAACGAGAGTTA
>NZ_JAVHYL010000003.1:0-456448 GCF_031118795.1 Chryseobacterium sp. CFS15 | reverse complement strand
ACCTTTTATCTTGAGTGTAAATCTTACTTAAAATCTTGAGTTTTGAGCTTTACATTTCAAGATGTTAAACATTGAATTCTAAAAAGATGAATTTGAAACCTGTAATTGTATTAAAGAACAAATATTACTTTAGAATGCAACTAACCCTAGCCAGAATAGAAGCGGTTAACGCGCAACAGAGTGGAAAAGTCGAAGGTTTAGCTTTGGCAAAGAAAAGAGTGAGTAAAAGCGGATAGCCGGATAAAGATCCTGAAAAAAGTATTTATTTTAAAATAGTTTTAAATTGTAATTATCTTTAATACAAGATTTTAAAGTATCAATAATTATAAATTTTATATTTATAATCAGTTATTTCGAAATAAAATTCTAAATTATATTTCATCATATATTGAAAAATTACTATTTTAGTCAAGCGGAATCCGAAAAGCATTAATAGAGTAGGAACCATTCAAAATCAAAATATGAAAAATTTAATCAAAATCTCTAGAGAAAATCTAAAATCACTTAACGGGGGCGGTGGCCCGACATGTCCTGATGATCCCGCATTCGGAATGTGTTATCCTCCAGGCTGGCCAAATGGAATTTGTATGACAAGGTATCAATGTTGTCTTAAACTTGGGATTGATGAAAAAACTTGTAAAGAATTTCATAGTTAAGAACTAAATCAAAAGATGTTTCACAACTTAATAAATAAACTTGTTTTATTATAATTTCATTAATATAGGTAAAGTTATTAATTATAGTTGCTGTAAAGTCAAATATCATCTACAAGCTGTAGATGATATTTTTATGTTTTATGATAACTTAATGTAAGCCTATATTTCATCAAATCTAAAATATTTTCAAAAAAAACCGCCATAAACTTTAAAAGTGAATGACGGTCTACTATTTTTTACTTTGTTTGTAACAAATTTATCAATTTAAAAGATTAAACCTTAGTTTAATTCCAAAGTTATCTTTGAATTGCGAAGTTTGATAATGTCCTAATCTATAAGAGAAACCTACGCCAAAACCTCTACCTAAAAATCGGTTCCAGATAAAGCCGACTTCCTGATAATAGTGATCGAGTACCTGAAAATCAAACAGATGGTCGCCTCTGTTTTTGAAATCTCCAATGGCTGATTGATATTCCAGCTCGATGTTTGAATATCTTGATCCAAAAGTTTTAAATCTAAACGGCAAATACTGCGAGAATTTAAATGCTATAAATTTATCGGCAAAGAAAGTTCCCGAAGGCATTGTGGCAAACGCTAAGTTGTTTGGAGTATTAATATTAGAATACCAATGATCCGGATTTCTGTCATTCTGACCCGCAATTTCAAAGTTTTTCCAGATTGGAGCTGTTCCTGATGAAATTCCTCCAAAAAGTTTAAGATTAGTAATTCCCAGTTTTGATCTGAACTGGTGAATAATCAATGCATCAGCTCTGTAATAATCCAGATCTCCTCCTAAGGCATCAACTCCTTTTTCAAAATTTACATACACTTGTGGAAATTCTTTTTCATAGGTGTATTTTCCGCTTGGCGTCATAATGTTTTTATCGTTTGGCGAGAATTTTAATGATAATGTTGTACTCACATTGTCAAAACGATTTCCTAAATTTTTGTATTGATAATCAAAAAGTGCTTCTTGTTTCTCTTTATTCACGGCAAGTTTCATGCTTAAAGAGTTTGAAATATCATATAAAAATGAAGCTCCCCATTTCTGATTTTTATAAAAATTGGCATTATGCAAATCTAAATTTAAATCATTCACTTTCATCATCATATCCCACATAGTATTGCTGAATCTTCCTGCAGCAAAGACATCATCTACATAATCAATACGGAAAACAGAGGTTCTTTTATCAGACAATTTCATGTCTAGACCAAGTCCGTATTTCCAGGTGTGATCTTTAAAACCATAGCCGAAATATCCATCCGGAGAGAATGTTTTGCTGAATTTTTCGTTCAGTTTTACACCGGCTCCTAATCGAAGACCTTGATATTTATCATAGCTGAAAAATTTAGTCAGATCAAAATCTATCATTTTATAGCGCAGATTTCCCCGCATTAATTGGGTTAAAAAAGTTAGCTTTTTTTCAAAGTCATGTTTCTCTACAAAGCTGTCAATCTTTGTATAGGTCGCACTTTCTCTTGCGGTCAAACTGTCGGTTCTGTATTGCTGAAGCAGGCTTCCGTCAGAGTTTTTCATTTCGAGAGAATAGCCTTTGAATTCTGAGGCTTTCTGCGTTTCATTCAATTGGAAATCAAAAAAACGGTTTTTTACATACAGATAATTTCCAAATGTTTTTCGGTTGTATTTCTGTCGGTCGCTCAGTTTTTCGCCTTTCTTCAGCGTATCCGTTTTTACGCTGTCTTTTTTTGAAATATTAAACGTCTGGTCCCCCATTTTCAGTTTAATGTCTTCATAATCCAGAAACCATTTTCCGTCAATCGGTTTCCACACCGAAACAATATCGCCTTCGTTTCTTTTTTTACTGGCACTTTCAAACTTTTTCAGGGCATACGTTTCAGAATCAATATAAATCTTTCCATTAAATTTTCTCGGATTTTGCTTTTTCTTGTCGGTAATTTCTTTGAACTTAATAACGTAAGTTTTCCTGCCGTCTAACTGTAAAGTATCTGACAGATAAAAATTAAAAAGCTTTCTGTTTTCCGGTCTTAATTGCCTTGGTGTTCTGTTCAAATTGGATATATTAATAGCTAAAGCCTCATAAATCGGATTTTTAAAACCCGACATTCTGTTGTCGATGATATTGGTTTTCTCCCCGAACTTCTGGGAATATTTGTATTCCGCCGCTTTTTCCCAAAGGAACATCTGACTTTCCTGAGTAGCGTCGAGCAGATCTTCGCCGATCAGAGAATCCTTCTTTTCACTTTCTTTTTGTTTAAATTCTTTTTTATCGACTTTTGAGAGAGAATCTTTTCTCGAAGCAAGGAAATTTTTAAAAGTATCAATTGAATCTTTATCGACATCAATCGAGAATTTGGAATAAGATTTAAAATTGTAGGTATCCAATGACTTTGGTGAGTTTTCTTTTTCCCTTTTATTGACTTCATCTAAAATCCTCAAAGCTTTCGGATCACTTTTATCGGTGATTACCACTTTATCAATATTGCTCTGTTTCTCAGACAGTGGCTGCATGGCAACTTCCATTGATTTTTTAACATCAGCGGTGATATCTTCAAAATTGCTGGCAAGAATTTCTACTTTTTTACATTTTGTTTTAAAAGATAAAATGCCGTCAAAATTGGTTTTCCCCAACAGATTGTCGTCGCAGTAAACGGCTGCATCACGAATCGGTTTTTTATCGGTTTTACTGAAAACTTTCAGTGAAGTCTGCCCGAAATAGAGTACGGTGAAAAATAAAAATAACGTAGATAAATTTTTTGTCATTGAGTTTTTTATTAATAAGACAAAACTATTGATAAGAAGGTTACAAAACCATAACAGAAAATATAATCTTTTGTTAAAAATAAAATTGGCTGTATTTGCTTTATTGATACTTTGTTATTGAGATTTTCAATTCTCGTAGTAAGGATAAATGGAGATTTATTTAAGAGATTTTAAGGCTTTTTGAAAATTAAATACTTTTTCATTAATGACCTGCGTCAGTTCGAATAAAAATTATTGGTAGAATAATTTTGTGTCGAGAACTTTAGACTTCGGTTTTTTTCATTTGGTTCGAATTAAATATTTTATTATAGTGAAAATTATTTATATTTAAACAAAAATATATATTGAATTATGTAGTTTTTAAAGACATTATTCATTGAGATATTTATAAAAACTAAAACTAATGACCAAACCCGAATTTCCGCCATTATTTCCGCCAGGTTTTCACACAATAAGTATTGATGAAATTAATCAAATTTGTGTTACAAACTTTCCTAGAAATGATAAACGAAAAGAGCTATTTGATAATTTTTTAAAATTCTTGAAGCATTTGGAAATGGTGAATTCAAAATTTGAAATTTGGGTTGATGGTTCATTTACTACTGAAAAAGAGGAGCCAGAGGATATTGATATTTTAATTATCTATGATGAACTTCATTTGAAAACATTAGCACCAGGTGAAATAAATATTATAAACAGTTTATTTAATAGAAGTCTTTCTAAGATTAGATTTAATTTAGATGTATTGTTATGTGAAAAAAATGATATTAATCAAAGGAGTTATTGGAGAGGTTGGTTTGGTTTTTCAAGAAGCGAACAATTAAAAGGAATTGCAAAATTTGAATATGGATATTAATAAAATTAAATATAATATTGATTTTTTAACTGAAGAAGTTAAATTATTGTCATTAAAATTAATTGACAACGATAGTCCTATTTTAAAAACTCAAATCGAAAGTTTAAACTTAGAAATTAGGAATTTACAAAATGAACTTAGAAAATATAACGAGATTAGAAATAAAGAAGTTATTTCCTTAAGGTTGATGGGTGAAATAGCTAAGAATGGAACTTTTCCTCTAATATCTGTCGGTGGAATAACTGATTCCTTCGCTAATGCAATATTTAAGACTTCTCAATATTTGCAATATGGTATAAAAGGTGGGAAGAAAATTGAAAAAATTCTAAATGAAAATCTTGACTTACGTTTAGAAGCTTTAGGACAGGGATCTACAATTTTTTATATTTCAGCTAAAACAAATCCAGATTTGTTTGGTAATAGCATAATTCAAAATTCGCTTGAATCAACTTTTGAATTACTTAGTAGTGAACAACCTCATGATTTAATTGAGAACATAGAAAATATTGGAATAAACAGTGCAAAATATTATAAAAATTTCTTTGGTGAGCTGTTAAAAGA
Source organism: Chryseobacterium sp. CFS15 (assembly GCF_031118795.1). Taxonomy (NCBI): domain Bacteria; kingdom Pseudomonadati; phylum Bacteroidota; class Flavobacteriia; order Flavobacteriales; family Weeksellaceae; genus Chryseobacterium; species Chryseobacterium sp. CFS15. Next base: position 451,632 of record NZ_JAVHYL010000003.1, on the reverse strand, counting down.
TAATTTAGAAATAGAAATTTCATGGGAAGATTACAACTTTGAAACAAAAAAATGGTTTGGGACAAAGCAAAAATTACTTCAATTTTATAATACTTTTGATAATATAAACACTCTTGAACCAGAATATCTTGTTGATGATTTTGAAATTATCACATTGAGTCTAAAGAATAGAATTGAAGCAAGAGATATTATTTCTGACAAAATTATAAATATTAAATATTCCCAAGATTTCATTGATTTAATTAAAACATTACATGTCGGAGAAGTTGTAACTCTTAATTATTCAAAAACCACAATTATTAATGAAGTAACTAAAAAAGAAAAATTTCAATTTAACTTAATGGAATAAGACTGTTAGCGAAAATCGAATAATACATTCATAATTCTTCCATTGTTTGCAATCATAAAATTATAAATGAAAAGACTAATCTATTACCCAACCTTAGAACCACAAGATATCAATTGGTTGAAATATGCACTTATATATATTGATAATTTTTCACCAATTATACCAAAATCTGCTGAAAATAAAATCACAGATGTTTTTAAATCAATTACTGATAACACGGATTTAATAACTATACTTAAACCGACTTATAATCAAGGTGATCGGGCTTCTACAAAAACTTTAGTAGAATTGGAAAATATTCAGAGATTTCCAAATCAATATAGAGATAAGTTTAACGTAGTCAATATTGAAAAAACTCTAAAAGATGTAGGCAATTGGGATTATAAAATTCTTAAAGAAAAATTCAATATGGATTTTGGTGATGAAATTCTTAAAAGAGGGTTAGGTATTCAAGTAAAAGAGGGTATAAGAACATCATCTGAATTAGGTAATTTATTTATGATATTCTTATCAGAAGAAATTGCCAAAGATGAAAAAGGTAATCCAATAACTGATATTACAAAGTATGATAATTTAACTACATATATTAGAAGTATTGACATTAACCAGCATGATGTTCCTGCTCATTTTATTAGAACAATTATTGATTTAAGTTTACCAAAAAATATACAAGATATTCCTGTCGAAAAGTTAATAGAATTTAGGAATTATAGTGAAATAAACGAATTACGAAATAAATTAAATATCAGTCTTTCTAATTTTTACAAGTCATTAGAAAATGGTACAGATCCACATCAATATTTGAAATTTATTGAACAAAATTCTAATGAACTAGCTCAGCAAATTTTGCTTTTTTTTGGTGGTTTGTTTGGTGTTTCCTTAGCTGCATCAACGATAATGTCTAACCCTTTAAGCACAGAATCAATTAAAGAAATAACAGAAGGTACATTAATGTCAGTCGAAGCAATAAGCGCTATAAAATCTGCATGGTCTAGTAATGGAGAAAAACGAGCTGCAAGAAAATTTCTAACTAAATTAAACCAAATTTAAAGCTGCTTCCACACTTCCACATGATTACCAACATAAAAACCTCGCTGTCCGCGAGGTTTTCCCATTTCAAAAAAAATATAATCCCAATCCCATTGTATTTAAAAATATTTTTATATTTGTTTTAAGAACAACAAAAAACAAAATGATGATATTAAGAAATAATCTCGCAGTTCATGCGCAAGCTTCCGGCACTTCCGGTTTCAATATCCAACTCAATACTTTTCAACCCATTGCTCATCTTAAAAAACGGTAAACCGTTCCGTTGGTTCGTTCAGGCAGTTTGAGGAGTGCTTCAACCAGTTAGAAAGGGCAATCAGGCATTCCGTTGAAGTAATCAACCACTTCGTAATGGCGTTTAAGTGTTCCGTAAAGGCAGTCAACCGTTCCGAAGAGCCAATCAACCATTCCGAAGAGGCGATCAATCACTCCGAAGAAACAATCAACCACTCCGAAGAGGTAATCAAGTACAATTTGTTATATTTCAGCACTTTACAGCTGTTTCCGAAAAGTCAGGAGATTCAACAGACAAGATACAATAGACTTTAAACCCATTTTTAAACACAAAAAATTACTTTATTATGAAAAAAGAACAGGTATTACGCACTTTCAAACTCGCAGACGCTGTACTGAAACAAAAAGCAGATGAACTGATCGCTTTGATCGACAGAGACATCACCGAATTTACAGATCGTGGCTATAACACCGCAAAAAAGACCGAACTGACGACAGCACGAAACACGGTAGATAGTTTCCCAAGCGATGAACAGCTGGAAGCCATCAAAATAAATCTGACCGAACAAAAAGACGCCGCCAGAAATGCCCTGGAAAAATCGATGCGCAGTATTTTTAAGATGGCAGAACATGTTTTCGGACTCTACAGTGCCAAATACAAAGAGTTTGGCAATGCAGGAATCAGTCAGCTCAGCGATGCCGAGGTGGTACGCATTGCAAAAATGATGAGCGTAACGGCAGAAAAATATCTTCCCCAACTTGCTGACGAAGGTCTTACCTCAGAGAAAATTAATACCCTGATTACCCAACGTGAAGCTCTGGATATTGCTATTGACGCACAGGCTCAAGGGATATCCGACCGGGATGTTGCCACCGAGAGTCGAGTAGAAGCTCTTAATAAACTCTACCAACTGTCCACAAAATATGCAGGCATCGGTCAGGATATTTTTTACGAAACCAACGAAGCCAAATACAACGACTACATCATCTATGACACCCCAAGTGGACTTCCGGAGCTACCACCTGTAAATCCTGTATAAAAAATGTATCTCGTCAGTCCCCTCGTCAGTTCGAGTGTTTTTCGTAGCGCAGCGCAGAAAAATGTATCGAGAACCAGTGAACCGAAACACAAATTTTGTCTGTGAATCAAAAACTTCTCGATACGTTTTTCTTCAAAATCTACTCGAAGTGACGTATTGTTTACACGATACGAAAACGGTTTCGTCAGTTCGAGTGTTTTTCTTAGCGCAGCGTAGAAAAATGTATCGAGAACTAGTGAACCGAAGCACAAATTTTGTCTGTGAATCAAAAACTTTTCGATACTCTCCGCTTCGCTTCGTTACTCGAAGTGACGTTCGTTGAATCAAAAACTTCTTTATACGATTAATCATGCAAACATCATTCGTCTACATATTACTTTGTTCCGATAAAACCTACTACACTGGAGTAACCGAAAATGTGTACAAACGTTTTGACGAACATCAAGACGGTAAATATTTTGGCTCTTACACATTCTCAAGACGCCCGTTACAGCTAGTCTATTTTTGTCAGTTTATGGATATTGAGCAAGCAATTATTTTTGAGAAAAAGATTAAGAAATGGTCTCAGGCAAAGAAATTGGCATTAATTGAAGGACGATATGAAGACCTGCCTAATCTTGCGAAAAAGAATTTTGGGAAGTAATTGATTTATCTTATCAATTTGCCCTCGTCAGTCGCTCCGTCAGTTCGAGTGTTTTTCGCAGCGCAGCGCAGAAAAAAGTATCGAGAACCAGTGAACTGAAGCACAAATTTTGTCTGCGAATCAAAAACTTCTCGATACGGTTTTTTGCGAAACCTACTCGAAGTGACGTCTTGTTTACACGATACGAAAACGGTTTCGTCAGTTCGAGTGTTTTTCTTAGCGCAGCATAGAAAAATGTATCGAGAACCAGTGAACTGAAGCACAAATTTTGTCTGTGAATCAAAAACTTCTCGATACGATTTTTTGCAAAAATCACTCGAAGTGACGTCTTGTTTACACGATACGAAAACGGTTTCGTCGGTTCGAGTGTTTTTATTAGCGCAGCGTAGAAAAATGTATCGAGAACCCGTGAAGGGAAGCACAAATTTTGTTCTATAATCAAAAACTTCTCGATATGACTTTTTGCAAAATTCTACTCGAAGTGACGTCTTATTTACACGATACGAAAACGGTTTCGTCAGTTCGAGTGTTTTTCGTAGCGAAGCGTAGAAAAAAGTATCGAGAACCAGTGAATTGAAGCACAAAATCTGTCTTCCCATCAAAAACTTCTCGATACGGTTTTTTTCAAAACCTACTCGAAGTGACGACTTGTTTACACGATACGAAAACGGTTTCGTCGGTTCGAGTGTTTTTCGTAGCGCAGCATAGAAAAATGTATCGAGAACCAGTGAATCGAAGCACAAATTTTGTCTTCCAATCAAAAAACTTCTCGATACGGTTTTTTGCGAAACCTACTCGAAGTGACGTCTTGTTTACGCGATATGAAAACGGTTTCGTCAGTTCGAGTGTTTTTCTTAGCGCAGCATAGAAAAAATTATCGAGAACAAGTGAATCGAAGCACAAATTTTGTCTGTGAATCAAAAACTTCTCGATACGATTTTTTTGCAAAAATCACTCGAAGTGACGTCTTGTTTACACGATACGAAAACAGTTTCGTCAGTTCGAGTGTTTTCTTAGCGCAGCGTAGAAAAATGTATCGAGAACCCGTGAACTGAAGCACAAAATCTGTCTTCCCATCAAAAACTTCTCGATAAGATTTTTTGCAAAAATCACTCGAAGTGACGTCTTGTTTGCACGATACGAAAACAGTTTCGTCAGTTCGAGTGTTTTTCTTAGCGTAGCGCAGAAAAATGTATCGAGAACCAGTGAATCGAAGCACAAAATATGTCTTCCCATCAAAAACTTCTCGATACGGTTTTTTTCAAAACCTACTCGAAGTGACGTGTTATTTACACGATATGAAAACGGTTTTGTTAGTTCGAGTGTTTTTCGCAGCGCAGCGCAGAAAAATGTATCGAGAACTCGTGAACCGAAGCACAAAATCTGTCTTCAATCAAAAACTTCTCGATACGAATTTTTTCAAAATTCTACTCGAAGTGACGATGTACGATTGACGTTGTAAAATACAAACAATCCCTTTCAAAAACTGAAGGGGATTATTTGTGTAGAAACCGCAAAAGCGGTAATATTTATTAGTAATTTAAATATTCAAAGCTTTCTGATAAGCATTTTCCAAGCCATCAATATTTTTTCCTCCGGCTGTAGCAAAACCTGGGTTTCCGCCGCCGCCGCCCTGGATTTCTTTAGCTAACTCTTTAATAAGTGCTCCAGCCTGATAAATTCCTGCTAAATCATCAGAAACGCCAACGGTAATCATTGGTTTTCCGTCTGCGTCGGACAGGATAATCGTTATAGAAGTTGGGATTTCTTTCTTTAACTGGAAGACGATATCTTTTACAGAACCCGCGTCCAGAGAAGTTTTCTTCACTAAAAGTAATTTATCGCCTTTTTGCTCATAAGCACCTTTCCAGTCACCGATTTCGCCTTTTGCTTTTTCCTTTTTCAAAACGTCAACTTCAGACTTCAATGCTGCATTTTCTTCAATTAACTTCTCGATAGAACGTACAACATCTTTAGATTTTAGCAATTGAGAAAGCTCAACAACCTGCTTTTCTAAACCTTTGAAATATTCCTCAGATTTGTCTCCCGAGATTGCTTCAATTCTTCTGATTCCTGCTGCCACAGAGCTTTCAGAATTAATTTTAAAGTGACCGATTTCGCTGGTGTTTTTTACGTGAGTTCCACCGCAAAGTTCTTTTGAACTTTCAAACTGAATCATTCTTACGCTGTCACCATATTTTTCACCAAATAAAGCCATTGCACCTTTATCAATCGCTTCTTTGATCGGAATATTTCTAAACTCTTGCAGAGCTATATTTTCTTTGATTTTTGCATTGACCTTTTCTTCAATTAAAGCCAATTCTTCCTCCGTCATTTTACTGAAATGTGAGAAGTCGAAACGAAGATAATCAGGACCAACGTAAGAACCTTTTTGTTCAACGTGAGTTCCCAAAACCTCTCTCAAAGCTTCGTGTAACAAGTGCGTTACCGAGTGGTTTGCCTGAGAATTTTTTCTTTCTGCGGCATTTACTTTAGCGTAAAAAACAGCACCTGCATCTTTCGGAAGTCCGTTGATTAGGGAAATAATCAATCCATTTTCCTTTTTAGTTTCAAGAACTTCAAAACTTTCAACAGCATTTTCCAGAACGCCTTTATCACCGATTTGTCCACCACCTTCAGGATAGAAAGGGGAGTCGCTCAATACAACCTGATAAAACTCACCGTCTTTATTTTCTACTTTTCTATATCTTGTAATGTAGGTTTCAGCTTCAATTTGGTCGTAACCTACAAAAGTTTCAGGTTTTTCTTCTAAAACAACCCAGTCATATACTTTAGAAGCAGAATCTTTTTTAGAACGTTGCTTTTGTTTTTGCATTTCAGCTTCAAAACCTTGTTCATCGATAGTCAAACCTTTTTCTTCCGCAATAATTCTCGTTAAATCATCCGGGAAGCCATACGTATCGTACAGTTCAAAAACTTCTACACTTGGAAGAACTTTAGAATTTTCTGCAATGGTCTGCTGAATTAATTTTTCAACTCTTATCAAACCATTTTCAATAGTTTTTAGGAAAGATTCTTCTTCACTTTTAATGACTTCAGTAACCAATTTTCCTTGCTTTTCCAATTCCGGGAAGAATGCTCCCATTTGATTTTGAAGAACGGCAACCAATTTATAAAGGAAAGGTTCTTTCATATCTAAAAATCTGTAAGAATAAGAAATTCCTCTTCTCAAAATTCTTCTGATTACATAACCTGCTCCTCCGTTGGAAGGTAACTGTCCGTCTGCAATTGCAAACGAAACCGCTCTGATGTGGTCTACCACAACACGAATCGCAATATCTTTTTCGTCTTCTAAAATTCCGGTATATTTTTTACCAGAAACCTCTTCAACTTTAGCAATCAAAGGCGTAAAAACGTCTGTATCGTAGTTGGAAGATTTCCCTTGAAGCGCCATACAAAGACGCTCGAAGCCCATTCCTGTATCAACGTGTTGCTTCGGTAGTTTTTCTAAGCTTCCGTCAGCTTTTCTGTTGAATTCCATGAAAACCAGATTCCAGACTTCTACCACTTGAGGGTGGTCGTTGTTCACCAATTCAAGTCCTGAAACTTTAGCTTTTTCTTCAGGAGTCCTCAAGTCAATATGAATTTCCGAACATGGTCCGCAAGGTCCGCTTTCACCCATTTCCCAGAAATTATCTTTTTTATTTCCGTTGATAATTCTGTCTTCAGAAATGTAAGATTTCCAGAAATTGTAAGCATCCTGATCTCTTTCAAGATTTTCAGAAGCGTCACCTTCAAAAATAGTTACGTATAGGTTTTCTTTCGGAATTCCGTAAACTTCCGTCAACAATTCCCAGGCAAAAGCAATAGCATCTTTCTTAAAATAATCACCAAAAGACCAGTTTCCCAGCATCTCAAACATGGTGTGATGATAGGTATCACGGCCCACATCATCCAAATCGTTATGCTTCCCTGAAACTCTCAGACACTTTTGTGTATCGGCAATTCTCGGTGCTTTAGGATCTTTGTATCCTAAAAAATAATCTTTGAACTGCGTCATTCCGGAGTTGGAAAACATTAAAGTAGGATCGTCTTTCAACACAATGGGCGCCGAAGGAACAATAAGGTGGTCTTTGCTTTTAAAATAATCTAAAAATTTCTGACGGATCTCTTGTGATGTCATAATTATATATTGCTTTGCTTTTTACAAATTTTTGATAAGATGCAAATTTAATGTTTTTAAAGCAATAGAAAAATATAGTTTTGTGTTTTAATTTATTTGTAAAGTAGTATTTGAGTTTGTCATTTCGACGAAAGAGAAATCTATTATTCTTAATCTTGTAATCTTCCATCATCCAGCTTCTAACTTTCTTTCTTTTTTGGAGCTATTTCCCGCTTTCCGCACTCGCTATTTTTTGTGTTTTGGCGACGGCAAAGCCGCCGCCAAAACACAAAAAATGAGCTCAGACAAATGCTCCAATCGGGGCTAAACCTGTTGCAGAAAAAACAAACCTCATAGGTTTTTAAAACCTATGAGGTTCTAGACTGATTTTTTGAACAGAAAAAAGGATTAATAAAAACTTTGCACTTCTGAGTTTAACTTATTACCTTCGCTAGTATCTGAAAAGAGACAAACAAAAAAATGACGAAAAACGAGACCTTAAAAAACTGGATAGAACAATACTCTGAATCGTTGTTGAGAAGAGCAATTTATTTGCTTTCGGATAAAGTGGAAGCAGAGGATGTCGTTCAGGAAGTTTTTATTGCTGCCTTTTCGTCTTACGGTTCTTTTGAAGGAAAAAGCAAGCCACTCACTTGGCTCAACACGATTCTCAATAATAAAGTTGCCGATTTTTACCGCAAAAAATACAAGTCTGAACCATATATAAAACTCGATCATTTTTTTGATGAAACCGGATCCTGGAAAAACGATTCGGTGTTGAATGATTGGAACGTTTCTAACCAGGAATCTGAACTTCTGGACAATCAGGATTTTAGTAAAAGCTTGGAAGACTGCATTGAAGATCTTCCCTCACGATGGAAGATCCCGATGAAAATGTATTACCTCGAAGAAAAAAAAGCACCCGAAGTGAGTCAGGAATTGGATATCTCTACGACTAATCTTTGGAAGATTTTACAACGCACCAGAATGCAGCTGCGGGAATGCCTGGAAATTAATTGGTTTTCAAAATCATAAGGAATAAAAATGTTAAAAAAAATAATTCATATTTTCTTTTTACCGTGCAGTAAAGCTACTTTACTGATGGAAAAGCGTAATGCAAAAAGCATTTCGCCAAAAGAAAACTGGCAGCTTTCTATGCATGTAAAGATTTGTAAATGGTGCAAAGCTTATCAGAAAAAAGTAGAGATTTTAGATTCCATCTTGAAAAAGAAATGGTTCGGAGAAGAAGAAGTTGATATCAATACTACTGAAATTCAAAACTTTAAAGATAAAGTATTTAGGAAATTAGATTTTTAGTAAAAGCCTGTCAGGATTTTGTAATTGTTGCGACTATAGTTTTGAAAATAATAAATATTAATTCAAAATCTAAGAACAATGCAACAGACATCGCAACACAAAAGTTTACCAACGTACAAAATCGGTTATTACATTTCGCTTTTCGGAGCTGCAATTATTTTGCTTTGGATCGGGGCTTTCAAATTTACACCCACGGAAGCTGCAGCCATAAAACCTTTGGTAGAAAACCATTTTCTTACGTTTTTCGTATATGATATTATGAGCGCCCAGGCGGTTTCTAATATAATCGGCGTCATAGAAATTATCATTGCCTTGTTACTGATCTTTAGCGTGAAATTTGCATATCTAAAAAAGTTTGCAGGTATCGGAATGGTGGTAACTTTTTTGGTGACACTGAGTTATCTCTTTACAACACCGAATATTTGGCATATTGTTGACGGCGTTCCTGTTACAGACTTTTTTATTCTTAAAGATCTGATGCTTTTAGGATTTGGTTTAATGCTTTTAAATGGAAAAAATGAAAACATATAATAAAACAAAAATGAAAAATATATTAACATTTCTCGGAATGATTCTGGGAATTGCAGTCTTTGCAACAAGTTGTGGAGAAGCAAAACAACAATCTTCATCAATTAAAAAAGGAAATGAGACCATTATGAATGCTAAAAATGTAAAAGAAGTTTATTTTGCAGGCGGATGTTTTTGGGGAACGGAACATTTTTTTCAACAAATCAGAGGAGTGGTAGGAACTGAAGTTGGGTATGCCAACGGGAATAAGAAAAATCCTACTTATGAGGAAGTTGTAAGTCATACAACAGGTTTTGCCGAAACCGTGAAAGTAAAATACGATCCGGAGCAGGTTGACCTTAAGCTTTTGATTGATTTATATTTTAAAACAATTGACCCTACAAGCTTAAACAAGCAGGGAAATGACAGAGGCGATCAATACAGAACCGGGATTTATTCTACAGACAAAGAGACAGAGGCGGTAATTAAAGAGGAAGTTCAAAAACTAGCGAAAAATTATAACAAACCTTTGGTTGTAGAAACGATTCCGTTGAAAAACTTCTACAGTGCTGAAAATTATCATCAGGATTATTTAGATAAAAACCCGGGAGGTTATTGCCACATTGAGCCGGGATTATTTGAAATGGCAAGAAATGCAAACCCACTTCCAAAAGCTAAATATCAAAAACAGGATAAGGAAGTTTTAAAGAAAAAACTAACTGCAGAACAATATGCAGTTACGCAGGAAAATGCTACAGAAAGACCTCACACCAATGAATATGACAAAGAATTTCGTGAAGGAATTTATGTGGATATTACAACAGGAGAGCCGTTATTTATCTCAACTGATAAATTTGAATCAGGTTGTGGATGGCCAAGTTTCTCAAAACCCATATCTAAAAATGTTATCGACGAAAAAACCGATAATTCAATCGGAATGGCAAGAACAGAAGTAAGAAGTAAAACGGGAGACGCTCATTTGGGACACGTTTTTGATGACGGACCGAAAGACAAAGGCGGACTGAGATATTGTATCAATTCTGCATCATTGAAGTTTGTTCCAAAAGCTGAAATGAAGGAAAAAGGATATGGAGATTATATTTCTCTTCTTAATAAAAAGTAATTAAAAGAAAGATTTTCGGATCTTGAAACGTAACAGGTTTTTTATCTGTTACGTTTTTTTTTGAAGAAATTTTAATATTGAAAAGTTAAAGATATTTATTAAGAAAAGCTCTGTAAGAGCGGCAAAAAAAATTGGACAGTTCAAAAGTTAAAAAACAATAAAAAAATCTGCATTATGACAATGCAGATTCTTTATTAATAATATTAAAATAAAACGTGTTGTTTTTCGCTAATTACTTTAAAGTAAATTTTACTTTTGTTTTAATTGCATCAGAAGAATTTCCGATTTGCGCTTCAAAATCTCCAGGTTCTGCAACCCAGTCGTGCTTTTGAGCATCGAAATAGCTTAAAGCAGTTTTATCGATCGTGAAGGTTACCTCTTTTTGCTCACCAGGATTTAAAAATACTTTTTCAAAACCTTTCAGTTCTTTTGCAGGGCGCTCAACTGATGATTTTACATCAGTAATGTATAATTGAGCTACTTCTGCACCGGCTTTTTTACCTGTATTTTTTACAGTAACCGTGAATGTGATTTTATCATCCTGATTCATGCTTGTTTTGTCGGCTTTAGCTTTCCCAAACTCGAAAGTGGTATAACTTAAACCATGACCAAAGCTGAACAAAGGCTTGATTTTTTTGGTGTCGTGCCAACGATAACCTACAAATATTCCTTCGTTGTATGTAATGTTGATCGGGTTTTTCTGGTCTTTACCTTTTCCTGCAGCCAATTCTTCTTTATTTCCAGGATATTCACCCATTGTGTGAGCTGAATTGTCTTCCAGTTTTACAGGAAAAGTAAACGGTAATTTTCCTGAAGGATTAGCATCACCGGCCAAAATAGAAGCGATAGAATTTCCTGCTTCAGAACCCAAATACCAACCCTGAACTATAGATGGAACGTCTTTAATCCACGGCATTGCTACTGCATTTCCTGTGATTAAAACAACGGTAAAGTTCTTGTTAGCTTTTGCTAAAGCTGAGATCACATTATCTTGGTTGTACGGAAGTCCATAACTTTTTCTGTCGTTTCCTTCGCTATCCTGAAAGTCAGCTTTGTTTAATCCACCTACGAAAATAACGTAATCAGATTTTTTTGCCAACTCAACAGCTTCGTTCAATAATTCTTCCGGTGAACGCGTGTCTTTCAAATCCTGACCAGATTTTACACCGTTGTATTCGCCACCGATATCTCCCACATAACCTCTTGCATATTGTACGTCTGAATTTTTACCGAATTTAGCTTTAATTCCGTCTAAAGGTAATGTTTCATATTTTACTTTTAATGAAGAAGAACCACCACCAACTGTCATTACTTTGATGGCATTCTCACCAATTACCGCAATTTTCTTTGCTTTGTTGATGTCGATTGGAAGTACGTTATTTTGGTTTTTCAACAAAACAATTCCTTCTTCACCGATTTCTTTTGCTACCGCTTTATGCTCTTCAGAAGCGATATTTCCAAAAGGTTTTTTGGTATTCATCGTTGTTTTATACGCTAAACGTAAAAGTCTCGTCACTTTATCGTCAAGCTCTGCAGTTCCTACTTTCCCAGATTTAATAAGGTCTAAATAAGGTTTTGCTAAATAATAATTGTCATATGCATTTCTTGTTCCTGCAGAAAGACCGTTGGTCCAGCTTCCGAATTCTACATCCAATCCATTATGAATAGCCTGTTCGGTATTGTTTACTGCGCCCCAATCTGAAACCACAACCCCTTTATATTTCCATTCTCCTTTAAGAATATCATTTAAAAGATATTGGTTTTGGCTTGCATACTGATTTTTGTACATGTCATAAGCGCCCATAATCGTCCAGGAATCTCCTTCTGTTACTGCAGCCTTGAAAGGCGGAAGGTAAATTTCATATAACGTTCTGTCATCAACAATCACGTTGCTCGTATGACGGAACATTTCCTGATTGTTTAATGCAAAATGTTTCACAGAAGTAGCCACTCCGTTAGATTGTACTCCCTGAATATAGGGAACTACCATTTTAGAAGTTAAGTATGGATCTTCACCCATGTATTCAAAATTTCTTCCGTTTAGAGGAGTTCTGTAAATGTTTACTCCGGGTCCCAAAAGGATGTCTTTTTTTCTGTATCTAGCTTCTTCACCTAATGCTTTACCGTAGTTCCAAGACATTTTCTTGTTCCATGTTGCTGATAAGGCGGTTAAAGCAGGGTAAGCGATAATAGAGTCATTCGTCCAGCCAGCCTGATCCCATTCGTCCCACATTACTTCGGGGCGAACTCCGTGTGGACCGTCGGTTGTCCAGAATTCAGGAATTCCTAATCTTGGAACGCCGGGAGAACTGAACTTTGACTGTGCGTGAAGCATTGCTATTTTTTCTTCCAGTGTCATTCTGGAAAGTGCGTCCTGAATACGCTGTTCAACAGGTTTAGATTCGTCTAAATAAACAGGTTTTGTATTGTTTTGAGCCATTGCAGAGGCAGATATTAACGTAAACAAACTTAGAAGTACAGTTTTCTTCAACATAAAAAACTTTTTATTGATTGTTCACAAAAATAGGAAAAATATTTATTATCTCAAATTGAGAAAATGTGTTTTTTGAGAAATGGTTATTTTTAACTATAGTATATAAATCGGTAGAATAATTGGATTGATGAGAAGAGTTTGAATTTGTTTTTGAAGTTTCAACCACTATAATATTTAAAATATTATATGATTTATACAGTCAATTTCATTTAACTTTTAAGATGCTTCAAAATAAAAATACCGCTCCGGAGGAAAAGTTCCCGAAGCGGTATCGCATATAATAATAGAATTTTCTTTATGATTAGAGGATTTTTAATTTGCTATCAACTATCAACTATCAACTATCAACTATCAACTATCAACTAATCCCAACCTTTCACAGCACCGCCTTTAAAGATTTCTTTTGCTTTATTTTCCACTTCTTTAGACTGATAAGCTTTCAGGAAATTTTTCACTTTATCTGTATTTTTATTGTCTTCTCTTGAAACCACAACATTCATGTAAGGAGAATCTTTATCTTCTTTGAAAATACCGTTTTTATCGGCATCCAATCCGGCTTGAGCTGCGAAATTATTGTTGATAATGGCAATTACCACTTCTTTATCATCCAAAACTCTTGGCAATTGAGGAGCTTCTATTTCAAGAATTTTCAACTGTTTCGGATTTTCAGCAATGTCGGTTACTTTGGGTAGCAAACCGATGTTTTCTTTTAACTTTAATAAACCGTTTTTTTGTAAAAGTAGGAGAGAACGACCGCCGTTGGTTGGATCATTAGGAATAACAATGGTACTTCCATTTTGAAGTTCTCCAATGTTTTTTATTTTTTTTGAATAGGCTACAATCGGATAAACAAAGGTATTTCCAATTACTGCCAGTTTGTAACCACGCTGTTTCGACTGTTCGTTCAGATAAGGAACATGCTGAAAGGCATTTGCATCAATATCGCCATTATTTAAAGCCTCGTTAGGAATCACGTAATCGTTGAAAGAAACGAGCTCTACTTCCAGATTATACTTTTCTTTAGCTACTTTTTTAGCAGTTTCTGCAATTTGTTGTTCAGGTCCGGAAGTAATTCCTACTTTGATAAAGTTTGGATCATCTTTTTTTGGCGAATTACACGCTCCGAATAACAACAAACCTGCTGCTAATCCTAAGATTTTTATTTTTTTCATTGTAAATTATTTTTATTTTTTAAGTTGGATGCTGGATGATGGAAGCTGGATGTTTATTCAGTAATACCGTACGATTAGAGATTGTATGATTAAAATTTTGTCAATCGACTTTTCATTCTCAATAACGCTAAAACTCTCCAACACTCTAACTCACCTATGATCAAATCTCTTCACCAATCTGTCACCTGAAAATTGAATGATAAAGACGAAAGCGACCAATAAACCAAGAACAAGATTCATAATCAGTGCGTCATAACCGATATATCCGTATTGATAACCGATCTGTCCTAATCCGCCGGCTCCGACAGCTCCACCCATTGCGGAATATCCTACAAGAGTTATTAAAGTAATCGTCGCATTATTGATCAATGATGGCAAAGCTTCGGGCAACAAAACTTTTTTAATGATTTGAAACGGAGTTGCTCCTAACGCTCTTGCGGTTTCAATCAATCCATTCGGAATTTCTAATAGACTGTTTTCAACCAATCTTGCAATAAATGGTGCAGCTCCAATACTTAAAGGAACAAGTGCGGCATTCATTCCGATAGAAGTTCCTACCAAAGATCTCGTGAAAGGAATCATCCAGACAATCAAAATAATGAAAGGAATCGATCTGAAAATATTAACCAAAACCGACAGAATTCTGTTGTAAATGGTGTTTTCTAAAAGCTGTCCTTTTTTAGTAATAAAAAGCAGAATTCCAACAGGAAGACCCAAAACAAAACCAAAAAATCCTGAAACAAACGTCATGTAAACTGTCTCCCAAATTCCTTTTCCAAGAAGCGAAATTACCGTATCACTAAGCATATCCTTTTACTGTATTTTGAATGTTATTTTGATTAAAATAATAAATTGCTTTCTGGTTTTCCTCAGTTCCTCCCTGTAATTGCAAAAGCAGTTTTCCGAAATTGGAATCTCCCAAATATTCTACATCAGCTTTCAGAAGTTTATATGGAATTTTATATTGATCGTAGATGACAGAAAGTAATTTTTCTACGCTGATACTTTCGTTCAGTTCGATTTCAACCAACGGGAACAAACCGTCTTTTGGTTCTTTCTGTAGTTTTTTATTGAGTTCTTGCGGTATAGTCATAACACCTGAGTTTAAAAATTGTTTGATGATAGGATTTTCTTTGTTGGAAATAATTTCACTCAAAGTTCCTTTTGATACTAATTGTCCTTTGTCGATGACGGCAACGTGGTTGCAGACGGCTTTAATGACTTCCATTTCGTGGGTAATCAATAAAATTGTTATTCCCAGACGATGGTTGATATCTCTGAGCAACTGTAAAATAGATTGGGTCGTTGCAGGATCGAGTGCGCTTGTCGCTTCATCACAAAGTAGGAGATAGGGATCATTCGCTAAGGCTCTTGCGATGGCAACCCTTTGTTTTTGTCCGCCGGAAAGGCTTTTAGGATAATCATGAGCTTTATCTTCAAGTCCTACGATTTGTAAAAGTTCATTCACTTTTTCTCTGATTTTATCTTTACTTAAATTGTCCAATTCAAGTGGAAGTGCGATATTTTCAAAAACTGTTCGTGATGAAAGAAGATTAAAATGCTGAAAAATCATACCTATTTTTTTTCTTTCGTGAGCTAACTGTTTGGAATTTAGTTGTGTGAAATCTTTTCCGTTGATGATGATTTGTCCTTCATCCGGTCTTTCCAATAAATTAACGGTTCTGATTAAGGTACTTTTTCCGGCGCCTGAAAAACCAATAATTCCGACAATATCACCCTTTTCAATACTTAAATTGATATTATTTAAAGCTTGAAAAGCTTGTTTTTTCTGATGAAATGTTTTTGAAATATTCTTTATTTCTATCATTTTTTCTCTGTAATTTTTAATAAAAAAAGGCTCTACAACGTGGTAAAGCCTTTAAAAATATGTGATAATAAAAGTAAGGTCAGCCACTAAAATTCCCAAAAAAAGGCATACAGCAATACATCATCATATGGATGATGCTCATCTTCGACATAAAATTGTAGGTGAATTTTGATTTCATTTTCATTTCCTAACTTGAATACGGATGCAAATATAAAACATATATTTTTATTAGTCCACCAAAGTAATAGACTTTTTGTGTTTTAATTTAAATTTAGTAATTAAAATGTTGTAAATCAATGTTTTATTTTTGTGTTTTTAATTTGTTTAAATTAGAAAAATATTTTTGTTCTCAGAATAATCTTATTTAAGCTAATGAAATGAATTCATTATTGAAGTATAATTTCACTATGCATTAATTATCATTTAAGTTTAAAAATATTGATGGTTTTTAATTTCCGTAAAGTAAAAATTATATTTGTTCGTCTCTTTCAAAAAAGGTTTTAAAACCAAAGAATTATGGAGAATACGAACATCAATAGCGGAGTTATTCTGATTCCTGACTTCAGTGGATTTACTGAATTTGTGTTCAATACAAAACTTTATACCGGCGAATATATTGTAAAACAACTACTTTCTATTTTGATTGATGTTAACAATCAGTATTTTGATGTTTCAGAAATTGAGGGCGATGCGATTTTATTTTATCGATACGACAACAAACCTTCGTATAAAAAGATTTCCGGAATGCTGAGAAATATGAGAAATGCTTTCAATATGAAAATTCAGGAATTAAGCGAAATGTTGAATACTACCATCGAATTATCATTAAAATTCATTGTTCACTACGGAAAATTTTCACAATACAACATTGGAAGTTTCAGGAAATTATATGGGAAACCTATCGTAGAAGCGCATCAAATGCTAAAAAATGGTTTTGCCGAACAGCCTTCTTATGCTTTGTACAGTCATTCTTTTCTGGAAAAAAGCAGGCAATTAGTTAACATCAAAGAGATGGAATTGTTCGAATTCGGTGAAATTGAGTATTTTGAGAATATGATAATGAAAAACAGATAATTATAAATGTAATTAATTACTGTCAGATTTTTATTTTACTATAAAAATTATAAGAATATAACATTAAAAAACCGTTTCGCAATAACGAAACGGTTTTAACATTTTTAGATTGTAATTATTTTTTGATTACTTTGAATGGTTTAGTACTGCCATCATTCATTTTAAGGTTAACGATATATAATCCTGTTGTCAAACTTGAAAGGTTTATTTCTGTAGCAGGTGCAAGAGATTTAACTTCTCTTCCTGAAATATCACTTATAGAAATAGACTTAACTCCTTTAATATCAGAGATGTTAAGGGTGCTTGAGAATGGATTTGGATATACAGATAAATTTCCTTTTTTATTAATGTCAGAGACTGCCAAAGTTTGAGCATTTACTTTTAAGATGTGATCTTCTGATTGTCCATTAATTACATTACTACACGGTGAACTTAGTGCTGCTAATTGAGTCGTATTGTTGGTAGTTGGGAAATAATTGGTTTTTATTCTCATCCTTAAGTTACCTACAACCGCATTTGAAGGAACTGTGAAAGTTGCCGGTATAAGTGGATATTTGTTTGCATCTGTACCAGTACCGGTTAATGGAGTAGTAGTATTAAAAGCTTCATTAGTATCGTCAAAATCTCCATCATTATTCCAATCGATAAAAAATGTAAGTCCCATTCTGTTGGTATTTGCAAAAACCATTACATCCATAGTTACATTGTCGGCCTGAGTAACAGTAAAGTTTGTCGCATCCTGTAGGAAATATTCTTGTGGCGGTGTTGTAGGACCTGGGGTTGTGCCTGAGACTTTTTCCAAGCTTCCAATTTTTACAGAGGTAACCGGAAATTTATTATCAGCTCCATTTGCAGAAACACTACAATAGTCAAACTTGTAAGTAACCGTGTTGGAAACAGCATTCTGTCCTGAGTTTGTACACGTTGTTTTTAATCTGTAAAGTATAGAATTTCCAAAATTTCCAATTGGAGTAATGCTTGAAGAGGGGGTTGTGGCGGAAGAAATATCGCTCCACGAAGCTCCATTGTCGGTAGAACTCTGCCATTGATAGGTAATTCCTCCTCCAGCAGAAATTGCTAAAGCAGAAGTTGTAATTGGTGTTCCGGATTTTCCTATATATGAAGATAAACTAACGGTACCTGCATTAGGTGTTCCGGAGCAAGCAGGAGCAACTCCTGTAATTTTAACGTCATCAATACTCAAGCCTGGCTGTGTAGCAGTAGTTGTATTAGCATTGAAAAGCCATCCGACGTAAATAACAGCATTTTCAGCTCCTGCTGGCAAAGCTAAATCTGTAATAGTCTGGGTGGCAGTTTGACCTTGTAGTCTGGTACTAACAGGTATCCAATTTATTTTATCCGTAGAGTATACTAACTGTCCGTAGTCCTGATCTGCTTCTCCTCCACATTTCCATTTGTATGATAATTTGAGGTTATAGTACGAGGTGGTGTCTACCATACGATAAATTAACGCTGCAAATCCTGTATTAGTTGCAGAAACACTTTGATATGAACAGCTAAAACTCGTAGCCGCAGTTACGCCAGTGACCTGCATTGTTTTGACACTTATTAAATTAGAAGCACATCCACTTTGAACGTAAAATGCATTATAAGGATAAACAGATAAAGTTCCAATGTTGGTTCCCGTCCAACTTCCCGTGGAGCCATTAGTGACAGTGTCAAAATTGTCCTCTAAAAGTGTTGTTTGCGCAGAAATGCCAATTCCAAATACTAAAAGGCACGATAGTAAAAAATTTCTCATAATTATTTTAAATTTATATTTCAACTAATATATAAATTATTTATAATATTTTAATATCTTTTAACTAAAATAAAACAATAGAAAAACTATTTTATTGTGTTTTTATTAAAATAATCATTTACAAATATATAATTTCAACAAGATTTTATTTATGTTTTAAATTTTGATAATAATAACTATAAAACATTTTTTTATTTTTTTTAATTTAAAGGAAAAAATTATTGTCAAATTAGAAAAGTGTATGCAATGAGCTTTTTGTAATTACAGCTAATAGTATTTTAAAAGTTATTTTGTTTTACGATTATAAAAATGTATGACAGTAAAAAAAACCGATATTTAAAGTAGATCATTAATTTCACTATCTCATTTCAATAATTCCAAAAAAAATCCCGACTTTTGCAACCCTCCCAATAATCCCGACTATTCATGAAACTTTGTATTGCCGAAAAACCCAGCGTTGCCAGAGATATTGCCAAAGTATTGGGCGCAACTATGCCTAAACAAGGCTATATGGAAGGAAACGGCTATTGCGTGACTTGGACTTTCGGACATCTTTGTACCCTAAAAGAACCTCACGACTACGGTCCGCAATACAAATCCTGGAATTTGTTTTTGTTGCCGATTATTCCTCAAAGTTTTGGGATCAAATTAATTCCGAATAAAGGCGTTGAAAATCAGTTTAAAGTAATCGAAAGATTGGTAGCCGAATGTGATGAGGTTATCAATTGCGGGGATGCCGGTCAAGAGGGAGAACTTATTCAAAGATGGGTTTTGCAAAAAGCAAAATGCGACAAACCTGTACAGCGTTTGTGGATTTCATCATTAACAGAAGAAGCGATTAAAGAAGGTTTTGAAAAGTTAAAACCAGCCGAAGATTATAAAAATCTTTACCTCGCAGGAAATGCAAGAGCGATAGGAGATTGGTTGTTGGGTATCAATGCAACGCGACTTTTTACCAAAAAATTTGGCGGAAATAAAGCGGTTTTGTCCATTGGAAGAGTACAGACTCCGACTTTGGCGATGTTGGTTCAGCGTCAGAAAGAAATTGATGCATTCTCAACCGAAGAATATTGGGAACTGAAAACCAAATACCGTGACGTTATTTTCAACGCTGCAATTGACCGTCTCAAAACTTTAGACCGAGCCGAAAAAGGTTTGGAATATCTAAAGGTTAATCCTTTTGAAATTCTTTCATTTGAAATTAAAGAAGGAAAAGAAAAAAATCCAAGACTGTTTGATTTGACCGGACTACAGGTGGAAGCCAATAAGAAGTTTGGGTATTCTGCAGACAGCACTTTAAAATATATTCAGAGTCTTTACGAGAAAAAACACGTTACTTATCCGCGTGTTGACACGACATATCTATCGGAAAGTTTATATCCGAAAATCGGAGGAATCCTTCAAAGTATGTTCATTTACAAAGATTTGATTTCACCTTTGCTGGAACAACCGATTCCAAAATCTAAAGCGGTATTTGACGATGCGAAAGTGACCGATCACCATGCGATTATTCCGACTGAAATTCCACCTTCTCCAAATTTAACAAGAGAAGAGAAATTGATTTATGATTTGATTGCGAAGCGTTTTATCGCCGTTTTTTATCCGGAATGTAAAATTTCAAATACGTTGGTTGAAGCTCAGGTTGGGACGATTCCATTTAAAACAAGTGGAAGGCAGGTTCTCGAACCGGGTTGGAGAGCAGTGTATGCTAAAGACGCTAAAGATGAACCTACCGACAAGGAAAAAGATAAGGAAGAGGAACAGACGATTCCTGAATTCAAAGTTGGGGAAACGGGACCTCATGACCCGATGATTCATCAGGGAAAAACTTCGCCACCAAAACCCTACACCGAAGCAACTTTACTTCGAGCGATGGAAACTGCCGGAAAGCAAGTAGATGACGAAGAACTTCGTGAAATGCTCAAAAATAACGGAATTGGAAGACCTTCAACGCGAGCAAATATTATCGAAACACTTTTCAAGCGAAAGTATATTGAGAAGAAAAGAAAAAATCTGATTGCTACCCAAACCGGAATTCAGTTAATTGATACCATTGAAGACGAATTGCTGAAAAGCCCGGAATTAACAGGGGAGTGGGAATTAAAACTTCGAAAAATTGAAAGTGGTGAATACGAAGCCAATCAGTTCAAAGATGAATTGATACAAATGGTGACCGAACTCACCAAAAAAGTGGTTGACGGAAAAGCAAAAGTTTTCACCTTGCATGAAGAAAAGGAGGAAGTCAAAGAAAAGAAAAAACGTGAGCCGGCTGTAAAAAAAGAATTACAGTCTTGGGAAGAAACACAATGCCCGAAATGCAAATCACATAATTTGATGAAAGGAAAAACCGCAGTCGGATGTTCCGATTTTAAAAACTGCGGCTTTAAAGTTTCATTTGATATTTTTGGCAAAAAACTTTCCGATAAACAATTGATGGATTTAGTTTTAAAAGGAAAAACTTCAAAACTAAAAGGTTTCACTACTCATCCTGATGGTTTAGCAGAAGGAGTTGTTACGCTTTCTACTGAATTTCTAATAAATATTAATTCATAATTAAATGATTAAATTTTAGATTGATTTAAAACTTTAAAAGCTTTTTAAACCATTAAGATTAGTTTAGAAGTTGAGATAGATTAAGAAAAATCTAAAGATTTTTTAAGCTGAATTCTTAAAGCAAAGCTCAAACTTAATATTCTAAAAATCTCAACTAATCTTAATGGTAAAATTTTAAATATTTTTGCTATCAACTATCAACTATTTCACATAAAGCCTCATTCTCGCTTCATATTCAGGTTTAGTTTTCAATAGCTTCCAGATTTTTTTATCATCGGGATTGCTGATTCTGTAATACATAATTTTGTCTGCGGAATATTTGAAATACGGATGATTTTTCAGCCATTCTTCGGGCGCATCGACCAAAGTATGTCGCTCAACTTTTGAATTATCGAGTGGAGCAAAGCTTAATAATTTTTGAACCAATTCTTTATCAATATTGTAGGTCTCCAAAATTTGTTCTTTAGTCATAAACCCACCCAGTTTTTTTCTGAAACCGATCATTGAACCTGCGCTTCTTTCATCCAGACCAAATTCTAAAAGCTGTTTAAACGTAATAGAATTCATATCAGTTTTTGAAAAATCAGTTTTCTCCTGTTTGAATTCCGGCTTTTTAT
The DNA here is from genome assembly GCF_031118795.1 of Chryseobacterium sp. CFS15. NCBI lineage: Bacteria > Pseudomonadati > Bacteroidota > Flavobacteriia > Flavobacteriales > Weeksellaceae > Chryseobacterium > Chryseobacterium sp. CFS15. The sequence goes on along the minus strand of NZ_JAVHYL010000003.1, from coordinate 429,749 downwards.
CTTCAGCATTTTTCGCCATTGTAGAAGCGTTTAATTTGATGAATGGTTTTAATTCTTCGAACTTTTCCGCAGAAATAACAAAGCAGTTTTTAATATCCTCCAAATTTTTAAAACTTCCTTTCAAGTTTTTGTCACGATAATTAACGATCACATTCGCTTGCTTTTCTGAGAATCCTAAAGCCATCCAACCTTGAACATCCAATATATTCGGATCAAAAGAAGTTTGCAGCGTTTTAGATTTGAATGAATTGGATTTTCCTGCATAAGCATTAAAATTGGCCGGAGTTTTTGCCGGAAGAATTATGTAAGGCTCGAGTTTCGCATAATTTTCTTCATTGATGATAAAACATTCTTTGAATTTTTCTTTGCTCACAAAACTTCCACCCAGATAATTTTTATATTTTAAAATTGCAGCAGCTTGTTTCACAGAAAATCCGATGTTTTCCCAATCGGTTTGTGAAAGTTGGTCAGGATTAAATTTTCTTGTGATGTTTAAAGATTTCTTTTCATAACTTTTAAAATCTGAATTTCCGGATTTTGCTTCCAAATTGGTTTCAGGTAATAAAATAAAAGAATTGAGCTGGGAATATTTTTCTTCTGAAATCGCATAACATTTCTTGAACTGTTCTTTTGACAGAAATTTTCCGCCGACAATTTTTTTGTATTTTAAAATTGTTGCTGCTTGTTTTTCGGAAAATCCGAGCTTTTGCCATTGATTTTCATCTAAGTCGTTTGGGTCAAATTCTGAGAATGATTCTACAGGTAAACTTTCGGAAATAAATGTAACCTCTGGAAAAGTTTCATCAGATTTGTTAGCGTATTTTTGAAATCCAACTAGTGTAAAGAACAGCATTCCAAGAAATGCCATCTTTTGATAGTAATTTTTTTTCATCGTTATATATTTATGTTTTTTGGCTTATTTCGATTTACCGAACTCAGAATACAATAAAGTTATGAATTAATTTAATTCATAAGCAAATAAAAATGAAAAAATAGTAATTAAATTATTGTTTTACAGTGAATTGTAAAAATGTTTATATGAAAAAGATAAACTTAAGAATCACTTTTTTTGTGAATAAAAATTTGGACAAGTGACACGACAAAGATTCCAATCAAAGCGGCCATTAAATAAGTATTCACATTAAAAACAGCTCCGATAATTATAAGAAATAATGAGACTCCAGCCAGAGTTTTTAAATGCTTTCTGTATTTTACTTTAATCATTTGGGATTACATTTTTATTCAGAATCTTTTTCTACCAAAGAATCTTTTAGCTTAAGCAATTCTGCTTTTACGAATTCTAAACGGTCGATTAATGTTACCGTTTCAGAAATTTTTGAGTTGGTTGTTAGGGCAATTCTTGCTCCGTCAAGTGTGTAGCCCTTTTCTTTTACCAAATGATAAATGATTTTTAGGTTTTTGATATCTTCGGGAGTGAAGTAGCGGTTTCCTTTTTTGTTTTTTTTAGGTTTAATAATTGGGAATTCTTGTTCCCAATATCTTATCAATGAAGCGTTTACATCGAATGCTTTCGCAACTTCTCCTATCGAATAATACAGTTTGTCGGGTAAATTTGTCTTCATTATAAAATCCTGAAAACTCAAAGATAAATATTTTTTAAGCTTTACTACAAATACACGTTGTAAAATGTGCAGTTTAAGTGTATTTTTGTTCTCTTTCACACATAATTAATCAGGATGAATTCTATCTCGGTATTGCACATCAATCTTTTTCAGTCAGAGAAAAACGCTCCGGATTTTTACTTTAATACGTTAAGAAATCATTTGGTTTCCAGCCATAAACATATCGAGAAACCGCACCGTCATGATTTTTATGTCACCGTTATTTTCACTAAAGGAAACGGGATTCATGAAATAGATTTTCAAAAATATGATGTTTCTGAAGGAAGTCTGTTTTTTCTTTCTCCGGGACAGGTGCACAGTTGGGAACTTTCTCCGGATACGGATGGCTATATTTTCTTTTTTTCTCAGCCTTATTATGAGATGCACTACGTTAATCAGAAGTTGAAAAATTTCCCGTTTTTTAATTCTCCGAGTTTTCCGAGGAGGCTTCAGCTTCAATCAACAGAATTGGAAGCTATGATTCGCCTTTTTGAGGCTATTCAAAATGAACATCAGTCTCAGAATGTCATGAAGCAGAGCTTTATTCTTTCTCTTATTTCTCAAATTTATATTCAGTCGGTAAGAGAGTTTTCTAAAGGTGATGAAAAAACATCCGCCACAAGTGTATCTTATTTTAAACATTATCAGGATTTCGAAAACTTGCTGGAAGAGTCTTTTACTTCTCAAAAATCGATTTCTTTTTATGCTTCACAACTCAATATTTCAGCAAAGCATCTTAACAGAATTACCCAAACCGTTATGCAAAAAACGGCTTCTGAAATTATTACTGAAAGAGTGATTCTGGAAGCTAAAAGAATGCTTATTTATCTTGATGAAGGGCTTGTAGAGATTGCTTTCAGATTGGGGTATGAAGAGTATTCTTATTTTGCGAGGATGTTCCGTAAAAATACAGGAATTACCCCCTCGCAATTTATTAAAAGTCATAAAAACTAATGCTTTACAATGCAAGTTTAAAAGGTCCTTCAAAAGTTGTTTCGAAAGTATCTAAAACTTCATTTTTTTCATCTAAGACAACAAATGTTATATTTTGTTTGGACGATTTAATTTCATTTTCAGGGAATGCAATGCTGATTGAACCTTTGAGAATCTGGTCGCCTTTTAAGACGATTTTACTCGGTCCTGAAGAGATAATTTCAGCATGATTGGGATGCGTTATTTTTATCGTAATTACTTTTTTTTCATTGGTTTTGTTTAAAAAAGTATAGGTGAAATTATTGATGATTTTTCCGTCTCTCACAAAGAATGTAGATCCTGCGGGTTTTATAAATTTTGCTTCCATAGAACCTCTGTCGTTTAATAAAAATCCTAAAAATCCTATTAATAACGCCAGAAAAATTGTGGTAATAATCATTCTTGAAGTGATTCCAAGTTTCTTTCCGGTTTCAATTTCTGCTTCTGTGGCATAACGTACCAATCCGGTTGGTAAACCTACTTTTACCATTACCTCATCACAAGCGTCAATACAGGCAGTACAGTTGACGCATTCTAATTGCTGACCGTTTCTTATATCAATTCCTGTGGGACAAACGACAACACATTGTCCGCAATCAATACAATCACCTTTTCCTGAAGATGTTCTGTCTTCTCCGTTTCTCCATTTAGCACGGTTTTCTCCTCTTTTTGTGTCGTAATATACATTGATGGTCTGCTTGTCGATTAACACGCCTTGAAGTCTTCCATAAGGACATATCAAGGTACAGACTTGCTCGCGCAACCAAGTGAAAACAAAATAAAAGACCAGTGAAAAAGACAGCATTGCCGTAAAATGTAAAGGATGTTCTACCGGACCTTCCTGAATGATTTTGAAAATATTTTCGTATCCGACAATGTACATAAACATAAAGTGGGAGATAATCAATGAAATAATAAAGAAAACAGACCATTTTAAAAGTCTTTTTCTTATTTTTTCGGAATCCCAACTCTGTCTGTCGAGTTTCATTTGTTTGTTACGGTCGCCTTCAATCAAATATTCTATTTTTCGGAAAACCATTTCCATGAAAATGGTTTGCGGGCATAGCCATCCACAAAATATTCTACCGAAAACTACGGTAAAAAGCATTACAAAAATGACAGAAATCACGGCTCCTAAAGCTAAAATAAAAAAATCCTGAAGGTAAAACGACTGCCCTAAAATAAAGAATTTTCTATCAATAAGATTAATTAATAGAAATGGATTATTATTGATCTTTAAAAATGGAATTCCGAAAAATAAAGCTAATAAAACATAACTTGTATAATCTCTGTAATTGGTAAACTTACCTTTTGGTTTTCGAGGAAAAACCCATTTTCTTTTCCCTGTATCGTCCATTGTTCCTACGGAATCTCTGAAAGCCTCACCATCACTTCCCGGAATTTTTATATTACCTTGCTGAATGCTCATCTTTTGAATTTTATTGAATTAAAAGGACTTTTTTAGATGATTTGTAAATCGTTTCTGAAATATTCAGTCTAAATTTTCCTCATTAAAAGATGATGCAAAGCTCTTGATTTTAAGGTTTAATAAATAATATTAAATACTTACAGAATAGGACAAAAAGGACATTTGGTTGTTTATATTTAAACTAAATAATTATTCATATAAAATTGGCAATACTTTTTACAAATCGTAAATTGTAAGCTTTAAATTTATAGAAATGAAAAATATTTTGAATGCAGGTCTTGTTGGTTTGGTTTTGGCATTTGTCAGTTGCAAATCATCAAATTACAATGCTATGTTGGAAAACACTGAACCAAAATTAATATCAGATCAATTTTCATTTACCGAAGGACCTGCAGCAGACAAAGCCGGCAACGTTTATTTTACAGACCAACCCAATGACAAAATTTATGTCTGGGATTGGAAAACAGACAAAGTATCTTTATTTTTAGATAAAACCGGACGCGCCAACGGAACCTATTTCGATGAAAATGATAATTTGATTACCTGTTCAGACAATGAAGGTGAAATCTGGAAGATTGGTAAAGATAAATCAGTACAGGTTTTATCTAAAGGCTTTGAAGGGAAACGACTAAATGGTCCCAACGATCTTTGGCTCGACGGAAACGGAGGAATTTATTTCACCGATCCATTGTATAAAAGAGATTATTGGCAAAATTTTAAAGTGGAGATTCCTGAAAAGAATCTGTATTACAGAAACAAAGATGGCAAAATTTCAAAACTGGAAACTTTTGTGCAGCCTAATGGAATCATTGGAAATGGGAAGACAAAAAAACTGTACGTTTCAGATATTGATGCCGGAAAAACGTATGTCTACGATATTTTAGGAGACGGAAAATTGTCTGAAAAGAAATTATTCTGCGAAATGGGCTCAGACGGAATGACGCTTGACAAAGATGGAAATCTTTATATTACCGGAGATGGCGTCACTGTTTTTAATGCTAAAGGTGAAAAAGTACATCACATTAAAATTCCTGAAGACTGGACTGGGAATGTAACTTTTGGAGGCGAGAAAAACGATATTCTGTTTATTACCGCTTCAAAATCTGTTTACACATTGCAGACAAAAATCAAAGGATTGAAATAGGGTAAATTAAGGTTGAGGTTTAGGTTAAGGCTGATTTTTGTTAGTCTCAACCTCAACCTTAACCTCAGCCTCATCCTAATATGCAACTTCCATTTTCACTTTCTTGCCTTTCAGCTTTTCAGTGCTCAGTTTCTTAAGTAAATCTCTTACCTTAGTTCTGGAAACAGCTACATAAGATGTCGTATCTTTTACTTCGATCAGACCTAAATCTTCTTTTTGTAACTCACCTTTTTTCAATAAATATCCAACGATATCTACCTTATTGACTTTATCTTTTTTTCCTGCGCTGATGTAAATTGTTTGAAAAGGCGGGTTTGCGGGAACTTTAGAAAATTCTTTTACAGATTCTTCTGGCGTATCTTTTTTAATGAAAGGAAATTTTTCATCTTCGGTCATCACCAAATAAGCAAAACCTTTTGCATTCATCCTTGCGGTACGACCGTTTCTGTGAATGAAAGCGTCTTCTGTTGCCGGCAATTGATAATGTACGATCGATTCAACTTCCGGAACGTCTAAACCTCTTGCAGCCAGATCTGTGGTAATCAAAACTCTGGCGGTATCATTTCTGAATTTTAGTAAAGCACGTTCTCTTTCATCCTGTTCCATGCCGCCGTGGAAAGTTTCTCTGGCGATACCTTTATCTAAAAGTAAATCAGCAATACGGTCAACCGTTTCTCTGTGATTACAGAAAATCAGAGTTCTTTTATTTCCTATTTTGCAAATCAGATGAAATAAAGTATCCAGTTTTTCCTCAGAAATCGTCATCACTTTTCTTAACTGAATATCAGGTTTATTTTCTCCTAATTTTAAGAAATCAATTACCTTTTCGTCTTTCAAGCCTGTAAACTTAGGAATTTCATCCATTGAAGTTGCGGAAGTCAGAATTCTCTGGTAAAGATTATACATGTTTTCAATGATATATTCCATATCATCATGAAAACCCAATTCTAAAGCCTTATCAAACTCATCAAGTACCAGATTTTTGATTGTTTTTACATCAAGATTTTTATTTCTCATGTGATAGGCAATTCTTCCCGGAGTTCCGATCAATACAGCAGGAGCTTCCTTGAGATTGTTGATCTCAATTTTTTTATCGTGACCGCCGTAGCATACAGTCACCTTAAAATCTGTTCCCATCGACTTGAATACCTGCTCAATCTGTAAAGCCAATTCTCTTGCTGGTACTACTATTAATGCCTGAATTCCTGTTGATTCTTTCTTAAGATTCCTGAGAACAGGAAACAAAAAAGCTAATGTTTTTCCTGATCCTGTAGGTGAAAGCAAAACAACATCGGTATTGTTTTCTGTAGTTTTATATGTAGATTTCTGCATCTGATTCATATCCTGAATCTGCAGTTTTTTGTAAATAGATTCTAATTCCATTTTGCAAAGGTAAGTTAAAAGTATTTTTGTGGAAATTATTAAATAAATTTTACAGAAATTTGCATAAACCCTCAAACCCTCCCACTCAAAATGACTCCCGAAAAAAGAAAACTCATGACCGACAGTTTCAATCGCTCTGAAACATTGAAATTCTATAAGGCTGAATTACTAGAAGTAAACGCTGATTTTGTTTCTATTAAAATTCCTAAAATGGAATTAATGACCAGAAAGGCGGGAATGTTCAACGGGGCAATGATTGCTTCCTTGGTTGATGTTTCTTCAGGATATGCGGCAGTAAGTCATTACGAAGAAGATTGCTATGTAGTAACGGTGGAGTTGAAGGTGAATTATTTAAGACCTGCAATGGGAGATGCGCTGGTTTCAAAAGCTTATGTCGTGAAAGGTGGTTCTAAGATCAGTGTCATCAGAACAGAGATTTTCACGGTTGACGAAAAACACTCTTCTGAAAGTCATGTAGCAACGTCTTTGGTGACGATGATGAAAATTAAATAAATTTATAACAAAGAAAACTTAGTATACATCAATGATTGCATGTCATTGGAATAAGTTTTGTTTATAAAAGACAGATAATATAAAAATAAATACGATGAACTTAATTATTAGACTTCTTATAACAGCTATTGTGGCTTTTTTACTGACCAAAATTTTACCGGGTGTACATTTTGACGGCTTTTCTACGGCAATCATTTTTGCAATTGTTTTAGGACTTCTAAACCTCTTCGTAAAACCAATTTTAAGTCTTTTTGGGTTGCCGCTTACCATTATTACTTTAGGCTTTTTTGCTTTGGTAATCAATGCTGTAATTATTCTTATTGCAGATTATTTTATAGATAGTATGGTTGTAGATGGTTTTTGGTGGGCGTTTATTTTCAGTATAGCACTTTCTATAGTGACGTCGCTTGCCAATTCTATGTTTTCAGATGGAGATTAATTAAGATTAATTTTTAAATATTAAAGTGGAAATTCAAAAGATTTCCACTTTTTTTTATGAAATAGAGTATGCTTTCCCTTTTCGCAATTGAATATTGTCGAGTTTGTGTGGTATTTTAGAATGTAGATAATGTTTTAATATAGGGTTTTTATTATAATATTAATTAATTCTTAATAATTTATAAATAAATGGTATTTGTTGTGTATTTTGTACATAAAAAGTGTTATTTTTAAGTTATATTTATTATTAAATTGTTTTAATTAATTAATAATTTAAATCACACCAAATTTCTATGACAAAATATTTACAGATTTTCTTACTGTTGATCAGTTGTTATGCCTTTTCGCAAGCTCCCATAAGTGTAAAAGTGAAAGACGCTGTTGGGAATGAAAACTTTCATGTAACGTGTACAAATGATCTCGATGCTAATGGCTGTATTCCGCTGCATGTAGAATACCCGGAGCTGAAACAAACAACGACGTACCAGCTCACGCAGGGAACGTATGATCCGCCAATTCCTCTGAATCAGGGAACGGCATTGAATGCTAATTTTGACGATTTATTTACGCCAAAAGTAGATTTACCATTTAAATTTTGTTTTTTTAATCAATATTTTGAGTCTGTCGTCATTGGCTCAAATGGAATGGTCACTTTCGATCTGAATCAGCAGGGAAATATCAATTATCCCAATATTCTTTGGCAAAATCCTAATGTAGGTTTGCCCAAAAATTCTATTTTCGGAGTGTATCACGATATGGTGTTTTCTGCTGCAGATACATCAGAAATTTACTATTCTACAGTGGGAACTGCACCTTACAGAAAGTTTGTAATCAGTTATTATGACGGAAGAGTTGCCGGATGTACCGATCGTTCTTCTTCACAAATTGTTTTACACGAAACCACCAATATTGTAGAAGTTTTTGTAGATAAAAAGCTCACACCGTGCCCAACCAGAAAGTTTGAAAATGCTTTGATTGGAATTATAAATGATACGGGAACGGTAGGATATTCTCCGGCTTCACGAAATACCGGAAACTGGCAGGCTTTGCAGGAATCATGGAAGTTTACTCCAAACGGAAGTGTAATTCAGCCAACTGTAACATGGACTAATTCAGCAGGACAGACCGTGGCATCGGGCATTCAGGCTACTTTGTGTCCTACACAGAATGAAGTTTATACTGCTAATGTTGTTTTTAATATTTGTGGAAATAGTAATTTAACGTTAACTGATGATTTCACTCTTGATTTTGATCCTTCTTATCCTATTTCAAGAAATTATACACAAGACTTTTGCGGAAATGCTCCGATTCAGCTTAATTTAAATGATTTTAAACCTAATGTAACTTCACAATATCCGGCGAATTTTAATTTTACTTTTCATGAATCTTTAGCTGATGCACAGAATAATCAGAACAGTATTTCGACAAACTATTTGTTGAATGCCAATAAGGTTTTATATGTGAGAATTCAGAATCCCAATGTTCCCGGATGTTTCAGAGTGGCAGTTATGACGTTGAACTTTCTTACGAAAAATCTTTTGACAGATACTATTTTACTTTGTGATACCAACAACGATGGCATTGAGCAGAATTATGATTTGAGTTTCTTAAACGGCCTGCTTTTTCCTGCTGGAACATCAGGATTTTCATATTATCTGTCTCAGGCTAACGCCCAAAATAATACCAATGCTGTAACTACGGCAGATATTACTACAAATACAAAGATTTGGGTAAGACTGCAGGATGCGGCATGTACTTACATTCTTGGTCCTGTAAATTTTTCTTTCCAGCCGGGAGTGAATGCTAATTCTCCGATTAATTTTTCATACACGATGTGTGACATTAACGCAGATAATAATGAACCTTTTGATTTTGCTTTAAATATTGGTCCTTTAATTACGACACAACCGGGCGCTACTTTCACGGTGTATCAAACTTTTCTGGAAGCCTATAATAATTCAGGAACTGTAATAGGAACGATAAAAGAAGGGCAGTACACGGTGTATATCAGAGTTCAGATTCCAGGAGGATGCTTTGCGGTAGTTACTGTCAATTTGAATATTACTTTTACCAAGATTTTAGTCAATGATAAAAATGAATATATCTGCTTTAACGGAACAGATGATATTACCGTTAATCTGCAAACACTTTCTGCGGGTATGCTTGTTGCTCCGTCAACGGTACCTGTTACCGAGTTTTATGATAATTATTTAGCAGCTTTAGACGGAATAAATCCTATTTCGCCCAATCAGACGATTACAGAAAACGGAAACTTTGTAAGCAAAACATTTTATGTTCGGTTTGAGCAAAGTGAAACGTGTTATACCATTAAAGCGATTAATGTACATCTGGTTCATCCGGTTATTGTAGACTCCAATTTTACGGTTTGTGATTTTAATAATGATAATACCGAAGTTGTTGCGCTTGCTCAGTTTTCGGGAGCGATAATCGGAAATCAGAATGCAACCACAACGTTCTATCTTACCCAAGCTGATGCTCAGAACGGAACCAATCCTGTAACGAGTATAAATGTTGTAGGTACGAGACAGCTTTTCGTAAAAATTAATTCTTACAATTGTATCCAGATTTATCCGGTTACCATTAGTTTGGTATCAACTCCTGCAGTGAATTCTGTTGTAAATATCAATCTGACCAATATTTGTGATAATAATAACGATGGAGTAGAGCTGTATAACCTTTTGTCGGCACAACCTCAGATTTATAGTGGTTCAAATGTTACATTTACTTATTACACTTCATATAATCCTGCCACGCATGCTTTTTCAGGGGCAATTACCAATCCGACTGAGTTTCCTGTTCCAGGGAATGCAACAGTTTATGTGAAAGTTAAATTTAATAACAATGAATGTTTTTCTGCATCACAATTGAATATTCAGATGACATTTTTACCGGTGATTATACTTACGAATGCTGTTTTAAATACTTGTGATGAAGATTTTAATTTGAATGAAACGTTTCAGCTTAATGATGCGGTTTCACAAATGTTTTCAGCGTCTCAGAATACGTATCCACTTTCGGATATGAATATTACATATTACAACACTTTAGCGGAAGCCAATGCGGGAGTTCCTTCCACTCAGATCGGAAACAGTATCGTAACAACAGTTTCTACGGTGCAAGTTTGGGCAAGATTTCAATCGAAAACAAATGGCTGTTTTTCAGTAGCGCCGATTCAACTGAATACTTATTTTCCTCCAAAAGCAATCAATTCAACCATAACCGTTTGTGATGATAATCTTGATGGTGTTTATGAAGTCAATCTGATGAATTATACCAATCTTTATGTAGATATTCCGAATCAGATCAATACATTCACTTTTTATCTTAGTCAAAGTGATGCACAAAACGGAACGAATCCGATTGCAAATCCACAAAATTTTACAGCAAATCCTTTTCCACAGCAGATTTGGGTAAAAGTGATGAATATTCCGGGATGTGATGATATCGCTACGATCAATTTTATTATCGGAACTAAAGTCGTTCTTCAAAATTCCGGTCCATTCCTTCTCAATAATGTCTGCGATACCTTAAATGACGGCATTGAAAATGTAAACCTTACCCAATATGAATCGCAAATTTTCTCAGGGACTAATGCTACTTTTACTTATTATGCTTCTTTAGCTGATTTAAATTCAGGAACGAATGCCATTGCAAACCCGGCGAGTTATCCATTTAATCAAAATTTAGGATCAGATATCGTGTATGTGAAAGTAAGTGTACCGGGATTATGTCCTGAAATAGCAACTATTAAAATATCACTTAAGAAGGTTCCTATTTTTGAGATCCCAACACAGTATTTCTGTCCGGATGCAACATTCGGCTATACTTTAGAAGTAAAAGATCACACAATTGTAAGTTATGTATGGACAAATCCTGCAGGGCAAATAGTTTCTACTACAGATACTCTTCTTAATGCAGGAATGGTAGGAACCTATACCGTAACAGTAACTTCAGATAACGGATGTTCTTACACTGCAACTTTTGAAGCAAAATATTATGATGTTCCGGTCATTCAGAATATGATTGCGAGCGGTAATACTTATACGATAATAGCGACCGGTTCACAGCCGATCCTCTATTCAATTGACGGTATTAATTGGCAGGGAACTAATGTTTTTTACAATCTGCCGACAGGAATTACAACATTTTACGTGAAATATGTGGAAGGAAAATGTATTGTAAAACAGGACGGAGTTATTTTAGATATTAAAAATGCAATCACACCAAATGGAGACGGGCAAAATGATAAATGGATTGTCAGAAACCTTCATGTTTTCGGAAATAAAATGACGAATGTAAAAGTATTTGATCGTTATCAGTATTTAATTTTCGAGCAAAATACCAATACTCAGATTGTTTGGGACGGAACCATTTCAGGAAGGCCAATACCGACCTCAAGTTATTGGTATGTCATCACACTTCCGGATGGAAGAACGTTTACGGGATGGATCCTTGTGAAAAATAGTAATTAAACCTTAAAAATAATTAAGCCGACAAAACCTCATTTATTTTCAGTGAGGTTTTGTTGTATTTAAATCTAAGTCATTTTGTTATATGATATATTTTTTCACATTAGTTGCAGGAATTTTCTAATTTGAATATCTTTAAAACCACAAAAAAAACAAGCAACTATCAACAAACAACCATCAACTATAATAATGACTTTTCAAGAACAGATACAGCAAGGTATTCCAAGCCAATTACCTCAGCCAAAACCATACGAAACCAATATCAATCACGCTCCGAAACGTAAAGAAATTTTAACGGATGAAGAGAAAAAACTCGCTCTGAAAAACGCTTTACGTTATTTTGAGCCAAAATTTCATGCAGAATTAATTCAGGAGTTTAAAAAAGAACTCGATGAGTTCGGAAGGATTTATATGTACCGTTTTCGTCCCGATTATGAGATGAAAGCGAGAGATATTGCAGAATATCCCGGAAAATCTGAGCAGGCAAAAGCGATCATGCTGATGATTCAGAACAATTTGGATTACGCAGTGGCACAACATCCTCACGAACTGATTACTTACGGTGGAAATGGTGCGGTGTTCTCCAACTGGGCACAGTATTTATTGACCATGAAATATTTGTCTGAAATGACAGACGAACAAACATTGACGATGTATTCAGGTCATCCGATGGGATTATTTCCTTCACATAAAGATGCACCAAGAGTTGTGGTGACCAACGGAATGATGATTCCGAATTATTCTAAACCGGATGATTGGGAAAAATTCAATGCTTTAGGTGTGACGCAGTACGGACAAATGACGGCAGGATCTTATATGTACATCGGGCCTCAGGGAATTGTTCACGGAACGACGATTACCGTTTTGAATGCTTTTAGAAAGATCAATAAAGAACCACAAGGTGGATTGTTCGTTACTTCAGGTTTGGGCGGAATGTCCGGAGCGCAGCCAAAAGCAGGAAATATTGCAGGCTGTATTACGGTGATTGCGGAAGTAAATCCGAAGATTACCAAGATCCGTCATGATCAAGGATGGGTAAATGAAATCCACGAAAATCTTGATGAATTGGTTGCAAGAGTTAGAAAAGCTCAGGAAACTAAAGAAGTGGTTTCTTTGGCTTATCTTGGAAACATCGTTGAGGTTTGGGAAAAATTTGATGAGGGAAATTTAAGAATAGATATTGGCTCAGATCAGACTTCGCTTCACAATCCTTGGGCGGGCGGATATTATCCTGTCGGACAAAGTTTTGAGGAATCAAATACAATGATGGCAGAAAACCCTGAATTATTTAAAGAAAAAGTTCAGGAAACTTTGAGAAGACACGCTGCAGCGATCAATAAACATACAGAAAAAGGAACCTATTTCTTCGATTACGGAAATGCATTTTTATTGGAAGCCTCAAGAGCGGGAGCCGATGTAATGTCTGAAAATCCGACGTTGGGAAGAGAGTTTAAATTCCCTTCTTATGTTCAGGATATTATGGGACCGATGTGTTTTGATTATGGTTTCGGGCCGTTCCGTTGGGTTTGTACAAGCGGAAAACCTGAAGATCTGCAGAAAACAGATGAAATTGCCTGCCGAGTTTTAGAAGAAATGATTCAAAATTCTCCTGAAGAAATCCAGCAGCAGATGAAGGATAATATTCAGTGGATTAAAGGGGCGCAGGAAAATAAATTGGTGGTTGGTTCACAGGCGAGAATTTTATATGCCGATGCAGAAGGAAGAATGAAAATCGCTGAAGCTTTCAACAAAGCCATTAAAAACGGCGAGATTGGAGCGGTAGTTTTGGGTAGAGATCATCACGATGTGTCGGGAACAGATTCGCCATACAGAGAGACTTCCAATATTTATGACGGTTCGAGATTTACGGCAGATATGGCGATTCACAATGTGATCGGTGACAGTTTCCGTGGGGCAACCTGGGTGAGTATTCACAATGGAGGCGGCGTTGGTTGGGGCGAAGTGATCAACGGTGGTTTCGGAATGTTATTGGATGGAAGCAATGACGCCGACAGAAGATTAAAATCGATGCTTTTCTGGGACGTCAACAACGGAATTTCCAGACGAAGCTGGGCAAGAAATGAAGGTGCTGTTTTTGCGATTAAAAGAGCGATGGAAATAGAGCCGAATTTGAAAGTGACGTTGCCGAATTTTGTGGATGAGAGTCTTTTTTAATTTGAGAATTTGAAAATGATTTAATTTGAAAATGTTTAATAATCCCGTCACTTCGAATAGCTTTTGAAAAAAGCGTATCGAGAAGTTTTTGATTCAAAATATAAAAACCTGCTGTGAGGCAGGTTTTTTTGTTGATTATCATTTCTTTCGCAAGAATTCAAGTCCTAAAAATTTTATTTTCTCATTTTCATTATTGAATTTTATTTTCCACCTTTTTTCCAAAAAATCAACTAATTTAAGCCCTCTATCCAAGATCTCCTTCGATGTCCATTTTTCAAAATTTGTAATTTCATTTTCTGAATAGCAGCCATAACGATAGCCCACAGAATTTACATTATTACTAATCTTACTTTCAAAACATCTATCTTTCAATGAAGAATTTTTTTCTGTTGAAATAGGTAATAAATTGCCAAGTGAATTACGCAAAGACTTTCTTTGCGGTGATGTGAAGTTTTGAAAATTTTCTCGCCAGCAAAGCTGTCTTGACGATTGAGGATAAATATGTTCAACACTTTTGTAGTCCATTTTATCAAAAGTTTCCCATTCTAATTTAACTCTTTTTGTTTTGGAATTCTCACTTAGATGTAAATCGTATTCATAAAGAAAATATCTCACTCCATCCCATTGATAAAACCCCTTATCTCTGAAAGATTTTATCATTATTTCTCTTATTTCACGTGTATTTAAAAATTTGTTAGCTGCATCTTCGATTTTTCTTATTATCTCATCAGATTTAAATTTTTTATTATGAAATTCAATAGAGAGTTTTAAAAAGTTTAAATCTTCCAAATCTAAATAATAAAACCTGATATGATGTAGACTGACAATAAATATTAGTCTTTCAATTTCAATTAAAAACTGTAGTCTTTTCACATTACTATCTTCATTTTTGAAAAAAGTCATAATGAGAGGAGAAACTGAATTGATTCCTAATCTGTTAATCTTATCTAGGTATTTCTTTATATCAGAAGAATAATGTGAATCTTGCGGATTGTGTAGCTGATACCAAATATCTACAGAATTTTGAAGGTTTTCGACATAATTATTAATTGACATTAAATCTATCTTAGAGTCATTTAAATTCTTTGTTGTAAATTTTTTTTCGAGCAAAAAATTTGCATATTCGTCTCTTTGCGGTGAGGTAAAACTCGGAACCCTAAGTGTTCTGGTGTTATATTCTTCTTTAGGATATAATTCAGAACCAAAATATATTATATAGTGATTAAACAAGAAATTATCGTCTTTTAGAGGTTTGGATTTGTTCCTACCTAGGTTATGATAAATAGATTTCCAACATTCATTTATTTTTTTTCGCAAGCTATTTTTTTCGTAGTCTTCATTTGAAAGCTTAGTACTCAAGTAAATTAATCTATTTTTTAATAACTCTAAGTGTGATAGAGGTTTTCCTCTATTATTCATAGTTTCAAATGAAACAAAAGTATCAATATCAGAAGTAATTGTATAAATGTTAAAATACAAGTTCTGAGTGAGTTTTCTATATAGTAATTCTATATTTTTTATACTTTGCTTTTCTAATTGCTTTAAAAAAAAACTCTTTGCATTCTTTAAATTTTGAGTATATATTGTTTCTTGTTTTTGAGATCTTGTTTCAGAGTTTTCTAAAAAAATTTCTGTTTTAAGGTATTCATAGCTGGGGTTGTCTTTTTCATAGCCAAAAATATAAGATCTTGATATGCCTTGGTCTTTAGAATCAAAAATGAACTTTTTTCGTATATCGCTTATAGGAGTATAATTTAATTCTTCACATTTTTTTGAAGAAGCCTCAATGATTGACTGTATTAAGATTAAAGAGGTAGTTAGTCTTTGCTGACCATCAACTATATAATAAGGATAATAACTTTTACTACTAATAATCCATGCATCATCATACCAATTACTTGAAATATTATCTTCTACTGGCTCTAGAGTTATCACACCAGTATAATGATTTTTACCATCTTCTAACTGTTCTAAGTCATTCCAAAAATCCTTCAACTGTTTTTCAGTCCAGGCATAACCTCTTTGATAGTCTGGTATTCGAAAAAGTCTCTCATTAAAAATTTTCGAAAGCGAGAACAGAGTAGATTCCATAATTTTATTTAGTTTTTAATATTAGTTATACATTATACTTTAACATATTACTCAAATATAGAAAAACAAAACAATATATTAAAAATACCTTATCATCTGTGATGTTTATCATTACTCTACATTTTATTGTATTTCATTTTCAAAACTACTTAAAATGTCCTTGATTAGTTAAAGCATCCTACTCGTAGTCATAAAGCAAATAAAGAGATGAGGTTAAACTTGTGCTAACAGATTATAATAGCAAAATATTTCTACTCAAAAATATTCCAATTAACCCCCCCCCCCCGCTGGCGCGAGCATCATGCTCGTACCCACAAATAAATTACAGCACGAGCTTGAAGCTCGCGCTAGCGTAATACAATATGAAAATATTTACATTTAAAATAACCCAAATAAAAAACCAATCGCATCCGCAAGACCTTACAAACACCCTTAAAACAAATCTCCTACATCTGCATAAAGTCTCCAACACAACCATTGTGATTTACCAAAAAAAAGTCATAGCACCAGCACCAGCGAAAATCATTATCGACACGTTCCCAACCCCACATTTGAGGTTCTAAACCCTTCGGGATACGTAAAACATATATCGCTATACGTTCTGAAGAAGTCCCAATACGTTCCGAAAAGGTTTCGATATGTTGTATAACCTATTACGATACGTTCATCAAAGATCCATTGTGGTTGGTGTTGCCTCCGATGGAGTTACTTAACCATTCAGACAGGTCATACAACCTATCTCGACAGGTAAAAGATTAGTAGAGATATATAAACAACCGCATCGAATCTTTCGTGTACGTATCCGGAGCGGTAAATGATATATTCAGACCATTGAAAAAACCTCTCTTGATCATTAAAACACCTGTGCGAAGCTTCACTAAACCTCTCGGGAATGATAAATGACGTCTCATGATCATTTAATGACCAGTTTGATTGGATGAGTATTATATTTTTGGAGATAAGTAATGAAGACAAGTGAGAGATTTGCAGAAGTGAAAAACAAAGAATGAAATTTTTGAAATGCAATTTGCAGATCAGGCAGAAGCCAACGCAGACCTCCGACAGATCTTGAGAAAAACCTGAAAACTTATCTCACCCTTTTAACCGCAATGAAAGACGTTCCGGATTGGGAATTACTCTACAGCGATACGAATGAACTGGTATATGCAGCGAGAAATTTGGATATCAAACCTCAACCAAGCAATAATCCATACATAATGAACTCAGCGGATCGTTGAGTTTTTTTGTTCTAAATTTTTGAAAAAAATCTTAAAGTTATTCTACTTTTCTTTAGATTTGAGATAGTTTTAACTAAGAAGTATTCATGGACTCCGAACATAAACATAAGGTAATGTCATCTTCTCATCTGTCAAATTTTGGAATCATTGTAATGATTTCGGATGTAGAATGTGGATTAAAAAAAGGAATGGTATTAAAATCAATTTCCTTTGGACTTTATTGGGAGGTTCAATCAAGAATTATTCATTCATCAGAAGAGAAAAAATTTGAAGGGGAAACTGAAATTTTTATCCATATCAATATTAGAGGAGTAGAAGATTTACAAAATAGAAAGGAAACCGTTGAGAATAGTTTTGAATATTGCCTACAACCAATCGGGCATCATGAGAAACCTTCTCCTGATGATTTTTTAGTTTTCAGTTCTACTATCGCAAAACCTTCATCATTAAAAATTATTGATATTTATGAGGATTATTTTTTACTAGATACAAAAAATGGAAATACCGGTGTTTTACATAAAAAGTATGTTTCCAAAAAAGCCCAAATAGGAGACTATGTAAAATATAACGAGCATATGTTTCATAATTTGGTTGACGAATCTGGAAAATTTATTTTATAACAACATATAAATTTAATTAATGACTAGATTTTTTTATTTCATTTTAATGCTTTTTCTTATTTCTTGTAAAAAAGATTATATAGAGAAAAAAGTTGAATGGGATTATCTGAATAATTCATTTAAAAATCCCGATAATCAGACTAGTTTGGGGATGCTTTGCGGTTACGATATATTTGAGCTCAAAAGAATTAAAGATTCTCTTTTTGAAATAAAGTTAGCTGAATTTCAAGGCTGGAAAAAGGATTCTAAAAATTACGACGATACCTTGAAATTAACTGAGAACAAAAAAGTTCTGAATTCAGCAGGAAATCAGAAAAAACAAATTTTAAAATTTTCCAATAAAAATAATATTGATTTCGAATTAGTAATTAGTAAGACTGGAATTCTTCCAGATTCAATTTATACTTACGAGTTTTCAGGAAAAATTAATATAGATAATCATAAATTCAAATATTCTTGTGACGAACTTTGGGTGAAATAATATGGATAGGTAAAGTTAAAGCCAACAAATTTTTACTTTAAAAGATATTGCTTCATAATTATTGAGTCATAAATTGATTACATTTGTATCAGATAATGATACTTAAAAATATAAAAAACATGACAGCAGAAATAGAAAAATACATCGAAATCCAAAATAACATTGATGAGATTCTGAAAAATTCTCCTTTCAAAATGTCTTATATTATTGAGAAATCGGGAATTAAGAAACCTACTTTTTTCAAGAAACTAAAAGAAAAAAGATTCACACCGGAAGAGCTTTTAGTAATCTCAAAAACCATCGAACCAAAACAATGGCGCAACGAAACCAAAGAAGAAATTCTGGAGTCTTTGAAACGTTCTGAAGAAGATTTTAAAAACGGGAGAGTTCATGATTACAAAGATGTTATGGAAGCTACAAGATTACGTTTAGAAAAATACAGAAATGAAAATAAACTTCTCTGATGAGTCACTTGCAGATTTAAGAAATATTGAAAAATATCTTCTTGAAAAATGGAATGATAAAATTTATGATGATTTTCTAACTAAATTCGCAGAAATCATAGAAATAATTTCTGCGGGAAATGTGGTTTTTCAAAAATATGAGAATACAGATTATCACAAGATTTTAATTACAAAACACAATACTCTCATCTACACTATTGAAAATAATGTTTTAAAGATTATTAAAATCCTTCAAAACTTCCAAGATCCTGATAACAATTACAAATCACTGAAATAATACTCAAAAGTAAATATGAAAAAAATAGGCATCATCGGCTGCGGCTGGCTCGGAAATCACATTGCAGAACGATTATCAAATCAATATGAAATCTTTGCAACCACGACTACAGAATCAAAGGTTGAAGATCTACAATCGAAAGGATATCACACCACTTTAGTCAGTTTTCCTAATGAATTGGATCCAGAAATGAAAGAATGGAATGCAGCAAAAAAACTGGATGCTATTATCATCAGTGTTCCGTTTTCGGGAATCAGAGGTGCTCAAATTCCTATGAATGACAAACGTAAAAACTTGCTGAATTTTCTTGGAGATTTTAAAGGTCAATTGTTTTTGACAAGTTCGACGGGCGTTTATCCTGAAACTGAAAAAGACTTTACAGAAGACGATAAACCTGCACAAGAAGTAGAAAGTGAAAGTTTTATCTTAGATAAATTTCCACAGACCAATATTTTAAGATTGGCTGGGTTGATGGGAGATCAGAGACTTTTGAAGAATTACAATATTTCCAATATAGATCAGTTGGTGAATCATATTCACTACTCAGATATTTGTTCTGTAGTTGATAAAATGCTGGACAATCATTCTGAATCTAAAGTATATAACGTTGTCGCTCCGATTCATCCAAACAAAGAAGAAGTGATTAATGCTCAGAAAGATTTGCCTTATTCTGGTGAAAGAACAGATGTCGGAAGAACGATTTCTCCAAACAAGTTAATTGAAGAGTTGGATTTTGAATTTCAATATCCTGATCCGAGATATTTTCATCTTGAGGATGTTCACGAATAAAATAAAATGTTTTAAGTACAATAAAACCTGCCACACAGCAGGTTTTATATGTTATTTATTCACTAAAATATTTTCAATAGATTCAAGAATTTCTTTTTCTACACTTTCTTCATCAAGTGTTTTCAGCGTGTAATTTTGTTCTTTCAATGCTGCGATTCCAATACCGTTTTGGAAAATTGTATCCTGATGTACAACGATTCTTTTTAAATTTTTATCAGCAACAAACATAATATGCGGAAACTTATCGTTGGCATAAAAATTAGAATCTACGTTTCTTGAGATCTGAAGTTTTATATTGGTTTGTGAATTGATGCCTAATCCATTTTTAATTTCTTCATTAAATGAAATCTTGCAGCCAAATCCGTTTTCTCTCAACATTCTTCTGAATTCCTGCATTTTTGGATCGATGAAGTTCTTGCAAAGCGTTTTAAAACCTTCAATAAATAAATCGTCTTCGCTTTTCTGTTTCTCCAGACTTTCTTTGAGTTTTTGTTCTTCCGATTTTAAATTTGAGAATAAGGAATTGAGCCTGTTGATATTTTCTTCTTTCATTTGCATTAATTTTTTGGATTGCCTATTTGACCTGTTCTATTTTATCTCGCAGGATAATATTTTTCAAATATAAATAAAATCATAAAAGAATTATATTGTCAAGTCTTATGTTGGAGATGTATGATTTGATAGACTTATTCACTTATTCTTTTTTCTCGTGACTTCTAAAAGTTTAATTAGTCTTTGTTGTTTTCAATTTTTTCTGCCAATCCGATAAGAATTCCTTCAGGACCACGAATGTAACAAAGTTTATATATATTTTGGTAGTCAACGACCTCTTCCACAAGTTGAGCGCCATGTTTATAAAGTCTTTTGAGCGTATCATCTAAGTCTGCAACGGCAAACATAACACGTAAATAACCTAAAGCATTTACGGGAGCGTTGCGATGATCTTCGATTACTTTTGGATTAATGAATCTCGAAAGTTCCAGTCTGCTGTTTCCGTCTGGGGTAACCATCATGGCAATTTCTACCGATTGATTACCAAGCCCTGTTACACGACCTGCCCATTCGCCTTCAATCATTGATCTTCCTTCCAGCTCTAGACCAAGTTCGAGAAAAAAAGAAATCGTTTCGTCGAGAGATTCTACAACGATTCCCACATTGTCCATTCTAAGTAAATTCTGTTTTTTCATAGTTTTAAAATTATAAAAAATAATCGATTTGTAATATTTACAATCATTTGAAAATAAGATATTTATTCGAATAATAATAATTATCACTTTTAAATCTATTGTTGAGGTAATCTTCAATTTTGTTTTCCAACCTTTTTATTCAATACTGCATCTTTAATAAAAAAGAGACTATGAAAATTACGATACCAAAGCCTTGTCATGAAAAATGGGAAAGTATGACTCCACAGGAAAAAGGGAGATTCTGTGCTGTCTGTTCAAAAACGGTCAGAGATTTTACGAATGATTCTGATGATGAAATTTTAGACTATTTTTCTGATTCTTCATCTCAAAATACCTGCGGAAACTTTTATGAATCGCAGCTTAATAGAAATATGCACTATTCAATAATCAACTCACTTTTTTCAAAGTTTGGTTTTATCTTAACAGTCGGTGGAATTGTTTCTGTTAATGCTCAGGAAAATGATTCAGTAAAGACTTCGGCTCTTGCCAGTCTTCAAGGGAAAATATCTTGTTTAACAGTTAATCAAAACAATGCTTATTCTTCACCTCGAATAATGGGAAGAGGCGCACCTTCATCCATTCAGGGAAGCAACGAACCTTTATGGGTAATTGATGGCGAAATTGTGGAAACTAAAACCTTAAAAGATTTTGATCCTAATAAAATTAAGAAAATGAATATTATCAAGGGAAATCAGGCAACTTCACTTTACGGAACTAAGGCACGTAATGGAGTAGTCATTATTAAACTGAAAAAAGAATTTAGAAAGAAAAATTAATTCAAAGCAGCGATTTTTAACAGAAATAAACATAAGATTGGAATCATTCTTGACTTATGAGTGTATCACAAAATATACATTATGAAATCAGAAACCATCAAAACCGTCGCAAAATATGGTCTCGGAGCCATGTTGATTACAGCAGGAATAGGTCACCTCACATTTGCAAGAAAAGAATTTCAGGCGCAGGTTCCCAATTGGGTTCCGATCGAGAAAGACGATACAGTTGTTTATTCAGGAATTGCAGAGATTGCTTTAGGAACAGCTATTATCGCCACTCCCAAAAAATATGAATCTATTGTAGGTAAAATAGCAGGAACTTTTTTTACTGCTGTTTTCCCGGGAAATATTGCGCAATATAAAAACGATCGAAACAGTTTCGGCCTAAATACCGACTCGAAAAGACTAACCCGATTATTTATGCAGCCGTTACTCGTGTTCTGGGCATTAAAATCGACAGAAAAGTAAATCGAACTCAGCGACAACGCTGAGTTTTTTGTTGTGTATTAATTCTTATTCAAATACGCACCAGATAGAGCAAATCTATGAATAGTCTCTTTTAAAAACGGATTTTTAGATCTAACTTTATTCTTTCAAATTTCAAACTATTAAAATATAAAATTTATGAGTTTAAATAATCAAGTGTTATTCAGTGACCTTTTTAAATCAGAAAATGAAATTCCAGAAGAATATAAGGTTCCCGAAATTCACCAGCGAGAATATCTCCTTAACGGAGAATTGATAGAATGGAAGGGAGATGTCACGGATATTTATTCGCCGGTCTGTATTAAAACAGAGAACGGTTTAGAAAGAAAAAAATTAGGAAGCATTCCGAATATAAGCCCAAAAGAAGCGATGGAAGTTTTGGAAGCTTCGGTAAAAGCTTATGATAACGGATTGGGAGAATGGCCGACGATGTCTGTGGAAGGAAGAATAAAATGCATGCAGAAATTTGTGTTTCTGATGATAAAAGAGCGTGATTTAATTATCAGATTACTGATGTGGGAAATCGGAAAAACGTTGCCCGATTCTACCAAAGAATTCGATAGAACGGTTGATTATATCAATCAGACAATAGATGCATTAAAAGATTTAGACAGAGAATCTTCACGTTTTCAGCAGGCAGAAGGTACGATTGCTCAAATCAGAAGAGCGCCTCTTGGTGTAGTTTTGAGTATGGGGCCATTCAATTATCCTTTAAACGAAATTTTTACCACACTGATTCCTGCTTTGATTATGGGAAATACGATTTTGTTTAAACTTCCTAAGCATGGTGTTTTAGCACATTATCCATTATTAAAAGCATTTAAAGAAGCTTTTCCAAAAGGAACGGTCAATACATTATACGGAAAAGGTTCAGAAATTATCACTCCGATCATGGAAAGCGGAAAAGTAAATGTTTTAGCTTTTATCGGTTCGAGCAAAGTAGCCAACGGATTGAAGAAATTACACCCGAAAGTAAACCGATTAAGAGCAATTTTAAGTCTGGATGCAAAAAATGCAGCAATTGTTACAAAAAATGCAAACCTCGATGTTGCGGTAAGCGAATGTATATTAGGCGCACTCTCGTTTAACGGACAAAGATGTACCGCTTTGAAATTAATTTTTGTTCAAAAAGATGTTGCTGAAGAATTTATACAGAAATTAACGGAAGCTGTTTCTAAAATGAAGCCCGGACTTCCTTGGGAAAAAGACGTGAAAATTACTCCACTTCCAGAAGTTAATAAACCACCTTATCTGAAAGAATGTATTGACGATGCGTTAGCAAAAGGAGCAAAAGTTCTTAATGAAAATGGCGGATTTACAGAAGAATCTTTTGTTTTTCCTGCGGTGGTTTATCCCGTAAACAGTGAGATGAAACTTTATCATGAAGAGCAGTTTGGCCCGGTAATTCCGGTGGTTCCATTTGATGATATTGAAGAGCCAATCGATTATCAGGTGAATGCAAATCACGGAATGCAGGTGAGTATTTTCAGTGAAGATGCGATGGAAGTCTCAAAGTTAATCGACTCTTTTGTAAATCTGGTGAGCCGTGTAAATATCAATTGTCAAGCTCAGCGTGGACCGGATGTTTTCCCTTTTACCGGAAGAAAAGACAGTGCGGAAGGTACACTTTCCGTTTTTGATGCACTTCGCTCATTTTCTATCCGTTCTTTAGTCGCTGCAAAAATTACAGATTCAAATAAAGAATTGTTGAATACGATTGTGAGAGACCATGATTCTAATTTTCTGAGTACAGATTATATTTTTTAAGGATTTAAGTTTTAAACTTTGATACAAAAAACCGCAATACATTCTATTGCGGTTTCTTTGATCATTAAGGTTCAAATATATTGAAACTTAAAACTTAGTTGTTAGTTAGAAACTTAGTTAAGGTTTCATTTAACAGTTCTGCATGCGTTACATTTAATCCATGTGGTCCGCCTTCAATAATGACAAAATCATTATCCGCAATTCCTTCTGCGGCTTGTTTTCCAGCTGTTTCTATTGGTACAATCTGGTCGTCATCACCATGTACGATCAAGGTTTTTACATTTACATTGGCTAATTCCGGTCGGAAGTCTGTATTTGCCCAGCTTTCTGCACACTTTATCGTTGCAATTGGAGAGGCGCAAGATGCGATGCTCCAATCATAATCCAGCTGTTTTTGACTGACTTTTTGAGAAAGCAATCCGTAATTGTAAAAGTTTTTATGGAAACTTTCAAGGAAAGTTACTCTGTCAGTTTTAAGGCTTGTTAAAATTCCATACAATTCTTCTTCAGAAACTCCATGTGGATTATCATCTTTCTGTTTTACTAAAGGAATGATAGATGAGATCAACGCTATTTTATCTACATTTTCTGAACCGTAATTGGTTAAATAACGTACAGCTTCACCTCCGCCCATAGAGAAGCCGAAAAGGATGACATTTTTTAATTCTAATTGCGTGATAAGTTCGTGTAGATCGGCAGCCAGGCTATCATAATCATAACCATCTAACGTAGGAGAAGATTTTCCGAAACCTTTTCTGTCGTAGGTGATTACACGATACCCTAAGTCTAAAAGTACAGGAACCTGAAGTTCCCAAGATTTTCCGCTTAAAGGCCATCCGTGAATTAAAATAATCGGTTGTCCGGAACCGAAATCTTCGTAATAAAGTTCAAAGTTTTTGCTGTCTTGTTTTGTAAGGTAAGGCATATTAATATTTTTTTGTGATGTTTACTATAAAACACAAATTTTGCGCCATGAATGCAGCGAGATGAAGATGAGGTAAATGTTATGTTTTGATTTTCTTAAATTTTTTGTTTGGTGAAAGATGATTGGATCATTATCGAAAAAAAGAAAAAAAAATGTAACATTTATTTCAAAAAACTACTAACTCTACAGAGAGTATAGAACCATGACCTCACAACAGGAATTTATTACCAAAATCGATAAGCATAAAGGAATTATTTTTAAGATTTCTAAAATGTATATGGATGATAAAGATGACCGCGATGATCTTTTTCAGGAGATTACGTATCAGGTCTGGAAAGCATATCCGAATTTTAAAGGTGAAAGTGAATTTTCAACATGGCTGTATAGAATTGCACTGAATACTGCGATAATTTTTTTGAAATCTGAAAAGAAAAGAAGCTTTATCGCCAATGAAGATTTTTCAAATTATAAAATTGTAAATGATGAATATGATCATGAAAAAGAGGATAAGCTTGCTGAAATGTATAAAGCCATCAATCAGCTGAATCCTATCGATAAAGCATTTATTTTTTATTATCTCGAAGATTTTTCAGGAAGAGAAATTGCTGATCAAATGGGAATTTCCGAAGGAAATGTAAGAGTCAAAATGAATCGCGCCAAAAATAAACTGAAAGATATTTTAAATAATCAATAGGCAGAATGCGGGAAGTTTGAAGTTGGAAGACTTTCACTATCCATCTCCGAACTTCCATCCAAGAATTTACAAAAACAAACATTATGAATATAGATGACCTAAAAAACGCCTGGAATGATGATGTTTCTGATGAAACACCCGAAATCAGCATTGAACATAAAAATAAAATCAATCTTCCGCTAGAAAAAATCAGAAAAAACATGCGAATGGAATTTTGGTCAACCGTTGGAATATTAATTTTCGGCTTTGCATTAGTCTGGATATCTGTTCCTGAAGCTCCATTTAAGTTTAAATTTTATTTGACAGTATTGTTGGTTTCAATGCTAATTGTGGTTTCGTTCTTCTTCAGTAAGTTTTTTAAATTATATAATGACATCGGCAACCCGATGATGAAAACTTACGATTCACTGAAAGACCTCATGTACCAATTTGACCTTAATAAGCAGTATTATTTATCATTTATGCTTTCATTTGTTCCGTTTTTGGTTTGTGAACTGATTATTGTGATCGAGTTTCTCCCACATCGTAAACCGTTGAGTGATCTCCAGGTAGCTACCACAATTATTTCTATGCTTGCTGCTGGTCTTTTTGGTCTCTTCTTGTTAGCAAAATATTGGTACAGAATTTTTTATGGAAAATATGTTCAGCAGATAGAAAATTTATTGAAAGAATTCCAAAAGAAATAATAAAGAAAATTGTGAAAATACCTAACGAAGATGCAGCTTTTTAATATCAATTATAAGTTGTATCTTCGTGTCAATATCAATTAAATGACAACAAAGTACTTTTTTCCGGTGCAGTATTCTTCGATTACGCTTTCGTTGTCTTTGTCATATCTGCATGATGACAAATTTTTAAAAAATTCTAAAGAGTTTATTTAATATCCCTGTCAAGACTCAGGGCAGGGCATTGTTAAGTATTTAACCCAATTTATTTTTTCTGAATGTGCATTCTGCATACCTTATCACAAATTTTTTGTGAGCTATGGCTATGTCTGAGTCAATATTCGGCATTCGGAATTTTCATTTTTTAAAAATAAAATTATGTCAGAACAGATTATTTTAACCACAGGAGTATATGATTTAATAAAAGACCATTTAAGAAGAAAAAAAACAACGGCTGAAGAAGAGAAAATACTTCTTGCGCAACTGAGAAATGCAAAACAGGTATTACGCCGTGATTTACCAAAAGATATCGTAACCATCAACTGTGAAGTAAAAATAAAAGATTCTTCACATCCTCAAGAGCAAAAATTTACGATTGTTTCCGATGACAAGGCAAAAGTGAAGAAGGGGAAATATTCTGTACTTTCTGATATTGTATTGGCCATTGTAGGAAATAAAGAAGGTGAAGTTATTGATTGGCCTTTTAAGGAGGGAGACAGAAAAATCGAAATCCTTAGCGTAGAACATATCAATTAATTGAAAATAATGATATTGAAAGCTCCCAAGTTGGGAGCTTTTTTAGGTTTCGATGCCGCTGAAACCTAAAAAAATATAATCAATCCTTTTTCAAAATACTTTTCGCAGAATCTGATGCAATAATCAAACCTGCACCCAACATAATAATATCTTTAATAACTAATCTTCCCGCTCCGGATAAATAAGGAAAACCATGCTGATCTCCACCCAAATCCGGAACCCAGGTTTCTGGTGTTGTAATAAGAAAAGACAGCGTAATTATCGACATTCCGGCGGTTAAAATTCCGCTTAAAACTCCAACTTTAGGATAGAAAATTCCTAAAAGCACCAGAATTCCGATGATACAGATTACACTTCCTAGAGCGTAAGAAAAAATATAAGTATCGTTGGTTTTGTGCCATTGAATATTTTCAGGAACTACTTCGCCTTCTTTATTTTTGTGAAGTTTGTAATTATCGGTGTCAGAAACGTTTTTTTGGAGAAAAAAGCTCATAAAAGGAGAATTGGCTACAAAAGGAATAATACCTTCCGCTTCATATTGAAAAGCTTTGAGACCTCCGATCCAGGCCATTACAACAAAAATACTTATTCTTAAAAAGTGGATGAAGTTTTTATGTGAGTTTGCTAAAAGTTCCAGCATAATTTATTTTTTGACAAAGTTATGCCGAACTAAAAGCTAATAAAATGGATGATTGTGGAAGTTATTTGTATAAATCTGCCACGATAGAAATTCCTGTTTCTTTTCTGAACTGTGTTGGTGAAATTCCTACGTATTTTTTGAAATATTTGCTGAAATGAAATTCATCATTAAAATTGAGTTCCACAGCGATTTCTTTAATTGATTTTCGGGTAAGATGAATCTGTTTTTTAGCTTCCAGAATTACCCGTTCCTGAATAATCTGAGAAGGAGTTTTATTAAATTTAGATTTAATTTTCTTGCTTAAGGTATTTGAGGTTACATGCAGCAAATCCGCATAAAAAGAAAGATTTTTTTCTAAGATAAAATGTTCTTCTACAAGATTTTGAAATAATTTCAGTTCATTAAAATCATCTTTGATGATTTCCTTATCAGGAAGAAGCTTATTCTTTTCCCTGCTTGAAATCGCCAAAATTAACTGAAGATATGACTGTAAAACCGAACCTGAAAAATCTTCGTCATAATTTACTTCCTTAATTTTCAAGAAATAATCTGAAATCTCCTGATAAACTTCTTCGGTTAACGAAAAATGTGGGAAAAGATAAATGTTGTTGAAAAGTAAACCGTTACACGCCACTTCTTTTTTATGAAATTCTATACAGTAAAAGTCACCATGAAAGTTTAACACTTCAATCTCAATCTCAGTCTCACTTAAAATCTGAATATTCTGAAAAGGTGAAGTGAAAAATACCGTTTTTCCTGTAAAATTATATTCTATAAAATCAACAATGATTTTTCCGTTTCCATTAAACAAGAAAATATGATACACTGAGTCACTGAACGTATTTTTAAAATACGCCGAACTCTTTTTCTGAACGGAAAAAAATGTATTTTTCATATCCTAAAACTACAGAATTTTCTTTTAAACATTTATGAAAACTCTACTGAGTATAATAAGCTGGAAATTCTCTCAAAATAGAATACAAATCTCGCCATTCAAAATATTTCGGACTTACACTTTTTACATTCATAAAACCTTTTTCTTTAAAAAGTTTTTTTGTGCGGGTCACATGAAAATACTGCGAAACAACGATGATGCTTTTAAACTTATATTTTTGATGAAATTTTAAAGCGTTTTCAACGGTCAATCTTGTGTTATTGCCGTAATTATCCACCAGAATTACAGATTCAGGAATTGCATTGCTGATTAAAAATTCTTTCATTTTATCAGCTTCATAAAAACCTTCTTTACCTAAACCACCACTTACCAGAATTTTTTTAACACGATAATTTTTGTACAGTTCAATTCCGGTTTCCAAACGTTTTTCAAGCCTTGCAGATAGAGTTCCGTCTTCATTTACTTTATTTCCGAGAATGATGGCAATATCTGCTTTTTCACCGCTGTCAGACAATCCATCAATGATGATGTAGATGGTGTGAATTGTAAACCAAGACATAAAGAAGATGACAACAAACTTTAAATATTTAATCAAGTTTTTCATCAATCTGCAATTTTTAAACTTTCTTTCTCCTTCTTAATTTCTGCTTTCACCCAATCAAGCTGCGAATCTTTTTGATCAATAATATTCTGCATGCTTTGCTCAATTTCCACATCGGGAGTGACTCCTTTTTTTGTATTTTCAAAGGTAATATTGGGTTGTATTAAAAGTAAACCAATCGGTAAATCTATTTTAGAATTGGGGAGCTGTTGATAAGAGTAAAACCCTGCAACCGTTCCGTCATTTGCACCGCCGGTTTCTTCGCCAACTAATGTTGCTCGTTTGTCAAATTTTAATTTAGATGAAATAACGGATGATGCCGAAAAACTTCCGCCATTAATCAAAACATACACTTTCCCTTTGAAAGCATTTTCTTTAGGCTTTGTCGGCTTATTTTCTTTCATTTTATAGTAAGCAACACCATCTTTTCCTTCGTAAACATTCAATGCCTGATAAAAGAAATATCCCGGATAAGCCAGACTTTTAACAGTATATTGCAACGGATTTGACTTTCTGAAATAATTGGTTTTAAGC
Organism: Chryseobacterium sp. CFS15; assembly: GCF_031118795.1. Classification (NCBI taxonomy): domain Bacteria; kingdom Pseudomonadati; phylum Bacteroidota; class Flavobacteriia; order Flavobacteriales; family Weeksellaceae; genus Chryseobacterium; species Chryseobacterium sp. CFS15. Next base: position 399,697 of record NZ_JAVHYL010000003.1, on the reverse strand, counting down.
GGCGTTACTCTTGATGTAAGCTGTGAAGGTTTTATCAAAACAAAGGGGTCAGGAGCAAGATAAGAATAGAGTTGATTGATTTCGTACAGCGAACCACCATAATTTTCGCGAATGTCGATGATGAGGTAAGAAGATTCCGCATTTTTGATTTTTGTAAAAGATTCTTTGTAAAATTTATCTGAAAATGATCTTGAGAAACTTTTGATTTTCATATAAGCAATTGTACTATCTTTATCTAAAAACTTAAAACTTCTGTTGTAAGAACTCGTTGAAGCAACATAATCGTTGATCTTTTTTTCAGGAGTTCGTTTTTTATCAGCTTTGTCTTTTTCAATTTCTTGTTTGTTTTTGCTTTCCCGTTTTAAAATCAGAGTTTGTTTTTTATCATTGTAAAGAGTTTCAATTTTTGCACTGTCCATTATTCCTTTTTCGGCAACAAAAAAGTTAAAGAAAACATCCTTAAGATAATAAGAATAAAAAGTGGTGTTGTAACCGTCACTGCTTATCAATTCACGGTATTTCTTGAGATAGTTTGAAACAGGAACATCATTAATACTTAAAAGCTCAGTTCCCGGTTTGATGTTCTGAATAGAATCTTTGTTTTCGATAAAATACAAATGATCATTTTCTACATGATATTCAAATCTTCCAAAGAGCCCTTTCTTATTCTTTAAAACTTTAATTTCTTTTTTTGAAAATCTTTTTGCCGGAATCTTTAATGATAAATGACCTTCACGGATTTGTGCGATGACAGGTTGTAGTTTAAAATAAAACTGAGTTGGGGTTAAAGGTTTGTTGATGGTTGCTTTTAAACTGTCAAATTTAAAATCCAGTTCTTTTTTTGAAATATACCAGTTTAAATTCGGATGCATTTCCTGAAGTTTTTTGTAAGCAAAATCAACGTCATGACGTAGTTTGTCAGGAGAAATTATGTTTAATCTTTGTTCGTTATATTTCTTTACAGAAGTGCAGGAAGCAAAGCTTATAAGGAATAATGTAAATATTAAATATTTCAAAGGATATAGTTTTTGGTAAACGAATTTAAAAACTTTTAAATATAATTTGGATAATATTTCTTTTAACCGCAAAAGAATCAAAAGATTTTATTTCGTTGAAGTTCTTCAAAAGTTTACCAAACTAATATAACTATAAGTTTTCTACATTTTGTAAGCTTTTAAATTTCTATTTTTAAGATTATTCTTTTGCCTCTTTTGCGGTAAAATAATTTTTACTTATCAAAAATTAAAATAAAAAAAGTAAAATTCACTTTCATGCGTCATTGATGAAAGAGTATTAAACTTAAAGAAAGTTTTTTACATTTGAATATCAAATTTTAATGATGATTTATTTAATTATATTGATCGCCTTATTGGTTGCAGCCACATATTTTGTAATGTCTCAAGAAGTTTTTGGAGCAGCACCGAAAGGAAAACGTTTGGAAAAAATACTCAATTCTAAGAATTATAAAGATAAGCAGTTTCAGAATCAAAGTTTTACTCCACAGATTGCTGAAGGTTTTTCTATGCCAAAAGTAATGTTCGATTTTTTATTTGGTACAAAAGATCCGTTACTGAAGCCTTTACAGGCAATTCCGGCAATTCATACAGATTTAAATAGTATTTCAGCTAACGAAGATGTTTTCATTTGGATGGGGCATTCTTCTTATTTTATAAAAATCGATGGAGTTTCATTTTTGATTGATCCGGTTTTAAGTACATTTGGTTCGCCTTTTAAGTTTTTCAATAAAGCTTTTGAAGGTTCAGATTTGTTTAAACCTCAAGATATTCCGAATATTGATTATCTGGTGATTACACATGATCATTACGATCATTTAGATTTTCCGACAGTAAAAGCAATCCATGAGAAAGTAGGAAAAGCGATTATGCCTTTAGGAGTGGGAGCCCATTTTGAAAGATGGGGATATTCTGAAGATCAGATTATTGAAGAAGATTGGGGCGCAAGTGTTGCTTTAAAAGATGGTTTTAACATCACATTTACTCCGGCAAGACACTTTTCGGGAAGAAAATTCCAAAGAAATACAACGTTATGGACTTCTTATGTTCTTGAAACGCCTACAAAAAAAATATTTTTAGGCGGCGACAGCGGTTATGATACCCACTTTAAAGCAATTGGTGAAAAATACGGTCCCTTCGATTTTGCAATCATGGAAAACGGGCAATACAATCCGGCCTGGAAATACATTCATGCTTTGCCGGAAGATGTTATTCAGGCAAGTCTAGATATTCAGGCAAAAAATATTATTCCTGTTCATTCCGGGAAATTTGCTCTGGCTTTACATCCCTGGAATGAGCCATTGCAAAAAGTAACGACGCTCGGAAAAGAGAAAAATTTGCATATTCTCACTCCGAAAATCGGTGAAAAATTAGATTTAAATAATACATCGTATCATTTTGAGAATTGGTGGGAATAATCTATTCGTGCCAAATTCCTTTGTACCTTTTCGGGTGATTTTCAAGCTGTTGTCTTACGAAATCGCATTCAGGATCAATCATCAGATCTTTTTCTTCAGCAAAACTTACTAGTCTGTCTAAAAGGAGTTTGGCGTAGCCATGTCCTTCAATATCTTCATCAATTTTGGTGTAATAGACATTGAGCAGTCTTCCGGCAACGGAAATTGACATATAACCAACTTTTTTACCATCAATTAACAGATGCAATTCATCTTGGTAAGGTGTAATTTCAAATTTTATATTTTCCATAATTCTGATCCTTTTTGGTGAAACTCTTCCTTAAAATTACAAATTAAAATTTTACAAAAAGAAGATTTTAAAAATTTTCAAATAATTTATAATGATTAAAATTATTCGGAAGTTATCTTAAAGTATAGAAAAAGCAAATCACATTACATTTACGATTGAATTTAATTATATATTATTTCAGAATTATTAATCTAAAGAAACACGCTTGAACAAATAAAAAGTCGGACTTTTAGGGCTTGAAAATTTCATGCGGATGTTAAAAGAGAAAAATAAATTTATTGCAACGATTCTGGCTTTTGCAATGATTCCGATGTCGGGTTTGGCAACAGATATTTATCTGCCTTCAATGCCTAGTATGGCGACCGAACTTCACCAACCTGAAAGCAATATTCAGCTTACTTTATCGATATTTTTGATAAGTTATGGCATCACGCAGTTCTTTGCAGGAAGTATTGTTGATTCTTTCGGACGATACAGAATTTCAATGGCTTCTCTGGCTTTATTTATTGTCTCTTTCCTGATTACTGCGACGACTCAAAATATCTTTGTAATCTATGCAATGCGTGTTTTGCAGGGGATTTTGTCAGGGTTTGCAGTGGTTTCTAAGCGTGCTTTTTTTGTGGACGTTTATGAAGGAGATGAGCGGAAACATTATCTCAGTATCATGACGATTGTATGGTCAGTAGGTCCGATCATTGCGCCGTTTATCGGAGGTTATTTACAGAAAATTTTCGGTTGGCAATCTAATTTCTACGTTTTAGCGGGATATAGTTTGGTTCTTTTAATTTTTGAATTGATTTTTTCAGGGGAAACTTTAAAGAAAAGAAATCCTTTCAATGTTGAGTTCTTGATGAAAGAATACGACTCGATGTTTAAAGCGAAAGATTTTTTCTACGGAATGGTGATGTGCGGATTGAGTTACTCGATGATTATGTTTTTCAATTTGTGTGGCTCTTTCATTATCGAACATAAAATGGGCTATTCTGAAGTTGTTGCCGGATACGTTTCTCTGATTCTTGGTTTTGCCTGGATGGCGGGAGGTTTTTTAGGAAAAGCATTAATCAATAAAGCATTTTTACCTAAAATTAGAAATGCCAATTTTATTCAATTGCTGTTGATTGTTTTGATGTTTATTGCATCTTATTTTTCAAATAATATTTACAGTTTGGTTGCTTTTGCATTCGTCATTCACGTAACTGCAGGATTTATTTTTAATAATTATTTCTCATACTGCATCGGAAGATTTCCCAATTCAGCCGGACTTGCAGGTGGAATGACCGGTGGGGTAGTGTTTATCATCACTTCTGCCATAAGTTATGGAATTGTAGCGCTCATCAAACCTCAGGTTCAGCTTGAAGTCGCAGAAGGATATTTTGTTTTGGGAATTTTAGGTTTATTTATTTTGAGTATGATTAAATGGAGAAAAGCGCATGTTTGATTAATTATGAATTATGAATTATGATTATGAATTATGAATTATGAATTATGAATTATGAATTATGAATTATGAATTATGAATTATGAATTATGAATTATTTTTTGGATAAACTTCAGTATTTTATACTAATCAATATCAATAGGAGCGGGCTTTAGCCCGCTTTATTTTTGTATATAACTATTGGCTTTAGCCAAAACTTAAAAATATTTCGCTATTACTACACTTAGATTCCTCCGGAATGACAAACTAAACGCATATTTTTTGCGCAATTAGTGAAAAACATTTGCGCAATTTGTGTTTAAAAAAACAAAAAAGCTCCTTAAAAAAGGAGCTTTCAATTTATATTAAATCAAGAATTAAATTCCGTCAATAATTTCATTTAAAACAGTACTTGGTCTCATTGCCTCATACGTTTTATATGTGTCGGTTTTGAAGTAGCCGTCAATGTTTTGAGGCTTACCTTGAGCACCGATCAATTCAGCATTGATTACCTCTTCATTTTCCTGCATTGCTTCTGCAACCGGAGCAAATTGTTCAGCCAATTCTGCATCTGCAGTTTGGTTTGCCAATGCTTCTGCCCAATACATTGCCAAATAGAAATGAGAACCTCTGTTATCGATTTGTCCAACTTTTCTTGCAGGAGATTTATCAGTCGCTAAGAATTTAGCATTTGCTTCATCTAATGCATCTGCTAAAACCTGAGATTTTGTATTCCCTTGAGTTTGTGCTAAATGCTCTAAAGAAGCCTGTAAAGCTAAGAATTCACCTAAAGAATCCCATCTTAAATAACCTTCTTCTAAGAATTGCTCAACGTGTTTTGGAGCAGAACCTCCGGCTCCTGTTTCGAATAAACCACCACCATTCATCAATGGAACGATAGAAAGCATTTTTGCAGAAGTTCCAAGTTCAAGAATTGGGAAAAGGTCAGTTAAATAATCTCTCAATACGTTTCCTGAAACAGAAATAGTATCTTTTCCTTCTCTTGCTCTCTTTAACGTTTCTGTCATTGCGTCTTTTACATCAAGAATTTTAATGTCAAGTCCGTTTGTATCATGATCAGCTAAATATTTTTCAACTTTTTTGATCATTTCTCTGTCGTGAGCTCTTCCTTTATCTAACCAGAAAATAGCAGGAGTATCAGAAAGTCTTGCTCTGTTTACCGCTAATTTTACCCAGTCTTGGATTGGAGCATCTTTAGTCTGACACATTCTGAAGATATCACCAGCTTCAACTTTCTGAGAAAGAAGAACGTTTCCAGCTTCGTCCTGAACTTCAACTGTTCCTTCAGCAGAAGCCTGGAAAGTTTTGTCGTGAGAACCGTATTCTTCAGCTTTTTGAGCCATCAAACCTACGTTAGGAACAGAACCCATTGTTGTAGGATCTAATTTTCCGTGCGCTTTCATATCATCAATTACAGACTGATAGAAACCTGCGTAAGAACGGTCAGGAATGATACAAACTGTATCTTCTTCGTTTCCGTCTTTGTTCCACATTTTTCCTCCGCCTCTTACCAAAGCAGCCATAGAAGCATCAACGATAATATCTGAAGGAACGTGGAAATTCGTAATTCCTTTATCAGAATTTACCATTGCCACTCTTGGTCCGTTTGCTAAAGCAGCTTCAATATCAGCTTTAATATCCGCTTCCTGAGCATTTCCTTTTATTTTATCGAAAAGATCAGCAAGACCGTTGTTTGGGTTTACATCTAAAGACTTAAATGTTTCAGCATATTTAGTGAAAACATCTTTAAAGAAAGTCTCAACGATAGCTCCGAAAACGATTGGATCTGAGATTTTCATCATTGTCGCTTTCAGGTGAGCAGAAAGAAGTACGTTTCTGTTTTTAGCTTCTTCGATAGCTTCCTGAACGAAAGATTTCAAAGAATTTAAGTTCATTACAGAAGAATCGATCACTTCTCCAGCCTGAAGACCTGCGAAATCTTTTAATAAAGTTTCAGCACCATCATTTCCTTTGAAAACGATCTTATATTTTGTAGCATTTTCTAGAGTAGTCGAAGTTTCAGTTCCGTAGAAATCTCCGCTGTTCATGTGAGCAACGTCAGTTTTGCTGTCTGAAGCCCAGTTACCCATTCTGTGAGGGTTTGCTTTTGCGTAGTTTTTAACAGCTTTTGGAGCACGTCTGTCAGAATTTCCTTCTCTAAGAACAGGGTTTACAGCACTTCCTAATACTTTAGCATACTTAGCTTTGATTGCTTTTTCCTCGTCATTTTTAGGTTCTGCAGGATAGTTTGGAACTGCGAAACCTTTAGCTTGCAATTCAGCAATAGCTGCATCTAACTGAGGTGCAGAAGCTGAAATATTTGGTAATTTGATAATGTTTGCATCCGGTTGAGTTGCCAATTCTCCTAATTGAGCTAAAGCATCAACGGTTTTCTGATCATCTTTCAAAAATTCTGGGAAGTTGGCTAAGATTCTTCCTGCCAAAGAAATATCCGGAACTGCGATCTCAATGTTTGCTGATTTTGTAAAAGCTTTTACAATCGGTAAAAACGAGTGTGTAGCCAACATTGGAGCTTCATCCGTAAGGGTGTAATAGATTTTTGATTTTTCTGACATTATACTGTTATTTATTATTTAAATTTTTAGTTTCACAAATTTAGTTAAATTTTAATTTTTTCCACTTTAATAATCAATGAGTTTTTTCACTTTAAGAATTATTTAACCTTTATTTCAAACAAATTCATCGGGAATTTGAATAAATTTGATAAAAATTTAAATAAATAAACTATGTCTACAATTACATTTAGAGGAAACCCAATAAATACGATAGGAAATCTTCCCGAAGTAGGAAAAGATGCACAGGAATTTACAATGGTTTCTGGAGATTTGTCTGAAAAAAACCTTGCTGATTATACAGGGAAAAGAGTTGTTCTGAACATTTTTCCAAGTATTGATACAGGAATTTGTGCGGCTTCTGCAAGAAAATTCAACGAAGAAGCTTCAAATCTTGATAATACAGTTGTAATTAATGTTTCAAGAGATTTGCCTTTTGCATTGTCAAGATTTTGTGCAGCTGAAGGTTTAAATAATGTTGAAACGTTATCAGATTTCAGAGGTAATTTTGGTGAAGATTATGGCGTTACGCTTTCTGATTCTCCTTTGAAAGGGCTTTTAAGCAGAGCAGTTGTTGTTTTGGATGAAAAAGCTAAAGTAATCTATACTGAGCAAGTTCCTGAAATCGGGCAAGAGCCTAATTACGAAGCTGCTATTGCATCTTTGAAGTAAATAAAAATATTTCTCAGTAATTTGAATCATTCTGTTATTTAATAGAATGATTTTTCTATTTTTGTGGATGAACGCAATAACCAGCCATTGAAGAATAAATTTACCTCTTTTGCTATAATCTGTTTTCTCTTTTACGGGAACACCGTTTTCAAAGCGCAGGAATCTGTTGAAATAAACAGTCTGAAAAGTCAGCTAAAATTGAATAAATCTGACAAAGAGAGAGCAAAAATCTTTGATGATTTAGGCAATATTTATTACCAGAATAAAAATATTGATAGTGCCATTTCGTATTCCAAATTAGGGTTACCTTTTTATTTAAAAAACAATAATGTTGAGCAGATAGGAAGAACAAATTTGTTTATAGGTAATTTATATTTACATAAAAATGATTTAGTTACCGGCGAAAAATATTTGTTGGAAGCAGAAAAATATCTCCATAAAACTGAAAACTACGAGAAGAGGGCGGTTCTCAATTTTCTGTTGGCACGAGTGAATGCTGTTAATAAAAAAAGTGATATTGCTACAAAATATTACAATGAAATTTTAAAATATAATAAAGAAGGCAGAAAAATAGACAAGAACATTGTAATGGAATCTTACCAAGGTCTTTTTGCCAACAATTTTATACAACAAGAATACGCAGACAGTTATACAGCTTTATATACGTACATCGATTTTGTTAAAAAAAACTATCCTGAAAATTTATATCCCGCCTACAGAAGTGCTGGGACATTTTTCTTAACCAGCAGAGATAATAAAAAAGCGTTGGAGTATTTCCAAAAAGGTTTGGAAGTTTCCCAAAAGAGTCATAATGATTTGCAGACAGCAGAAGCAAAAATTTTTATGGCTAATATTTATTCTGAAATGAATAAACTGGAAGTAGCAAAAAAATATCTGAATGAGGCTAAAAGTTATTACGAGGCTAAAAATTTGAAAGATAATTTACCGTTGGTCTATTACTATTTCTCAGATATTTATTCTAAAGAAAAAGATTTTGTAAAAGCTGAGGAATATGCAGCTAAAGGAATGAAATTGAGTAGTGAAAAAGACCCGATGTATCAGTATTACAAAAACCATGAAGGATTTATTGGGTTAAAAAAGATAATGGAAGATAGCTTAGCTCTAAAAAATGATCCGTCAAAACTTTCAGCATTAGAATCCAAAACAAAAGAGCAGGAAAAAAATCTTGAATATTTTACTCAATTGAAGACTTATGTTTCTCCGGAAATTTTTATTCAGAATTATGAAGTTTTACATCGTGCGTATGCTTTCCTTGGGGATTACACTCAGTCTTATTCGTACCTGAAAAAGATGTATGACAAGAAAGAAGAAACGTATGGAATGGACAAAATGAAAGCTCTTTCTTCTGTACAATCGGAAACGGAAGTCGCCAACGAAAGAACCCGCATAAAATTAGAAGAAGAAACCAAACGCATACAACTCCAGAAAGAGATAGAATTAAAAGCACTCCGTTTTGAATATGAAAAAAAACAGGCTGCGGCAAAAACGGAAGAAGAAAGAAAAAGATTAGCGCTTGAAGAAGATCTAAGACGAAAAGAAATTCAGATTAAATTTGATGAAGAGCAAAAAGCTGTAGCTTTAAAATATTCCCAGGAAAAAAATATCGCAAAAATCAATCAGGAAAAAAAAGATGCCATTGCCAAAGCAGATTTGGAAAGTTCTAAAACCCAGAAAAATATGTGGGCCATTGGAGCTGGTTTATCTTTATTGTTATTGGGTTTTGCAGGGTTTTCTTACAACCAAAAACGTAAAGACAACAAAAAAATCGCTGAAGAAAAACAAAAATCAGATGATTTATTGCTGAATATCCTTCCGTTTGAAGTTGCTGAAGAATTAAAGGAAAAAGGGAAAACAAGCGCAAAACATTTCGATGAAGTTTCTGTTTTGTTTACCGATTTTGTCAACTTTACTGCGAATTCCGAAAGAATCGGTGTGCAGGAAGTTTTGAATGAACTGAATATCTGCTTTACAGAGTTCGACAGAATCATGGAGAAATACAATTTAGAAAAGATAAAAACCATTGGCGATGCGTATTTAGCGGTGAGCGGATTGCCTGTTTCTAATGATCAACATGCAAAAAATGCAGTCAGTGCAAGTTTAGAAATTCTTTCTTATATTCAACATCGCAAACAGCACAATCCAAATGCTTTAAATATCAGGATTGGAATTCATTCCGGGGCGGTGATTGCAGGAATTGTAGGAGTGAAAAAATTCGCTTACGATATTTGGGGCGATACTGTAAATACGGCTGCAAGAATGGAGCAAAATAGCGCACCTGGAAGAGTAAATATCTCTGAAGCAACTTATCAGTTAATAAAAGAAAGCTTTAGTTTTGAGTATCGTGGGAAAATCGAAACCAAAGGTAAAGGCGCAATGGACATGTATTTCGTCAATCAAATTTAATTTTATCAGTGTGAAAAAAAATCTACTCTTTAAATTTCTATTTTTTGCATTCATTGTGTTGCAAACATTTTCTTTTGCTCAAAATTCTCGTGAGAAACCGAGAGTTTTTACCAATAAAGAAATTAAAGCTGGTGCTTCAATCGATGAAGCCAGTAAATTTTTCGCAGGTGATAATCCGGCCTTTGCCTCTGCAGAATTCGATGATTCTTCATGGGAAAATGTTAATTTTAATTCTAGAAAAGTTTATTCATGGAATCCTACAAATTATAACTTAAAAAAAGATGTTAAAAAAGATCAGATTTATTGGGTTCGGTATTATTTTAAGGTAGATTCTGCATCGGTCAATCAATCTTTATGTTTTAAAATTCAGCAACTCGGCGCTTCAGAAGTTTATTTAAACGGTAAAAAGATTGAAAGCATTGGCAAAATCGGAGACGAAAAATCAAGAGAATTCAGGATTAAAAACAGAATCCCCGAATTGTTTACTTTAGATAATACCAAAGTAAATGTTTTAGCGATACGGTTTTTACCAATTGCTGCAGGCAAAAAGAAGACCATTACTTTAGTGCCTTTTGCAATTGGTGTGGAGCTTGCTTCGGCTAATGAATTTATCAGAGACAAAATTGAAGAAGTGCAGTATTTCAATTTTTACACCATGCTGATTTGCGGAATATTTGGTGCATTAGGATTTATTCATCTCCTGTTGTTTATTTTCTACAGAAAAGCAATTTACAATCTTTATTTTTCTACATACAATTTTTCTATTTCTTTGATGAGTTATATGATTTTGCTTTTGTCAGAAATAAAAAATCCTTTAGATATCGACTCTTATACGTTTTTTGCATTTCTTTCGGTAATGGCATTTGGTACTTCGCTCACAGGATTTGTCAATACATTATTTGGAAGAACCAAAAAAAGACTGAAAGTAATGTTGATTATTTCGGCGTGTATTTTTATTCTTTATTATTTCAGTGCAGCTTCTGCGGCCAGTTTTGCATTTTTTTACCTTTGCTTTGTTGCTTTTGAATCTTTTTATTTAATAATCAGAGCAATGATCAGAAGAGAAAAATCTGCATTTATCGTTGGTGGAGGGGTTTTGGTATTCTTTCTTTTTATTGTAATGGTCATTATCTTCATGTTTTTAAATAAACTGAATACCATTGATATGGGCGAAATAATGGGCGATGATTTTATGGGATATGTCATGATTTTTATTTTCATAAGTTTTCCTATTTCAATCTCGGCCTATTTAGCATGGCAGTTTGCATCAACCAATTTAAGTCTTGTGAAACAGCTGGATGAAGTCAACCGACTTTCTGATATCAATATAAAACAGGAGCAGGAAAAACAGCAGATTCTTCAGGATCAAAATGATCTACTTGAAAAACAGGTTGACGAAAGAACTTTTGAATTGCAAAAAGAAAAGCAAAAAACCGAAAACTTACTCCTCAATATTCTTCCGCACGAAGTTGCCGAAGAATTAAAGGAAAACGGAAGCTCTGAAGCTAAATATTATGATGAAGTAAGTGTTTTATTTACCGATTTTGTTAATTTTACCCAAAGTTCCGAGAAAATGGGAGCCGAAAAAATGTTGGTCGAATTGAACGAATGTTTTACCGCTTTCGATTTAATTATGGAAAAGCATGGTTTAGAGAAAATAAAAACCATTGGTGATGCGTATTTGGCGGTTTGTGGATTACCTATGAAAAATGAATGTCACGCTTACAAAACGGTATTGGTAGCTTTGGATATTATTGATTTTATTGAAGAAAGAAAGAAAACTCATCCTGATGTTTTAGATATCAGAATCGGGATCAATTCAGGTTCTTTAATTGCCGGAATTGTTGGGGTGAAAAAGTTCGCATACGACATTTGGGGGGATACTGTAAACACGGCTGCAAGAATGGAACAAAACAGCCAGAAAGGAAAAATAAATATTTCAGAATCTACATATCAGCTGGTAAAAGACAAAATAGTCTGCGAATACAGAGGTAAAATTCATACCAAAGGAAAAGGCGATATGGATATGTATTTTGCCCTTGAAACTAAAAAAGATTTATAAATAATTTAAATTACTAGTCTAAAACTCTGCAATCTTTGCTCAGTAGAACGCCTTTGCGAACTTAAAAAATAGTTAGTAGTTTTAAAAAAAATCTTTGCGAACTTTGACTTTGCGTTAAAAGTTGCACTAAAAACAAATTAAAAAACATTTTCTATTTTAAATATGGAATACGAAAAATTAAATAAAATTATATTAAAAAGGCTCAGAGAAAATCTTCCCGAGCATCTGTCTTATCACAGCGTAATGCACGTAAAAGACGTTATCGATTCTGTAGAAAAAATTGCCAAATCTGAAGGAGTTAATGATGAAGATCTGGTATTGCTAAAAACGGCTGCATTATTTCACGATACAGGATTTTTATTTGGATCAAAAAATCATGAAGAAAAGTCTTGTGAAATTGCTGCGGAATATCTTTTAGAATACGGCTTTTCGCAAGATCAGTTAGATAAAATAAACGGAATGATCATGGCGACAAAAATTCCTCAGACTCCGAAAAATCATTTAGAACAAATTGTTGCCGATGCCGATTTAGACTATCTTGGTCGAGACGATTTTTTTGTGATCGGAGACAAATTGTTCGAAGAACTTTCTATGTTTGGAATCGTAAATTCTGAGCGCGACTGGAATTTATTACAGGAAAAGTTTTTAGAAAGCCATCATTATTTCACAGAAACAGCCATCAACAGCAGAAATCAAAAAAAACAGGATAACCTGGATATTATCAAAACAAAACTAAAAAACAACTGATCACTTTATGAGCTCAGCTTCTACTAAACATGGCCCGCTATTTACTTTATCAGATATTATTTATCTGGTTTTAGGAGTTATTTCTGCGAGTTTTGCTTTAAAATCTTTCCTCGTTCCTAATCACTTTTTAGATGGTGGTGTTACCGGTGTTTCACTTTTACTTCACGAAGTTTACCATTGGAATCTCGGAGTCATTCTATTGGTTTTAAACTTACCATTTATCATTCTGGCGTACTTCCAAATCGGAAAACACTTTGCGATCAGAAGTTTTTTAACGATTTTACTAATCATCATCGCCATTTTTTTCGTCCCTTTTCCGGAAGTGACCCATGACAAATTATTGGTCGCTGTGTTTGGCGGATTTTTCATGGGAATTGGAATCGGTTTATCTATGCGAGGTGGCGGAACTTTCGACGGAATGGAAGTTTTAGCCTTATTAACGTTCAAAAAAAGCAGTTTTAGCATTACCGAAATTATTTTAGGAATGAATGTGATCATCTTTATCATCGCAACCGTTTTTCTTAAATTTGAAATTGCTTTGTATGCAATTATGACGTACCTCGTGGCTAGTCAGATTACCAAATATGTAATTGAAGGAATCGAAGCTTACACTGGCGTAACCATTGTTTCTGCAAACAGTGAAGAAATCAAAAAAGCTTTGGTTTTAACAATGAACAGAGGAATCACAGTTTACAAAGGCGAAAGAGGTTTTATGAAAGAATCTTTCGAACAAAGCGCCGAGGCCGATATTATTTTCACGATTGTCACCAGATTGGAAGTTAGAAAACTGCAGAATATCGTTCGTTCTATCGATCCAAAAGCATTTATTTTTACACAGACCGTAAGAGAACCTCAAGGAGGAATTGTAAAGGAAATTATAAAGCATTAAAATTTTAAATAAATAATTATATTGCCTTTTGAAATTGTATTTTTCACAAGGCTTTTTTTATTTTTAAATCTAAATTTTAAGAAAATGGTAAAAAGAATTGTTGCTAATATAAAGGCAGAAGATTTATCTAAAGCTGATGTATTTTATCATGATATTTTAGGTCTCGAAACATTGATGAATCACGGCTGGATCAAAACTTTTGGCAATAACGAAGAAGCAAAAGTTCAGATAAGTTTTGCAACTCAAGGCGGAAATGACACCGAAGTTCCAGATCTTTCGATCGAAGTTGATAATGTAGATGAAATATATGAAAAGATGAACAATTCAGGATTTGAAATCACTTACCAATTGACCGACGAAGATTGGGGTGTTCGAAGATTCTTTGTGATAGACCCGTTCGGAAAACTCATTAATATTCTTTCACATCAGTAATTTTAATATTATTCTGTTGATTTAGTTAATTAAAAATCTTTGCATGAAAAAATAAAAATGTTAAAGCCTTATGTATTTCAATTGTAAGGTTTTAATTTTGCCTATCAACTATCAACTATCAACTATAACAAATGAAACGTTCCGGAACCGCAACTTTACCCCTTCACTACGGAAAAGTACCGCCTTGGCTTTATGAAAGAATGGCTGTACTCGGACTTTCTATTGTTGAAGTAATGCTTGCAGATTACGGGAAAAATGAAGTTCTTCGAAGATTAGCAGATCCGTTTTGGTTTCAAAGTTTTGGTGCTGTGATGGGAATGGATTGGCATTCTTCCGGAATTACAACATCTGTAATGGGAGCTTTAAAACGCAGCATCAACCCAAATTCCAAAGAACTCGGAATTTATATTTGTGGCGGAAAAGGTAGGTTTTCAAAAGAAACACCTAATGAACTTCTCGTTATTGCCGATAAAACCGGATTAGATGGAAACGAATTAGTTCGTGCCAGTAAACTTTCTGCAAAAGTCGATAATACGGCTATTCAGGATGGTTATCAGTTGTACCTTCATAATTTTATTCTTTCAGATGAAGGAAATTGGGCAGTTGTACAACAGGGAATGAATGATGCAGACGGAACTGCAAGAAGATATCATTGGCATTCGGAAAATATGGAATCTTTTGTCGACGAACCTCACAAAGGAATTCAGGGAATTAACCGTGGAAATATTCTGAATCTGACAGCTCACGAAGCTCAGGAAAGCCGCAAAGGAATTTTAGAAATTTCCCATACCAATTCAGAAAAAATCATGCAGGATTTCGCCAATTTGATTTTACCTGCGCATCATGATGTTCGTGCTTCTGATGTTGATTTGAAAAAACTCGGAACGCTTTTGTACATGACAAGAGAAAACCAGCCTGAAAACTTTGAAGAATTGCTTTTATTGAAAGGTGTAGGACCGCGAACTTTACAGAGCCTTGCTTTAGTAAGCGAAGTTATTCACGGTTCGCCTTCAAGGTTCAGAGATCCTGCAAGATTTTCTTTTGCGCACGGTGGAAAAGATGGGCATCCGTTTCCTGTTCCCATTAATGTTTACGATGAAACCATCAATATTCTTCAGAAAGGAATCGAAAAATCTAAATTGGGTAATTCTGATAAACTGCAATCCATCAATAAACTTCATACAATTATTGCAGAAGCCGAGAAAAATTTTACTCCGAACTTTGACATTAACGAAGTTATTGAAGAAGAACGTCAAAACTCCTGGAGATTTGGTGGTAAAACAGTATTCGGTGATGCTGAAAAACCTTCAAAACCTAAACCGATTCAGCTTTCTTTGTTTTAAATTTACTTGCTAAGAGTGGTTTCAAAACAGGGCAGTAAATCCTAAAATGCCCCTCCGAAAGGCTCCTGCACACTAGTAAGAAACTTTCGGCAACTCTTGAAACCTTCTTTCACCCCTGCGACAGACTTGCGGGAACCCACGAAAAGGCAAAACACCCTAGTAAGAAGCTTTCGGGAAATCTTTAAAATATTTTCAAAATATCATTGAATCAATAACTTTTCCTGGAACTTGTGACTGTCCGAAACGGATATTGAATTTGGAAACGTCTTCGTTATCCACTTCAATACGCTCTATTTTATCTAATTTTTTAATCAAAGACTGCGCAAAAGAAGCTTTTGTAGCACTTGCACGGAATTTGTTGATGTTATCTTCCATCTGCTTAAATTAACCTTAAATGATTTCAAAAATCAGTATCTAATTAGCATCTAGTTTGTCATTCCGAAGGAATCTCAACTATTTTAAAATTAATTCTTTGCTTAGATTCCTATGGAATGACAAAATGGGCATTTAGATTTAATAAGTTTTTTCACCAGAATTGGTAAATTAATGTATTAAAATACTTTGTAATTAATTAAAAATCTAGGATTACAATATTTAAATTCAGGTAATCCAAAAATAACACTTCCAATTCCAATAAAAATTTTAATTTTAAAATCTTAAATATTTATTGGATGACCAACAAAGCCTTTGACGTTTACCGCGATTTTCCTTTCTTTTTTCAGGAAGAGCTTGAGGAAATTATTCAGGCGCACGAAAAAGTAATTTTTCAAAAAGGGGAAACTATTCTGCAGGAAGGCAAAATGGCTAATGAATATTATATTTTAGAAAAAGGTTTGGCGCGTTCTTTTGTCAATGATTTCAACGGAAATGATGTGACGACAAACTTTTTTACAGAAAACGAAATTATCATCGATGTTTCTTCACTTTTTCAAAGAATTCCTACGCAGGAAAACATTGTTTGTATCACCGATTGTGAATGTTGGAAGATGGATTTTGATGTTTTTCAGGAACTATTTCATAAGATTCCGAATCTCAGAGAATGGGGAAGAGCTTGGATGTCTCAGCAGCTTTTTTTATGCAAACAGCGCTCGGTTGAGATGTTTATACTTTCTGCAACCAAACGTTATCTTCATCTTTTAGAGCAAAAATCTCAAGTCGTACAATTTGCACCACTTAAGCAGATAGCCTCATATCTTGGTGTTACTGACACTTCACTGAGCAGAATCCGCAAAGAACTGGTATCCCATCCGAAGAAAAATTAAATCTTGTCTTATGGCAAGTTGATTTTCAGAGTGACTTGGTAATTTTGGTTAAAAGTTTAACATCAAAAATTACAAAATGGAAATCAATCAAATTTACGTAAACCTTCCTGTAAAAGATGTTCAGAAAACAAGAGAATTCTGGACAAAACTTGGGTTTTCTATCAACGAACAATTTTCTGATGAAAAAGCAATCTGTGTAATCATGAAACAAGATCATATTTACACCATGTTTTTAAAAGAAGAGTTTTTCCAAACTTTCACAGATAGACCTGTTGCAAAGGGAGATACTACTCAAACGCTTCTTGCAGTTGGTGTAAACAGTCGTGAAGAAGTTGATCAAATGGTGAAGACTGCTACAGAAAATGGAGGTTCCAAATACAGTGAGCCAAGAGATTATGGCTGGATGTATCAGAAAACTTTTGCAGATTTAGACGGTCATCAGTGGGAAGTACTTTTTTCAGATATGTCTCAGCTTCCTGCAGAATTTTAAATTTCAGATTTAACCTAAATAAAAAATTACAAAATGAAAGTCAATCAAATTTATGTGAATCTTCCGGTGAAAGATATTCAGAAAACAAAAGAATTCTGGACTAAAATTGGATTCTCCATTAACGAGCAGTTTTCAGACGATAAAGCAGTTTGTGTTGTGTTGAATGACACTATTTACGTCATGTTTTTAACGGAAGAATATTTTCAGACTTTTTCAGAAAGACCTGTTCCAAAAGGCGATACAACACAAGTTCTGGTTGCAATTGGTTTAAACAGTCGTGAGGAAGTTGATCAGGTTGTTAATGCAGCCGTAGCGAACGGAGCTTATCAACATGAAGAACCACAAGATTACGGATGGATGTATCAAAATTCTTTTTGGGACATCAATGGACACGGATGGAATGTGACGTTTGCTGATATATCTCAAATGCCTTCGCAGCCTTAAGCACAATTTTAATCAACCTTAACCTTAACCTTAAATTATGGACACACCAAAATCATCAAAATTAGAAATTATAATTCCTGCATTTCGAGGTCACAGTCAGAGTTTTCTGATGGTTCTTGATGGAATTTCAGAGGAAGATGCGCTGAAAAGAATTGAAGGCAGAACAAACCATATCGTTTGGATGGTAGGTAATTTTCTCGATATGCGCTATGCAATGGGAAGCGTGCTCGGATTAAATGAAGAATTCGAGTTTAAAGATTTTTTCTTTCAGGGAAAAGCGTTAGATACAAACTTAGAATATCCATCTTTACAGCAATTGAAAGATTCTTTTCATAAAATCTCACCGCTTGTTTACAATAAATTATTGGAAGCTTCAGACGAAGATTTAGAGAAAGCATTTCCGATGGGAATGAACATTGATTTTTTTCCTGAAACAGTTCTGAATTTTGTTGGAATGTGCATTGGTCGTGAAGATTATCTGTGCGGACAGATCGGATTGATGCGCAGAATTCTTGGGTACGAAGGAATGAAATATGATTTCGATAAAGATTTAAAATATTAACCGATGAATCCGGTTGAAAAAGGGCATAAACACGTCAACGGAATTCAGGTGTATTATGAAATCTACGGTTCCGGAAAACCTTTAGTCTTGATTCATGGAGGCGGAGGTTCTATTTTATATGATTATAAAGAAATTATCTCAAGACTTGAAAACAAATTTCAGCTAATCGGAATCGATCTTCAAAACCATGGAAGGACAGATCATCGCGATATTCCTGAAACTTTCGAAAAGGATGCAGATGATGTTGCAGCACTTTTGAAAGAATTAAATATTGAAAAAGCTTCTTTTTGGGGTTTCAGTAATGGCGGAAGTACAGTGATGCAGCTCGCTCATCGTCACCCGAAAATAATTGATAAATTGATTGTCGCATCAGCATTTTATAAAAAAAGCGGAATGATAGATGGATTTTTCGAAAGCATGATTGATGTAACGTTAGAATCAATGCCTGAACCACTTAAAATTAATTTTTTAAACTTAAACCATGATGTCACGAAACTCAAAAATATGTTTGATAAAGACAGCAAAAGAATGCAAACTTTCGAAGATTGGGACGAGAAAATTTTAACATCAATAAAAGCTCCTATCTTGTTTATTTCAGGGGATAAAGACATTATAAAACCTGAACATGTTGTTGAAATGTGGCGATTATTAGATGGTTCACAATTAATGATTCTTCCTGCAACTCACGGTTCGTATATGATGGCGGATTTTGGAGGAAATGTAGATAAAAATTTAATTGACTTTACAGCTAATGAGGTCGATAAATTTTTAAACCAATAATTCATTGAAGGTTAGATGAGATTCTTCCTTCGTCAGAATGACAAAGTACACGTTCATTCTTCGCTGAGTGAAATCGAAGATTCGACGAAGTCAAACGCCTTTGCTTCTATAATTTCATTGATTTTAAAGGAACCGGCGAATTTCATTTGCGAACGAAAGATATTCTCAATCATTTCAAGAAAATCTTTGCGCTTTTTTGCGTTTAAAAAAGAGATTACTTCTCACAATAACAATAAAACTAACTTTTTAAAAATAAAAATCATGGCAAAATTAAATCCGTACCTGAATTTTGACGGTACAGCAGAAAAAGCATTTACATTTTACAAATCTGTTTTTGGCGGAGAATTCGTTGGAGAAATCCATAAAATGGGCAATGCTCCCGGAACTGAAAATTTATCAGACGAAGAAAAAAACAGAGTAATGCACATTGCTCTTCCCATTGGCGGAGATCTTTTGATGGCTTCAGATATTATACCGTCATTCGGACAGAAATTAACCGTTGGAAATAATAATTATGTTTCAATTTTCCCTGATTCCAGAGAAGATGCAGAGAGAATTTTTAAAGGACTTTCAGAAGGTGGAAATATTGAAATGCCGCTTGAAGACCAGTTTTGGGGAGATTATTTCGGAAGCTTTCAGGATCAGTTCGGTGTTCATTGGATGATTAATTATAACGAAGAATACACAAAATAGTTTTATATTTAATTAATGAAAGGGTAGATGTTAATTTACCCTTATTTTACACCATAAAAACAAAATATTAAATGGACAAAGTTAAAATTGACATTACGATCTTGGCGCCGGTAGAAAAAGTCTGGGATTATTTTAATGATCCAAAACACATTACCAAATGGAATTTTGCACACGAAAGCTGGTTTTGTCCGAGTTCTGAAAATGATTTGAAACCGGGCGGGAAATTCAATAACCGAATGGAGGCAAAAGACGGAAGCTTCGGATTTGATTTTATAGGAATTTATGACGAAGTGATTCCGAATGAAAGAATAAAATATCACATCGAAGATGGAAGAAACGTAGAAGTTGTTTTTGAGAAAATAGACGAAAATACCACTAAAGTAACCGAGATTTTCGATCCTGAAAAACAAAATTCAGTTGAAATGCAGCGTGAAGGATGGTACGCGATTCTCAACAATTTTCATAAATATGTAGAAAATAACTAACAATTTTTTTTGCAATATGATCAACTTAATAATTATGGCAAAGTGTTTAAACTCTATTTGTGCTGTTAATTATGTTGCGAATGGAGATTTTTTGAAGGGGATTATAGCGATGCCAGCAAGAAGGGCTCTTGAAAAAGAAAAGATTGATTCTTTAGAAAAACTGTCACTTTATTCTGAGCAGGAAATCATGCAGCTTCACGGTTTTGGAAAAAATGCGATGGAGAAATTAAAGTGTTATATGCAGGAAAATCAGATTTCTTTTAAAAATAATTAAAAACTAAAACATAAGGTTTGCCATTGCCAGCGAAGCAATCTTTAAACATAAATACATCACATATTTTTCTTAACATAATACAGAATAAATATTAAACAAGTCGTGTTTGAACTCAATCAATTCTAAATTTAAAATAATGAATAACAATATTTTCCCATGCCTTTGGTATGATGGTGATGCAAAAGAATCAGCTGAATTTTATTGCAAAATATTTGACGGAAAAATTACTGCAGATACTCCGGTAGTCTTAAATCTAGAACTTTTCGGACAAAAATTAATGCTTTTAAATGGCGGCCCGCATTTTGAAAAAAATGCTTCCGTTTCGTTTATGGTCATGTGTGAAACCGAAGATGAAGTCCAGAAATATTGGGATCAATTAGAAGACGGAGGGATTGTTTTGATGGCATTAGATTCTTACCCTTGGAGTAAAAAATATGGTTGGGTTCGCGATAAATTCGGAGTAACATGGCAATTATATTTAGGTGAAAAGAAAAGCGAGCAAAGAATTATTCCGACTTTAATGTTTATCCATCAAAATAATGGGAAAGCCATGGAAGCGATGGAATTGTACACCAAAATTTTCCCCAATTCAAAGATAGAAAGTGTTCTGAAATATGGAGAAGGGGTAAATGATGAAAATCACGAAGTTCCGGAAAATGTACAGCATGCCCATTTTGAAATTGACGGTTATTCAATGTTTTGCATGGATAATTCATACGATCACAAATTTGATTTTAATGAAGGCATTTCTATGGTTATCATGACAGATAATCAGGAAACAACTGACCATCTTTGGAGCTCTCTCACTGCAGATGGAGGTAGAGAAAGTATGTGTGGTTGGCTGAAAGATAAATTCGGAATGAGCTGGCAAATTGTACCCAAAAGATTAATTGAGCTGATGAGTGATTCTGATCAGCAAAAAGCCCAAAATGTAGTACAGGCTATGATGAAGATGCAAAAAATTGTAATTAAAGATTTAGAAGAAGCTTATCATTCTTAAAATTTGCTGGAATTCAGGTGGTGGAGGCTGGAAGTCTTTTTAAGTCAGAAACAACTTCCAACATCCAGCTTCGATCATCCAACTTTTCTTTTCGGCTTGTGATTTGATGAGGTTTATTTACAAAAAGATTTGCTTATGAAGACGCAGAACAAGTCAAAATCACTTTCCAAAGTACCTAAAGACGGTTTGTATCCTGAGATTATCAGGCAAAATTATTTAGGAAGTAAAAAATTACTTAATAAAAAAGCCATTATTTCCGGTGGCGACAGCGGAATCGGTCAGGCAGTAGCCGTTCATTTTGCAAGAGAAGGAGCCGATGTTGCTGTCATTTATAAAGAAAGTGTAAAAGATGCCAGAGAAACCCAAAGATTGGTTGAAAAAGAGGGTCAGGAATGTATTCTTTTCAAAGGTGATATTTCTAAAAAAGCATTTAGAAAAAATACTTTAGAAAAAATCAGCAAACATTGGAAAAATGTTGATATTCTGGTCAATAATGCCGGAATTCAGTTTCCGAAAGGTGAGATCGAAAAAATTTCGGATGATCAGATTAATGAAACATTTAAGGTCAATATTATTTCAATGATTTCTTTTACAAGAGACTGTTTGAAGGTAATGAATAAAGGCGCACGAATCATCTGTACCACTTCGGTAACTGCCTATCGCGGAAGCGATCATCTCATCGATTATTCGGCAACAAAAGGTGCAATAGCTACATTTGTCCGGTCATTGGCCACAAATCTTGCTGAGCGTAAAATCTTAGTCAACGGTGTTGCTCCGGGCCCGATTTGGACTCCGTTAGTGAAAGAAACTTTTGAAGATATTGCTTCGTTCGGAAAAGATACACCTTTAAAAAGAGCCGGTCAGCCTTCAGAAGTTGCACCTGCGTATGTTTTTCTGGCTTCGGAAGATTCCAGTTTTATCACGGGCGAAATTATTCACATCAATGGCGGTGATTTTGTCGGTGGATAAATAATTTTACCTAAACCTAAACCTAAACTAAATATACATTAAATTATGGAAACTTTAGAATTCGAAATTAAAATTAATGCAGCTCCGGAAAAAATATGGACCGTTTTGTGGGATGATTTGAGTTACAGACAATGGACTTCAGCGTTTTCTAAAGGCTCATTTTATCTCGGGACTTGGGATGAAGGCAGCATCATTAAATTTTTTGATCCGAACAATAACGGAATGTACAGTCGTGTTGTAAAGAATGATCCCAATAAAGAGATGATTTTTCTGCATTTGGGCGAAATTTATGATGGCGTAGAAACTCCACAAGATTGGGGAGACGCCACAGAATCTTATATTTTAGAGGAAACAGAAGAAGAAACTATATTGAAAGTAGCGATTAAATCGTCACCGGAATTCAAAGATTTTTTTGAAGAAAAATTCCCGGCTGCACTTCAAAATGTAAAGAATCTGGCTGAAAATCAACTTTAGATGATTGATTATTTGCAAAGACACAAATGATTTTAACCAAATTGCACACATCAAAAAATCATTATTATGGAAAATTTATCGTACGACATTATTATCAATGCTCCAAAACAAAAAATATGGGATGTCTTGTGGACACCAGAAACGTACAGTGAATGGACGAAATATTTCAATCCTAAGTCGATTTCAATCATGAAATCAGATTGGCAAGTTGGCGGAAAAACGTATTTTACAAATACAGAAGGTGAAGGAATGGTCTCCACGATCGATAGTCTGGAAAAGCCCGATCAGATTGTTTTTAAACATTTAGGAATGGTTGATAAAGAAGGAAATGAAGATACTCAAAGCAAAGAAGTGATGGAGTGGAACGGTTCTTTCGAAAAATATTTCCTAATTTCTCTTGATGACGGAACTGTAAAACTTCAAGCAGAAGTTCAGGCCGAAAGCGAATGGAAAGATCATATGAACGAAGGCTTTACCAAAGGTTTACAGATTGTTAAAGATCTTGCCGAATCGAATTAATAGGATTTGTATACGTTATATCAGGAGGTTTTTTACAGAAAACCTCTTTTTTTATTTAACTTTAAAAAAATATTCTCAATCATTTGTGAAAATAAGTGATATATGCGAGAATTTAAAACAATTAATATGAAATTACTGGGAATCCTTTTTATTACATTTGCTTTAGCTTTAGTCGGAACAAAAATCTTTGAGGGAAATTGGAATCTTCTATTTTCCGGAAATCTCGGAATGGCAGTTTTTATGATTTTGACAGGTTTTGCCCATTTTAAATTCCAAAAAGGAATGACTTTAATGATTCCTAAATTTATTCCGGCAAAAATGTTTTGGGTCTATTTTACAGGTCTAATTGAAATTCTGGCGGCAATTGGCTTAATGATTCCTTCAATTCGGGAGCTTACTTCAATTTTGTTGATTATCTTTTTAATTTTAGTGTTTATTGCTAATGTTTATTCATCACGAAAGAAAGTCAATCTTTTTAAAGCAGATTATTCTGGTCCCGGAATGGCTTATTTATATAAAGAAAGAATTCCAATGCAGATTATTTTAATCGCCTGGACTTGGTATTTCGGAATTTATCTGAACTGAAAATGAGCTTTAAATCGGTTAAAACAAGTCTATTTTAAACAAAATTTAAAACCGACATTACGATTTTCATCTCTCAACGAAAATCCTTATTTTTGCATATCTAAAAAGTAAAAGTAAAGAAATGAATTCCTACAAAAATCCATTGGAAGAGCGCTACTCCAGTGAAGAAATGTTATTTAACTTTTCTCATAACAATAAATTCCAGAATTGGAGAAAGCTTTGGATTGCCCTTGCTGAAATCGAAAAAGACTTAGGTCTTGAGATTACGGACGAGCAAATTGCTGAGTTGAAAGCCAATGTTGATAATATCGATTACGATAAAGCAGCAGAATACGAGAAAAAATTCCGTCATGATGTAATGGCTCACGTTCACGCTTATGGTGACGTTGCGCCTTCAGCAAAAGGAATTATTCACTTAGGAGCAACTTCGGCGTTTGTAGGAGATAATACAGATTTAATTCAAATCCGTGACGGACTTTTAATTTTAAAGAAAAAGTTGGTTAACGTAATGAAAAATCTTTCTGATTTTGCTATTCAATATAAAGATTTACCAACTCTAGGATTCACTCATTTCCAGCCTGCTCAGTTAACGACTGTTGGAAAAAGAGCTACACTTTGGTTGCAAAGTTTGGTTCTGGACATCGAAGAATTAGATTTCTTCTTAGAAACATTAAGATTCAGAGGAGTAAAAGGAACGACAGGAACTGCAGCAAGTTTCCTTGAGCTTTTCAACGGTGATTATTCTAAAGTAAAACATTTAGATAAAGAATTGTCAAAAAGATTCGGTTTTGAGAAAGTTTTCGGAGTTTCCGGACAGACTTACGACAGAAAAATCGATGCGAAAGTGGTTGCCTTATTAGGAAATATCGCTCAATCTGCACATAAATTCACCAACGATTTACGTCTTCTTCAGAATTTGAAAGAAATTGAAGAACCATTCGAGAAAAACCAAATCGGTTCATCTGCAATGGCTTACAAGCGTAATCCAATGAGAAGCGAAAGAATCGGTGCATTGGCAAAATACGTAATGTCTTTAACGACAAGTTCTGCGATGGTTGCTTCAACGCAATGGTTTGAAAGAACTTTAGATGATTCTGCGAACAAGAGATTAACCATTCCACAAGCGTTTTTGGCGGTTGATGCGATTCTATTGATTTGGAACAACATCATGAACGGAATCGTGGTATATCCGAACAGAATCAACAAGCATATTATGGAAGAACTTCCTTTCATGGCGACAGAATACATCATCATGGAAGAGGTAAAAGCTGGTGGTGATCGTCAGGAAATTCACGAAGTGATCAGAGTTCATTCGATGGAAGCTTCTAAAAAAGTGAAAGAAGAAGGTAAAGAAAACGATTTGATCGAAAGAATCTTAAATGACGATTCATTAAAGCTTGATAAGTCAAAATTAAAAGAAGTTTTAGATCCTAAAAACTTTATCGGGTTTGCACCAATTCAGACGGAGGAATTCATTGCCAATGAAGTTCAGCCGATCATTGATGCCAATAAAGACCTGATTGGTTTGGAGGCTGATCTTAAAGTATAAATGATATGCAGTCTTTTCGGCTGCATTTTTTACTTTAATCTATTATTCTATAGAAAGTGTTATAATCATCATTCCGTAGGAATGTAATCTGTGTAGTAGCAAATAATATTGAACCAATCTGCATTCCGTAGGAATGCTATCTTTTTAAGAAAGATGAAAAATAAATGATATGCCCAATACTTACACACAGATTTATATCCAAGTAGTTTTTGCTACAAAAGGACGTGATATAAAAATAAAGCCTAACGTTAGGGATGAGATTGAAAAATACATTTGTGGCATATTTTTAAACAAAAAACAAAAAGTATTGGCTATTTATGCAAATTCGGATCATTTACATATATTTTTCAGTTATAAAAATTTGCAAATTACAATTCCTGAATTGATAAAAACAGTAAAGATAGAATCTACTAACTTTATCAATGAAAAAAGATTGTGTTTAGGGAAATTTTATTGGCAAGAAGGTTACGGCGCATTTTCATATGCGAAAAGTCAAAAAGATAAAGTTGTAAATTATGTTTTGAACCAAGAAAAACATCATTCCAAGAAAAGTTTCAAGGAAGAATATCTAGAGATGCTGAATGCTTTTGAAATAGAGTTTAAAAATGAATATTTGTTTGAATTTTATGATGATTAAGAGATTGCATTCCTACGGAATGCCCCAAAATCCAGCAACTATTTCTACACAGATACGATTCCTACGGAATCGACTTTGAAAAAATTGAAAAATAAAACATTCCATAGGAATGAAATCTGTGTAGAAGCAGATTAACAAGTAAAATTTGCATTCCGTAGGAATGCTATTAAAATATGATAGCAAATTCTAATTGATTTGCCTTACAGAATAAAAATAATCTAATAAATATCTGGCATCTAATGTCTAATAACAAAAGAATTTTCGTAGAAAAAAGAGGAATTTTCGATGTAGAAAGTCCAAAAATTTTTGATGAAGTAAAAGCGGTGGTTCCGTCTATCCAAAGCGTAAAAGTGTATAACGTTTACGATATTTTTGGATTAAACGATGGTGAATTCGAAAAAGTGGTAAACAGCACTTTCGTAGATCCGGTTACTGATATTTTAATCGAAGAAAACCCTGCACAGGGAATTTATTTCGCATTAGAATTTTTACCGGGACAATACGATCAGCGTGCTGATTCTGCGCAACAGTGTATTGCTTTACTGACTGAAAATGAGAAGTCTAAAGTAAGAAGCGGTAAACTGATCGAATTCGAAGGAGTTTCTGAATCCGATTTAGTTAAAATCAAAGACCTTTTAATCAATAAAGTGGAATCTCAGGAGAAAGATTTATCAACTTTAAATATTCCTGCGGAAGAAACGCCGTCAAAAGTAATTGTTCACGAAGGTTTTATCAATTTTGATGATGCCCAGCTTGAGGAATTCTTTAACAATCACGGTTTTGCTTTAGGTTTGGATGATTTGAAATTCATTCAGGAATATTTTAAAACTGAACAAAGAAATCCTACAGAAACGGAACTGAAAGTTTTAGATACATATTGGAGTGACCACTGTCGTCATACAACGTTTGAAACAGAGTTGTCAAATATTGAATTTGAAGGACAGTTTAAACATACATTGGAAACTATTTTCAATGACTATATCGAAAAAAGAAAATTCTTAGGACGTGAATTGAAACCAATCTCTTTAATGGATTTGGCGACCGTTTGCGGAAGATATTTTAGTAAAACCGGAAAGCTTGATAACTTGGTGGTTTCAGACGAAATCAACGCTTGTACCATCCAGATCGAAGCTGAATACGACGGTAAAAAAGAACCTTGGTATTTATTATTTAAAAATGAAACACACAATCACCCGACAGAAATTGAACCTTTCGGAGGTGCTTCAACGTGTTTAGGTGGCGCGATTAGAGACCCTCTGTCTGGACGTTCTTTCGTTTTCCAGGCGATGAGATTAACGGGTGCTGCAGATGTTTTAGAACCGGTTGATAAAACTTTACCGGGTAAATTGCCTCAAAAAATAATCACAAAACAAGCTGCAAACGGGTATTCTTCTTACGGTAACCAAATCGGTTTGGCAACTACAATGGTTTCTGAAATCTACGACGAAGGCTACAAAGCGAAAAGAATGGAAGTTGGTTTCGTTGCCGGAGCAGTTCCTGTGGATTGGGTAAGACGTGAAAAGCCTGAAGCTGGCGATTCTATCATCATTTTAGGTGGTGCAACGGGTCGTGATGGTGTTGGTGGAGCAAGTGGAAGTTCTAAAGAACAAGACGAAACTTCTATCCATACGATGAGTTCTGAAGTTCAGAAAGGAAATGCGGTTGAAGAGCGTAAAATTCAGAGATTATTCAGAAATCCTGAAGTGACGAGATTAATTAAAAAATCTAATGATTTCGGAGCGGGTGGAGTTTCTGTTGCAATCGGCGAAATTGCTGATTCTTTGGAAGTTAACTTGGATGTTTTACCATTAAAATATGAAGGTTTGAACGGAACCGAATTGGCTATTTCTGAATCTCAGGAAAGAATGGCAGTTGTGGTTGAACCAAAAGATAAAGAACAGTTTATCAAGTTCTGTGAAGCTGAAAACATTGTGGCTGTTGAAGTTGCAAAAGTGACAGATTCAGGAAGAATGCAGATGTTCTGGAAAGGCGATAAAATTGTAGACCTTTCAAGAGAGTTTTTGGATACAAACGGTTGTTCTAAAAGTCAGGAAGTTAAGATTACACATCTTAATGAAATAAAAGAAGAAGGACAGGTTTTTAACGAAGAAAATTTCTTGAAAATCTTAGCAGATAAAAACGTTGCTTCTCAAAAAGGATTGTTGGAAATGTTCGATTCATCGATTGGTGCGACTACAGTTGCGATGCCTTTAGGTGGGAAATATCAGCAGACTTTGATGGAAGGAAGCGTTCAGACGTTGCCGATTTTAGGAGCAAAAGACATCGAAACGGTTTCTTTGGCGAGTTGGGGATTTGATGCTGAAATTTCAAAGCAAAACTCATTGTTGGGAGCTTCTTATGCAGTGGTTGAAAGTGTTGCAAAAATCGTTGCGATGGGTGGCGATTATAAAAATATCAGATTCAGTTTTCAGGAATATTTTGAGAAATTAGGACAAAATCCAGAAAAGTGGGGAAAACCATTAGCGTCTCTTTTAGGAGCTTATGATGCTCAAATCAATTTCGGTTTAGCAGCAATCGGAGGGAAAGATTCTATGAGTGGAACGTATCAGGATTTGAATGTTCCGCCAACGTTGATTTCATTCGCTTGCGCTAATGGAGAAAAGAAAAATATCATCTCTCCGGAATTTAAACAGGCAGGAAATAAACTGTATTTCTTCAATCATATTCCACAGGAAAACGGACTTCCAAACTATGATAAATTGAAAGATGTTTACGAGCTTATTTTCGAAAATATCAAAGCTGGAAAAATTGTTTCTGTGAAGACAATTAAAGAAGGTGGAGTTGCAATTGCTTTAGCAAAAATGAGTTTCGGAAACAGATTGGGAGCTGAAATAAATGTTGCTGACGAGAGTGTTTTATTAGCTAAAAATATCGGAAGTTTAATCATCGAATCTACGGAAGAATTAAGTTCTGTTGAACTTCAATTAATTGGTGAAGTTAAAAATTCAAATATTTTGAAAATCAGTAATTTGGATTTTAAAATCGAAAAATTACTTGAAGCCAATACGAAAACTTTTGAAAATCTTTTCTCAACGGTTGAAAAAGAAAAAATAGTGGTTGAATTAGATTCCAAACTGAACTCAATCAACCCAAGAAATATCATTATCAAAAAACACAGTATTGCTCAACCAAGAGTTTTTGCGCCAGTTTTCCCGGGAACAAATTGTGAGTATGATACACTGAATGCATTCCAAAAAGAAGGTGCAATGGTAAGCAGTTTACCTTTGATAAATATCAATCATCAGTTGCTTGACGAAAGTATCGATGCGTGGGTGGAAGAAATTAAACAGTCACAAATTTTAGCATTCTCCGGAGGGTTTTCTGCGGGTGACGAACCGGACGGTTCTGCTAAGTTTATCGTGAATGTTTTAAAGAATGAAAAGATGAGAAATGCCGTTCACGAATTGCTTGACAGAGATGGGATGATCATCGGAATCTGTAATGGTTTTCAGGCTTTAGTTAAGTCAGGATTGTTGCCTTACGGAAGAATTAAAGACTTAGATGAAAATTCTCCGACGTTGGCTCATAATGCAATCAGAAGACACATTTCTCAAATGGTTAACGTTAAAGTTCTGAATGATGAATCGCCTTGGTTGAAAGGAATGAAAGATCAGGTTTTCACCATTCCGATTTCTCACGGTGAAGGTCGTTTTATGGCTTCAGAAGAAGAAATTCAGAAGTTGTATGAAAATGGACAGATTGCCACTCAATATTTAGATTTAGATGGAAACATCGCTCACGGAATGCCGTTCAATCCAAATAATTCATTGTTTGGAATTGAAGGAATTACGAGTCCGTGTGGAAAAATCTACGGTAGAATGGGTCACCCTGAACGTTTTGCAGAAGGATTGATGAAAAATATTCCAACTGCGAATTATCACAATATCTTTAAAAACGGAGTTGAATATTTCAAGTAGGCTTTAAGTGTCTGGCGATTAGCTTTTGGATTTCGAACTAAAATCTAAAGGATTCAAAAAAAGGTTAGGTTTGGTGTTAGGAATAATAAAAAAGCAATTAATAATAAATGAAAAATGACTGTCAACAATGGCAGTCATTTTTTTTGTGCAAAAATTTAAAATAAATTGCAACATTAACGATGTGATTGCGTCTATTAAGTAGAAAGAATAAACCGGAACCAATTTTTGAAAACAACAGCAGTAAATATCAGTGACAAGGAATTGTTGGAGCTATGCGGTTCTGGCAATAATTCCGGATATTCTGTGCTTTATCAACGGTATTCTAAAGCTGCTTTCAACTCTATTTTTCGTCTTGTTAATGATAGGGAAGAAGCGGAAGATATACTTCAAGAGGTTTTTGTCAAAGCATTTTCAGAAATAAAATCCTTGAAAAATACCGATAGTTTTGGAGGTTGGGTTAAACGGATTGCGATCAATCATGCACTCAATTTTTTACGGAAAAAGAAAATATATTTTGCGGAAATTGAAGATGATAAAATGTTGGATACAAAGGATGATGAACTTGAAGAAAAGCTGGATTTAGAATTCAGGATAGAAGAACTTCAAAATGTTATTGCAGAACTTCCTTTACAGATCAGAACGATTGTTAATCTTTTTCTGTTTGAAAATATGCCACAGGAGGAAATTGCAAAAGAATTGACGGATATGATCTCTGACAGTTGTATTTTCAATGTGTGCAGACAAAGCTTCAACTGCTGCCAATCGTACATTTGTATTTTCGTCTGAAAGTGCTTTTTCAGATAAAATAGCAATCATTTTTTCATCTGAAGGCGAAAAATTGTTTATCAGAGAAATACCTTCCAATCTTGAGCTTGCAGAATATTCATCAGCCATTAATTCTAAAGCTTTAGCATTCTCAAGACCATATTCGTTTGCTGAGTTATTATTCTGAACTAAATTTTTCGTTTCTGCTATACTTTTTGAATGATTTAAATTATTCTTCTCAAAAACATCGGAGCTATTTTTCTGCTTTGTCGTCATTATTTTTGCAGTTTGCAATTCATTTTTGGGCTTTATAATTTCAACTAAATTTTCATCTTCAGTTTTAGTTTTTTCCTGAATGACAATAGTCGATTTTTTATTTTCTTTTTGGTTCCATAAAGCAAAGCTTCCAACACTGAAAATAATAACTATAGAAGCAGCTGCAATCCACTTTTTCCAAGTAAACAACGGAATTGTTTTTTCTGAAATAGCAGGCTCGTTCAGTTTTGACATTATTTTGTCAAACGTATCTTCTGGAACTTTGAGCGTATCGAATTCTTCACGATGATCTTCAATATATTTTTTAAGCGAATCTTTCATTTTGACATTTTTGAGTTAGTTTTTCAAAAATTTTCTTTTTAGCACGGTGATAATAACTTCTTACCGTGCCTGGCGGAATATTTAATTTTTCTTAATCAGGACGATCCGTTTGTGCAAAAAGAACTTATTGCCATTTTAGCTCAGAAAAATCCATCCAAATTAAATAGTGAAGTAAGTGCGAAGTTGAGGGAACTTACTCTAAATCCTACTACAGCGGCTTTCGTGAAAGATGAAGCCTATGCTGTTTTAATGCAATATTAAAAGCTTTTATATAAAAATCAATAAATTATTTAACAAATTAAACATTATGAAATCGCCATTATTAGGAAACAAAAACACGTGTGAAGGTATAGCGATAACATAGGACAATTAAAAAACAATAAAAATCTACATATGAAAAAGATATATTTAATCATGTTTGCCATGATGACAGTTTCTTTCCATGCACAGGAAAACATCGAGCAAACCAATTCTGTAAAAGAAAACTCTAAAACATTTAAGGTTAAAAAGAATAATGGTAAACTTCTCATCAATCTTGGAAAAGTAACGGTTGAAGGTTATAATGGAAACGAAATTGTTTTTTCGCTGGAAGGTGAAGTTCCTGAAGTGGATAAACGTGCAGAAGGACTTCAGTCGATTAATGCTTTGGGGCTTGTAGATAACACAGGACTTGGGATAAATGTCAACGAAAAAGATGGCATATTGGAAGTTAATCCGTTAAAAAAGATTTCTTTTCCCGAGATCAAAATATTGGTGCCCGAAAATGTTATTGTTTCCTTTAAACATCAATCGCAATACGGCGGAAAAGTCGTCTTCAGAAATATGCAGAACGAAATTGAAGTCTCTGCAACCTACAATAGTATTAAACTGGAAAATATTACCGGCCCTGCTGTCGTAAAATCTATTTATGGAGATGTGGAAGCGGTATTTAAACAAAACGTAAAAGGCCCTTTGTCGATTATTTCTGTTTACGGATTTGCTGATGTTACACTTCCTAAATCGGTAAAAGCTAATCTTAAAACCACAACTTCTTACGGCGAAATTTATATGTCTCCGGATCTTAAAATTGATATTGAAAAGAAACAGGGTTTAGCAAGTCAAGGCGATGAATTGATTGGAAAAGTGAATGGAGGCGGTACCAATATCGAAGTGCGTTCCGATTACAGTAAAATTTATTTAAGAGCAAAATGAGAGCGCTGTTAATTCTTGCAGCGAGTTTCGTTTTGGGTCTTACTGCAGCGCAAACAGCCATTAATAAAAGTTTTCCTACCGATAAAAGTCAAAAATTATCATTGAAATTTGATTATCCGCAATTGATTAAAATCAGTACTTGGGATAAATCTGAAGTTCAAATTTTGGGAACGGTTAACATTAATGAGAATGAAAATAATAATGCTTTTCAGATAAAAGAATCGAAAGACGGTAATTCTCTCGTTATTGAAGGCAAAATGTCTGAAATGAAAAATATTCCGCATCGTATCACGGTTCAAAAGGGAAGTCAGAAATTGATTTTTAAAAGCCGTGAAGAATATCAAAAATATTGTAAAGAAAACAATGTAACGTTTAGTTCAATGACTAACGGTGTTGATATCGATATTCAGTTGGAAATAAAAGTTCCGAAATCTTTAACCACACAAATAGAATCTCAATATGGTTTGGTTGAAGTGAAAGATTTTGGTGGAACAATCAATGTGAATGCGATATACGGTGGAATTGATGCCACGATTTTGGATAGAAATGTTGGGAAGCTTTCTGCAGAAACCCATTTTGGACAAATTTATTCTAATTTGGATGCCAAATTCACAGGAAAAGATTCCGATGATTTTCGTACTTTAGTTACGACAACATTTGGAAACGGACCGCAATATATTTTGGAGTCTAAATACGGGAATATTTATCTGAGAAAATAATATCCATAATTAAAAATGAAAAACAAAATTCATCATAAAAAAATGACTGTCATCAATGGCGGTCATTTTTCAGATTTAGAAGGTTTCTACGAAGAAATTTCTACTGTTTTTATGAAAGATACAGATTGGAAAGTGGGAACTTTGGATGGTTTTGATGATATACTTTACGGTGGTTTTGGTGTATTTGAAAACAATGAAGAATTAGAAATCGTTTGGAAGGAATCTCAAAAATCAAAGGAAGATTTAGGTTTCGATTTAACTAAAGAATTCTATGAAAATAAAATAAGACAAGGAAAGCCTTTTAATGTGAAATTAATTCAGGAAAGATTGGATGCATTGATTGAGGGAAACGGACAAACTCTTTTTGATATTTTAATTGAAATTATAGAATCGCACAAGAATATTACGCTGATTTTAGAGTAATCTTTACGGTTTAATTAAAAAATATATTTCCAATACACCAAAATTCCAACAATAACCGAAGCAACAGCCATTAAAGTAACGGCTCCCGCAGAAATATCTTTAATAAAACCAATTCTTTTATCAAATTCAGGTTGCATGATATCACAGATTTTCTCGATTGCAGTGTTGAAAATCTCAGCCGATAAAACTCCAAAGGAAACTATTAAAACTAAAACAGTATCTATTGTTGAAAGTTTCAGATAAAAAATCAAAAAAATGTTGATCAGTAAAGCAATAACTTCCAGCTGAAAATTTCTTTCAGATCTAAACATGAAAAAAATACCTCGAAAAGCATTCAGAAAACTTTTATGAATCGGAGGTTTGCGCATAGCTTTTGATTTTTCACAAAGATAAATTTATTTTGATGGTTGTTAATAACTCTCAGGATTATTCTTTTCTATCTGTTTTCTATTTGTTATATTTGTGGAAACTTATTTTTAAATCTATGAAATTTATTATTTCAAGTGGTGAACTGCAGAAGGCTTTGCAAACTGTAAGTGGCGTAATATCAAGTTCTCAGTCGAGACCGATTTTAGAAAACTATCTTTTTGAACTAAACGAAAACAACGTTACCATTACTGCATCTGATGGCGAAACAACGCTTATTACTTCTTTGGAAGTGAAGTCTGATGATTCTGGTAGATTTGCGGTTCCAGCTAAGATTTTTCAAGATTTTATTAAAACGTATGGCGAGCAGCCTCTTACTTTAGCGGTAAAAGATAACGCTGAAGGTACAGGAAGTTTGCTTGAAATTTTAGATGAAAAAGATAATTTTGCTGTAGCATTAGATAATGCAGACGATTATCCTGAAATTCCGGAATTTGATGCTTCCCAAAGTATCACAATGCCTGCAGGAGTTTTGTCTGAAGCGTTAACCAACACCCTTTTTGCAACAAGTAACGATTCTCTTCGTCCGGTAATGACGGGAGTTTTGTTCCAGTTTGGAGAAAACGAAACTAATTTTGTTTCTACAGATTCTCACAGATTGGTGGTGTACAAAAGAACAGATTTGATGAATGCCGAGCCAATGGAATTTATCATGCCTAAAAAACCTTTGAATATTTTCAAAAATATTTTAGCAAGCTCAAACGAAGATATCACAATCGACTTCAACGAGAATATGGCCAAATTTACTTTTGGTAAACATATTTGGATCTGTAGACTAATCGATGGGAAATATCCTAACTATACAGCGGTAATTCCTAAAGAGAACCCAAATGTTTTGACGATCAACAGAAACCTTTTATTGGGTGCAATTAAAAGAGCGTCGATCATGTCTAATAAATCAACCAATCAGGTGAGATTCAAATTATCTGCAAATATTCTTCACCTTCACGCAGAAGATACAGAATATGCGAACAAAGCAGATATGCAGATTCCTTGTGATTATAACGGTGAAGATATCAATATTGGTTTCAGTTCTAAATTCTTAACAGAAATGTTGGGTATTTTAGGAGCAGACGATATTACAATGAAAATGTCTCAGCCAAACAGACCGGGAATTATCGAGCCGCTTGACGGACTTGAAGAAAACGAAAATATCTTAATGCTTTCAATGCCTGTAATCGGATTGTAAGATTAAAAAAATATAAGTAAAAAGGATTTCAAATTTTTGAAATCCTTTTTTTTGTTTTATTATGCGGTATTTTTGTATTTAAAAACTGATTTAGTCTTAAAAAACACCAAAAAAATAATTGTGTTAATTATTGGAGAAGGCTGTAAGGTGTTGAAATGCAATAGATTGTACTTGATTGCCTCTTCGGAGTGATTGAACGCCTCTACGAAACGCTTGATTGCCTCTTCGAAGTGGTTGATTGGCTCTTCGAAATGGTTGAACGGCTCTTCGAAATGGTTGGTTGTCCCTTCGTAATGGTTTATTCTCTATTCTTACAACTTCAACAGCCTAACGAAGTTTTTGATTGTTTAAACTGAATCATTGAAGCTTAATCCGAAGAAGTTGATGCGTGCATGGAAGTGTATTCTTGGAAATTTTTGGTTGTTGGTTTTTTTTATATGAAATTAGATCTAGCCTAAAATCCCAATTTTGCTCTTCGTCTGGAATTTTGAAACCCATGCTGCAGACTTGTGAGTTTCAACAACGAGTTTATCAAGAATATTACCAAAATATTGTACTGATATTTTTTTTCTGAATCACTAAACCCCGCATTTTGACAATACAATTTTAGCAGAATTTTTCTCAATAGTTTATTTTATGATTTAACTCAATAGGATTATTTTTTAGCAAAATACTATTCTGTATTTCTTTATTTTTTACAGAAATATCCACTGTATTACCTTTCGGATCGGTAAATGTAGCTGTTTTCCAACCTTTTGAATTTATATCAAATGGATCATTAAAATATGATTTGGCAAGTGCTTCATATTTTTTCCAATCAATTTTTACTGTTTTTTTTCTTGCGTCAAAAATACTCCCGCCTTTTTTGACTTCTATCAAATTAAATGAATATTCATTGTTTGAATCTTGAATAGAAACAATCAATCCGGGTAAACCATTGAAAATATATGGACCATCACTGAAAGGTAATTCTGAAGTAAACCAAGCAATCCAGTTTCTTCCTCCATAATTTGTTTCTGCTTTTTGAGATTTATATTTTCCAATGAGTTTCTGTTCGGAAGTAATATTCCAATTTAATATTTCCTCGACTGGAAGAAGATAATCTGTTCCCAGATAAGTAATTACTTTTTCAATTCTTTTTTGAGCAAGATTCTTTTTGACATAGAGTTTGTTTTCAACACCCATATTATACCTTCCGTTTCCATTATTCAACTTTATTGAATCGTTTTTTTTGTCTAGTGAATCTCTAAAAATTGAAATATTATTTTTTAGATCCAAGATCATATTCTCGGAATAAACCTCATCCTGTTTTTCTGAATTCAATTTGTATTTTGTTTCGTAAATAAAACTTATTTTTTGCGAGAAGCAAAATGATGAAATTCCAAGAAAGATTAATATGTATTTCATTTGTGATGAGTGTTTGTTTAAAATTTCTGTTAACGAGGAGGGGATTTTTAGCACAAATGTTTCATAGAAGCACTTCAGTCCGATATTGCCAAGCCGATGTTATTGCCATTTTTTTTTATTTCTGATTTCGTTTGTCATAAATACTTGGGTTCAAAACCTTTTCTAAATCGTCAATTTTGAGTAAGTCTTCAATGGTTTGTTGAATACAATCTCTTGTCAATTCCTTTACAAACAAGTCAGGTGGTTTTTGATAAAGCCCGCTTAAGTTTTGTCCTGTTTTCTTATCTTCGTCAATTGCTGTTTGAAAAAACTTATAAGTCCAAACATTAATTCCATAATGTCGTCCGTCTTCCAAGTCTACACGAATGTTACAAAATTCATTTTCAATATCCCAGTCATTCGGGTCAACTTCTTCAAACTCCAGCCACAGCTGAAAATTAATTTTTGTCAATTGCTTATTCATAGATTGTCGCTCCTTTTAAAATGTCAGCAAATGTTGACCAATCTGGTTTGTCCGCATTTACGTTTAGTTTCATATTGTCGTAATAACCTTGAATGTCTTCTGTATATGAACTAAACGCCTCTAAAAAGTCAGGTAAAGTTTTATTTTTCCAACTTTCAGGATTGTCCAAAAAGTTGTTGCGTAATAATTCAAGATACTTAATGAAAGTTTGTCTGTCTGTTACTTTGAAGTCGTTAAGTGTGTCTTTCATAAAATTGGCTATAACATTTGGCTTCACGCATTGCGTCAATCCAAACTAATTACGCTAAAGTAATATAATTATCTAGTTCAGGACAATTTTAAATCAACATAAAAAGAAAAATCTTTATCTCAATCTTATAGAAGTATTGAATTTTTGGCTTCCAGCTTCTCAATCAAATTTCCTTTCACCACCGTAAAAGTATAATCCTTCGCTTCTGCAAACGAAATTTCATACTTTCTTTCAATATTTCTTAAGTCTTCAGGAAACTGAGATAAAAGATGGTCGTAATATTCATCAAGAAAACCTTTTGAAGGCATCGTGTAATTGATCTTTAACTGAAAACGTCTGATAATGGCGGTATCAATAATTTCTGCATGATTGGTAGCGCACAATAAAAGTGCATTTTCGGGATAATAATCAATCAGTTGAATCAAAGTATTAACGAGTCTTCTCATTTCGCCAACATCTTTATCATCGCTTCCACGGGCTTTTCCGATTTGGTCGAGTTCGTCCAGAAAAAGGACCGATCTTTCTCTCGCAGCCTTATCGAAGATCATTTTGATGTTTTGAGAAGTTTCCCCAATTCTTGATGAAACAATGTTGCTTAGATTTAAAATAATAATACTCTTTCCTAAAGCATTGGCGATTGCTTTTGCAGTCATTGTTTTTCCGCAGCCTGAGCTTCCTTCCAGAAGTATTTTATTATTGACGGGAAGTCCGTATTCCTGAAGTTCTTTGATGTAAGTGTGTTCTTTGATGAGCTGTACAAATTGTTGCTGATTTTGAGGTTCAAGATAAACTTCATCCAGCGTTACAGCTTCCTTATCTTGAATAATGAGATTGTACAGATTCATATTTCTTGAACATTAATAGTAAGCTGCAAAGATAATTGATTTAGAATTTTCAAGCCAGTTTAAATGTATTTGAAAAACAATTTCTTCTTTTTATTTACTTAAAATCTTGCAAATTAGGCGAGATTTATTTTAAAGCATTTTAAATCTGCTCAATCCGAAAAATCTGCTAGAGAAATTGTAATTTTTACTGAGTTTTAGATTTTAAAATAGATTCAAACTTGTCGACATAATTCTCATCTGCAAAATCTATAAAAAACTGACTCTGCCAATGTTGAGTTTTCGTTGCCTGTTTGTTTTGTGTAATATCCCAATTCGGATAAACTCTGAAACCCCTTTTTCCATCTTTGGAATATGATCTGAGAATTTGATTTTTAATCAAACTATCTTTTGTAAAAAGGAAAAACCCGAAATTTTCGGATGTTTCAGTTAAGATTAAGTAAAAGTTTGAAGGATCTTCAGAAGTAAAAGGCTCTGTTTCTTTAGAAATAGAATTTCTTTTCCATAAAGTGACAAACTGACCAATTTTTGTCGGTGTTACTTTGGCTTTTCTGAATTTAATCTGAAAGGAGTTGAGTTGAAAATTACATCCGAAATATTCTTTGCATTCCTGCTCCTGATGTAAATTGGAAATGACCAGACTGAGATTAGAAAATAGTAATTCTTGAAGTTTCTCGAGTGGTGCAATCATAGTTTTATGTTTTCGGCTCTTCTACTCCGGTTGAGTAGAAGAGCGACAGTTTTAAACTGTAAACATAAAAAAATATTAATTGAAATTTGTTAAATAGAGGAATGTTTTAATTAAAACTAGTTCCCTTCTCTTCTAGCAGTTACAAAATAAGAAGTAACAAGAATTGCACATGTTGCGATACCAATGTAAGCGATCATAATTTTTAAATTTTTAATTTATTTATTTTTTATTGCGAATTTTATAATGCAATATTACGACTTTCAAATGATGTGCCAAATTGAATTGTTATGATGTTTATCAGGGTTTTATGTATCTGTGGATGTGATTTTTAAATTTTTAAGGTTTCTTGATTATTAAATTTGCGTTAAATTTAGTTGTTTTTAAATTGTATTATAATTAAAAAATTATCAATTTATTAATGTTTCTGTATTTCTTATTTTCATATTGACAATATCAAGTGAATAGGAAGTGATGCATAGCAATTGTTAAAATCGTCTTTACTGATGATCAATTGTCCATCAATTTTTTTTATTTCGTTGTAATTGTATGAGTAGGATAGAGGAGTTTCTATGTTAATAGAATGTGAAACTTCAGCAGATAGGAATCAATGAGATTTTTTGCGAAAATATGTAAAGTAGTGTTTGACTTTGATTTACGTTCCGTTAGAATTTCGGTCAAAAGGAGTTCCCGATTAGAAAGCAATTGATTTGATGCAGTCTAAAATTGTATTTATGCTGAAGATTAATACCAAAAATTGACATGATGAATGGTAGTGTCTTCACCAAACTTCTAAAAAATAAGATTAAATAATCTTTGTGGTCGGTTGGTCTGATTAAAAACTATATTATTTTTTCTTTCCCAAAAATCGAATGACGGAGCCCGTTCCGTTATGAAAAAGACCTTCCTTAAGTTCTATTTCAGTTTCTGATAGTTCTATAATATCGTAATCTGGGAAATCTGCTTTGATTTCTTCAATAGAAAATAAAGATTCTATATCTTTTGGACCGCCAACTTTTTCATCTTTTAATATAAAGTCAAGATGTTTTTTACTGAAAGCTTCAAAAATAATATAACCTTCTTTACGTAAATAGGTATCTAGTAGTTTATGGATTGAAGATTTCAAATTTGCGGGAAAATGTGCATAGATCAATGCAATTGCATCAAACTGCTCTTTTCGAAAATTCAGTGTTTGCAATTCCCCAACATGATAATCTATCCTTACATTATTGATTTCTGCCAACTGCAAAGCCTTGTTTTTTCCTTCAGCGCTGATATCAAATGCGTAAACCTCCCATCCGAGCTGAGCAGCAAAAACGGCATTTCTTCCTTCACCTTCTGCTGGAAAAAGAATAGAGCCTGTTTCCAGTTTTTGAAGTTGATCTTTTAGGTAGTTGTTGGGTTGGGTTCCGTAGGCAAATTCGTCATTGCTATATCTTTCGTTCCATCGGTCAAGCCATTTAGTGTCGGTCATTTCAAGAGATTAATGTTCTATAAAGTTAGAAAATTTCTAGCTCTTAAAAACATGACTTTTAATACAATTTCTGGTCATTCTCACAGAAAAAGCTGGTTCGTTTACTTTTTCCGGTATCTTTTTTAATGACTTCAGCGCCACATATCGGACAGTTTTTCTGATGATAAATCTGAAAATTTTTGCTCAGAACATTAGCTTTCTTCCACCTTTTAAAATCGAAACTGTAGTTTCTGGCTTCTTCAATAATTTCTTTCAGTTTCTTTGATGGTAATTTGCTAATTAGGCTTTCGGGATGAATTCTGGCTCTGAATAAAGCTTCATTTTTAATAATATTTCCGACACCTGAGAAAATATCCTGATTCATCAAAGCATCACAAATCATCATTTTAGGATTGTCAAGCAAAGTTTTTTCGGTTTTTTCGGGATCCAATTTTCTGCTCATTATATCAGCTTCCCAATTGATTTTATTTAAATAGCTTTCATCCACAATTTTTACTATACAAGTATAAAAGTACATTCCGCCATCTTTAAATTTTAACCCAAGTTTTAGGGTATCAATATCTTTCCTTTCATATAAACTGTAAGAGCCAAACATCATCAGATGAATTTTAAATATAATTTTATCGAAAATCAAGTATGTCTGTTTTCCGAAAGTTTTTATTTCTCTTAAAATTTCTCCTTTTACTTCGGATTCTTTTGGAATTTCGCTTCCGTCAACATCTATTACTTTTTCACCCACAAATTTTTGCAGATCTTCTTTCATCAGAACAATAGTAGGACCTTCAGGCATCGTATAGTTTTCAACAAAAGTTCAAATATTATTCCTTTAAAAGTAAAAATTGAATTAATTTTGGAAAATGATGAATTTGAACCAGATTTTTACCAGTCAACGTACCGGAAACAATCCAAATACAATTGCTTCAAGAACAGATTTTCAGAGAGATTTTGATCGTATTATTTTCTCTTCAGCTTTCAGAAGACTACAAAATAAAACACAGGTTTTCCCGCTCCCGGGAAGTGTTTTTGTACACAATAGATTGACGCACTCTTTAGAAGTTTCTTCTGTGGGAAGAAGTTTGGGAAGTGTGATCGGTGAGTTTATTGCGGAGCATTATAAAAGTGACCTTACAGAAGAATCAAAGAATTTTTATAATCATAATTTAGGAAATGTAATTGCTGCAGCATGTCTTTGTCATGATGTGGGAAATCCTGCTTTCGGACATTCGGGAGAAGATGCAATTGCCAGTTATTTTGACCGAAATGAAAATGATCTTAAACCTAAATTCAACGAAAAAGAATGGGCTGATCTGGTCAATTTCGAAGGAAATGCCAATGCGATTCGGGTTTTAGCACAACAGCAAAACGGGAAAGATGCCGGTGGAACTCAGTTGACGTTTGCCACTTTGGCGAGCATTGCAAAATACCCTTGTGAAGCAATTGCCAAGAAAAAAGGAATTATACACAGAAAGAAATTCGGTTTTTTTCAGAATGAAAAAGAGATTTTTCTTGAAATAGCAAGAGGCACAAACTTAATCTCAGAAAGCGAAGAACCTTATATTTTCAAAAGACATCCTTTCGTTTGGTTGGTAGAAGCCGCTGATGATATTTGCTACAATATTATCGATATGGAAGATGCACACAGATTGGGCATTGTTTCAACGGCGGATTGTACAAACTTGTTTTTTGAGCTGGTAAAATCAGAAACTGATGATGTTGACAGAGTAAAAAGAAAGCTTGATTCTATCGGAAATGACAACGAAAAAATTTCGTATTTAAGAGCAAAAGTTATTAATGCTTTGATTAATAAATCGATCTCAATGTACAAGCAAAATTTTGATAAAATCCTTGAAGGAAACCTTGACAAAGCATTGCTTGATATTTATAAAAGTGAAAATAAGGCTTTACAGGATATTGAAAGCTTTTCGGTAGAGAAAATATACAATCATAAAGCAGTTGTGGAGATTGAAAATGCTGGCTACAACGTAATGTACGAATTGCTTGATCATTTTATTCCGTCAATTTTAAAGTCTGAAGATAAAATTAAATCTTATGATACAAAAGCTTTAAAACTAATTCCGAAACAGTTTATTTACGAAGAAGGAAGTGATTACCAGAAAGTTCTTGGTGTCATTGATTTTGTTTCTGGAATGACCGATAATTATGCAACAGATCTTTACCGAAAAATAAAAGGTATTGATATCGGAATGACGATGTAGAATTACTCATTTTAATTTGATTTATACTGTGGAATATTGTATCTTATCAACTAATTATTAAAATAAAAACTATATGGTGTATTTGGGTATTTTGGTCTTTTTTGGACTGGTCACATTATTTGCCTCTTTCTTTACGGTAAAACAGGAGTCTGCGGCTGTTGTAGAAAGATTAGGGAAGTTTTTGAAAGTTAGCCATGCTGGTTTACATTTGAAGATTCCTTTTTTGGATCAGATCTCAAAACGTCTGAATCTTAGAATTCAGCAGCTTGATGTTATTATTGATACTAAAACTTTAGATAATGTTTTTATCAAAATGAAAGTTTCTGTGCAGTATCAGGTAATCAGAGAAAATGTAAAAGATGCATATTATCGTTTGGAAAATCCTGAAAATCAGATCACTTCTTATGTATTTGATGTAGTAAGAGCAGAAGTTCCGAAAACGAAATTAGATGATGTTTTCGTAAGAAAAGATGATATTGCAATTGCTGTAAAAAGTGAATTACAGGAAGCGATGCAGAGTTATGGATATGATATTATCAAAGCTTTGGTAACTGATATTGATCCGGATGAACAGGTAAAACATGCTATGAACAGAATCAACGCTGCGGAACGTGAAAAAACCGCTGCAGAATACGAATCTGAAGCACAAAGAATAAGAATTGTTGCTGTAGCAAAAGCTGAAGCAGAATCTAAAAAACTTCAGGGACAAGGGATTGCAGACCAAAGAAGAGAAATCGCAAAAGGTCTGGAAGAATCTGTGAAAATGCTGAATGCAGCCAATATCAATGCGCAGGAAGCTTCTGCATTAATCGTGGTTACACAGCATTATGATACTTTGAATTCTATTGGTGCTAATAATAGAAGTAATTTGGTTTTACTGCCCAATTCTCCTACAGCAGCGAGTACTATGTTGAATGATCTGGTAGTCTCTATGGCGGCAACTCAAAAAATGGAGGAATATTCTAAACCTCAAATGCCTAATCCTACTCAAAATAGAGGACATCAGGAATAGAATAAGCATTCTAAAATACAAATCCCTTTCAAAAAGTAATTGAAAGGGATTTTTTGTTATTTCTTGGTTTTAGAAACCTGTTTTACTAGAGTATATTTGATTGAGGAACCATCCATTGGCGGGTTTTCAATTTTCTCTGTTTTCACTTTTAAAATATATTCATATCCCGGTTCGTAAGTGAAACCCTCAATGTTGGTGTAGAAATTCTCCCAACTGTCAGATTCTTTTTCTTTTACCTGAAGACATTTCATAGGTGCTACTCCTGTACAATCTGCTGTTTCGGGACCTACAATAAATGTTTTTTCATTGCCTGATGTCGAGTTTGGCATCGGTTTACATTGCGATAAGATTAAAAAAGATAATATTGTAAAAGTTCCTTTTAGAAAGAGAGTTACATTTTTCATAAGTTCATATATTTTGAGGTTGCATTGCAAGTTTGATGCCGAAGAAATTTCTAAATAGATACAAGATATAGAAGTAAATTAATAGGCTTCATAAGATTAGACTTTAAAATTATATCATTAAATATTTAATACTTCTCACCTTTTGTTAAGTCAGAATTATTTCCATTAAATTTTTGTTTCCCTATTAAAAGCTCAAAAAATAGTTTAAAATCAGACAATAAAGACCAAAGCGGATATTTGAAAGTGGCTGGTTTGTTTCTTTCAATAAAAGCATGACTCAGCCATGCAAAACCATATCC
Source organism: Chryseobacterium sp. CFS15 (assembly GCF_031118795.1). Classification (NCBI taxonomy): domain Bacteria; kingdom Pseudomonadati; phylum Bacteroidota; class Flavobacteriia; order Flavobacteriales; family Weeksellaceae; genus Chryseobacterium; species Chryseobacterium sp. CFS15. The sequence goes on along the minus strand of NZ_JAVHYL010000003.1, from coordinate 355,371 downwards.
GAAAATTGGAATATACCAAAGAAATCGTTCTTTACCGGTATATAATACAAATCCTATGACGATAAATACACATAAGATTCCAAGAAAATGAAAAATCCTTGTTCCGAGTTTTTTATGTTCGCCAAGGTAAAACTCATAGAATTCGTCGTATGTTTTTATTCTTTCAGACATGGCTTGATAGTTTAAAGTTCTTAAAGAACGTTAGCAATAATTTCGCCAAATAGTACTGTGTTAAAAAAGAGTAATTTGATTATTTACATTACATTTTTAAACATTAAGAAAATTAAAGGTTTAAGAATGATTAAGAACCAATAAATTGATTTAAGAAGTATGTTTGATGGCTCACCTTGCTGAATTTCAATAAATCAAAATGATATTGTCCGTAAAACTTAATTACTGTAATGATTCAAAAAACAATAAAAATTTTTGAGTACCTTTTGCGTTGAAAATTAATATGATTTACTAAAATTTCAGTAATTTAAAGTTCCAATCATAAAAGTTTTAGAAGCGTTAAGAGCTTGCGATGCTTGCGTTAATTCTTTTACGACACCTTTATTTTTGATATAATTAGAATGAATAAAATAGGTGTCTTTATTATCTCTTGTAATAAAACCGGTGTGAAAATCTAGACCAACAATATAAACCTGATTTTTATTTTCACTTAAAATATATTTCTCTAAATCTTCTCTGCTAGAAAAATATTTAATGTTTTTACAAAGCTTTTTGATCATTACCGATGAAGCTTGCTGTGCTAAATATGTTCTGTTGATATCAAAACCGAAATCAGTAAGCGTATTGGTTACAAAATATCCGCAGGCAATCGTGCTTTTCTGGGGTTCTCTCGATGTTCCGTTGAATGACCAAGGCGTACCCATCCAGTAATTGGGAACGTCATAGTTGATAAACTTAAACAGATAACTTTTCTTTTCTTCCGCAGTCTTTTTATTAATCGACATTAAAAATTCTTTGTAAGGAATCTTATTTATTTATAACTTCTCTGAAATTACATCATTGTCCGATTCAACTTTAGATTTGTTGCATCCGATAATGATTAAACATAGCAGACAAAAAAGATATTTCATCTTTTAATTGGTATTTCTCAATTTGCTATTCTGATATCCGTAACAGAAATATATTACTAAACCGATAGCGAACCATATTCCGAAATAAAACCAGTTTTCATGGCTCATTCCTGTAAGAAGATATAAGCAAGAGCTTAAACCAATCAATGGAATTAGTGACAAATCTTTAATAAATGTTAAAACACAAAGCCCAAGATTGATCAAGATGAAAAAGAAAATCGAAGCTTTGAATTCGCCTTCTTTAGGATCAGACCATTCCATTAAATGATCAAAAAAGTCCGGCTGGAAATAATGGAATCCCACCAATGAACCAATGAAAATAACAGGGAAAATAATTTTCCCATTAATATAAGGAAGGTGAAATCTACCTTTAATTTTTTCTTTTGGTGCAAGCATTAAAACTCCTGCACAAACCAATACAAAGGCGAAAATAGTTCCGATACTTGTAAAATCTAATATGAAACTTTTGTCGGTAAAAATGATAGGAACTCCCACCACAATACCGGTAACGATCGTTGCAAAGGATGGAGTTTTATATTTTGGGTGCACATCCTGAAATTTTTTAGGCATCAATCCGTCACGGCTCATCGCGTACCAGATTCTAGGCTGTCCCATCTGGAAAACCAATAATACGGTAGTAATTGCTACAATTGCTACGAAAGAAACGGTAAGCTCCATCCATGCAACATTGGCATTTGTTTTTTCAAATATAAACGAAAGCGGATCGCCGATACCGTCAAATTTTCTATAATCTACCATTCCCGTTAACACTAAAGTCAGGGCAATATAAATAACGGTACAAAGGACAAGAGAAATAATCATCCCTTTGGGTAAGGTTTTCTGCGGATCTTTTGTTTCTTCAGAAAGTACGCTCAATGCGTCAAATCCAATATATGCAAAGAAAACTCCTGAAACGGCACTCATTACTCCGGCAAAACCATTCGGCATAAAAGAAGAAGTTCCGGTTTCCAGACTTACGGGAGTCCAGTTTTCGGTATTGATGTATGAAAAGCCGACTAAAATAACCAACACAATAACGGCAAGCTTTAAGATAACTAAAGAATTGTTGAAGTTCTTGCTTTCTTTCACGCCACGATAACAAAGCCAGGTAATTAATCCGTTAATAACCAATGCTGGAATATCTACGATAAATTTTAAACTTCCTAATAATGGTGCATTTGTCCAAGCATTGATCAATTCTTTGTTTTCAGAACCATTTGTAAAAGCTTTTTTGGCTTCAGTATAGCTGCAAGTGAGATAATCTGGAATATGCATGCCGAGTCGCTCTAGAAAACTGGTAAAATAATCAGACCATGAGAAAGCAACATAGATATTTCCGAAAGAATATTCCATAATCAAAGCCCAGCCAATTACCCATGCAATCAATTCACCAAAACTGGCGTAAGCATAGGTGTAAGCAGAACCCGCTGTAGGAATTCTACTCGCAAATTCAGCGTAGCATAAAGCAGTAAAACCGCAGGCAAAACCACAAATCAAATAGAGAATAATCACACCGGGACCGCCTCTGAAAACGGCTTCGCCTAAACTACTGAAGCTTCCTGCTCCAATAATAGCTGCAATACCAAAAAATACAATGTCCCAAGTTCCCAGAACTCTTAAAAGATTTGTCGATGTGTCTGTCTCTGAATAGGTTTTCCTTTTGAAAAGTTGATTCATTCAATGTTTATATAAAGTTGAAAAAAACAAATGTAATTATTTCTGTGAAATAATTAATATTTTCTTAATATTTCTTCTTCAAAAGTTAATAAATATTAAAAAATAATCCACATACTAACATTATGTAAAAAGACTTGTTTATACAATATCTTTTCGATATTTTCGTTGATAATTTGTGGATAAAATCTTATCTCAAAATTAAAACATTTGGTCTTATTTTTGAAGGCTTACCCATTTTTAAATTTGATATTAATGAAATCAAAAAAAATACTTTTAGCGGCTGCTGTTTTCTATTTCGGAGTTTCGGAAGCGCAACAGTCTCAATACTTTACCCAGAAGGAAAACTATAGGTTTAATCTGGCTCAGAATCTTTATCAGACCAAAATATACAATGCTTCTCAATACGAATATGCAAGACAGTATTTCTACAATCAGAATCTTGAACAGTCGAAAAAAGAAGCTGCCCAGTTTTTTGATAATGTAATAGGAGTTATTCTTCAGAAAAATCATGCAGAAGACGGATTGACGGCTTTCATGAAAGAATATCCTAATTCAGCCTATTTTGCACAGGCTAATTTACCTTTGGCAGATTATTATTTAGCTAAAAAAGATTTTGAGGAAGCTTTAAAAACCTTAAAGAAAGTCAATCAATATCAATTGACCAAGGAAGAAAATACACAGTATATTCTGAAATTGGGATATGCTAAATTTATGATGGGCGATTCTAAAGGTGCGATTGATGCACTGGAAGAGGCTCACAAAACTGCTGATGAATCTCAGAAAGGCGATATCGCTTATATGTTGGGACATTTGTATTATTCAAAGAGACAGAATGATCAGGCGTTTCAGTATTTTGATTCTGTAAAAGATCAGCCTAAATATTCAAAATTAGTGCGTCCGTATTATGTGCAGATGTATTACAACGATAAAGATTATGATAAAGCTATTTCGGAAGGAAATGCTTTGTTGAATGAAGATATTTCAGATTCTTATAAAGCAGAAGTACATAAAATCATTGGTGAATCTTATTTCATGAAAAATGATTACAACTCTGCTTATCCACACTTGAAAGATTATTTAAGTGTTCAGCAAAACCCTTCTGAAAACGATTTGTACGAAATGGGATTTGTAGCGGCTCAGCTTAAAAAGTATGATGAAGCGGTTTCTTATTACAACCAATTGCTGAACAGTAATTCGGCTCTGGCTCAGAATGCTTATTATCAATTGGGGAATGCTTATTTAGCTGTTGAGAAAAAGCAGGAAGCACTTTCGGCATTCCGTTCGTCTTATCAGATGGATTATGATAAAAGTGTAAAAAAACTTGCACATGAACAGTACGCAAAATTAAGTTACGACATAGGTAACCCTTTTGAAAGCCCTACAACGGTTATTCAGGATTATATTACCATTAATAATAATGATGCAAAAACGGCAGAAATGAGATCCCTTTTGGTGAAATCTTATCTGTATTCCGGGAACTTTAAAGAAACGTTGAATGCGATTGATAAATTGCCAAATTCAACTCCTGAAACCGATAAAGTAGATCAGGAAGTCTCTTACCTTTTGGGAACGGAAGAATTCAATAAAGGTAATTTTGACGAAGCTGAAAAATATTTCCTCAGAAGTTTAGAATTCGATTTAAATAAAGAATTTCACAGCAGAGCTTTGTATTGGCTCGGTCAGGTATATTATCAGAAAGGTAATTATCCTTCAGCAATTGTGCGTTACGAAAAATTGGCTAACGAAACTTTCCCTGAAAAACAACAGCTTTCTTACGATTTGGGATATGCTTATTTTAAATCTAAAAAATTTGATCAGGCGGAACAATATTTTACACAATATTTAAAAAATCCGAAACCTGAGTTTAAGAATGATGCAGAACTTCGTTTAGCAGATATTAATTATGCTAACAATGATTTGGATCAGGCGATCGCGATTTACGATAAAAATGAAGATGCAACAGACTATACTTTATACCAAAAAGCTTTGGCTTTAGGGTTTAAAGATGATCAGGCTGCAAAAATCAGCAACCTAAAATCATTGATTTCAAAATATCCTGCTTCCGAATATATTGATGATGCACAATACGAAATTGGTGTTGCTTACGCCGCTCAAAATGATTTTACCAATTCAAATGATTTTTTTGGAAAAGTAATTAAATCTTCTTCAGATAAAGATTTAATAGCGAATGCTTCAATTTACAGAGCACAGAATTACATTGATCAAAATCAAAGTGATAAAGCATTATCTGAATTAAAATCTTTGGGTGAACAATACAAAAACACAGCGTATGCACAGAAAATTGTTCAGGCTGCAAAACCTGTTTTCACTAAAAATGGGGATGTTTCTGGTTATGCTGATTTCGCAAGAAATATAGGCGTAAATATCGACGCTTCTGAAATTGATGAAATCAACTTATCAACAGGTAAACAGTATTTCACTAAGAAAGACTACAAAAATGCAATCTCATATTACGAGAAATATTTAACTCAAAATCCAACAGGAGAAGGTCTTTATCAGGCTAAATACGAGTTGGGTGAAAGTTATTACCAGACCAATAATCCTACAAAAGCATTATTGGTTTTACAGGAAATTGCAAATGTTCAGAATGATTATCAGGACGATGCAGCAACCCGAGTTTCTCAAATTTACATTGCACAAGGAAATTCTGCTGAGGCTAAAAAATACTTAGAAAACATCAGAAACTCTTCAAATATTAACGTTAAAAATTACGCGAATGTTGAGTTGATGAAGATGTATGCGGAAGAAAAAGATTTCTCACAAGCTGAAAAATTAGCCGATGCCGTAATCGCCAATAACAAAAACTCTGCAGCGGTAATTGAAACTGCAAAAGTGATCAAGGCGAGAAGTCTGATGAATTCAGGAAAAGATAAAGATGCACAAGCAGCCTATACAGCTCTTGAAAAATCTTCAAACACTGAAGTTGCGGCTGAAGCTTTCTATGCAAAAGCATTTTATCAAAACAAAGCGAAAGCTTATAAATCTTCTAACGAAACGATCTTTAAAATTGCTAATAATTACGCATCAGAAGACTATTGGGGTGCGAAAGCATTGGTATTGATGGCGAAAAATTATATCGGACTGAAAGATAATTATCAAGCAAGTTATACTTGCGACCAGATTATCTCAAACTATGCAGATTTCCCTGAAATTGTTGCAGAAGCGAAGGAAGTAAAAAAACAAATTAAGAAATAAATGTACTGTCGTATTCATGTAAAATTTATTCATGCAATTTGATCATTAATACTTTTTACTTTATACATTAATACAATATATATGAACAAGAAAATTCAAATACTATCTATATTATTTCTAGGAATTTCGTCTGTGGCGTTTTCTCAGATCAAAGAAGAAAAGCTTATTCTTAATAAGAAAAGAGAACCGGAAGTAAAGAAAATCGAGAAAAAGAAAACTTCTGTAGTGATAGAGAAAAACTATCCGCCCGAAGAGAAATCAGCAAATCCTGTAAAATATACAATTACTGATGTTCCTGCAGTTTCAGATTTTAAAACTTCTACCATTCAGGGTGAAGATGTGACTCCGAAGTTTGACGGAACGGCTCAAAATAACTATTTCCAATTCGGAATGGGGAATTACGGAAAGATTTTAGCCGATGCCAATATTTCTACAACGCTTGAAAATAAGCTGGAAGTAGGTGCCGATGTTCATGTTTTATCGACGAACGGACTGAAAAAAGTGTATCCTTGGGATTCTAAGCAAAGCTCAGCAACATTGGGCGCTTTCTTAAATTCTTACGGTGAAAAAGGAAAAATAAATGTTAATGCTGAATATGGCTTAAATAACTATAATTATTATGGGATTTATGCCGTAAATCCTTCAGCTGACGTAGATTTACAACAAAAAGTAAATCAGTTTAAGGTGAACGGTTACTATGATTTTTATTCTAATGAAATCCTGAATGATGTAAGAGTAAAATCTTCATTTCTGAGCGATCATTTTGATGCAAAAGAAAATCAGGCTTCCATTTTAGCTAATCTTTCTAAGCATGCTGTAAAGCTTTCAGACAACGGAATTGTAATGAATGCTGATTTAGGATTAGGTTTAGAAACTGTAAAAACTGATTTTAAAATCAGGGATGAAAATTCGGCAACGTTTTTTAACGCAAGTTTAGCTCCAAAAGTAACCTTTGCAAAAGGTGAATCTTACTTAATGTTGGGTTCTTCATTTAATTTTTTAAATGCAAGAAATTCTAATTTGATTTTAGCAGAAGAACTTAAAAATAATAAAACATATTGGTTCCCACAGGCTGAATTTCAGGTGGCTGCTTCCAAAGAATTCAAATTCTACGGTGGAGTTGACGGTGGTTTAAAACTAAATACGTATGCTGAATTGTTGCAGGAAAATCCATTCTTGGTTTCTGACCAAATGTTGAAACCAACTGAAACACAGTATCATTTTTATGCAGGTTTGAGAGGAGATATCGACGAAACTTTTAAATATGATGTTTCTGCAGGATTTGGAAAAATGAAAAACATTATGTTCTTCGGAGCCAATAATCTTTTCACCAATGAATTTACTTTAGACAGGCCCGGTTACGATTTTGCCAATACTTTCTCGGCGATATATGACGATGGAAATGTAAGTGATATTAAAGGAAGTTTACAATATTTTCCTTTAGAAAACTTAATTGTAGATGCTGATGTAAGATTTTTAAAATATGATTTAAAGAATTATGAAAATATTTATAATGTTCCGTTAGTTACGGGAAGTATCGGTGCAAAATACACGATGTTTGAGAAAAAATTGTCTTTAGGCTTTAAAGGAATTTTCGCAACAGACAGAACGATAAACTCGTATATGCTTGAAGGAGTGGGAAGTCCGTCTATGATTTTCCAGTCGACTGAAGATACGAATGATAAAGTTGGTGGATATGCTGATTTAAACTTATCTGCAGAGTACAAAATTCACAAAAATTTCAGTATTTTTGCACTCGGAAACAATCTTCTAAGCTCAAAATACCAAACGTATAAAGGCTATAAAGTTCTTGGTGCGCAGGTAGTGGGAGGTGTTAAAATCACGTTTTAGAGTGGGAGAGTGGTAGAGTTACAGAAACTCTGAAACCCTACCACTCTCAGACACTAAAACATAAATGGCTTCGTAGTTCAACTGGATAGAATATCGGATTTCGGCTCCGAGGGTTGGGGGTTCGAATCCCTTCGAAGTCACTTTTAAATGAACAATCTGCTGTATTACAGTGGATTGTTTTTATTTACGAGCTCTTATTGCAATAATGCTATAACAAAAAATCTTATCATAAAAAAAACGCTCCAAAATGGAGCGTTTTTTTTAACAATAAATGACTTACATCGAATCATCAGGACATTTGAAATCATTGCTGCAAGTTGCACAAATTACAACACCATTGCAATAATACATGCAGAATTCTGGTTCTGGTAATGGCTTAATTCCACCTCCTGAAATACCTTTTAATTGATCTTTGCTTAGTTTTTTTAAGTTTTTCATATCTTTTATATTTAAAAATTGATGATACTGTAAATATAATTAAAATATGGAATATAATATACTTTACTAAATATTTTTTTTAATGAAAATCTTAATCAAAACATTATATTATTCTATTGTTAATTATTCTAAATGGGAATGAACTTCTTTGACAACCCTGAGTCTAACTTTTTTGAATTTTCTAAGTATAAATTCTTTTAAATATCCACTTCGCATCTATAAAGTTTCACAACAACGTTTTCAGAGTATTCTCTCGTCATACTTTTTCAGGATTTCTGCTACTTTTTTCATCAGTTCTTCTTTATTTGCCTGATACGAGTTCATATCTTTACTATTAGAGATAAAACATATTTCCCAAAGCACAGAAACACCAGCACCTAAATGCAGAATTCCTATACGTGAATGTTGGCTTAGATTATCCGGTTTCACACCGCGGTTTGGAATACGCAAAACCTTTGCAGCTATCTTACAAATTTCATCCGCCATTTTGTAAGAGAGAGAATTTTTATTATTAAAATCTGTTGCTGTGATGTAGCATTCAGTACCGCTTGCAAGAGAAGCTGCAGAATTAAAATGGATATCTAACAAAACAGATCCTTTACCGGGTTTTATCCTGCTTTGGTATTGAGAATTTGTCTCCCAGTCTTCATCGATAATCAGGTCTTCAGCTTTACTTCTACGAGCAATGTTATTTCTGGCTTCCTTTGTAAGGTCGGCTTCACGATATCCATTTTTTACAGCACCGGAATCCTGATTATTGTGTCCTGCAGAAGGAAAAATTTTTAAAGGTGATAAGATCATGGTAATAGTTTTGTGATACTAATTTACCAAGAATTTACGGTCTGTCAAAAATTTGAAACACGATTATATGGAGTAATAGTAAAATAGTGTCTAATTATTGAGGTTTTTAAATGAACTTTATCACTTATTTGTATTGTTTAAATTATTTTGTTAAAAGTCTAATTAATAACTGTTTATCGCTATAGATTAAGTGATTATTTACGAATTTTTACGTCAATATTTATAAATGGCTCCAACGCTTTCTTGCAAACGATATTTTATGATTATATATTTGTTACACATTAAACATGACACCAAATCATAAAGTATAAAAATTTTTCATCATTCAGTTTTCATGTAGAACATCAGGGTTCTAAACTCTAGGAAAAAAGAACCCTGTTCTCTACAATTTAAGAAGAATACATTGACACCAAAATTTACATTATATTATCAGAAAAACCGAGTCTTATCTAAGGCTCGGTTTTTTTATGTTCTGTAAAATTGATATTACAAGATTTAATTGAAAATAAAAAGTGTAGATAATGAGAGAAGTTGAAATTTATTTAGAGTAAAGCTCGGTAATTAATCCGTTTCCTATGATCCCTGAATTATCGGATATTTCAAAGTCCATTCCTGTATATAATTTTCCGAGGAATAGTTCAGCACCGATTAAAGTAACATCCACAGCAATAGAATCTCCGGGAAAAATAAGTTCGTTTTCGGTAAATGTCTGAACTCCTAGATACGATACTAATTCGAAAGGAAATTTGAAAGACGCACGAAATCCTGTAGATACCGGCGTAACTAATCCTCCTTTTTCTGTTGTATGGTAATTGATTAAAGCCTTAAAATGAGTAAGTTTTTTCATAAAATTTAGATAAAACAAATGTAAAAAAATTAAATGAGAACAATTTTGAGCTTCTGGTAACCGCTTGATATTCATTAAAAACTTCTAATTATGATCATGCATCAGATGAGATTATTCAAATTTATAATTGACATTGCAGATATAATTTAACTCTTGTGGTATCAGGTATTTAAAGAATTCAATGATTAGCATAAGAAAAAAATATTTTCAACAAAAAATTAAATTTCTTGTTAATAATTTTAATATATGATAAGATTCACTTTTTTGGGAAATCGTCACGTAAGATTTTTATTTTTATGATTGATTTATCTAATTTTGTGCCTGAAAACTGAAATTTTTTAATGATGAAGTACCTCTTAGTTCTGGCTGGACTAGGAAGCTGCTCACTATTATTTGCTCAAAAACCCGTGTCGAGAATCTACTCTGATTATGCAGGATTTTGGGATAGTGAAACCAGTGCAGTTACAAAGCCAGACAACAGTCATAATTTACTAGCATTTACTTGGGATCCTGATGGTGCAGGACCGCTTCCCGAAAAAACCTTTAGCACCGGTGTCAACAACGGAATTCTTAGCACGAAAGGAGTGTCTTTCACTGCTGGCAGCTACATTGCATTGCCGGCATATACAATTCCTACTCCAAACAGTGATACCTATATAGGGGTGGGGCAGATGTATGGCGGAGCGGGTAATGTATCGCCTCTTCCCGTTAATAACAACTTGGTACAGTATCTTTCCGATGGAGTTCAAGGGCTTGATCTGGGCACTGCTTTGTTCAATATTACTTCTGGATCCAGTATTAGTCTGAACACGTTGGGAATTGTACCTTCTTCGATTGGTGATAATGTCCCGGACTTGATTTTTACCCAGGTTGGAACAATAAATAATACAACATTACCTGATACATTTAGATTTGTAAACCAGGCAGGCCAGAACGTAGGAACTCCCTATGTGGTTTCGTTCAGTTCGGTGCCGGTTATCGGTAATGCCTGCTGGAAATTTTATAATGCCAATACAAATCCTCCCACCTACAACGCAAACACCTCTAATTCATGTACTAGGGTGATTCGTGTTTTAGCTGCTGACTGGTCAGAATTTGGAATTACCAGTAGCAATTATTCACAAGCGGTACAGCTTATACAGACATTTTCAGGATCATCTGATTTGGCTTTTATAGGTGCTTACAATGAGCAATCGATTACATTTGCTGCAAGTTTCAATGGTTCTGTTTATAATGATAATAATGCAGGTACACCAGATGGTTTAGGAATTAATGGAGCATCATTAAATTTATACAGCAATGGAACTTTGGTGAAAAATGCCGTTACAAACAGTTCAGGATTTTATTTTTTCGATAATATTAACACCAATACTTATCCGGGACCTTACACGATACAATTGAACTTGCCGCAAGGTTTTTCTGTCGTTGGAAATCGTATGGGAACTACCTCCAATAGTATATCTGCTGTACTTTCTACAGGGTCGTCGCAAGGAAATAATTTTGGTATAAACCGTCCTCCTGTTGCAGGGAATGATATTTTAGCTGCTCCTAAAAACATCACAAAAACTTTTAATCTAATTGCCAATGATAATGATTTTGATGGTGGAGTGCTGGTTCCTGCAAGTATAAACCTGATACCGCCGGGAAATTCAATCAATATTGTAAATACGGGTGGAAATATTAAGGGCTTTACGATTACTAATCAGGGAACTTGGAATGTCGATAATTTTGGAATTCTGACATTTACGCCTGCGCAAAATTTTTATAATACTGCATCAACTGTACAATACACAATTAAAGATAATGCAGGACTTGTAAGTAATGCGGCAAATATAAGTATCGATGTTAACTATTGTTTTAAACCGGGAACAGCGGGTACACCATCGTCTTATACCAATTTGGGTATTTCAACACTATCTGAAAGGTACAAGAACTGGCCTGAGGGCCCCGGAATATCTCAGGGAGGAATTCCTAACGGATTTTTAGCACTTAATTCTACGAATAAAGGAATGGTTATCAGCAGGGTCTCAAACTCATCAGCCGTTTTGGAGCCTAAGAAAGGAATGATTGTTTATGACATCGCTGCCCAATGTGTAAAACTTTACAACGGTTCCGGCTGGAATTGTATCAAAAGAACCTGTAACGAACCCAACTAAAAAGATGAAAAAAACTCTAATATTAGCAATCACTGCATTTTTCTCCATTGCAAATGCACAGGTAGCGATAGGGAAAACAGAATTATCAGGAATCGGATCATTGATGGAATTTGCAGGCAATACTGCGACAAACGATACTTCCAATACCAAAGGCATTATTTTACCGGCTGTAAATACAGTTCTGTCACCGGCAAATTCTCAAAACGGAACATTTATTTTTGATAAACAAAGCAGCAAAACAAAGTTTTATGAAAATGGTACCTGGAAAGATATGTCAGATGAGGGAAGTGTTGCTGCATTGGTACCTGCAAGCGGAAATGAAGTAGGTAACGGTGTTATCATCGGTTCAGCTTCAAGTGCTGCAAAAGGAGTATTGATTTTTGAATCTTCAAACAAGGCTTTAGTAATTCCTCATATTAAAAATCCTCATGAATCTGTTTTGAGTCCTTATCCCGGGATGATGTGCTACGATACGGTAAGCAATTCGATAGCAGTTTTTGACGGGCTCAACTGGAGTTATTGGAAATAGGTTTCAGGTAAAAATCTACGTATGAAAAATTGAGAATCGTGCAAAAATTATACGTTTAAATTCTATAAAAAATTTATATCTAAAGATTTATTAAAACTATAAAAAGTGAAAATTACTTGTAGAATAGTTACAATAAGCTATCCTACAAGTAATCTTTCTATCTTGGAAGAAATATCGTCCATATCGAATGGTTTTGCTATAAACGTATCTGCACCTGCACTACTTGCTATCTCCTTACCATCTACACTCGCTGAAAAAATAATTACAGGTAAATTTTTCAACTCACTTGTCGTTCTGATTGTTTTAAGCAATTGATCTCCCGAAAGTACCGGCATCCAAAGATCCATCAGCAAAAGATCGGGGTTTACATTATTTATTTGTTTAATCAGATTGGTGCTGTTGTTTTCCAGAAAAACGGTGTATCCATCAAACTCAAGCATCATTTGAAGAACTTCCAGTATGCTGTCATCGTCATCGCAGATCATTATTTTTTTACCTTCCATTTCTATTTTCTTTTATAATTGGTAATGTGAAATTAAAGGTAGAACCTGCACCAATTTCACTTTCTACCCAAAGTGTACCATTATGCTTGGCGATGATCTCATGACATATATAAAGGCCAATTCCCATTCCCGGAAATTTTTTCTGAATATCTCTAGCTCTGAAAAATCTTTCAAATATTTTAGACTGATCCTGCGGGCTGATTCCCATGCCATAATCTGTTACTGAAACCTTTACAAAGTGTCCGACTCTGTTACAATAAACATCAATTTTATCAGACCCGGGTGAATATTTGATAGCATTTGAAATTAAATTATTAATCACCTGAGAAATCTGCAGCTCATCCCCGAAAATCGTAGCATTGGTATTGCTGCTGATGTTAATTTTGTAATCCGTCGCCAGAGAAAGATTCTCCACCGTATCTCTGATCAGGGTGTCAATTTTAAAAGGTTCATTATGTATCTCAATATGTCCAGACTGTATTTTGGAGGTATCCAACAACTCAGAAATTAAATTATTTAGCCTTTCAACATTTACAGATACTTTATCTAACGTGGTCAAAAACTTGTCTGAAGCTTCTTCAGGAGCCATTCGCTTAAGCAGCTGTACAAATCCTTTAATTGTAGTTAACGGTGTCTTTAATTCGTGACTTGCAATAGAAAGAAAATCATCTTTTCTACGGTCAATTTCCTTTTTTTCGGTAATATCTTCAATTGCAATCAATATTCTGTCTTTATACTGACCTTCAAACTCTACTCGATAGGCATTAACCAGCATAATTTTTCTTCCGATATAAGGGAAGTCGTGTTCTACCTCAAAATCGATTACAGGATTATTTGTTGGAAGAATTTTCGTTAAAAGCTCTTTTAAAGGTTCAATATCCCATTGATGATTTCCTAATTCAAAGAGTATTCTACCTACAGTATCTTCCGGTGTTACTTTAAAAGAATTCAGAAAGTGAGTATTGGCACTTAAAACCTTATAATCGGAATCTAATACTAAAAGAGATTCTCTTACGGTTTGAATAATACTCGAAAGAAATGCTTCATTATCATGAAGTTCCTTGGTACGTTCGAGGATCTTTTTTTCAGCTGACGCTTTTTCTTCCCGTAATTCATTTTCTGCTTTTTTTCTGTCGGTAATATCATTTTGAACTCCGATAAAATGAGTTACCTCACCTTCTTTATTCCTTACTGGAGATATGATAAGTTCGTTCCAGAACAATGTTCCGTTTTTTCTGTAATTCCTGATTTCCAAATGGCATTCTTTACCATTTTTTACTGCATCTTTTATCATTTCCCGTTCAGGTTGGGTGCGGTCTTGTGCCTGCAGAAAACGGCAATTATGACCAATTATCTCATTGTGCAAATAGCCTGTAATTTCTTCAAAAGACTTATTGCAATAGATAATTGGATTATCGGGCTGTCGGTTGTCAGTAATGATAATTCCCGATTTTGCAGAATTCAATGCCTGAAGATAAATGTTGTTATCCAGATTGTCATTAATCGAATTAAGATGATCGTATATTGTTTCCAAAATCTTTCTGTTTTAAATAAATAATTAAAAATCGGAACTGCAGATTTGACTTTAATTATTTTCAAGTTCACTTTTTGTTTAACCAAAATTTGCGCCAGATCTATTAATTGATGCTATTTGTGTTTACTATTTTTTAATTTTTTATGATTATTAATTACAATCGTCTGTGAATTAAATTTCCACTTGACAATTGCTTCATCATCTTTAATCTCAAATTTGATATTATATAATTTTGAAAAACATGCTCTATTTGGTAGATATGACAGTTATAATAACGGAGCCCAATATTATCAATAAGATTACAGAAAATTAAGCAATTTTAAAGTTTACTATTAATGTAAGTATTTAACATTCAGTGTTTTTTAAATAGTTTGATATTATTCTCTTTTTGTATTTAGTAATTTTATTTACAAAATTATTATTTGTTAAAAAAATCATAAAAAAAATTATTTCAATTGGTGAAATATTCTATCTTTGTCGAGTTATGCATTTTTAATAATAATTGATTATTACTTAATGATGGTATAATGTATTGAGATTATTTTCATCAAATTTTCATTTTAACACCAAATCAGATTAACAGAATATTATTTGAATATAACAGTTCAATATAATTTAGATACGATTTAGGATGAATTACAAAGAAGCATTGGCCAGAACTTTAAAGTTACAGGAATACGCTGCCGAATATAATCATAAGGATATACAATATATTGTAGTTCCGGCAGCTTATCAAGAAATGGAGAAGTTTCTTAAAGATTATAAAGATCATAAAGATCCCGACTGCAGACAATACTCTGTTGATGGAAATTTTTCGGTGTATAGAACAGAGATTTCAACTGATAGCTTAAAAGATTTTGCAAATAAGTAGAGGCGTGTAACAATGTGTAATTTGGCAGGTATAATTTTCTTTAATCTGCAACACTAACGTGTAGTTATTAATTTATTATAGACACAATAGCCAGATCTAATCTGAAATTGTTCCCCTAAATTGTATTCAAAAATTCACTTAGGTCTTCTTCTTTGGGCAATCCGATTTTTGATTTTATTTTCGCTTTATAAACTCTGATACTGCCGACTGTGAATTTTTCCAACAGAGCAATTTCCTTTCCAGATAAATTGAGTTTAAAATAAACGCAGAGCTTCAACTCCTGCTGAGTAAGAACAGGAAACCTTTCAGAAAGATTATCCATGAATAA
Organism: Chryseobacterium sp. CFS15; assembly: GCF_031118795.1. Classification (NCBI taxonomy): domain Bacteria; kingdom Pseudomonadati; phylum Bacteroidota; class Flavobacteriia; order Flavobacteriales; family Weeksellaceae; genus Chryseobacterium; species Chryseobacterium sp. CFS15. The sequence goes on along the minus strand of NZ_JAVHYL010000003.1, from coordinate 339,538 downwards.
TTTATTTTCCAGCGAACTTTCATTAATAAGCTCAATATCTTTTTTATCAAGTTGTATTAAATTATTTATTTTAAATTGTAGATCTCTTAAAATTTCCTCAGGCTCGATGTTCTTCGTTTTCTTTATCTTTTTCAGATTTTCCAAAAATGCCCTTTGGGTTTCTGTTTTCAGATTGAGATTAAGATGAAGATTCTTTACCTTTTCTTTTTGCAATTGAAGATCTTTCTCTAGAATTTCTTTTGAAGTCTCAAATATTATTTTTTCTTTTTCTGTAAGTTCTTCTTTTTTCTTTTTTCTCATTCTCAAAATGATTATACAACCCGTAAAAACAGCTGTTATAAGGAATATGAAAAAAATCAGGAATACGTTTTGCTTCTTTTGATCCTCTTTATCTTTATTGATCTCTTTAATGATATAGCTGTCAATGGCATCTACTGTTTCACTTAGCGCTTTTTGAGACAAATGATCCTGCTCATCATTGAGATCGGCTAATTTCATCGAAATGCCTTTAAAATCTTTGAAATTATCATTTCTTAAATAATAATCTTTAATTAGTTTGGTCAAAATTATCTTATCTTCTACTTTTTCTAGCTTAGGTTCGATAATTTTAAGAGATTCGATAATTTCATCTTCATCAGATCTTTTGCCTGTAATATCATAGATATTCAAAATATCTTTAGCTGCAAAAAGTGCCATTCTGTTGTTTCCGTTTTTAAAGGAAAAACTCCATTTTTCTAAGAATAATTTTTCAGAAATATCATATTTTTTTAGTTCTAAATAATATTGAGCAAGGCTGCCCTTCATATAATATATAAAAACCCTTTGCTCATTATTTAATATGTTTTTCTGTGATAATATCTGTATAGCTTTATTAGTTTCCGAAATAGCAAGATTCAGTTTTCCCATTTTTGCATAACACATTCCAAAATTATTATGCATTGATGCAATATAGAGCAGTTCTTTCTTTTTGTTATAAGTATTTAAAGCTTTTTTAAAGAAAACCAATGCATTGGGATAGTCTGCTTTATTATACAACAGTCTACCCTTAAAATGATATAAATGAGGAAGATAATATTTGTTTCCTACTTTTTCATTGAGTTCTATTGCTTCATTGATATGCCGCATAGACCAATCGGGAGAACTGGTCTCAAACTGAGTTGCCAGATTGTAATTACAGGCAATACTTACATAATTATACTTCCCGTCACTCAGTCTTAAAAGTTCATACACAAGCGGAATCTGCTCATTTCTTTTATCTGCGAAGTAAAGCACATTTACATATTTACTGCTGATGAGATAAAGCTGTTTTTTGTCTTCATTATATTTTTGCAGTTCTTCATTATAAAATCTTTTAATAATAACATGACGATCTTCTTTTCGAGCAGCCAGAGATGTATTAATTTTCTTATTTAATATATCAAAATAATCATCTTCGCTGGAAGAATTGCAGGAAGTAAATAAAAAACTAAAGAATAAAAAATAAAGTAAATATTTAATCATATATGGCAAATGGCTTTACAGTGTCAATATCAGTAAATTTTTTTTATTAAAGATGTGCTAAAAAAAATATTAAAAAAAAACTTTTATAAAATTAATGCTTTTATTATATTAAAATATTGTTTTTCAGTTGATTGCTTTTTTAAAATTAATGTTTTTTTTTGATTATTAACAGTTTTATTAATGTTAATTAATGGCTCTATTCTCGTTTTTTGATTTTCCAGCATTTAATTTCGTTTTCGACAGGATTGAGAAAAGCAATTTCTGTCTGGAAAATAAAAATTTAATAAAACAGATGAGTCATTCTGTGAATGATGATTTATGAAAACGATGATTAAAAAATGAAGTTCGATTATAAAAAAATACACATTGGAAATTTAATTCAAAAAGAGGTCATTACAAAAAAAATTGAAAATGACCGAATATGTAATTTTATGAATTGTAATGAAGATGAAATAGAGGAGATGTATCGGTCAGTTGACCTTCCAACCAATATCATGTTAAAATGGTGTAAACTTCTTGAATATGATTTTTTCAGGCTCTATTCGCAACATCTTATTTTATTTTCTCCACAAAAGTCACCAAATGCAGGAAGTCATGAAAATAAAACTTCTCTACCTAGTTTCAGGAAAAACCTCTACACAAAAGAGATTATCAACTTTGTTCTGGAGCTTGTAAGAACAGGGAAAAAAACAAAGACAGAGATTATGGAAGAATATAAAATTCCTAAAAATACTCTGCTGAAGTGGATTGAAAAATATTAGATATATAAATGTAACTGCAAATGTTGGAACTATACTCATACTGAACATAGAGCAATCTTATTAATAAAAACACAAAAAAATGATTCGACCTGATTATCAAAGGATCTATAAAGATCTTTTAAAAATGAAATTTCCTGATAAGGAAAAAGATAGCGTAATAAAAGCTTTGTTAGAGAAAGAAAATTTTTCTCAGTTGGATGTTATTAAACTTGAAAGTATTTTATTTGGAAATACACAAAATGATAAACTGCTAAAAAACGGGAGTCATCGCTCTTATGATAAATCAACAATTTTTAAGATTCTGGAGTATCAAAAGAAAAATAATCTTAGCAATATAGAACTGGCAAAACATTATGGACTCAGCAGAAATACCGTTGCCAAATGGAAAAAGTATTTCTTAGTCTGATCATAATAATCTAAAAACACATAATAACAGAAGTATTTAATAATTTTCACTCAATTATTTTATAAAATATTCAGCAACTCTATCTTACAGTTCTGAATATTTAAAATGTACAATGTCAATAAGATCTATTGACGTTGTTTTTATATTTTTATACGGTAATGGCGTTTTTTGTTTAACTAAAAATAGAAAATGTTACTTATTTTCTTGAATTTTCTTAGCTGATAAAGTAATTTTTATTATCTTCATCCCATTAACTATAGACCAAATCATCAATGAATTTCGACAAACTAATAGATCATTTTAGACTCGACAAACAAGAATTTTATTTCCAGTTCAACTCTCATCCCAACTATCCTTCAGCTTTAGCGTTTAGCGACACACTCAATTTTTTGGGTTTAAAAAATGACGCTTATGAGCTGGATAAAGAATATTGGGACGAATTACCCGATGAATTCATGGCCTTGGTCGATAATTCCTTTTCCCTAGTAAAAAAGAAAGACAACGAGTTTACTATTTATTCTGATAAGGTAAAGAATATAAGTAAAGAAGAACTTTATAAAAACTCAGGTGATTTTGTGCTTCTTTTTGAAAAAACGGAGAATGTAAAGACGACAACATTTTTCGATTTCAAACCGTTTATTTATGTGATTTTCGGGTTCATTCTTCTTTATTCGTTTTTGCAGTTTACCTGGTACGAAAGCATTTTTAATCTATTGTCGTTACTCGGAATTTACATTTCTTTAGAACTTTTTAATCAAAAATTCGGGCAAGAATCTGTAGTAGTTAACAATATTTGCGGTGGCGCTTCAAACAGTAATACCCAAAGTGCATGTGCAACGATTTTTTCTTCAGATAAGACCAATATTTTAGGATTGAAGCTTTCTGATTTTAGCTTAATCTATTTCTTGGGAATAACTTTTATCGGGCTATTGTTTCCGAGTGCTCAGTTTGCTTTAAGAATTATTTCATTAATTTCCATTTTGGTTATTTTATATTCCCTGTATGTACAGGCTTTCGTAGAAAAATCATTGTGCAGAGTTTGTCTATTTATTATTTTTATTCTGCTGTCACAGATTGTAATCAGCAGCTTCTATTTTAGTCTAGAAGTTTACCTACCAATTGTCTTTATTGGCATTATTGCATTTATTTCGTTGTTTTTTACAATTGCTTTCCTAAATAATTTGATGAATCAAAAAGAAGAGCTCAAAAAATCGAATGCAAAAAATCTTAGATTCAAAAGAAATTATGATCTGTTCAAAAGAGAGCTTTTAAGTAATGAGAAAATTGAATTTTCAGATAAGAATACGTTTTTCTTAGGTAATAAGGATGCAAAACTTCACATTTCTGTGGTTTCTAATCCATATTGTGGTTTTTGTAAAAATGCGCATAAGATTCTTGAAGATTTATTAGCTAAATATCCCGATGAGATTTCTGCCCAGATTAGATTTAATTATTCAGGTGAAAGTGCCGGTGAAAAATATACCCAGCTTATTTCAGACTTTTTGAGCATTTATCAAAACAAATCACAACACGAGTTTTTAAATACTGTTGATATCTGGTTTGAAAATAGAAATGAGGATGAAATTAAGAGAAAATCGGGAACCAATCAACCGCAAAATCTTACCAATATTATTCAGATGACTTCAGAAAACAGTTCTGCCGGACTTACTTTCACACCCGTTTTTATTCTTAACGGTTATCAGTTTCCAGATAAGTATGATCGCGAAGACATCCATTATTTTATTAATGAATTAATTGAGGATGAAGATTTTTCTGCTTAAATTATTTCCATTTAATTAAAATTGATTAATTTTAAATGAATTAAAAGCGAGATCCGAAAAGCTTAAAAAGAGTAGGAAATTACCAAATTCAATTTTTATGAAAAATCTAAAAAAAATCAACCGACAGGAAATGAAAACCATTCAAGGTGGTATTAATTGCCAAGGCGGGCAAATTTGCCTGATCAACGGAAAATGGAAATGCATGCCATACGATGGATGCGGTGGCGGAAATCAGCCATAATTTAATCATCAAATCAAACTAAATTACAGTATTATGAAAAATTTAAAAAAAGTATCAAGAAATCAGATGAAAGACATTAGCGGAGGGGCTTCTGGTTGCTCTCAAGCATGTTGTCCTCCTCCGGGAATAAAAAGATGTCCTAATATTATTTGTATTATAGCATGTCCAGTAGAATCTTAAAAAATTAATGTTATGAAAAATTTAAAAAAAATTTCAAGAAATCAGATGAAAAATATTACCGGAAGCGGTGGAATAATTGTAAAACAATGCGTAAATATCTGTTGTCCGCCTCCTGGGCAAGTTAAATGTCCAAAATTGATTTGCCCGGCAGTAGTTTGTCCGCAGTATGTATAGAAATTTTGTACTATTCGACGAGATTAAAAAAAATCGAATAATTTTATTTTTTTATTAGATATAATGTTTGTATTTAAAAAAAATCCCTAAATTGGGATAAAAATAAAGCGGCATCCAAAAAGCTTAAATAGAGTAGGAAACCAAACATTATATTTATGAAAAACTTAAAAAAACTTACAAGAGAAAATCTTAAAACTGTACAGGGAGGAATTACTCTTGAATGTGTACAAGGGCAAGCTGCATCTGCAAAGTGCTACAACACAAACACAGAATGCGTAAATGATCCTAATTCAGGTGGTTTTTGCATTCGTTATTGCAATAAGTCTTGCTACTAAAGTCTAAAAGCTTATAAATTAGAAGAAAAATTGTCGTCTCTGAGGCGACAATTTGTTTTAAATAATTTGAATTAAATTTTGAAAAAAAAATTCCCAAATTACATACAGCCCGATTCCAAAGATTGTGGCCCCACTTGTCTCAGAATTGTCAGCAAACACTATGGAAAAAGTATTTCGCTGCAGCAGATTCGTAACCTTTCAGAAACAACCAGAGAAGGCAGCAGTCTGCTTGGTTTAAGCGATGCAGCCGAAGACTTAGGCTTCCGTTCTTTGGGAGTGCAAATTGACTTTAATACATTAGCTGAGGAAGTTCCTTTCCCTAGCATTGTTCATTGGAACAAAAATCATTTTGTAGTCGTTTACAAAATTGATAAAAATAATACGGTTTACATTTCAGATCCAAGTTACGGATTGATTACTTACTCCAGAGAAGAATTTATCAAAAGATGGATTGGCGAGAACGCTAACGAAAACACTGAAGAAGGAATTGCTTTAATCCTTGAAACAACACCGGCATTTTTCCAGACTGAGTTTGACGATAAAGAAAGTAAAGCAAGTTTTTCTTTTCTTTCAAAATATCTGCTGAAATATAAATCTTTAATCGTTCAGTTGGCTGTAGGCTTGCTTGCCGGAAGTTTACTTTCACTTATTTTGCCATTCCTTACTCAAAGCATTGTCGATGTTGGTATTCAGAATCAGGATCTGAATTTCATCTATTTGGTTCTTCTCGCTCAGGTGATGCTTTTTCTGGGTAGAATGGGAATTGAGGTCATCCGAAGCTGGATTTTACTTCATCTTTCCACCAGAATTAACATTTCAATCATCTCAGATTTCTTTATTAAATTAATGAAACTTCCGATTAGTTTCTTTGATACAAGAATGACAGGAGATATTATGCAGAGAATCAATGACCATCACAGAATCGAACAACTTCTGACTAATTCCTCCCTGAATACATTGTTCTCTTTAGTCAATTTAATTATTTTCAGTATTGTCTTACTGTTTTATGATTACAGGTTGTTTATTGTCTATATAATCGGAGCCGTTCTATACATTGGGTGGATTACTTTTTTCCTTAATAAAAGAAAAGAGCTCGATTATAAAAGGTTCTCGCAGGTTTCACAGGAACAGAGTAAAGTCATTGAACTGATCAACGGAATGCAGGAAATAAAAATGCATAACGCCGAAAAGCAAAAACGTTGGGACTGGGAGTTTTTACAAGTAAAACTTTTTAAGCTAAAAATAAAATCGTTGTCATTGGAGCAGTGGCAATCGGTTGGTGGGAATTTCATTAACCAGATGAAAGATATTTTGGTGAGTTTTCTTTCTGCTAAATTAGTATTAGAAGGAAATCTTACTTTGGGTATGATGCTTTCTGTTCAGTACATTATTGGACAGTTAAACAGTCCATTATTACAATTGATTGACTTTATCAAACAAACTCAGGACGCTAAAATTTCTCTGGAAAGGTTGGGCGAAATTCATGATAAAGAAGATGAAGAAAATAAGGATGAGCAGTATGCTACCGAAATTCCCGAAAAAGATATAGAAATTAGTAATATATCTTTCAGGTATATTGGTTCCGATATTCCTGTTTTTGAAAACTTAAGTTTAAATATTCCTCACCAAAAAACAACAGCAATCGTCGGAGCCAGTGGAAGTGGAAAAACAACACTTTTAAAACTGTTGATGAAATTTTATGAACCAAATGATGGCGAAATAAAAATAGGAAATACCCAGATGAAAAACATTTCACCAAGATTCTGGAGAGATCAATGTGGAGTTGTGATGCAGGAAGGATATGTTTTTAATGATACGATTGCCAATAATATTGCTGTAGGTGAGGATTATGTAGATAAAACTAAGTTAAGAAAAGCGGTAGAAATTGCTAATATTAAGGAGTTTATAGAAGGTTTACCCTTAAGCTATAATACAAAAATAGGAAATGAAGGCGTTGGCGTAAGTGGCGGACAAAAGCAAAGACTTTTCATCGCAAGAGCGGTTTATAAATCTCCTGAATACATTTTTTTCGACGAAGCAACGAGCGCTTTAGATGCGAATAATGAAAAAGTAATCATGGAAAATCTGGAGCAGTTTTTTAAAGGAAAAACAGCCATTGTAATAGCACACAGATTATCGACGGTAAAGCATGCCGATAAAATTATTGTTTTAGACAAAGGAAAAGTTGTTGAAGAGGGAAGTCATGTAGAATTGGTAGCTTTAAAAGGAGAATATTACAGACTCGTTAAAAATCAACTTGAATTAGGTAATTAATTTTAAAATAAATCATCTATATCAGAATTATTTTTTATATTTAATTTTTACTAAAAGCGTTATCCGAAAAGCTATAATAGAGTAGGAGAAAATAAAAACATTTATTATGAAAAATTTAAAAAAGATTTTAAGAAAAGACCTAAAGGAGATTAAAGGCGGTAGTCCAGGAGTGATCAATTTAGGAGGTAATGGGGGTTCAAAGAATAATCCATTGTGCTATCAAAATATGGATCAATGGTATTTTGACTGTAATTCTGATCCAGACAATGAAATATGTCGTTTATGTTTTAATCAACATTAATACAAATTTGCTAAATCCTCTATTTAGAGGATTTAGCATTCTTACAATACGAGGCTAAACTAAAATGTACCGAGGTATTGAAAATTGATTTGAATTAAGAATTTGAAATCTATTAAGAGAATAAAAAACAAAAAATATTATATGAAAAATTTAAAAAGAATCTCTAGAGCAGACTTAAAAAATATTAGTGGAGGCTACTCAACTGTTGATTGCTCAAACTTGGGTGAAGCTGTTGGTACATTTGCATGCTTGGGTAATCAGCTTGGATTCATTTCGTGTATTTCTTATTACAGTGATGATGCCATTGGTTGTAAGGAAGGAGAAATATGTAAAAATGGAACTTGTGTAACTCGTTAATTAAATTAATATCTCAACTTTTTATCAAAATTGTAAAGAGTTGAGAATTTTTTATGAAAGACATTCTAGATAACATAGAACTGCGCTCAGAAAGCGTTCAGGATATACTTACAGAGCCGCCACATTGGATGTTCCGATGGGGAAATACAATTATATTACTTATATTATTACTCATTCTTGCGATGAGTTACATCATCAAATATCCGGAATTTGTTCCGGCTCCGATTATTGTGACTTCACAAAATCCACCGGAGAAAATTGAAGCAAGAAGCAGTTCAAAAATTGAGAAAATATTCATTAAAGATCATCAAAAAGTAAAAAAAGGTGATGTAATGATGGTTTTGCAGTCTACAGCAAATTATCAGGATGTTTTAAAACTAAAAAAACTGGTAGATTCTATTGCTTCGGATCAACTGCTTTCTTTCCCTGTGAAAGAGGCTTCTCATTTTAAATTAGGCGAACTTCAGAGTGATTACAACAGTTTTGCAAAAGCTTTTCAGGATGAGAATTTATTTACCCGTTTACAGCCCTATGCGCCAGAAAATATTGCTACTAATCTGAGTATTTCAGAATCCAGAGGCCGAATTGCTAATTTAAAGCAGCAAAAAAATCTGGAAGCAGCAAAGGCCGAGCTTTCCCGTAAAAGCTATCAACGATCGCAGGAATTATTTAATCAAGGCGTGATTGCAGCGGTAGAACTCGAAACTGAAAAAATAAAATATCTGCAGGCTCAGCAAAACTTAGAAAATTTAAATATTTCTCTGTCTCAATTACAGGAAAGCATTTCTAATTTCAATAAAACAAAAAGCGGAACCGCAATCAACACCGAAAAAGATAAAATTACTTATTCGTCGCAAACTCTTCAACTATTCGAGCAGCTGAGAAAATCGTTAAAACAATGGGAACAGAGTTATCTTATTGTTTCTTCTACCAATGGAATGGCGAGTTTTCAGCAGTTTTATGGCGAAAACCAATTTGTAAAAGCTGGGGATCCTATAGTGTCTATTTTACCGGATAATACTGAACAATTGGTAGGTAGAATGTCTGTACCAACAGCAAATTCGGGGAAAATTATTCCCGGAGAAAAGGTGTTGATTAAATTAGATAATTATCGTTTTCAGGAATATGGAATTATCGAAGGGAAAGTACAGAATATTTCATTAATTCCGGATGATAAAGGAAATTATTATGTAGATGTTGTATTGCCAAAAGGTTTAAAAACATCGTACAATAAAACCCTTAAATTCGACAAAGAACTTAGAGGAAATGCCGAGATTGTTACACAGGATTTAAGATTAATTGAAAGATTCTTCTACCAGATTAGAAAATTATTGGGATATCAATCATAAAAACAGATATTATACTACTCTAATGTGTTTTTATTAGAGCTTTTAAACAACTGAACTACAATAAAGTTTAGTTTATACAAACTATTTTTCTATTTTTGTTAAGTGAAACTTTTAAGACTTATATTGACAATTTATTTCATTGCACTGCTCATTATGCCGTGCAGTGATGTCAAGGCTGAATCTGTAAAAGATAATCATACCCAAATTTCACTCAATACTGAGGATTCTCATTCTCATAATATAGATGATGGCTGTTCTCCTTTCTGCTTTTGCAGCTGTTGCCAGATTACGGTAACATCATTTAAAATGGAACCTTTTTTAGAAGTTTCTTTACAGGTAAAAGCCTATTTTTCAAAGAAAATTCTTTTCCATAGAAACAATATTGCCTATCAGGTTTACGACCATATTTGGCAACCTCCCAAAATTTAATTTTTAACGATCAGATGAAAGAATCCTTTCATCAAAAACTTTTAGGAAAGCTTTGCAATATGATTGCATAGTCTTCTTAGTCATCTTTGTATCTCAAAAATGCATCAATTATTTAATGCATAATGAGATTGCAGATCAATAAAAATTAAATAAAATTCTATGTTAGATAAAATCATAAAATTTAGCATCAAAAACAAGATAGTCGTTGGAATAATGACTTTGTTGTGGATAATTTGGGGAGTTTGGAGCGCGACCAGATTATCCGTCGATGCTGTACCCGATATTACCAATAATCAGGTACAAATTATCACGGTTTGTCCTACGCTTGCTGGTCAGGAAGTAGAACAGCTGGTTACTTTTCCCATTGAGCAAAGCATCGCCAATATTCCGGATATTGAGGAGACGAGAAGTATCTCTAGATTTGGATTATCAGTAATCACTGTTGTTTTTAAAGAAGATGTTGATGTGTATTTTGCACGTCAGCTTATCAACGAAAAATTAAAAGAAGCCGCAGAGGAAATCCCGAAAGGAATTGGAACTCCTGAATTAGCGCCCGTAAGTACAGGTTTGGGCGAGGTTTATCAATATATTCTGCATCCGAAAAAAGGAAGCGAAAACAAATACACTTCCCAGGAACTGCGAACGATGCAGGATTGGATTGTGAGAAGACAATTAAATGGTACACCGGGAATAGCAGAAGTCAATAGTTTTGGCGGTGAGCTGAAGCAATACGAAGTTGCTATTGACCCTAACCGACTGAAAGCAATGGGTGTAAGTGTGACCGATATTTTCACGTCATTAGAGAAAAACAATCAGAATACGGGAGGAGCTTATATCGATAAAAAACCAAATGCTTACTTCATCCGTGGCATTGGCGTTGTCGCTTCTCTGGAAGATATAAAAAACATTGCAGTAAAGAATAACACAGGTAGTGTTCCGATTTTTATAAAAGATGTTGCCGACGTAAGATTAGGAAGTGCAGTACGTTATGGAGCAATGACGTTCAATGGTAAAGTCGATGCTGTAGGCGGTATTGTAATGATGCTGAAAGGGGCCAACAGTAATGAAGTGGTGAATTTGGTGAAAGAAAAAATCCCGACAATTCAAAAATCTTTACCCAAAGATGTTGTTATAGAACCGTTTTTAGACCGAACAGATTTGGTGGGAAGAGCCATCAATACCGTTGAGAAAAACTTAATTGAAGGCGCATTGATTGTCATTTTTGTTTTGGTATTATTTCTTGGGAATTTCAGAGCAGGATTAATCGTTGCATCCGCAATTCCGTTAGCATTGCTTTTTGCGTTGGGAATGATGAATGTTTTTGGCGTAAGTGCAAACCTGATGAGCCTTGGAGCAATCGACTTTGGACTGATTGTAGACGGTGCAGTTATCATTGTGGAAGCTACACTTCACCATTTAGGACTCAGAAAATCGACTCAGAAACTTACGCAGGCTGAAATGGATGAAGAAGTTTTTCTTTCTGCTTCAAAAATCAGAAACAGCGCAGCTTTTGGTGAAATCATTATTCTTATCGTTTATATTCCTATCCTGACTTTGGTTGGAGTAGAAGGTAAAATGTTTACACCGATGGCAAAAACAGTAGGTTTTGCAATTTTAGGAGCTTTGATTTTATCACTGACTTACATTCCGATGATGAGTGCCTTATTTTTATCTAAAAAGCCTTCTACAAAAGAAAATTTTTCAGATAAAATGATGCGCAGGCTGCAGAATATTTACCAGCCTTTATTGCAAAAAGCATTACGGTTGAAATACATTTTAGTTTCGGCTACCGTTGCATTATTTGCAGTCAGTATTTTTGTATTCAGCAGAATGGGAGGCGAATTTATCCCACAATTACAGGAAGGAGATTTTGCATTTCACTGTATTTTACCGCAAGGAAGTTCACTTACGCAAAGTGTAGAAACATCGATGCAGGCATCAAGAATCATTAAGCAATTTGATGAAGTGAAAATGGTAGTTGGTAAAACGGGTTCAGCCGAAGTTCCTACCGACCCGATGCCACCGGAAGCAACGGATATGATTATTGTTTTAAAACCACAAAAAGAATGGAAAACAAAAAAATCTTACGATGAATTAGCTGATGAAATCTCTGAAAAACTTGAAAATATCCCCGGTGTTTTCTTTGAGAAAAATCAACCGATACAGATGCGTTTCAATGAACTGATGACGGGAATTCGTCAGGATGTTGCCGTGAAAATTTTTGGTGAAAACCTGGATTCTCTTGCAATTTATGCAGAAAAGGTGAATGATGTGATTCAAACTGTTGAAGGGGTAACTACACCTCAAATTGAACGGGTTAGCGGACTTCCGCAAATCAACGTAGAATATGACAGAACAAGAATGGCGAACTACGGATTGAATATTGAAGATGTGAATAACACGCTCAGTACAGCTTTTGCGGGTAAAAGCGCAGGTCTGGTTTTTGAGAACGAAAGACGTTTTGATTTGGTTGTACGATTAGACAGCATTCACAGAACCAATATTGATGACGTAAATAACCTGATGATATCTACAAGTTCAGGAAATCAGATTCCACTTTCACAGGTTGCCAATATCAGCTATAAACTCGGTCCTGCACAGATAAGCCGTGAAGAAGGAAAACGAAGAATCGTAATCGGGTTTAATGTGAAAGACCGTGATGTGGAAAGTGTGGTGAATGATATTCAGAAAAAATTAGATAATAAAATAAAACTTCCTTCGGGTTATTATTTCACATATGGCGGGCAATTCGAGAATTTACAGGCAGCAAGCAAACGATTAATGATTGCTGTTCCGGTTTCGCTTTTATTAATTTTTATGCTGCTATATTTTACATTTAAATCTTTCAAGCAAGCCGCATTAATTTTTACAGCCATTCCGATGAGTGCAATTGGTGGTGTTTTCGCATTAATTATTCGGGATATGCCATTCAGTATTAGTGCAGGGATTGGTTTTATCGCTTTGTTTGGGGTTGCAGTTTTAAACGGAATTGTTTTGATTGGAACATTCAATCAATTAGAAAAAGATGGTGAAACTGATATTCTGAAACGTGTTTTTGAAGGAACTAAAACAAGGCTTCGTCCGGTTTTGATGACTGCAGCGGTCGCATCGTTAGGATTTCTTCCGATGGCAATTTCCACAGGAGCGGGTGCAGAAGTTCAGAAACCATTGGCAACCGTTGTTATTGGTGGATTGATAACAGCAACTTTCCTTACATTATTCGTTTTGCCAATGCTTTATATTATTTTCAGCACAAAACTCAAAATAAAAAATATCAAAATGAAACCTTTAACGACGGTGATTATTTTAGGTTTTTTATTGTTTGGACAAACAATGGCTGCTCAAACTACAAAAACGCTATCGGTAGAAGAGGCAACAGAAATAGCGGTGAATAATAACTATTCGATAAAATCAAAAGACTTAGACGTTAAGGTTTCTGAAAGTTTAAAACCAACAGCCAATGAACTTCCGAAAATGGAGTTTAATGCGCAATTGGGACAATACAACAGTCCGAAATTTGACCAGTCGTTTTCCATTTCGCAAACGATTCCGTTTCCTACATTATTTAAAGCGAGAAAGGAACTCATTGCGCAGGAAATAAAAGGAAAGCAAATTAATCGTGAAATTACAGTTAATGAGTTGGCAAAACAGGTAAGAACCTATTTTTATCAAATTGAATATCTGCATTATAATCAAAATAAACTGTTGAAATTGGATAGTCTTTATCAGGATTTTATCAGAATTGCAACCGTAAGATTTAATGCAGGTGACATCAAGAAAATAGAAATAAGCACTGCAGAAACACAGAAAGGAGAAATCAATTTATTATTAAATCAGAATAAAATTTATCTTAATAATGCTTACAAAAATCTGAAAACGCTTCTGAATATAAATGACGATATTCAAATTCCTCTTAATAAAAGCTATGAACCGTTGAAAGCGGAATACGTTCTGGATAGCACAGCTATTGCCAATCATCCGACTGTAAAAGCTTTTTATCAGGAAATGGAAATCGCCGATAAGAACAAAAATGTTGAGAAGTCACAAGGCTTGCCGGAATTCACTTTAGGCTATACCAATCAGTCGATTATTGGTTTTCACACATTGAATGGTCAGGAAAAGTTTTATAATGCAGGAAACCGTTTCAGTGTTGCGAGTATCGGAGTTGCGATTCCATTGACTTTTGGAGCGACCAAAGCACGAATTCAATCTTTGGAATATCAGAAACAGATGGCAGAATCGAATGCCCAACAACAGCAAAAACAGTTGACCGCTCAGTTGGAAAATGCATTAAACCAATATCAGCAAGACATTCAGCAATACCAATATTACATTGACCAGGCTTTGCCAAATGCAGAAAAAATCGTCAAAGCAGGGCAACTCGGTTACAAAACCGGAGAAATCTCTTATGTCGAATATTTATTTGCTTTGCAGACTGCGACTAATATTCAGCTGAAATATTTGGAATCTATACAACAGGTAAACCAGTCTGTAATCACCATTAACTCTTTAATCAACAAATAAAATGAAAAGAAATATCATCTATACGGCTCTCACCTTTATTTTTCTTGTAAGCTGCGGAAAAGAAGCTTCCACAAAGGAATCTGAGGGCGAAATTAAAACCGAAAAAACCGAAGAACACGATGACGAAGCTCCACAAAGCATTGCCAGTCTTACCGATGAACAAATAAAAAGCGTAGGTGTTACCTTAGGAAAAATCGAAATGAAAGAGCTGACTTCTACGATTAAAGCTAACGGTGCACTGCGGGTTCCAAATAATAATAAAGCCACTATAACTTCAATGTATGGTGGAATTATTAAGACGCTGAATGTGCAGATCGGGGATTTTGTAAGAAAAGGTCAGGTGATTGCCTCCATAAGCAATCCTGAATACATACAGTTACAAGAGCAATATCTTACAGTGAAAAGCAGAATTGCGTTTGCAGAACAGGAATACAGAAGACAAAAAGAATTGTTTGATAATGATGCCGGTGCAAAGAAAAACCTGCAAAGCTCTGATGCAGAACTGAAAACTTTGCGAACGCAAAGATCATCCTTACAAAGACAGCTTCAGATTATGGGAATTAATCCTGCAACGGTTAATAACGGTAATTTACGATCTGGCTTGGTTATCACATCGCCAATCAGCGGAACGGTGAGTAATATTTCTGCACAGATAGGAAGTTACGTTGATATTTCGTCCCCCGTTGCCGATGTGATTGATAATGGTTCGTTACATCTTGATCTACAGGTTTTTGAAAAAGATCTTCCTAAAATGAAAGTCGGGCAGATCGTTCATTTTAAACTGACCAACAATCCGGAAATTGAGTACGATGCAAAGATCTACAGCATCGGTTCATCTTTTGAAAACGAGAGTAAAACGATCTCTGTGCATTGCTCTGTTACAGGAAATAAAACCGGACTGATCGACGGGATGAATATTACCGGAATTGTAAGTCTTGATAAAAGCACGACACCGGCAGTTCCGAATGAAGCCATTGTAGAAGCAGACAGCAAATATTATATTTTTATAAAGACAAATAAAAAACATGAAGAACATACTGAAGAAAAAGGTGAACACGCAGATGAAAAGCAAGCACACGGAAAAGAATCTAAGACAGTCAATTTTGAAAAAATAGAAATTGTAAAGGGTTCTTCAGATATGGGATATACGGCAATTACGACCGTTAATGAAATTCCTGCCGATGCATCGGTGGTTACAAAGGGTGCTTTTTTTGTGAATGCCAAATTATCAAATTCTGGCGAACACGGGCATTGATTTTCGCTAAACTATAATTTTAATGTTAAACTAACGTCTACAAAATCTGTAGACGTTAGTTTATTTAATTTTCATTCATCAATTCCTGAAACTGTTCAGCAAACAATCCGATATGAAAACCATCCATCAATCCATGATGCGCATGAATGGAAACAGACATCAACTTTTTACCATTATTTTCAGTGACTTTACCGAAAGAAATTTTGGGGCAACTGTCTGGAAATGTAAAACTTCTTGCGTGAGAAAGTGAAGTGAAATCTAGCCACGGAACAGCCGAAAAATGAATAACATTTTCTCCCGAACCTGCAGGAATTAAACCTTTAGATTGCTGTACTCTTGAAATCTCTTCTTTTGCTTTTTGATAAAATAATTCTTCATTTTTATCATAATCCATATAAGAAAAACCAAATGTTTCATCGGGTCTGTTGATGGTTGCAGAAGCATTGATCTGATCAAACAGATACACTTCTTTATCAATAATTCTATAACGGAAATTTTCTATTGCATTAGCTGCTTTTAAAGCTCTGTACAGATAATAAAGAAAAAATGAGTTGCCTTTTTCTTTTGCTTGTTGATAGGCTAAAGTACAGTCTATATTGATGGTTACACCAAAAAAAGGTTCTTCAAATTTTGAGAAAAACTGAAAATGGTCTTTTCTTTTCCAATCATCTAGCGTAATGAGTTGTTTCATATTTTATTAAATTTTATATAAATCGAGTAGGATTACTATTTTATTTTTCAACAGTATTGTGTATTTTTCTACCGCAAATTTCAACCTATATAAAAAATCCCGAAAGGACATTTGTCCCGATTAAAAATATGTTACGCACAAACCAGACGTTTTTAGATTTTATTACAAAACTTTACGAGAAGCAGGAACGAAAAGAAGATGTGATTTTGAAACAGTTCACAAAAGGACAAAAGCTTTTCATGCAGAATGACAAATCATCCAAAGTCATGCTGATGAAAGAAGGAATTGTGAAATGCTATTTCAGTGAAGAAAATGATAAAGAATTTATTCTCGAATTTTTAGGAAAAGGCGAAATTCTTGGTGAAATAGAATGCATTAGAAATATTCCGTGTTTATGCAATATTGAAGCGATGACCGATGTTTCGGCGTATGCATTGTCGGTTCCTTATTTCCGCGAACTTTTAAAAAATAATTTAGAACTCAATGCTTTACTCGTCGATGCTTTTGCAGAGCGCATTGTGAATACTTCAAAGCGGGCATCTTTTCAGCAGCTCTACACAGTTGAGCACAGTTTGCGAAAACTTTTGGAACTTCAGTCAAAACAGGATATTCAGCTTTCCAAAGAAGATTTAGCAGCGTATTTGGGAATTTCGGTAAGAAGTTTAAACAGAAGTTTAAAGAATTTGGCTGAGTAATTCTCAAGATTAATATTGATTTAGAAACTGCGGTACTTCATTAAAATATCACTTGAGTTTTCATTTTGCCGAATTTGCTCAAAACCAGCTTTTAAATAAAAATGTTTGGCTTGTAAATTATCAACAGATACTTCAAGGAAAATCTCTAAATCATGATATCGTTTCGTGGCTTCTTTTATGGTTTCATGAACTAAATTCAACCCGATGTTTTTTCCCTGAAAGCCTTTCTGAACATACATTTGATAAATATTTCCGATGTTTTCATCACTTTTTACAAAAGTGCATATTCCAATGAGTTTATGATGTACAAAAACACCATGTACAAACTTGTTGGCTGTTTGATTTTCAATATCGTTTTCTAATGTAAGTTTTTCTACATTCAAAGTTTCCTGATAGGTTGCAGAAAAAGCTTCCGGAAATTCTTTTAAACTTTCCAAACGTATTCTTCGGTACTCTTTACTTTCGTCTGGTAAAAGGCTTCGGTATTCAATAAGCATAAAAATATTTAAAGTTCAATCTGATAAATTCTGGATTCTTCTTCCCAAGGATGATACCCTTGTTCGATATATTTGAACCATATTTTTCGTAAAATCCGATGTAATCGGTACATAAATTCAGATATTTAAATCCTGAATCTTTGGTGCCTTCTTTAGCTTTATTAATCAAAAGTTCACCGTAATGATTTCCTCTGTAATCTTCATTGATAAATAGGGCACAAAGCCACGGATACAAATCCATTCTGCTGATAAAATCATTGGTTATTAATCCTGCGCAACCGATAATTTCTTCATCTTTTTCCAATAAATACCACTGTGGTAAAGATTGCTCTGCAGCAATACTATTCGATATACAGTCTTCATAAATAATTGGCGAAATTTCAGACCAGCTCTTCTGGAAAAATTTAATTGCTTTTTCTTTATATTCGGGATTTTGTCTTACGAATATTACTTTCATGATTATTAATTTTCAACTTCATTTAATACAAGAAAGATAAACTTAATGAAAATCCGTTGAATTTGAAAATTTTATTAAAGTCAAAAGTATCTTAAAATTTCCCACATGAAAGAGCAGGATGCTGTAAAGTGGCGGAATGTATATTTTTATGAAAATGAAATGAAAGAATAATTTTCTTTAAATAATGAAAGTTATTTTACTGATTTTTGTGGTTTATAATCAAGTATTCATAAAAATCAAGACATACAGCAATATAATAAAGTTATGAAATATCGAAATACATCTAATTTCCTTTGGTCTCTTTTAATTCTCGTTCTATCTTCTTCAGGTTTCAAAAGTCAGGATAAATTCCCTGACGGAACGACGATTCCAAAATGGTTTAAAGAAAATAAACCTACAGACATCAATAAATTAGGCAAAAAATATATCCTGACAGAAAATGGAGTGAAGAATGACAGTACCGTTCTTCAGACCAAGCAGATTCAGGCAATTATCGATTTGGCTGCTAAAAATGGGGGCGGTGTCATCATCGTTCCGAAAGGAACTTTCCTGATGAGTTCAGTTTTTTTTAAGCAGGGAACTCACTTACATTTAGAAAATGGAGCGAAATTAAAAGGAAGCGATGACATCAATGACTTTCCAGTAGTAACCACAAGAATGGAAGGACAAACGGTAAAATATTTTCCGGCTTTAATTAACGCAGATGGATTAGATGGTTTCACAATTTCCGGTAAAGGAACTTTGGACGGAAACGGACTTCGATTCTGGAAATCATTCTGGAAAAGACGCGAGTGGAATCCTAAATGTACCAATATGGACGAAATGAGACCTAGAATTATTTATGTTTCAAATTCTAAAAACGTTCAAGTAGAAGGAATTACCATTAAAAATTCACCTTTCTGGAGCACGCATTATTACAAAAGTGATTTTGTGAAATTATTAAATCTGACGATTTTAGCACCGAAAGAACCGGTTAAAGCCCCAAGTACAGATGCGGTTGACATCGATGCCTGTACCAATTTCTTAATTAAAAATTGTTATATGTCGGTCAACGACGATGCAATTGCATTAAAAGGCGGAAAAGGTCCAAAGTCCGATAAAGACCCGAACAACGGCGAAAACAGAAACATCCTTATCGAAGACAACAGTTTTGGATTTTGCCACAGTGTTTTAACGTGCGGAAGTGAATCGATTCACAATTACAACGTGATTTTGCGTAATTCTAAAGTGAAAGATGCCTCAAGATTATTACACCTGAAAATGCGTCCCGATACGCCACAACATTACGAATATCTTACGGTTGAAAATATCACAGGAAACGTAAAAACTTTCCTGTATGTAAAAGGTTGGAACCAGTTTTTTGATTTAAAAGGTGAAGAAAGACCTAAAAAAGGATTAGCAAATAATATCACAATAAAAAATATCGACATCAGTTGCGAAACTGCGTTTTCTATTGAAAAATCAGATTTATTCGATTTGAAGGATTTCACATTTGAAAACTTCAAAATAAAGGCTTTAAAACCTGAAATGCAAAACCTGAATAACATTCAAAATTTAAAACAAAAAAATATTAATGTAACTCAGGTTGCTTCTCTCACTCAATCTTACGACAAAAAAGACGATTCAGATATTGCCGCAAAATGAGATGTTTTTCCAAAATATTCGTTCTATTATGTTTATGCTCTCAATTGTTGCATTCTCAATCTAAGGAAATTCAATTCCTGAGTGGGACAGATTCTGAGCATACAAAAGAATGGGATTTTTGGATAAACGGTGGAAGAAAATCAGGAAGCTGGAACAAAATCCAAGTTCCTTCACAATGGGAACAGCAGGGATTTGGCTCGTACAATTACGGACGAGATTACGTAACCTACGGCAAAAACTTTAAATTTAACGACGAAACAGGTCTTTACAAACACAAATTTTCAGTTCCAAATTCGTGGAAAGGAAAATCTGTCAACATCGTTTTCGAAGGTTCGATGACCGATACCGAAGTGAAAATCAACGGTAAATTAGCCGGAGAAATTCACCAAGGTGCTTTTTATGAATTTAAATATGATATTTCTGATAAAATTCAATTCGGAAAAGAAAATATTCTTGAAGTCAAAGTTTCGAAAATGTCTGCTGATAAATCGGTCAACAATGCAGAACGATTGGCTGATTATTGGGTTTTGGGAGGGATTTTCAGGCCAGTTTATTTGGAAGCTTGCCCAAAAGAAAATATCTCAGCAACATCAATTGATGCCAAAGCAGATGGAACTTTTCGTTCAAATATTTATTTAAAAGGAATCCAAGCGGTTGATAATTTAAAGGTCGAAATCTTTGATGCAAAAAACACTCTTGTTGGTGAATCTCAGATTCAAATTCAAAAAGGAGATACCTTAAAACATATTCAATTCTCCGTTAAAAATCCTAAACTCTGGACAGCTGAAACGCCTAATTTATACAAAGCAAAATTCAGTTTAAATAAAAACAGAAAAAATATCTTCCAAACCGAAGAAAAATTCGGCTTCCGAACCATTGAAATTAAAAAAGGTGACGGAATTTACATCAACGGAACCAAAATCAAAATGAAAGGCATCAACCGTCACGTTTGGTGGCCTGAAACCGGACGTGCAGTTAACAAAAATATCGATTTGATGGACGTTCAGCTCATCAAAGAAATGAATATGAACGCCGTTCGATGTGCACATTATCCGCCGAATAAATCCTTTCTACAGATTTGCGATTCGTTAGGTTTATATGTTTTGGATGAACTCGCTGGATGGCAAAAAAAATACAGTACCGAAGTTGGTAAAAAGCTTGTGAAAGAAATGGTTTCAAGAGATGCCAATCATCCTTCCATTATTTTCTGGAGCAACGGAAATGAAGGTGGACATAATTTTGATTTGGATGCAGAATATGCAAAATATGACTTGTCAAACCGACCTGTCATCCACGCACATCACAAACCTGGAAATGCTTTCAATGGAATTGACTGCAATCATTATGAAGATTATTACAGCACAAAAAAAATCCTCGAAGGAGAAAATATTTATATGCCAACCGAGTTTCTTCACGCGCAGGATGACGGCGGTGGTGGAACTTCATTGGCAGATTATTGGGAGCTTCATTGGAATTCCCAAAAAGGAGCAGGCGGTTTTCTTTGGGCGTTTGCAGATGAAGGTTTGGTAAGAACTGATTTCAATAATCAAATTGATGTGAATGCCATCAACGCTCCGGATGGAGTTGTCGGACCACATCGTGAAAAAGAGGGGAGTTTTTATGCGATTCGGGAAATTTACAGTCCGGTAAAAATTGATTTGAAAACATTGCCGAATGATTTTAATGGAATCATTCCCGTTGAAAATCGTTATCATTTTACCAATCTAAATGAATGTCAGTTTGAATGGAAATTGGTCAAATTCAAAACACCTTTTTCGTCAGAATCAGGATTTGATGTGATTCAAAAAGGAAAAGTAGAATCTCGGAATATTAAACCGACGGAAAAAGGAAATATCAATTTAAATCTTCCAACCAACTGGAAAGAAAGTGAAGGTTTATTATTAACCGCAACCGATTCTTTTGGTAAAGAAATTTACACCTGGACTTGGAAAATTAAATCTAATGATGACATTTCAAAACAGTTTTCAAAATCTTTAATCAAAGAATTTCCAGTTTCAGTTTCAGAAAATGATTCATTATTTATTTTAAAATCAGAAGAAAAAGAATTCTCGTTTGGCAAAAAAGACGGATTACTACGGTCAGTCATTTTAGATAAAAAAGGAAAAAAAATAACTTTCCGAAACGGACCAATTTTCTTGAATGGAAAAACAGAATTATCATCCATAAAATCTTTTGCAGAAAGTGAAAACCAAGTCATTCAGATTTCCTACAAAGATGGAAAAAAAGTAGTTTGGAAACTGAATCAAAATGGAATTTTAGAATTAAATTATGAATATAAGCTTTCCGGAGATTACCAGTTTGCAGGCGTAAGTTTTGATTATCCTGAAAATTATGTCATCAGCGCAAAATGGTTAGGCAAAGGTCCGCATCACGTTTGGAAAAACAGAACTCAAGGACAAACTTATAATGTTTGGCAAAATCTACGAAACTCAACCCGAACTGGTTTTTCGCCTTGGATTTATCCTGAATTTAAAGGTTATTTCGATGATATTTCTTGGTTGCAACTCAATACAGCAGAAGGGAAAATCACTGTTGGAACTAAAGAACAAAAAATGTTCGTTAGGCTTTTTGATTTCTACGGAATTTATGGTGCTGAAGGTTATCCGAAACTTCCAACGGGTAATATTTCATTTTTAGATGCGATTCCGCCATTGGGAACTGTTTTGGCGTTTAATATTAATAATGATACTTCAACTTTAGGACCCGAAAGTGAACCAAATCATCTGAATGGAACGTTTAAAAGAACATTGTATTTCTATTTCGGTTTGCCGGATTTAGGCGATGAAAATAAGCAGTTTATAATGCCAAAAGAAAATATTTTAACAGATTAATGATGAAGAATTGGATGAAATTTTTAACGCTTTTCTTAGGTTCGTTTTTGTTAGCACAACAGACAACTTTTAAGTTTGATTTTGGTGGAAACAGAGTCGAAAAAGGTTTCATTCCGATTACATCAACTTCAAAATTTGACAAAAAAATCGGTTACGGATTTATGGATATTTCCGGTTTAAAATCTGTAGATAATGGAGGAAATGCTTTGACAGGTGATTTTATTTCGAGCGATAAACCGTTTTATTTTTCAGTTGCGATTCTTGAAGGTAATTATGATATTCAATTAAAACTAGGCGATTCAAAAGGAACTTCTGAAACAACTGTCCGTGTAGAAAACCGCCGACTGATGCTGAATGATGTCAAAACAAAAAAAGGCGAAATCACAGAAAAACAAATTACAGTTCACGTAAAAGACAGTATCATTCGTAATCAAAATGGAATTGAAATCGGGATTGTAAAGTTAAAACCGAGAGAAAGAAAATATTTACATTGGGACAACTTATTGACCATTGAATTCAACGACAAAGCTCCGAAAGTCTGTACGGTAATCATCCAACCCAACAAAAATGCTAAAACGATATTTATAACGGGTGATTCTACAGTTGTCGACGCACAATATGAACCTTGGGCGTCTTGGGGGCAAATGTTGCCGTATTTCTTTGTTCCGAATGAAGTCGTTATTGCGAATTATGCCGAAAGTGGGGAAACCTTAAAAGCCTTTGAAGACCGCCACCGAATCGATAAAATCTGGAATAAAATAAAACCTGGAGATTACCTGTTCATCCAGTTTGGGCACAACGACCAGAAATACGGAAACAGTACGAAATCCGGTTATAGAAAAAGGTTAAAAGAATGGATTCTGAAAGCAAAACAACTGGGTGCAATTCCTGTTTTAGTTACTTCTATGAACCGAAGAGTTTTTGATAAAAATAATAAAATTGTCAATACTTTGGATGACTTTCCCGATGCAATGCGTGAAATTGCGAAAGAAGAAAATGTATATTTAATTGATTTGAATGCGTTGAGTAAAACCTTATTTGAAGCAATGGATCCGGAAGCTGCAAAGAAAGCATTTGTCTATTATCCTGCAAATTCTTATCCCAATCAGGCGACCGCTTTGGCAGATGATACGCATTTCAACACATATGGAGCGTACGAATTGGCGAAGTGTGTAGTAAAATCTATTGTTGATGAAAATTTACCTTTGAAGAAATATATTTCAAAAAATTATAAAAATTTTAACCCTAATAAACCTGATGATGTTGAAAAATTCCATTGGCCGGAAAGTATCTTTATGGAAACTTTAAAACCCGATGGAAATTGAAAAGTGTATAATGATTCTTAAAGAAATTTTGTTAACCCCAACTATAAAGGGAGCAAAATTCTTTGAAAATTCCATTAAAATTACTCCCTTTAGGTTCGGGGAAATAATTTTAACAAACGAGTTTTAAATATAGAATAAAATCAGTGTTTTTCTAAAAAATAGAATCACTCACTTAAAGACAATTTAAGGTATTTGAAATGAATGGTTAAATCTAAAAAGTAATAATGAAAATTAAAAATATCATAAAAATCAGTGTTATCTGTTTTGCGTTCGGAAATCTCTCCGCACAAAATCCGTGGCCAAAAACTACTGAGACTGCAAAACCTTGGACGCGTTGGTGGTGGATGGGAAGTGCTGTTGATGAAAGAGGATTAGATAAACAATTGACGACACTTTCCCAAGCAGGTTTTGGTGGTGTAGAAATCGTCCCGATTTATGGCGCAAAAGGATTTGAAAATAAATATATTAATTATCTTTCTCCAGAATGGATGAAAATGTTGCAGTTCACGACCAACAAAGCAAAAAGCCTGAATATGGGTGTCGATATGTCGGTTGGAACAGGTTGGCCAATTGGTGGACCGCAAGTTGACGAACAGGATGCTGCGACGAAAATGATTGTTCAGACTTACAATATTCAACCTAATGAAAAATTCTCTGAAAAGATTGCTTTAAAAGATGAAAAACAAAAGAATTTAAAGACGGTTAAATTAGATATTGTAACGGCTTATAATGAGAAAAACGAAGCTGTTGTTTTGACTGATAAAGTGAATAGTGATGGTGTTTTAGATTGGAAATCTAATTCAGGTAAATGGACAGTTTATGCAGTTTTTGTTGGAAAAACGCTTCAAAAAGTAAAACGTGCAGCTCTGGGAGGAGATGGTTATACTTTAGACCATTTTTCACCGGAAGCAACTAAAGATTATTTGAAAACTTTTGATAAAGCTTTTGGAAATTCAAACTACGGAATCCGTTCTTTTTTCAATGACAGTTACGAAGTTTATAATGCCGATTGGACGCCGGATTTTAAAGATGAATTTAAAAAGAGACGGGGATATGATGTAAGTCCGTACATCCAATATTTGGTAAGTAATGAAGAAAACGAAATTGCAGGTAGAATAAAATCAGATTACAGAGAAACGATGAGTGAACTGATTTTAAACAATTTTACCAAAGATTTCACCAATTGGGCACATTCCAAAAACTCTAAAAACACCAATCAGGCACACGGTTCGCCGGGAAATTTATTGGATTTGTATGCTGCGGTCGATATTCCTGAATCTGAAACTTTTGGAAGTACAAAATTCGATATTACAGGGTTGAGAAGAAATGTGGAAGATATTAATACAAAGGAAATTCCTGATATTAATATGCTGAAATTTGCTTCTTCGGCTGCAAATGTTACCGGAAAACCTTTGATTTCTAATGAATCTTTTACGTGGTTGACGGAACATTTTAAAACTTCTTGGTCACAGGTAAAACCCGAAGCTGAGCAAATTTTCTTGTCTGGAATCAATCATATTTTTTACCACGGAACGACATATACACCTTCAGATGTTCAGTTTCCGGGCTGGTTATTTTATGCTTCGACCAATTTTGTTCCGGAGAATAGTTTGTGGTCACATTTGAAAGGTCTTAATTCTTATATTGAAAGAACTCAAAGTGTTTTGCAGAGCGGAAAACCAGATAATGAACTGTTGATGTATTGGCCAATTTATGACCAATGGGCGAGTCCGAAAGGGAAAGATGTGACATTCAAAGTTCATAATGTTGAAAAGTGGTTGCAGCCAACAGTGATGTACAAAATCCTGACGGAATTAAGCAAAATTGGGTATTCGATTGATATGGTTTCTGATAAAATGATTAGCGAATCGAAGTTGGAAAATCAGAATATTCAGGTTACCAAAAATGGTGGTTCTTACAAGGTTTTAGTTATTCCGGAATTGACGTATTTGCCAGAATCTACTTTAAAAAATATTTTGGAATTGGCTCAAAACGGAGCTTCAATTATTTTTCAAAACGAACCGAAAGATATTCCAGGAAATTTTGAAGTGGAAAAAAGAAGAACTCAGTTAAAATCTCTTTGGAATCAAATTCCGTTTCAAAACCAAACCGGAAATTTGAAAATGGCAAACTTCGGAAAAGGTAAAATTGTCTTAAGTTCAGATGTTTCAAAAGCTTTAGAATATTTAAAAATTGAAAGAGAAAAACTGACCGACACCGGATTGAAATTTGTAAGAAGACAGTTTGATGGCGGAAAATATTATTACATCGTCAATCATACTTCAAAAGAAATTAATGAGTTTGTTCCTTTAAATTATTCAGGAAAACAGGTGGCTTTGATGAATCCTGAAAATGGAAATTTTGGAATTGGTGAAATACAGAATAATTCGGTTAGAATTCAACTAAAATCTGGTGAATCATTAATTGTAAAAGCTTCCGAAAATACAGATAATTCAATTTCAAAATGGAAATATATTGAAAAAACAGATGCTCCGATTGTTTTAAATCAACCTTGGCAACTGACTTTCAAAGAAGGCGGTTCTGAACTTCCAAAATCCAAAACTTTAGACAAGCTTCAACCTTGGACGAATTTTACAGAAGATTCATCAACGCAGAGTTTTTCAGGAACAGGAGTGTATACAACTTCATTTAAATTAAAGAAAAACAAAGCAGATGATTTCGTCCTGAAATTTGATAAGCTGTACGAAAGTGCAAAAGTAATCGTTAACGGTCAGGATGCAGGAATTGTGTGGAGCATTCCGTTTGAAATCAACATCGGAAAATATTTAAAGAAAGGAAGAAATACCATTCAAATCGAGGTTTGTAATCTGATGGCGAATCGAATTAAATATATGGATGAAAATAAAATCCAGTGGAGAAATTATCACGAAATCAATTTTGTAAATATCGATTATAAACCATTCGACGCATCCAATTGGAAAGTACAACCTTCCGGTTTGGATGGCGAGATTCAATTAATTCCAATCCATTATTCAAAATAAAATTTTAAAATAAATGAATAACAAAATATTAAAAACATTCGCATTAGGAACTTTGCTGACATTCAGTTTTTCTAATGCTCAGCAGAAACCCAAAGTTGTTTTAGATAATTTTTTTAACAACGAAAAAAGAGAAAATAAGGAAACCAAAGAATTAGAATCTTGGCATTACACGTGGAACGACACGACCAATGGCGGATTTTCTTTGTTGGGAGAAATTTTCACAAAACAAGGCGCAGAAATCAGTACTTTGACAACTGCACCTACCAAAAAAGATTTGAAAAATGCCAATATTTACATCATCGTCGATGCAGATATTGACAAAGAAGCGTACGGCGGAAAGGCCAATCTGATAGACCCAACAAGCATCAAAAATTTGACGGAGTGGGTTAAAAAAGGAGGCGTTTTGGTTTTGATGAGCAACGATAACGGTAATTCTGAATTTGAACATTTCAACAAATTAGCTGGCGAATTCGGAATTCATTTCAATAATGACAGTTACAACCGGGTTCAGAAAAGAGAATTTGAACAGGGAAAAGTGATGGTTCCTGCAGAAAATGAAATTTTTTCTGAGCAAAAATTATATATGAAAGAAGTGGCAACGATTTCTGTGAAAAATCCAGCCAAAGAATTGTTGTCAGCCGAAGGGAAAAATATCGGAGCTATTGCAAAATTCGGCAAAGGGACGGTTTTCGCATTGGGCGATCCTTGGTGTTACAACGAATATATCGACGGCAAAAAATTACCCGCAGATTTTACCAATTATCAGGGAACTGAAGAATGGGTAAAGTGGCTGTTGAAGCAGACTTCCAAGAAATAAAAACAGAAGTGCAATCGATTGAATTTGATTAATTTGGGCAGCTTTATCCACCTTCCGCTCCCAATCTTTTTTGCAGACGAATTCCATTAAATAGAACTTAAAGTCCACGCAAAAAAGGATTTCCGCTCAAGTCGGGCTGCGAGTGATTCAGCGCAAAAAATCCTTGTCAATGTTTCAAACCTTGACAAGGATAAAACGAGAACAATAAATAATATCGAATATTATCAATAGGAATGGGCTTTAGCCCATTTGCAAAATGTTTTTCAAATCCGGCTTTAGCCAAAACTTACAAAATCAGAATTATGAATGTAAAATTAAAATTTATTTTAGGTACAATTCTTTTTTCAGAACTCCTTTCTGCACAAAGACAAATGGAATATCTGAAAAGAGGAATTGTCGCTATGCCTGCAGATTCCGGTGTTTTTGTAAGTTGGCGTTTGCTCGGAACAGAAGCTCAGAATACCCATTTTGATTTATTTCGCGTTGATAACAATTCGACCAAAAAACTGAATGAAAAACCACTTTCAAACGAAACTAATTTTCTAGATAAAACTGCCGACAAAACAAAGAATTATACCTATTTCGTCCAATCAAATACTCAGGATAAAACGATAGACATTGATTCTGCAAAATATGTAGCGAATCAAAAGCCATATTTTTCAATTCCATTAAAAACACCAGTTGGATATACTCCAAATGATGCTTCTGTTGCCGATCTGGATGGTGATGGCGAATATGAAATTATCCTTCATCAAACCGGAAGGTCAAAAGATAATAGCCAAAAAGGTGAGACAGACCCGCCGATTATTCAGGCTTATAAAATGAATGGTAAACTGTTGTGGGAGATTAATTTAGGGAAGAACATACGAGAAGGTGCGCATTATACACAGTTTTTAGTGTACGATTTAGACCAGGACGGTAAAGCCGAAATCGTAATGAAAACGGCTGACGGAAGCAAAGACGGAAGAGGAAAAATAATTGGCGATGCCACAAAAAATTACGTCAACGAAAACGGAATGATTCTTTCCGGACCGGAATTTTTAACGGTTTTTAATGGCGAAACGGGCGAAGAAATTCATACAGTCAATTATCAGGTTCCAAGGTTTGCTGAAAGTTTAAATCCAACCGCCGAGCAAATGACGGAAACTTGGGGCGATGCAAAAGGAAATCGTATCGACCGGTTTTTGGGAGCTGTCGCTTATTTGGACGGAAAAACGCCGAGTATCATTATGTCGAGAGGTTATTATACCAGAACTGCGATTGCGGCTTGGGATTTTAAAAATAAAAAACTCAGCCTTCGATGGCTTTTTGATACCGAAAGTTCAGAAGAAAATAAGCAATATAGAGGACAAGGAAATCATAATTTAACTATTGCAGACGTCGATAACGACGGAAAAGATGAAATTGTTTACGGTGCAATGACCGTTGATGACGACGGAAAAGTTTTGAACAGTACAGGTTACGGTCACGGCGATGCTTTGCACGTTGGTGATTTAGACCCAAGCAATCCGGGATTGGAAATTTTTGATATTCAGGAAAGGTTTGATGATGCGGGAGCGCATTTTCGGGATGGGAAAACCGGAAAAGTCTTATGGAAATTACCTTCGACAGTTTATAGTAAAGCAGGTAAATTTCAAGGACCGGGAAGAGGTTTGTCTTTAAATATCGACCCTCGTTACGAAGGTTCAGAATCTTGGGCTGCAGGAGCAGGATTAAAAGGTATTTATGATACCAAAGGAAAAAAAATCAGTAATAAAAACCCGCCTGCCAATATGGGAATCTATTGGGATGGAGATTTTTTAAGCGAAATTTTAGATGGAACTGTCGTTTCAAAATGGGACTGGAAAAAAGAAAAGGCGAACGTGATTTTCGATGCTAAAAGCTTTCAGTGTGAATCGAATAACGGAACTAAAAAGAATCCGTCTTTGGTTGCCGATCTTTTTGGAGACTGGCGCGAAGAGGTGATGTACAGAACATCAGACAATCAGGAATTGAGAATCTTCAGCACAACAATTCCGACAAAACACAGATTATATACTTTGATGCATAACCCGCAGTATCGTTTGAGTATCGTTTGGCAAAATGTGGGTTACAATCAGCCACCACACACTGATTATTATTTGGATGAATCGATTAAAGAAATGCCAAAACCGAATATTTATACGGTAACTCCTAAACAATAATTAATTATGAAAATCAAAATCATTATTCCGCTTATCTTATTGGTTGTATTTATTGGAGTTTCATTTCAAAAACTTCAGGAGAAACCTGTTCTTTACATTATCGGAGATTCTACGGTACAAAACGGTTCAGGCAAAGGTGCAGATTCACTTTGGGGATGGGGAAGTTTTATGAATTTATATTTTAATACAGATAAAATCGAAATTCAGAATCACGCAAAAGGTGGACGAAGCAGCAGAACTTTTATCACAGAAGGACGATGGGATTCAATTATGAAAACAATTAAAAAAGGAGATTATGTTGTGATGCAGTTCGGTCATAACGATGGAGGAGAATTGGCAGATACATTGCGCGCAAGAGGTACGATTAAAGGAATTGGAAATGAATCGAAAGATATTTATAATCCAATTAGAAAAGTAAACGAAACGGTTTATACATACGGATATTATATGAGGAAATATGCCAATGAAGCAAAAGCTAAAGGAGCAATTCCGATTATTGTTTCGCCAATTCCAAGATTTAAATTTGATGATAACGGTAAAATAGAAAAAGATCAATATGGAATTTGGGCACAGGAAGTAGCGAAACAAACCGGAGCTTACTTTATAGATTTAAATGAACTGGTGATTGAAAAATATGAGCAAATGGGACAAGAAAAAGTAAAAGGTTATTTTCCGAAAGACCATACGCATACGAACGAAGCTGGAGCGACTTTGAACGCAGAATTAGTAGCGGAAGGTGTCCGGAATTTAAAAAAATGTGAACTCAAGAATTATTTAAAAAGAAAATAAATATATACTATGAAAAAACTGTTAACAGCTAGTTTTTTTGCACTGATCATAGGAGGAATGACTTCCTGTTCAGTACAAAAACAGACTTCTGCAAGTAAGGTTGAGCTTCCGAATAAAAAAGAGGTTTTGGAAGTTTCAAGAAGAGCCAATCAATATTTTATGAACAAATGGCCCGATACGGGAAAAGATATCGTTGGTAAAAAAGTATGGCCAAGTAATCTTTGGACTCGTGCTGTTTATTATGAAGGATTGATTGCTTTATACAAAGTTGATCCGAAAAAAGAATATTATGATTATGCGATGTCTTGGGCAAATAATCACAAATGGGATTTGATGCGCGGAACATATACCCGAAATGCAGACCACCAAGCTTGTGGACAAACCTACATCGATTTGTATGAAATTGACGGCAAGAAACACCCGGAAAGAATTAAAAATGTAAAAGCATCGATGGATAGCATGATTGCAACACCAAAAGTAGATGATTGGTGGTGGATTGATGCGCTTCAAATGTCAATGCCGATTTTCACGAAATTAGGCAGAATTACAGGAGAGCAAAAATACTTCGATAAAAACTACGAGATGTATGCTTACACAAAATATAAGCACGGAGGAAACGGTCTGTACAATCCGGTAGACAAAATTTGGTGGCGTGACAAAAGTTTTGTTCCACCTTACAAAGAGCCGAATGGTGAAGATTGCTATTGGAGCAGAGGAAACGGTTGGGTAGTGGCTGCTTTGGCAAAAACTCTTGAAGATACGCCGAAATCTGACCCTCATTATCAGGAATATTTGCAGGACTATAAAGATTTGTTAGCGGCTTTGCTTCCGCTTCAGAGAGAAGATGGTTTTTGGAATGTGAGTTTGCACGATCCCAACAATTTTGGAGGGAAAGAAATGACAGGAACGGCTTTATTCGTTTACGGAATGGCCTATGGAATAAATAATAACCTAATCGACAGAGATACTTACCTGCCGGTTTTGGTGAAAGCCTGGAATGCCATTGCAAAAGATTCTGTACAGCCTAATGGATTTTTGGGTTGGGTACAAGGAACGGGAAAAGAGCCAAAAGACGGTCAACCGCTTTCTGTAAGTAAAGAACCAGATTTTGAAGACTACGGTTTAGGCTGCTTACTGCTTGCAGGAAGCGAAGTGTATAAATTGAAATAAATTTTTCATTTTTAACCAAATTGAAGACTTAATGATGAAAATTGTTAAGTCTTTTTTTGTTGATTTAATACTGTATGATGCTTCTAAATTGTTAAAAGGTTAAGAAAAGTAGGATTCAGTGTTATTTTTGGTAAAATAATTTAAACTGAAAATAGCTAAAAATTAATATAACTGTCAATAAAACAATAGATTGAAAAATACATGCATAACATTAGAAAAAATCCTATTTTTCCAAAAAGTTTAAGCATGACACTACAAGATGCGCAATCGATTACATCTTGTTAATTTTCAAACTCAACCAATACGATAAATTATGAATGCATTATTAGGGATTTTATTTCATTTTTTAGGAGGATTTTCTTCAGGAAGTTTCTATTTGCCTTACAAAAAGGTAAAAGGCTGGTCTTGGGAAACTTTTTGGTTGATAGGCGGGACTTTCTCGTGGATTATTGTTCCGCCATTGGCAGCATTTCTAACGATTCCTGGTTTTTGGGATATTATACAAAATGAAAGCTCATCTATTTTAGGGCTTACATTTTTATTTGGTGCGCTATGGGGAATTGGAGGCTTTATGTATGGTTTGGGAGTTCGCTACCTAGGGGTTGCTCTCGGAAGCAGTATTATGTTGGGGTTAACGATGGTAATTGGTTCGCTTGTTCCTTCAATTTTTTATGAATTTTCTCCACAAGACGGAAAAGATAATATTGGTTTAATGCTTTCAAACTCATGGGGGCAGATGGTTCTTTTAGGGCTTTTTGTATGCGTTATCGGAATTATTATCAGCGGAAAAGCTGGTGTGATGAAAGATAAAGAGCTTAAAACAGATTCAATAGATCCGCACGGTGTAGAAGTAAAAACAGAATATAAATTTGGCTTAGGTTTAACTGTTGCTATTATTTCGGGAGTTTTAAGTGCCTGTTTTAATTTCGGATTAGAGGCAGGAAAACCAATGGCAAATGTTGCTAATGAAGCCTGGAAAATAGCAAATCCTTCACAAGGTGAGTTTTTATTTCAGAATAATGTAACCTATGTGGTGGTACTTTGGGGCGGAATGGCTTCCAATCTTATTGGTTGCCTTTATCTTTCATTTAAAAATAAATCCTATACAGATTACGTCAAAAAAAATGTACCAGTTGCAAAAAATATCATTTTCTGTGCATTGGCGGGAACGATGTGGTTTTTACAGTTTTTCTTTTACGGGATGGGAGAGAGCAAACTAGGGAATGGCCCAAGTTCATGGATCTTACACATGGCATTTATCATTTTGATTGCTAATTTGTGGGGTGTTATCATCAAAGAATGGAAAGGCGTTTCCAAAAAAACTATTACCACGATTTCCGTGGGAATGATTGTCATGTTTATCTCAATTTTAATTGTAGGCTACGGAAATTCTTTACGATAATAAACGTATTGCATTATAGACTTTATTTTATCATATTCATATAGTTAGAGTTAAAAGCTCAATTTGGCACTGATATGTTTCGGTGCCTTTTTATGTTTATAATAAAATAATTTTGGGGCTGTAATTTGAGCATTGTCAACATAATATTATTTTATATTTAATTTTTTTATCAAATCTAACATAATTGAATTACTAATTATTTTTAAAATTTGAATTGATATATCTAAAAAATTAAGATAAATTATGAATTTTATGGTGCAGGATATTGCAGGATGCCAGAACTTCTGTAACTGTGTACTTTGGTACGTGATAATAATGTAAATAAAAGTTAATATATATGTCTTTAATAATTAAACAGAAGAATTTTAAGCCACTCATCGCACCGCTATTTTTGCTTGCGTCTGGCTTTATGTTCGGACAAAAGGCAGTAAGTGATACTGCAAAGACTGATACTAAAGATATCGAAGAGGTAGTAGTTATCGGATATGGTAAAGTGAAAAAATCTGACCTTACCGGATCTGTATCCTCAGTATCTGCGAAAGATCTTGCTGCAACTCCCTCTATGAATGCTTTGCAGGCATTGCAGGGTAGAGCTGCCGGACTAAATATTGTAACGGCAGGTGGTGCTCCTGGAGCAAGTGCAAATGTTACAATTCGTGGTGGTGCCTCAATCACTCAAGCAACAGAGCCATTGTATATTGTAGATGGTTTTCAATTAGATAATGCATTAAATATTATCAATCCTAATGATATTGAAAGTATTGATGTCTTGAAAGGTGCTTCTGCCATTGCAATCTATGGTTCTCGTGGTTCTAATGGTATTATAGTTATTAAAACGAAAAGCGGAAAAAAAGGGAGAATCACCATTCAGTATAACTCTTTTATGGCATTTGATATGCTTTCGAAGAAGCTGGATATGGTTTCCAATCCTGAGCAATATGTGAAATATCAGTATGAAATGGCACAACTTCAGGGAAAAACAACTCAGTGGAGTAATGTTTTTGATAATAGCTTAGGGATCGATTCACCAGGATTTTATACCGGAGCATTTAGCAGAATCAGTAATAGATACGGATCGGAAAACGGATTAGACTGGCAAGAAAAAATGCTTGGCGGAACAGGGCTGACTCAGAATCATAACGTAAGTGTTTCTGCAGGTACAGATAAAACACAGGCATTCATTAGTTATAACTACAACAAACAAGAAGGACTTTTACAAAATTTCAGCGAAACACGAAATTCATTACGTGCAAATATCAATTCAGAATTATATAAAGGAATTCGTTTAGATTTCAGCTCAATGTTCACTTCCAATTCTACAAACGGAGGTGGAGCGTATTCCGGGATGAAAAAAATATTGCTACAGCCTATTACCGGAGGAACATTGTTTACGCAGGATCAGTTGTTTAATACACAGACATTTGCAGATTATTCAAGCTTAGATTCTTCCTTTGATACGGAAAACCCGTATATTGAAACGGCGGCATCCACTCAAAACAGAAGAACCAGAACATTTTTAGCGAATGTAGGTCTTGAATTTGATTTATTTAAAGACTTTACATTTAGAACTGCGGGTTCTTATAACTGGACCAACGCTAAATCTACTTCATTTTCAGATAGAAACTCCCGTGCATTTCTTACAGATCCTATAAATACAGGGATCAACGGAAGTATTGGGAATTCTGAAGCTTATCGTTATCAGATCACAAATACATTAACGTACAATAAAACTTTAGGTGAAAAACATAAATTCACTGGTTTAATCGGTAATGAAATCTTATACCAGGAAAATGAAAGCAATAGTATGAGATTGATAAAATTTCCTACTATTCTAAATTACGGGTTAGATGATATTACAAATGCTACCGTTGCCGATAAAGATGCAGATAGATCTTCTTATAGTTTACTTTCATATTTTGGTCGTGTAAACTATAATTATGATAATCGTTATTTGTTAACAGCTACCTTACGTCATGATGGTTCTTCAAAATTTAAAGATAATCTTTGGGGAATGTTTCCATCTGCAGCTGTAGCTTGGCGTGTTTCTGAAGAAGGTTTTTGGAAAAATTCTAAAATTGATAATTATATCAATGACTTGAAGTTAAGAGGAGAATATGGTGTGGTTGG
Source organism: Chryseobacterium sp. CFS15 (assembly GCF_031118795.1). Lineage (NCBI taxonomy): Bacteria > Pseudomonadati > Bacteroidota > Flavobacteriia > Flavobacteriales > Weeksellaceae > Chryseobacterium > Chryseobacterium sp. CFS15. The sequence goes on along the minus strand of NZ_JAVHYL010000003.1, from coordinate 304,020 downwards.
TAATAATGGTATTCCAAATAATGTATTTAGAACCAATGTCGTAGGTACAGATTATCCTACTAATAATACCGTGGGTAATTTAGCTTTAGTAACAAACTCTGTTTTAGGTAATCGTGGTGTAGAGTGGGAGTCGATGAGATCTACAAACATCGGGGTTGATCTTGCATTATTTAACAACAGAATCAAATTAACTTCCGAATGGTATAACAACAATGTAAACGGTATGTTGTTGGAAACTGTACTTCCTGCTTCTACTGGATATAAAAGTAAGTTTATAAATATTGGTTCTATGGTAAATAGAGGTATGGAATTTACTTTAAATTCTATTAACTTAAAATCTGAAAACTTCAGATGGTCTACTGATGCCAATATAGGTTTCAATAAATCAAAGGTATTGTCTCTTGATGAAGGAAGAACTTTCAGAAATTTCAGTGTAGGAGGCAACAGATCAGGTATGGTAACCTATTATGCGACCGTTGGAGAAGAATTAGGAGATATGTACGGATATGTTTATCAGGGTATTTATACAACTGATGACTTTACACAAGCTGGGAACGGAACCTTAACTCTAAAACCGGGAGTTGTAAAACCTGCTTCAGGAACTCCAAAACCGGGAGATATTAAGTTTGCTGCTGATAATGAAGCAGGAGATCAGTTTACAAGAAAACTGGTGAAAATAGGAAATGGTACTCCGGATTTTATTGGAGGAATCAGTAATAATTTTTCTTACAAAGGTTTCGATCTTGCGGTATTTTTGAAATTCAGCGTCGGTGGTGATGTGTACAATGCGACCAAGCACAGTATGAGCCCGTATGCAATGTTCCAGAATGTACCTTCAGAATTTGGAGATAACTATTATCATGTGATAGATCCTAATACAGGGCAGGCTGCAACTAGTTTGGTGAGACTAAAAGAGCTTAATCCTAATGAAGATTCAAGTCTTTGGAGTTTAGGTACAACCAATTCTAGCTACATCACTTATCCTTCATCATATTATGTAGAAGACGGTTCATATTTAAGAGTTTCTATGGTAACATTAGGCTATTCTTTTTCTAAAGAATTCTTAAGCCATATTAAATTGACAAATGCACGTATCTATGCAACAGTTAATAACCTAGCAACCATTACTGGGTATTCCGGATTTGACCCGGAAGTTTCAGCAGCAAGTGGTGTTGCGGTAACACCTGGTTATGATAGTTCTTCATTCCCAAGATCTAGAAGTTATGTTTTAGGGATCAATCTTACTTTTTAATATTTAATTGTTTCAATCATGAAAAATATATTTACTAATCGCAGCGTTTTAAAAAAACTAATCATAGTTCCATCTATTTTGATTGCTGGTTTAAGTATCAATGCGTGCAGCGAAGATTTTTTAAATCAACCTGCTTATAATTCATCAGATACAGAATCGGTATTTACCAATATAGAAACTGCAGATGCTTTTGTTCAGGGTTTATATAGAGGTCTTGTTCCTACCGAAATGTTCTATCAGTTAGGAGCCGGCGACACAGTTACTCACTCTGCAGAAGACGGATCAACAAATAATTCTAAATATAATATCTGTAATTATCAGTACGATGCAAAAACACCTAATACGGTTACAGGAATTTATTCTGCAATGTATGCGGTGATTGAAAGAACCAATATCGCCATCGACAGATTACCAGATATGCCGGCAAGCCAAAAGCGTGATGCATTATTAGCAGAAGCAAAGGCTATTCGTGCATTTTGCTACTACAACCTGATCAGAGTTTATGGTGATGTACCAGCAATTTGGATACCTTTGGAAGAAGCAGATCCTAATGATCCAAGTACATTGTATCCTAAACGTAGTTCGCGTGATGTGATTTATGATAAAGTGATTGCAGATATACAGGAATCCATAAACAATATGCCTGCTTCTAACGGTACACCGGAGAGATTAAACAAGCAGTCAACCAATGCACTTTTAGCTAAAATTGCTTTGTATGCAGGAGGATATTCTCTTCGTTGGGATCTGAATACAAATTCGCCGGGGATAATGTCTCGCCGTCCGGATAATGCCAGAGTTCAGCAATTATATCAGATTGCAGATACTGCATTAGAATCTGTAATTAAAGGCGGTACCAATAGTTTGGTACAGGCTCAGGGAGGAAAAAGTGGTTTTGAAGCTTTGTGGTTTAATTTCGACAGAAGAAACTTTTCAACCGTAAATCAGGAAATGATGTGGCACATCGCAGAATATGGCCCAAATACCAATTCAGCATTTGGAGTATATGCTCATCCTGGTTCTAGAGGAGGTACTTACGGCTCTCGTAAAGCGTTACAGTTTATACTTCCAAGTTATTATCTTTCTTTTAATGCGGCAGATAAGCGCAGAGATGTTGCGACTACTTCTTATAGTATTTACTTCTTGAACTCTGGTAATGCAAGTGATACTTGGGTAGATGTCGGAACAACCTATTCGTGCATTATGCCGGGTAAATTCAGAATTTCTTGGTGTGTGGAGCCTCAGGCTGCAGATGCACGTAACCTGAATATTCCTATCATCAGATACGCAGATGTATTATTAATGTATGCTGAAACACAAAATTATTTAAATAACGGACCTACCGCTGCAGGAATTGCTGCTTTAATGGAGGTAAGAAACAGAGCGGGAATCGGTTCATTACCAATACCAAGCGGTCAGCAGGCTTTTGAATCAGCACTTGTTCAGGAGCGTAAGTGGGAATTTTCAGACGAATTTATGCTTCGTACTGATTTAATCAGAATGAATCGTATCGCAAGCGAAATTGAAGCGACAAAACAAGCTATGAAAAACTTATCAAACCGTACAGGTCAGTTTGCGTCAACACCGGTTTATCGTTTGTATAAATTTCATAAAAATGCTCAGATTTACGGAGATCCGTTCTTGGCAGTTACTTACATTGATTTAACTAATCCTGCACAGATTGCACAGGTTCAGACAGTTCCTACCAGTTCATCAGGATATGCTGCTTATCAAACTACTTTAAAGGCAATAGCATTAGCGAACGGACAAACTTCAACAGCTGATGACAAATGGTATCCTGTAAATATGTTCCAGGCTTATACAAGTACATTCAATGGTAATGCAAGAAAAGCTGTAGGATTTACAGGAGGATTTAATACCCTTCAGGTTGGTAATATTATTTATACAAAACCAACGGGTTCAGCTGAAAATGGCGGAACATATCCAAACTGGATCGAAGGTGGCGGAGATGGTCTTTTCTATGGATTTGTGCCTAATAAAACGGAATTACTTCCTTTTGCAGCAGCTTCTGCGGGGCATCCGTTAATTGATAATCCAAATTTGACCCAGCTTCCTGGTTATTAATCGATAATAAACACCAAATCACAATATTAACTAATAATTAACCTTAATGAATTGACTGTACAGCTGAATCGAAAAGTGATAAATATCAGTGTTAATTTATCTTTAAATAATCGATTCAGCAGTATAGTACGGGATGCTGTACAAAATACTACAGTCTAAATTTGGGTTAAAATTCAGAAAACAAAAAGAAAACAAATGGAAAACGTAAAAACATTTAAATACGTAGATTATTTATGGGATGAAAGCAAGGCCGCATCTTTAGCAAACGATCAGGTGGCTTTATTTTTATACCGTTCAAACATATTAGGAGCAGATCTTAGAATTACAAATTATGGTGGTGGTAACACAAGTTGCAAAACCATCGAAAAAGACCCATTGACGAATGAAGAAGTTGAGGTAATGTGGGTAAAAGGTTCAGGTGGTGACATCGGAACTTTGACTAGAAAAGGAATCGCTGGATTATATACGGAAAGACTGAGAAACCTTAAAAATGTTTACGGAGGTTTAGCAGACGAAGACAGAATGGTAGGTCTATTCGATCACTGTATTTTCGATTTAGACAGCAAAGCGCCTTCTATTGATACGCCTCTTCACGGTTTACTTCCATTTAAACATATCGATCACCTTCATCCGGATGCATTAATTGCAGTTGCAGCAGCAAAAGACAGCGAAGCAATTACCAAAGAAATCTGGGGTGACACAATGGGGTGGGTGCCTTGGCAAAGACCTGGCTTCGACTTAGGTTTGCAGCTTGAAAAATGTTTAGCTGATAACCCTGGAATCAGAGGAATCGTTTTAGGAAGCCACGGATTGTTTACTTGGGGAGACACTTCGTACGAATGTTACATCAACAGTTTGGAAGTAATCGAAACTGCTTCTGAATATATTGCTAAAAAAATTGAAGAAAACGGACAGGTTTTTGGCGGACAAAAAGTAGAATCTCTTCCTGCTGACGAACGTAAAAATAAAGCCGCTCAAATCATGCCTTTACTAAGAGGTCTGGCTTCTTCTGAAAACAGAATGGTCGGTCATTTTACAGACAGCGACGTTGTTTTAGAATACATCAACAGTAATGATTTGGAGCGTTTAGCACCATTGGGAACTTCTTGTCCTGATCACTTTTTAAGAACAAAGATTCAGCCTTTAGTGTTGACTTTAGATAAAAATGAAGATTTATCTGATTCTAAAGCTATCTTAGATAAATTAAATCCACTTTTCGAACAATACAGACAGGAATATAAAGACTATTACGAAACTTGCAAACATCCAAACAGCCCTGCAATGCGTGATCCGAATCCGGTGATCATCATTTATCCGGGAGTGGGAATGTTCAGTTTCTCAAAAGATAAGCAGACAACTCGTGTTGCGAACGAATTTTATGTCAATGCAATCAACGTAATGCGTGGTGCAGAAGCCATTTCAGAATACACATCTTTACCAAGACAGGAAGCATTCGATATCGAATATTGGTTATTGGAAGAGGCAAAACTTCAAAGAATGCCTAAAGAAAAACCTCTCTCAAGAAAAGTTGCGATCGTAACCGGAGCAGGAGGCGGAATCGGGCAGGCTATTGCTGATAAAATGGTTGCTGAAGGTGCAGTTGTGGTTTTCACAGACTTAAATCAGGAGGCGGTAGAATCTGTTACCGCAAAATACAACAAAGATCAGGCAGTGTCTGTTCCGTGTGATGTGACCAGCGAAGAATCTATTGCCAATGCTTTCAAAGAAGCTGTTTTAGCATTCGGTGGAGTAGATATCATCGTTCATTCTGCAGGTTTGGCTATTTCTAAATCTTTGGAAGATACAACTACGAAAGATTGGGATTTATTGGAGAATGTATTGGTAAAAGGTCAGTTTATGATGGCTAAAAGCGGTACTGAAATCATGAAAAAGCAAAATTTAGGTGGAGACATCGTGAATATTGCTAGTAAAAACGGTTTGGTTGCCGGACCAAACAACGTAGCCTACGGAACTGCAAAAGCAGCTCAACAGCACATGACCAGATTATTGGCAGCAGAATTGGCAGCTGATAAAATCCGTGTAAATGTTGTAAATCCGGACGGAGTTATCGTTGGAAGCAAGATCTGGGAAGGTTCTTGGGCAGAAGGTCGTGCAAAAGCAAACGGAATTTCTGTAGAAGAATTACCTGCATTTTACGCAAAGAGAAATTTATTAAACGAAATTATACTTCCCGAAGATATCGCAAACGGAGTTTTCGCTTGTGTTGCGATTTTAGATAAAACAACAGGAAATATCATCAATGTAGATGGCGGAATGGCAAATGCTTTCCCGAGATAATAATGTATTAATATATTTTATTTGGGCAGCTTAATCCGCCCTCCGTTCCCGCTTTTTTGCTCGTCGTTCCTCCTCGCAAAAAGAGCTCCACTCAGGTCGGGCTGCAAGATTAGAAAGTAATTGAAAGGTCGGAATCAATATTTAATACTAATTTTAATAAATCATTTAGCCTTGTCAAGGCTCAAAACCTTGACAAGGTTAATTAAAAATCAAACTATGATTATAGGAAAAGATATCATTGAACAATACAATAAAAACGAAGTCGAAAACTTTAATTCAGACTTTGATTTTCTTCAAAATAAATTAACAAAAGCAGGCGCAAATGTTGCTGAAATCGTCAACAAAATTGCTGATTTTCAGGTAGCAATTCCAAGTTGGGCTTTAGGAGCAGGTGGAACCCGTTTCGGAAGATTTTCTTACGGTGGCGAACCATCTTCTTTAGAACAAAAATTAGATGATGTAGGATTGATTCACGCTTTAACGCATTCTGCGGGAGCTGTTTCATTGCATATTCCGTGGGATATTCCGAGTGATGTGAAAGCGATTAAAGAAAAAGCAGTTTCTCATGGACTTGTTTTTGATGCGATGAATTCAAACACTTTTCAGGATCAGCCGGGAGCAAAACAATCTTATAAATTTGGTTCTCTAAACGCTGCAAATGAAGATTCTAGAGCGTATGCAGTTGAACACAACAAAGAAGTAATAAGAATCGGAAAAGAATTAGATTCAAAAAGCTTAACCGTTTGGTTGGCAGACGGATCAAGTTTTCCGGGACAGCTGAATTTCCAGACCGCTTTATCAAATACTGAAAAAAGTTTAAAAGAAATTTACGCAGGAATGCCTGAAGACTGGAAGCTTTTTATTGAATATAAACCTTACGAACCGAATTTCTATTCAACAACCATTCAGGATTGGGGAACTTCTTTTATGCTGGCAAATGCTTGTGGCGAAAGAGCGTATACTTTAGTTGATTTAGGTCATCATTTACCGAATTCAAATATTGAGCAAATCGTTGCAACCTTGATGTATAAAGGAAAATTAGGAGGTTTCCACTTTAATGACAGCAAATATGGAGATGATGATTTAACGGTTGGTTCTATTAAACCTTATGCTTTATTCTTGATTTTCAATGAATTGGTATACGGAATGGAAAACAATCCAAACAATCCTTATCCGGCTTGGATGATCGATGCAAGTCACAATATCAAAGATCCTTTGGAAGATTTATTACAATCTCTTGAAGCGATTTTAATTGCTTATGCGACAGCACTTTTAGTTGATCAAAAAGCACTGAAAGAAGCACAGCAAAATAATGATGTTGTTTTGGCTCAGGATATATTGCAGAACGCATACAGAACCGATGTTCGTCCGTTACTGAGAGCAGCAAGATTACAGACAGGTGCCGCTTTAGACCCGATCGCAACATACAGAAACCTAAAAGTAAGAGAGCAATTGATTTCCGAAAGAGGTCTTAATGTTAAAGCAACAGGATTATAAAACCTGTTTTAAAATTGATAATTTCAGCTTTCAAGTGCAATTGAAAGTTTAATTATATGTATCCTTATATAGTTTCGTTAAGGGAAAAGTGTTTAGATTATTAGTTTTTTCTTTTTGTCTAAACACTCCTTAATGATTTAATTAAAAAACTCTGACAAGATTTAAAATCTTCGAGATCTTTGCTGAGTGAAACGCTTTCGGATGAAAATATGTAAAGTATTTTAAAAGAAATCTTTGCGGACTTTTCGTCAAAAAGATTGCTTCATTTCGCAATGACAATAATAAAAAATAATTCATCTTAAGAATGTCCAAGAAAAAGGTAACCATAGTTTTTGATATTGGAAAGACCAATAAAAAATTCTTTTTATTTGATAAGAATTATAAAGAAGTTGTGCGGGAATATACAGAATTACCGCTTACGACAGATGAAGACGGTTATCCGACAGAAGATCTTTCTGCCTTACAAAATTGGATAAAAGATAACTTTAATGCCATTCTTGATGATGAAAATTTTGAAGTAAAAGCAATCAATTTTTCTACTTACGGAGCAAGTTTTGTGCATCTTGATCAGAAAGGAAATGTTCTGACGCCTTTGTACAATTACACCAAACCGATGGATCAGGAAATTCTTGATCTGTTCTACGAAAAACACGGCAGCAAACTGAAAATTGCGCGTGAAACAGCTTCGCCTCAAGCCGGAATGCTGAATTCTGGGTTACAATTGTTCTGGATGAAATATAAACACCCGGAAATATTCAAAAAAATCCGTTACAGTCTTCATTTACCACAATATTTATCGTATTTATTTACAGGAATTTGTGTGTCAGAATTTACCTCAATTGGTTGTCACACCAATCTTTGGGATTATGACAAAGCAGATTACCACGATTGGGTTTACGAAGAAGAAATAGATGCTTTATTACCTCCAATCGTTCCAACTTCTGCGAGTATCAACACTTCTTACAGAAATAAAAAAATTAAAATCGGTGTCGGAATTCACGACAGTTCATCAGCACTTTTACCTTATATTTTAAGCAAAAAAGAACCGTTTTTATTGCTTTCAACGGGAACATGGAGTATTTCTTTAAATCCATTTAATGATGAAAGCTTGACTGATGAAGATATAGAAAACAACTGCCTGAATTATATGCGAATTGACGGAAAACGTGTGAAAGCATCACGCTTTTTTATGGGAAATGAATATAAAATCCAGGTTGAAAAATTATGTGATTATTACGGAAAAGAATATGGTTTCCATAGAGAAGTAAAATTTGATCAGGATCTGTACCTTCGTTTGATGAAGCACAAAGCGATCTATTTCCGCTTTGAAGGGATTATTTTAAAACGAAAAATGATTACCGCTACCGATCTCAATTCATTCGCTACATTTGAAGAAGCCTATCACCAATTGATGATTGAATTGATGGATCTACAGATTCATACCATTACCAATGCCATCGGAAATTCAGAAATTAAAAATATTTACATTGACGGCGGTTTTACAGACAATGATGTTTTTATGAAACTGATGTCTCATCATTTTCAGCATTACAATGTGATGTCTACACATTCTCCGTTGGGATCGGCTTTGGGAGCATCAATGGTGATTTCAAATAAAAAAATAGACGAAACTTTTTTACAGCAGCATTATCAGATGAAAGTGCTTCAGCCTTTAATTTTTAATTTATAATTAATTAGTTAATGCGTAGAAAGTTTTAGCCCTAAAACTAAAAACCATTGACTAAAAACAACCAACAACTAGTTATGTCATTTCCATTTGATACCCGTTACGCTTCGCTTGAACTTTTAATCGAAAAAGCAAAAAAAAGAATGCCCCGTTTCGCTTTCGAATATCTCGATGGCGGATGTAACGAAAACATCAACCGAGACAGAAATACAAGCGAATTGAGAGAAGTTCTGCTTCGCCCACAATATCTGAATAATAATTATGCGGAAGCCAATATGGAAACCGAATTGTTTGGTGTAAAATATTCTGCACCTTTCGGAATTTCTCCTGTAGGTTTGCAAGGATTAATGTGGCCCAATGCTCCGGAAATTTTAGCGAAAGCAGCCTTTAAACATAATATTCCTTTTATTTTAAGTACCGTAACGACAAGCAGCCTTGAAAGAATTTCTGAATTAACAGAAGGAAAAGCCTGGTATCAATTATATCATCCGAGAGAAGAGTGGTTGCGTGACGATATTCTAGACCGTTGTGAAGCTTCTGGGTATGATGTATTGGTAGTTTTGGCAGACGTTCCGACCTTTGGTTACAGAGCGAAAGAAATCAGAAATGGTTTGGCAATGCCTCCTCAATTGAATTTCAGGAACGTTTCACAAGCTTTGGTAAAACCGGAATGGTGTCTGGAAATACTGAAACACGGAGTTCCAAGTTTTAAGACCATGGAAAAATACATGGATAAAAATATGGGCGTGAAACAATTGGGACAGTTCATGAATTCTACATTTTCCGGAAGATTAAATTCAGACAGAATAAAAGCTATTCGCGATAAATGGAAAGGAAAATTGGTCATTAAAGGGGTGGCTTCAGACGAAGATGCTGCAGAAGCAGTTCGTTTAGGATTCGACGGAATGATTATTTCAAATCACGGAGGAAGGCAGCTTGATGCAGGAGAATCTACGATTGCTGTAGTGAAAGACATCAGTGAAAAATACAAAGGTCAAATTAAAATAATGATGGACAGCGGCGTAAGAACCGGTCCTGATGTTGCCCGCGCTTTAAGTTGTGGAGCAGAATTTACCTTTATGGGAAGAACTTTTATGTACGCCGTTGGAGCTTTAGGCGATAAAGGTGGTGATCATATTATTGAGATGCTTAAAATGCAGTTCAGACAAGTGATGGAGCAGGTTTGTTGTGAAAAAACAACAGATCTACAGAACTTTAGAGTGAAGTAATACGATCTTAAATTTTAATAAATCAATTCCTATTATAATTATGATTAAGAAAATAATTTTTACCATCAGTTTTTTAATGGCGTTCGTTGTATTCGGACAGAAAAAGAACGACAAAGATGTTGTTGCTGACGCTGCCGAAAAACTTCGCTTAGCAATGGTAAGCGGTGATAAAGCAATGCTGGAATCTTTGATTTTACCGGAATTAACATATGGTCATTCGGGAGGACATATTGATGACGCAAAAGAGTTTGTCGAAAAATTAGTAAGTAAAAAATCGGATTTTGTAACGATTGACATTACCAACCAAACGGTAAATATTGTAGGAAATACGGCAATTGTTCGTCACCATTTCTATGCAACGACTGCTGATTTCGGAAAAGCTCCGGGTGATGTAACATTAGATATTGTATTGGTTTGGGTGAAAACCGGAAAAAACTGGAAACTATTAGCGCGACAAGCCGTAAAATCTGAAAAGAAAAAATAAATTATTTTAAGATTATAAAACAAAAATTCGTAAAGTGAGCTTTACGAATTTTTTTATGAACAATTTCTACAGAGAATCTCTTTCAATATATTTAAAAACATTATTCACCTGCTCTTTCTTATTTTTTAAAACCATATAGGCTGCAGATTCTGCCATTGCTTTAAAATCTGTCGTGATCACAGTAATTCCCAGCAATTCCTTCAAAGGGGTTTCATTGTAGGAAATAATGCCGATGTCTTTTCCTAATTCAAGATTTTTCTGTCTGATTTGTTTTACTAAATTCACCAGATCACGCTCCCGAATGGTGATGAATATATCCTTATCCTGAAGTTCCATGTCGGGATAAATTTCATCTAAAATTTCATAATCCAGCTTAAAATCTTCACAAAACTTCTCAAAACCACGTACAATTCTGAAAGGATAGGGGTGAATCGATTTATCAGGATACACAAGAATGATCTTCTCGTATTTTTTTATTTTTTCTAAGCCTTCCTTCAAAGCATTATAAATATCATGCTCAAAATCCTGAAAAATGGTACCGTATTCTCCCGAAATATTAGGTTTGGTATTATCAAGCAACAATAATTTATTCTTCGGAATCTTTTCAATCATTTCAATGACCTCTTTTGTTGAGCTTGTATGCTTCGACTGTTCATCACGGAAGTGAGGCATGATGACATAATAATCAAATCCGCCAAGATTTTTTTTCAAAGCATTAATGAAAAGCGTTTCGTCACAGTGATAAATATACATCTCAACATTCCCTTTGGTACCGATTGCATTGACGAAATAATTGTAAATCATCATCTTGTAAGTACTCGGTTTGTTGATCAAAAAGAAGATATTAATGATGTCATTCTTATTGATGCGTGAAATATAATATCCTTTTCCTTTTACAGACTCTATAATTTGCCTTTTGCGCAGTTCTTTATAAGCTTTTTCAACGGTGTCCCTCGACAGAAAACATGATTCACTAAGTTCATTGATTGAAGGAATTTTTTCCCCGATCTTTATTTCCCCGCCATCGATTCCATTTAGGATAGAATCAACAATCTGTTTGTATTTAGGAACTCTGGAGTTTTCATTGATATTTATTTCGAACGTTTCAGCCATGACTTTTCGGTAAGAGAAATTATTTTAATTAAACTAAATCTAATTTGAAAAAAGATTAGTGCCAGAAGACAAGTTACAAAAATTTACATTAATTGATAAATGTCATTTATTTTTATAAAATCATATTTAATTGTTTGATTTTTAATAGGTTTTTATTAGCGTTTTTATGAATTGTCTTTTTTGAAAATCACCAATTTCTTGACATAGAATTAAAATTGCTTTGTTTCGATTAAAAAAAAGTGATGCGGAAATTTAGTTTTGTGTATTATATTTTTGATAAAATAGTAAAATATTAAATCATTTTTTACATTGTCTAAAATTTCTAAGAAACTATAAAAATCTTAAACACAAACAAAAAAGCCTGCTCTTTTCAGAACAGACTTCAATTAATATGAATGTGAAATTTTTTAAGGCATTTTTTTGAAACCTTCAGCTTTTATTTTCCAGCTTCCATCTTTTGGAAAGCCAGGGAATTCACCGGTAGAACTATCCCAACCTTCAAGCATCATCGCAACGGTTGTTAAAACGCCACCGTTTCCTGGAAGGTAAATACGAAGACGTTTGTCTTGGAAATTATGCCCGTTTTTCAAATATGTATTGGTTTGAATATCCATAAAAAGAGCATCCAACGCTTTATTTGGAAGTCCAAGTCTTGCTGCATTCATTGCGGTCATCGGAAAATCCCAACCCCAAGTGTGCTCCCAATTCCATCTTTCCCAAACGATATCCAACGTATTTTTCATTATTTTTTTATCCAGTTTCGGAGATTCAGGAACCATTCCTAATGCTCCCAAAACTGCAGGGTGATCGGTCATCCATTTTGAAAATGTGAAAGAATCTTTCGCTGATTCTGTTGACAAATAAACTCCATCCTGAACCGGAAGCGGAGCTAATTTATTGATCACATCATCCCATTTTTTATCTCTTGGCTGTCCCAATCTTTCTTTCCATTGCTGGGCAACTTTCAATGCCCAGTCCCAATACGCAACTTCATAAGTTGGGTTGTATGTATCTTTCGCCGGGAAAACTTCCTGTGCCGGAATTACGCCTTTCCCTAAGTTATAACGGTTTTTCTCTTTATCATACGTTGCAAAATCTGCCATAAAATCTGCCGTTGCAAAAATCAGATCTTTATATTTTTCCAATACTTTTTTATCATTGCCGTTGCGGTACAAAAGTTCGGTCATATAAATAATATGCGGCTGTTCCCAGATCAAAAATGCAGCTACAGAAGACGGACTTTCGTTTCCTTCATTATCAGACATTTTAATCCAACGAACTCCTTTATAACCTTGCCTTTCAGCTAATTTTTTAGCTTTATCAAATGATCTGAAATAATAATCCAATTGTTTTTCCAAAATTTCAGGTCTTCCCCATAAAGCATAATGTACACCGTGCCACCAATGCATTTCTGTATGCGGTTTTCCGTACCAACTGTTGAAAGTTAAACCTGTTTCCTGCGGCGGATTGCTTCCTCCACATTGCACTTTTGTTAAATATTCTGACAAGACAACTCTTCTTTCCAATTCATTGGCTCTCGGATCTTTACTTCCTTCAAAATCAACGGCAGCACCGCTTTTCCAGAAAGATTCCCAGCCTGTTGCACTTTCTTTCTCAGCATCAGCGAATAAAGTTCTTCCGGACTTTGGATTTTTAGCTGAAAATTCAACGCTTAATTCTAATTTTTTATTTTTGGAAGAAGGTTCGTACACGAAATAATGTTTTCCGGCTTCCCGAAGTTTTCCTTCTGTAAAATTAAACTGAGTATAGTAATCGGTGCTTTGCAATTTATGCTGAATCAAACCTTGCGTTGATTGTGACGAAACAATTTTCGTGGTGTGATCGTTTTCATTTCCATAAAATGCCGCATCATCCAAAAACTGACCGGTTGGAGACGGGTAGCGTGCAAAAACCTTCAATCTACCTTTAGAAATCAAATCTGATTCAATTTTAACTCCAATTTTATCTGAATTCTGGAAAGAAGCAGTCCATACTTTTACAGGGATTCCCTCCAAAGAAAATTCACTGGTAATAATTCCGGTCCACAAATCTATTTTCTGATTGATGTTTGTGAGGTCTGAAATTTTTGCTTTCTGACCGTCTTTTTTAAGCAGCTCAATCCCGATATTTCCCAATTGCAAACGGTGTTGGTTCACCCGGAAATAATCAACAGCACCTTTATTTCTTTCCGGTTCTTTAATCTGAACACTGTACAAAGCTTTTCTTCCGTCGTTATTGAAATCGTAAGCTCTTAAAGTTTCTTCGAATTTATAATTTTCTTTATTTGGAAAACTGTTCCAGCCCCATTCGGATTGTGTTCCCAATGAAACTCCATTTTTGTAATATTCAGGAAACGACTGCATTCCGGTAATATCAACCGTGTAGGCGAATTTCCCGTTTCCAACCGTCAAAGTAGAAAGCGTGTCTGCTTTTGTATTGACTACATTGTGACGCTGTACGACCTTTTTTCGGTCAATTTTCTGGGCATTAAGTGAAGAAATTCCCATCAGGAAAATCCCAAGATATATTGCTATTTTTTTATTCATAATTCATTATTTATAGATGAAATTCGAATTTTTATTTTTGTTAATTTTTTTATTGCTAAAACTTTTGTCTGCCACGAATCCACAAATATTTTATGGTGCATATATTTTTATTCGTGCATTCGTGGCATTAAACCTTATTTCAAAACCGTCGCACTCATTATTCCAATCACAACATCGTTGCTTACTGCGGTTAGTGTTATAGATTTTAATTCTTTATTCGGGTCAATTGGTAAATCCAAAATAGTGGCCGCTCCGCCTTCTACAGCACGGTTGCTCACTCCTTTGATTTCTAAATATTTACTTAAACTTCCTCCTTTGTACAATTCTCCAGTTTTTAGTTTTACTCTGTACGGAATTTTGTCATCCTGAATTTCAAACGCAAAATTATCATCAAACAAATCCTGCTCAATCGGCCACCAATTTGTTGGATTTTTCAGTTCTAATTCTGTATTTGAACCATCAGAATATTGAACCGTAATTTTTCCATTAATGATTTGCGACTGCATCGGATTGGTAGAACCCGCCAAAAGGAAATATATTTTTTTACCTTTTCCATTTAATGGAATTTCAACAGCATTCGGATAATTATCCCATTGACTTGCAAAAACAATATTTTTATCTTTATTATCAATTAAAAACGGAATTCCTAAAAATTCTAGTTTTCCATTTTTACGATTTGTCATCAATCCACTGTCGTCAATTTGAGTAGTTGCCAAAGGATAACACCAGTTGCCGATTCCCTGCCACGGAAGTTGTAGGGTAGGAACGGTTGGTCTTGGCGAAAGATATTTTTGATCGAAAATTTGGCTTACTCGGTCGTTGTATTTTGATGCTAATGAAATGGTATTAAATTCACTTTTATTTTCAATTTCCCAATCTGTGATTTCAACATTTTGCTTAATTCCATTGTAATCTAATTCTAAGTAATTGGTTCCTTTGCTTAAAATATTTGTCGGAATTTCAACGGTTGAATTCTGATTTTTAGCAATTGAAAATGTTTTAGTTAAACCATTAACAGTCAGTTTTCCATTATAATCTTTCGATGATTTATTTTGAATCTGAAGTTTTTTATTCACCCATTTTGTTTGCAAAGGACGTTGAACATCAACGTTTACAGGTTGCCACCATTGGGTTTCGTTTTGTTCAAGCTGAACGAAAAAAGTTCCTTTTCTTTCTTCTTTAACCAACTCAAATTGGTTACCATTTTTGGTTTTTATTAATTCCTGTGGATCATTGACTTGAAGTATTTTCTTTTTTGAATCGAAATTAAGTTGCAGATTTTCAGAAAGATAATTAATGTAATTTGTCTTTTCAATTTTTAATTCCTGTCCGGAATAGGCGATTTCTATATTGAATTCTTTTCCGATTGGTGTTTCAAACTGAATAAAAGGCTGTAAAATAGAATTGGGTTTAATTTTCCAATCTACTTTCTTACCATTCACTTTTACGGATTTTATTTCGGTATGATTTACCGGAATTTGCATTTGAAGCGTAACCGGTTTCAAATTATTTGATTTGAACCAAAATGTTGATTTCTTCGAGGTTCTATTAAATTTATACTCCCAATCCTGAACTTTCAGCTCTGCAAAATTCCATTCTTTCGGGAATCCCGGTTTGATACTGATTTTATTCTCCAACAAATTTGGATAAACCCCAAAAAGTCCTTCCGTTAAAGTTCTTGCAGCAACGCCAATCGGGTCGGCAAAATCACGATACAATTCACCTCGAAAGGCATCATAATGTGATAATTGCTCAAAATTTCCGGGACTTATCCCGTAATACATACTTTCGGTAAGATTTCCTTTCCAAAGCAGGTATGCATCCTCATTTCTTCCGGCCTGCCAATATGCCAAAGCGGTTTGTAAATTCTCCGCCAAAGCGACATTGTTTATAGACCAAGTGTATGGTTGCCAATTTGTTGTTGCTAATGTGTAATAGTTTTTGGAATCTTCGCCTTTTACTTTTACGGGAATGTGAGGAATTTGATTTCTAATGTATTGTGTGTTTTGATAATCCTCAAATTCATTCAGAATATAAGCATCTGAAACGTGATAAATAGACCATATTCCCGGCTTATCGTGAAGGATTTGATTGCCTAAAGCATCTTTGAATTCAGCGAAATAACCGTTCTTTTTAATCCAAAGCTGGTTTTTCATTGCCTTTAAAATTGCTTCCGCTTCTTTTTCATAAGGAGCAGGATCTTCACCAATAATTTTCGCCAGTTTTGCCATTTCGCGGTTGGCTCTGTAATTATATGCTGAAGTATGGGTCACTTTTCCACCCGAATATTGCAATCCGTCACTTGCCCAAATCGCAGCATATGCATCATAAAGATCGCCACGTTTGAAATTTCTTTTTTCCCAATCCATATGACGAACCATCGTTGGCCACATTTTCTTGAGGAATTCTTTATCTCCCGTATAATTGAAATGCGAAAACATCTGATCAAAGAAAACCAAATTCATATCATAATGATGTGGCTTTGAATTATCATTCGGATTCCTAGAAATATATCCGCTTGAAAACACCGAAGTTCCCATCTTTTCTGCGTGTCTTGCTAAATGTAAAAGTGTATCCATCTCAACAGGTGCAAAATCTGGTTTTAAAACCTGAGAATTTGAATAGCTTTCAAAATGTTCTTTCGCTCTGTCGTGCCAACTCAAAACGTCAGCTGCATAAGCGCCACGCCAGGCATTGAGTCTCATTCTCCACGCAACGGCGCCGTGAAGAAAGGTCGGGCTTTCCCAAACTCCGTCTGCGGCAACTGCTAAATTAGCTCCGAAATTATTTAAATCTGAATCCGGAGTTTTTAGCTGAATTCTGTTGGTTAATGTTAAACGTGATTGTTCAGCATCATTAAAAATCCCGGCAAGCTGTTCATCAGATAAATTAGAACTAGAATTTCCTTTGGCTATTTGAATATAAACCGGATTTTTTTGTGCTGAATAACCAGCGTAAACAATAGGGGATTGTTCTGCTTTATTTTGTGTGAAATCAGACAGATTATCTAACGTTTTTGCATCTGTTAATTGTAATGAACTAACGTTTGAAAAATTTCCGTTAATGGTCTGAGTTTCCTTTTTTTTATTGAAATAAGAAAGCTGGAATTGGTTTTTATTGATTTGAAACTGATTGCCTTCACAATATTCGGGAAGCAGGTAAAATCCTGATTCAGGATCTGCACCGATGTCGCCGTTTCTGCTGAATGTTTTTCCGCTTGCGCCACCGTAAACCGCATAGATTTTTGTATTGGAATCTATAGTTGAAGTTTCCATTTTTAAAACTAAACCTTCTTCTTTTGATTGTGCTAAAACAGTTAATTTTAAACTTCCATTTCCAAGAATAGGATCTTTGATTTCATACAACATTGAGCCCGGTCGGTAACGAGTTTCAATTTTATCAGCGTTAATCAGTTTTTTGATAGAGTTTCCTTTTTGGATGACAAACTGAAGATTGCCGCCCATTCCGGGAAGATACAGTGCGAATTCAGGTAAATCTCCTGCCTCAACACGGGAAGCACGGTTATTGCCATACAAAGCACGATTGAATCTGTATTTTCCGTTGACCAATAAAAAATCGCCTTTGTCTTCTGTGTAATGCAGTTCACGCTCGTTATTCTGCCCATGTTTAGACTGGGAAAACGAATATGAGAATGCCGATAAAACAATCAGTCCGGCGAAAATGGTTTTTCTTCGCATTTTATGGTTTTAACTCGGTTAAAGGCTGTCCGTTAACAGTCACATTTTTTAAGGTCACATTTTTCAGGAAATCTACTTTGTAAGGAATCTGAACACCAGTCATTTTAGCATTGATCATCGTGAAATCTGTTACCGGAGAAGATTCGTAAGCATCAGAAAGAACAGCATATTTTCCACCTTTCTCAACCTGTAAATTTTCTACCCAAATATTTCTGATCGTCGGAATATGATTTCCGGGTTTTTCATAATGCATATTAAAGCGAACTGCTGCTTCTTTGTAAGCGCCGACTTTTGTGTTGTAGAAAAACACATTTTCAATAGTTCCGCCACGGCTTGAGCTCGTTTTAATTCTTAAAGCTCGGTCAAGATTTTTACTGTCCATCACGTTTCCGATGGCATAAATATTTCTTGCTCCGCCCGCAATTTCGCTTCCAATAACAACACCGCCGTGACCGTCTTTCATTTCACAGTTTTCAATAATATGATTTTCAGCAGGTCTTCCGATGTCCCTTCCATCCTCATCTCTTCCAGATTTGATGGCGATACAGTCGTCTCCAGTATCAAAATAAGAATCTTTGATCCAGACGTTTTTACAAGCTTCAGGGTCGAAACCGTCATTGTTTGGTCCGTGACTTATTACTTTTACTCTTTCAATCAAAACATTTTCACACAAAACAGGATTCAAATTCCACATTGGAGAGTTTTTTACAAGAACATCTGCCATATAAAAGTTTTTAGACTTGTAAGGCTGAACAAAATTGGGTCTTAAATACCATCCATCCCCGAAAATTCTTTCTCTTGCTGGTTTTCTTTCAGCCATATATTCGTGAAGCTTTGCACGGGCAGGATTTTGTCTTCCCGGACGAGAAGTATTGTATCCGTATTTTGTGGCGCCACACCAAAACCACCAGTTATCATTATCAGAATTTCCATCTAATGTTCCTTTTCCGGTTACTGCAATGTTTTCTTCTTCGTAAGCATAAATTAACGATGAGTAATTCATACATTCCATACCTTCCCAACGTGTGAATACGATAGGATAGTCTTTGCTGTCCTGACTAAATAAAATCGTCGAACCGTCACTCAAATGCAGATTAACGTTACTTTCTAAATAAATTGCTCCTGTGAGGAAAACTCCGTTCGGAACGACAACTCTTCCGCCGCCTTCAGCACTACATTTTTCGATTGCTTTTTTAAAAGCTTCAGTATTTTTTGTTTTTCCGTCACCAACAGCTCCGAAATCAGTTATCAGATAATCAACTTTTCTGAATTCAGGTTTTTTGATCTGCTTCTTTAAAGCTTTAATTTCTTTTAAAGGTTGCTTTGCGGAAGTCCAAGGTTTGTATTGAGCCGATGCATTGATCGATAGGATGAATACAAAAATGAATAAAAAGTATTTTTTCATAATTCTAGAGAATTGTAAGTTTATAAGGCTGATCTTTTGAATTGTTTTCTTTCTAATCGCAATCTAAAATAATTGAAATTAAAAATTGTCCTGCACTGTCCGTTATTTTATTTTTTATGTAAACGATTGCATTGTTTTAATTTATAAATGTAAGTTAAACGAAGATTTACTTATATATAGGCGCAAAAAAAGAGAAGTAACGATGTTATTTCTCTTTTATATATTTAAAAGTATTATAAAAATTTAAAGCTGATTTACATCTAAAATTTATAAACGAATGCGTTAATATTCATTCCTGCCCCGACTGATGCGAATAAAACAATGTCGTTTTCTTTGATAGAATGTGAAGCCAGTTCATCATTTAAAATCATAGTCAATAATGATGGGATTGTTGCAACGCTGCTGTTTCCAAGTTTACTGATCACCATCGGCATAATACCTGCCGGCGGAGGAGTATCATATAATTGGTAGAATCGGTTGACAATTGCTTCATCCATTTTTTCGTTTGCCTGATGTATGATAATTTTATCCAGCTGATCTATTGAATAGCCACTTTGATCAAAGCATTTTTTCATCGCATCCGGAACATTGATGAGAGCAAATTCATAGATTTTTCTGCCATCCATCTTGATGTATCTTGTATCCGGGCAACTATCATTATTATATGACTTACCAAAATTTAAGAAATCTTTTTCATTTAATGTGTGAGATGCAGATACGTGAGATTTTATACCAGAATCGTCATCATTATCATTGGCCTCCAGAATAACTGCTCCTGCTCCGTCTGCATAGATCATGCTGTCTCTGTCGTGTTCATCAACAACTCTTGAAAGTGTTTCTGCACCGATAACCAAACATCTTTTTGCAATACCAGATTTGATAAATGCATTAGCCTGAATAACGCCTTCAATCCAGCCGGGGCATCCAAATAACAAATCATAACCAACGCAGAAATTATTTTTGATCTGCAATAAATTTTTAACTCTTGAAGCAAGACTCGGAACAGCGTCTGACTGTATGGTACCGAATTTTACATCGCCAAAATTGTGAGCGAAAATAATATAGTCTAAAGTTTCAGGATCAATTTTTGAATTTTCTATTGCATTCTTTGCCGCAATAAACCCTAAATCAGAAGTTACCTGATCATTGCTCGCATATCTTCTTTCTTCAATCCCTGTAATTTTTTTTAGCTTACTGGTAATTAAAGAATTATCATCTTTTAGATTTTCTCCCTGTTCATTAAGGAAAACATGCTTATCGAAAAACAGATTGGTAATGGTTTCTGATGGTATGTAGTTCCCTACACCTATAATTTTACTTTTCATATTGCGGGTATCTCATTGTTGAGATCAATAAAATATTATGAATAAATTAATATTTTTATACTAAAGGTAGTTTTTTAATGGCGAAAGATACTATAAAAAATAATTTATTACAACGATTTAACATTCGATACATACAAAATTATCCTGTTGAATGACATAAACAGAATGAAAAATATCCTTCAACGACCCGTAAATAACTGTGTAAAAATGCACTATGCTGTTTTAATAATATTAAATGAAAAAAATCATGTTAAGTTTAAATGCTTGAGTCTCATTTTTTTACTATTTTCAATTTTCTTCAAATATCTATAATAAACTTTTAGTGATTTAATTATTAAAAGTTTTTTTATTCACTTTTTTATCTTTCACTTTAATTATGAAATCTGGGACAACTACCATTTCTCCAGCTTTCACATTAATATCAAAGCTTTTGGTTTCACAATATGTGTTTGCAGGAAGGGTAGACTCATCAATAGCAATTGTATAAGTACCGGTTGGCAAAAAAGAATTGAATTTTCCTTCATCGTCGCTTCCTATTGTTTGTACGATATCGTTTTGTTTAATAATTTTAAATGCCACCGAAGAAGCTCTGTGCTCAAAATCAAGAGCGGTTTTTGAATTGTAATCAAAAAATATTTTACCCTGAACTGTTCCGTTTTGATGAAGCGGAATATTTAAAGGATATAAGTAAGAATCAACAGTAAAATCATATTCATCATAATACCAGCCTTGCTGAATAAATTGTTTTAAGCTAAATTTTCCGAATGGTACATTTTTATAAAGTGCAGTTCCTTCTTCGGTAGTTTTCAATGCTATATTATTGATATTGATAATATAATCGTGCGCAGGTTTTTCTCCCATATCAAAAACATTATTGTTGTTTTCGTCATAAAAGGCAAATGCCTGTATTTTTCCTTTTTTATCAGGACTGAGTACTGTATTTCTGAAATTTAACGTTAAACCAACTTCAAACGTCAGAATATTATTGGACAAAACTCCAACAGAATAATTATACCATGACGAATTCATAAATGCAGTGAAATTTTTACCGAGATATTTTGCATTTAAAAATGCAGAAGGCGATTTGCCGTAGATTACATCATCTACATACGACAATCCCGTACTCAGATTCACTTTGTCTTTGATGAAATTATCATTATAGAAAAGTGAAACGGTGAGTTTTTTATAATCGGTATTTGCTGCGGCTAAATGAGAAAATGCATATTCGGATAAATAGTAACTTCCAGATTGGTAAATGGCATTGATATTAAAGTTTTTAAAACTGTAGTTTCCATTCAGTTTCATTTGAAAATTCTGCTCGTCATCAAGTGGATACTTTACAATTCCTGTTTCAAAGGCAAATACTGCAGATTGTCTGGTTTTGTAATTTGACCACGAAATTTGTTCTACAATTCGGTGCGCCGTTAAATCCCGCAATTGACTATTTTCCCAGCTTCCAAAAAAATTATTGTAGCTGTTTGAGTTTTCATTCTGAAACTGATAAAAAAGCCCAAAACTAAAATCTTTTACTCTTGGAAATTTTGTTCCTATCTCAATTCTAGTGTTTTCAGAAACCTGAGGTCTGTCGAAAAAGTAGTATTTAGGCGAGAAGTTGGAGAATATAACATTACCAAAAAAGTTATAATTTTTATAATTCTTTGAGATATTCTGCTGCAGAAGCAAACTTCCACGTCGGTTTCCCGGGTAATATCCTGTACTGAAAAAATAGTTTCCGTTCAGATTATAGTCATTAATCGAACCAATATAATTAGATTCTGCCGACATCGACGGTTTTGTAATATCCTGAGATTCATAAGAACTTAAACCTGCATTTATCTTGGCATTCATACTCCAGACTTTATCAAAAGCATAAGTAGCTTCTGTACCCAAAATATTGTGCTTACTTTTCTCAAAAGGGTCGTAACGGTAAATGTAGGCTGCTGAAACGTTTCTTGAGCTGTTGTTGGCGTTAAGCGTTCCTTTGGCAAAAAAACCGTAACCGTTTTTTAAAAAACTGTTTTTTTCAACAAGATTAAAGTTTTGATCGACAAAACCGATCTCCAGTTTGGTATCTTTTGCAAAAGTACGACTGTATTCTGCACCTCTTCCTACCAGGGTCATTTCTAAAAGTTTGTTGACACTTCCAATGGTGTACTGGTTTTTACCCTGCTGCAGAACTACATTAGTATTGGTTACCAAAGGCTGTTGCTGGCTGTTTAGAAAAGCAATATTTCCTCTTATAAAAAGAAATCCGGAAGGTAGATTAAAACCTCCTGAACCAATCAATTGATACATATCAATATTATCTCCTACCTTTCTGTATGATGTGGTAATTTGATTTTTTGTCTCCTCAGCAAAATTATTGAATTGCGGATCCTGATATTTCTGAACACTCGAAATATTCTGTACAAAAACAGTCGCTGTATTGAATATTTCTTTGTCGGGATTTCTGAAACCCGAAATGTTGATAGAAAAGTTGGACAGTCTGGACAAACCTTTTGAAGGCTGATAAGTAAATGTAAAAGTAGAATCTTTTTTTACATTAATAATGGCTTGTTGCTCTAAAAATTGATTTCCATTTTCAGGATCAGGAATTTTGCAAACCAAAGTAATATCCTGAGATATATTTCCCGAGTTACTCACCCTTACTTTTACCGATATAGGTTCCAGGCTGGAAGATCTGTAAATAGGAGCATTCAGTAGAGATAAATTCAGGTCATTATTTACCTCAATCACATGTTCTTTTATTCTTTCGGCAATAAAAATACCAAGCTGATCAAGCAATCTGACTTTTATAGGCGAAGATCCTGCTTTAGCATCAGATTCTACAATGATTCTTACAGGTAAATATTTTTTTTCGTTGGGCTTAAGTTCTATTAAAGGTTCTTCACCAGAGATTACTTTAAACCCTTTTGGGCATACAAACTGTATTTTTCCGGTGAAATTATTAGAACTATGATTCTGAATAGCAACAACAAGATTTAAAAGCCTCGAACGTGATGGCGAATTTCCCTGCTCGATCTCCATAGTGACATTAGATTCAGTTTTTTGTGCATTTATAAAAATACTACTGAATAAAACGATAAATAAGGTGAACAAAAATCTTCTGCTGAAAAAAGGCATCATTTAAAATTTATTGAGGAGTAATTTCGTACTGTAATGTTGTAGAATACTCGGTAGGCTTAGCATTAATTAATTGCTCATCTTGTGGCAATGTAAAATATTTGATGTCGTAGTTGTAGATGGTACTTTGGGATGCATTTCCCTTTGCAAGAGTTTGATTTGCAGTGCTCAAAGTTATCGGGAAAACAGTCTGATTACTTTGCCCAAGAGGTTGCAGAGTAAGATGCACTGCTCCCACAGGAATAGAATAATTGCCTGTGTTTGATTGCAGATGACTTTGTAATGATCTTACTTTAATCTGGAAGTTGGTATTTGTATTAATTTGCAAACCGCTCGGATAAACAACGCTGGTTCCGTTGTTGTAATCCTGCATGCTATTAAATTCAAGCAAGCCGTTTGCGGCATTCATGTTTATTTTTAAAGACATTTCCTGCGTTATTGGTGGTGTTCCCGTCAAATTAGCAATGTGAAAATCAAAAGTATGATTTACTTTTCCTATCACATTATTGTATTGATCATATGCTGTAAATTCTACAGGAGCTACAAACCTCGTCCACGCCGGATATGTTCCCAAATAAGCACCACCCATTATCGTAATACCGTATTTAAGCTGAAGGTTGTAATAGCCATTGGGTGTAGAAGGCATATTGTATAAAGGAGCATTGGATTGAGGAACCAAAAAGACTTCTGCATTTTCCTGTAAAAATACATTCGGCGGTACTCCTATTTGTGCTAGTGATGGAGTAGGGTTAGGATATGCCTGCCCGACTGAGGAGATGGGCTGAAAGGATATTTTATTTCCGGGAATGGTGTATTGGCCGTCTGTAGAAGTTATGGGCTGTTTCAGGTTTGCCGAAAGTTTCCAATAAGGTATATTTAAATTGCCATTGGCTGCAAAGGTAACCGTATAGGCATCGGGATTATTGTTTCCATTGTAAGAATTTACCTGCAAATAGCTGTTCGTCCATGAAGTGAATGAAACCTGAGCATTAAACAGCATGGAAATTGTGATGAAGAAAGTGACTAATACCTTACTCATAATTAAAATTCAATTCTCCCATTTCTAATGTCTCATTATCTCCGTAATCAATCAAAACAGACACATTATACGAGCCTTTTTCAGTTAAATCTTGTACCGGAATGGTTACCTTACGGATGTTTCCGGGGAGGGTATAAAAAACAATTGGCTCTACCGTAATTTTTTTACCTGTGTTTGTATTGATAATATCTGTTATGATTTTTCCGTCAGTCCATATCTCCGATTGGTTTTCAAAAGTAATATTTAATAGCTTTTTTGAGCTATCGAATTTTAAATCCTGAATTTCAATTTTTCTTTTTATTGGTTCCAGTGTTCTATGAAATATTTTGATTCCGGAACGAATGCTTACTTTAATTTTTGCTCCTTTGTTGTCTACATCGTCCACAGGATTCATTTGGCTGACAAATAGTACTGCTGTATGTGCAGAAAGTTTGTCTTGGTTTACTTTTGGTGAAGTAAGGGTTACCTCCAGTTCTTTTCTCTCTCCGGGAGCCAGACTGAAGTAGTTATCATCTTTTTTGATATTGATCCAGCTTGCACAAGAGTTTTTCAACGCGCCGGCTGCATACATCATATTTTCACCTTTTTCATCATAATCCCAATCACCTAAGCTAACCGCAAGGTCTAAAGTGTTTTTTGCACTCACATTGGTAACCGTTATTTTTTGCGTATTACTAGATCCCGCAGCAGACTCAAAATATACTCTAGGTGGAGAAACCGAAATACCTGTCTGTGCACTGATTTGTATCATCAGAAATAAGAAAAGTAAGGTGATTTTGTTCATGATGGTATTTTTAATTACATAAAAAGTGTCACAAAGAATTGTGACACTACAATATCATAATGAGTGTAGTTTGTTATTGACTAACAATCGTATACGTTAATTCTGTTGTATATAGAGTAGGATCTTGACCTGCAATATAATTGTTTATGTAAGCATTTGCTCCAGCTCCTTTATATGCAATGTTGATTTTTTTGTTAACTCCACCACTTGTTGAAGTTACCAAAGTGCTTTCACTTCCACTTAGCTGCACGTCTTGAGAGTATTGAGCTCCGTTTAAAACATCTGAACCTGCTGAAGCTTTTATTAGAATAGTATTTGTAGCGATACTTTTTCCTCCGTTCTGCATTGCAGCATTACTAGCTTTTACTTTAACCTGGAAACCACCAGTACTGTAAATGTTTAAGTGATCCGGATTTTCTGATGTTACACCGTTTTGATAATCATCTTTTGTGACGTACTCTAAGTTTACTACTTTTTGGGAAGTGTTTACTACTAGCGTTTGAATGGGCTTTAATCTAACGTTTAATGTTACGTTTTGAGCGCTAGCTGTTGCGAAAGCAAGTAATCCTGCTGCCGACAATAAAAATTGTTTCATAATATCAATCAGTTTTATTTTAGATATGTATATCTATTCTTTTCGAGTGCAAAGATATGTACCATCTAGAGATTGGGATTTGCAAAAACACGCTTATTTTTTGTAAATTTTTACACAAATGAGTATGTTTTGCAATAATTGATATAATGAAAACTATTTTTAATACGAATATGTGATTAGAAACTGGCTCTTACAGAGTTGTGAGCACAATTACTTAGTTTTTTAAAACAGGTAACCGGATGCATTGATTTTATTCAATACATCCAGTTACCATTGAAAACTGATGATGAAAAGTTTATTAATATGATGAATGTGTCGATTGAAAAGAATAAATATAATACTAATAATACTTTGTGATTTGATGTTCTTCGTTATTTTCTGATATGATAATTTTTATGTTGTTCTATTTAATACTGCAAATCTACTCAGTATATATATGTAATACAATTTACTATGGGTTTGATTTAATAATTTTTACGTAAAAATTTATAAATTATTACGTAAAAAAGAGATGCAACTACTTACTAATTAAATATTTATATTATTTACCTTACAAAGTTCATACAAACAAAATTTGCTCTAAAAAATAGAGCAAAAAATGGTATAAAACATAAAATTTTACAAACTTAGAAAGTCATTTCCCGCATATCGGAAGGTTTTTTTCCACTGTGTTTTTTTACAAAATTGGTGAAGTTACCCTCATCTTTAAATCCTAAATCAAATGCAATTTCAGATAAAGTTTTGTTTGAAAATTTGATAGCTTTCTCACATTCGAATTTTACTTTTTCTATAATCATTTGCTTCGCAGATTTACCATATACAAATTCTGTCATGTCGGTAAGTCTACGACTGGAAACCCTCAATTCGCTTGCATAATGAGAAACTTTTTTTTCTGTTTTATAATCTCTATGAAGAATCACAGTAAAACGATTAACTAAACTTACAGATTCCAACTGTTCTTTTGGATCGTTTTTGTGATCAATATGCAAATGAGCATCAAGAATTAAACTTTCTATTGCATTATGTGCCGCAGCAAAATAGATGTTTTTTTCATCAATTGCTGAAAATATTTTCAGCCTTTCTATTAAGATGATTTTATTGTATTCGGTATTTCCAAAATATGGCGCAACAAAAATGTGAGATTTACTGTTGAAAAAAATATTTGAATTGAGATATATGCTGTCTTTTGATGTCTTATCAAAAAATTCTTTAGAAAAAACAATGGCGTAAATTTCTTTACCCAATGCATTTCCAAATTCTACATTTTTTTGAGGACCAATAAAGACAGAGTTTCCACCGGGAATCTGATAAGGTTTATGCTCAACCGTTATATTGAGATCTTCAGCGACCAAATAAATAGCAAAATACTCTAATGTATTGAATTTTCTTGAAAAATTATTGCGTTTTATAATATCAGAAACGAGATTAATACTGAAGCCATTTTTTTTTAATTCATCGAATATTTGATTCATTGCCTAATTTGTGTTTATGAATGAATATATTCGTCAAAAATAAGTATTAGTTGGGTATAATTATCACTTTATTTTATGATTTTCTTACAAATTTTCAAAAAAAATAGAAAAGTAGTCTGATTATGTCATTTTAGCTTTGCTGAAAAATTGATTTTCCTTTATTTCATCATATATGTAGCTATTTTGATACAAATTAATTTCATTACTAATAATCGTCTTTTTATATTCTGAAATCTTACATGATCAGCGGTTAAATAATGAATAGTTGAAAAGTGCAAATTATTTTTTTGAGAAATAGTAGTATTGCCTTAAATACCATGTCGAGTGAGGAAGTCTCTATGATATTAACTATTAAATGTAGTTTTAATGACGATATTTTTTATTTTTTATGTTTTGATGAAATATTTTCATTTATATATGTCAAAAAAAACCTCTACAATTAGGCTGGAATAGTCTGAAACCATATATTTGCAGCCTAAATTTTATAGACATGAAAGAACTTATCGAAAAAATCAACGCAGAATTTGAAGCGTTCACAACAGAAGCTAACCAACAAGTT
Source organism: Chryseobacterium sp. CFS15 (assembly GCF_031118795.1). Lineage (NCBI taxonomy): Bacteria > Pseudomonadati > Bacteroidota > Flavobacteriia > Flavobacteriales > Weeksellaceae > Chryseobacterium > Chryseobacterium sp. CFS15. The sequence goes on along the minus strand of NZ_JAVHYL010000003.1, from coordinate 275,832 downwards.
GAAAAAGGAAACAAGGCAGCTGGAACCAGAGCTCGTAAATCAGCTCTTGAACTAAGCAAATTGTTCAAAGATTTCAGAAAAGTTTCTGTTGAAGAATCTAAAAAATAATAAGTAAGCCGGCTGATTCAGTCGGCTTACTTTTTTTAAAATATATTTTTCTTGCTGATTTTTGGCTTCTTATTCATAATGGCCTGGTAAGATGATGTAAATGCCGAAAGGCTTTTGTATCCCACTTTGTAAGCAATTTCGCTTAACGTAAATTGATTACCATCAATCAATTCTATACTTTTAAGAATCTTGATCAGTTGTACATATTTCTTTATACTTATTCCGGTTTCCTGTTTAAAGATGCGCTGAAGGCTTCTTGTAGAAAGATTTGCAATCTCTGCAAGTTCTTCAATACTATGATTATGCTGATAATTTTGATTAATAAGCTGACAGACTTCAAGTAATCTTTTATCTGAAGGCAGCGGAATTTGTAATGCATTATTTTCATTACAAAAGTGAGGAAGGCTAATCAATAGTGCATTCATAAAAGCTTCCTGCTCATCATTTTCTGCCGTTTCTTTATTCCATTTTTTCGCATATAATATCATCTCTTTCAACACCGGCGGCGCTGGGAAAACATGTATTTGACTATAAAAATAATCTTCAGGAATATTTTTAAAAAGACTTACCATCAATTTTACGGTTTCGGCTTCTGAAGTTATCTTATGTTTTTGCAATGACGGAACCCAAATAACATGATTCTGCGGAACGAGATATATTTTATCGTTAATGTGAAAATATTGATAACCTTCTTTCACAAAAGTGAGCTGTGCCCGCTGATGAAGATGTTCGTAATCATCATGTTGCCAATTTTCTTCGTACCAGATGTAAGCGTCTTTTTCTAATGAATCATCAAAAAATCCATTTTCCTGTTCGGTAAGACTGCATTTAGATTTGGCGCTTTGCATAAAGTTTTTGGCAAAATTAATAAAAATGACAGCACTAAATTTGCATAATCATAAATAATTTACATGAAGACATTCAATAGATTTTTAGTAATTTTCATTTTAACGATAATTTCAAATACGATGACGGCTCAAAATAATAAAGCAAAAGTATTGGTGCTCATCCATTCTGATAATGGCGGTACGTACGAATTGGCAAAGCAGATTTCAAAAGGAATTGAAAACAATGGAAATGTTCAACCTATTATCAAACAGGTAAAATCATCAAATAATACAATTTTAAAAGATATTCCGGTGGCTTCGGTGGAAGAATTAAGTTCTTATGACGGAATCGCTTTTGGCTCACCTGTTTATTTTGGAAACATCAGTACAGGAATGAGTGAGTTTCTTTCGAAAACTGTGAATTTGTGGACGAATCACTCATTGGAAGGAATGCCTGCAACAGTCTTTATGTCTGCAGGAAGTGGAGCTGGAAATGAACTTGCCGTTCAGGCTTTTTGGAATACGCTTTCTGTTCACGGAATGGTTTTGGTTTCAAATGGAATTCGTGGTGTTGAAAAAATAGATAAAAATATTCCGCAGGGAAATACGGTTTTGGGAGTTACAAGTCTCGCTTCGGTTAAAAATGTAGAAAGACCAAGTTCCAGTGAAAAAGAAATAGCTTTTGAACAGGGAAAGAATTTCGCAAAAGTTGTGTTTGCTTTAAAAGGAACTTTTCACAAAAATTCTGAAATTAAAATTTCACAAAACAAAAACATCGATAAAGTTTTAGAAGAAAAAAATATTGTTCTTCCAAATGTCCCGAAACCGGCAGGAAATTATCAGCCTTTTGTAAGATCGGGAAATCTGGTTTTCATCAATCAGGTGGCATTGAAAGACGGAAAGATTTTATATCCCGGAAAATTAGGAGTTTCGGTGGATGAAAATCAGGTGAAAGAAGCGACTAAACAAACAATGCTGAATGTGTTGGCTGTATTGAAAGACGCTGTGAATGGAGATTTAGATAACGTGAAAAAAGTGGTGCAGCTCACCGGAATCTTCAATACGAAAGATGATTATACCAAACATGCTGATTTGATGAATGTTGCTTCAGACCTTGCTGTAGAAGTTTTTGCTGAAAAGGGAAAGCATGCAAGAGCCACCTTTGGTGCTTCTTCGGTTCCTGTAAATTCTTCTGTAGAAATTCAGGCAATTTTTGAAGTTGAATAACTTAAAACCGTTAAAGAAATTTAAATATTCACAAATAATATTAAATAAATCATTCATTGTAGAATTCTATTCTTTTTTGAATTTATATTTGTTCCGCTAATAACCAATAGCGGAACTTTTTATTATGAAACATATTTCCTTTTTATTTGTTTTATTTTCTGCACTTTTCTCAGCACAAAAATTACAGGTTGTAGATGCTGAAAACGGAAAACCAATTGCCAATGCACGAATTATTTTAACCGACCAATTGTTTTATACCAACGAAGATGGTTTGGCGCCTGTCGATGAGAATTCTAAAGATTTTGAAGTTTCTGCGTCGGGCTTTAAGAAAGAGAATTTTAAAAACTTCAGTTCTGTCATTAAACTTGAACCTGTTTTTAAAAATATTGAAGAAGTGAAAATCATTAATGTAGACATCAAGAAGATTATTGAAGATTTGCATAAGAATTATAATAAACGATATTTTGACAAGCCATCACTCTATGATATTACTTTTAAATCTAAAAGTTTTAATAATGATAGCCTGTTTTTTATGGTAATTGCAGAAGCTAAATTGTGGACTAAAAGCAATTCTTACAATTTTAGAGATGGATTTAAAAAGAATTATGACGAAATATTACAGATACAACTTAATAATATAAAGTATAAAAAAAATAGCTCGAAAGGTGTTTTTAATGTCAAAACAAATGAGTTTGAACACGCAAGTATGGGCGATTATTTTTTTAGTTTTGAAATATATCGGTTGTTAGCAAATATGAATATTAAAAATTCAAAAATTACCGGTCGACTGATTTCAGAAGATAATGATAATCAGGTTATTTATGTAAAAGTACAATCTGAAAGAGGAATAGATGTATCGGGTGAAATTACTTATAATAAAATAGATAAAGTAATAACGTTATATGATTTAAATTATCAGCAGGAAAATTTTCCTGTTTATAAAAGAACCAATAAAGATGGGGTAGAATTTGATTATCAGCTTGGAAATGCAAGGGTAATTTTTGATTTTTATAAAAAGAACGGAAGCTACATACCTGCGTCTAAAAAAATTACTGGCGAAAAATTCTTTGTAAGCTATGATGGTAAAAAGGATGAGAGAAGTTTTACTACAGAAATAGTCTACAACACGTTTACAAAATCTGATAAAAAGGGATTAGACCCAAAAGTAGATTTCAATAAAAGTATCTGGGAAAATGTTCCGGTGAAAGAAGATAAAGAAGCGACTATTTTACTTTCAAAAGAAGAACAGGAATTTATCAATCAAAAATAATATAGTATGAAAAGTTTAGTTTTATCAGCTTTTATCTTGTCAGGTTTCTTATCTAAAGCACAAACGCATCGTTTCATTTATGATGTAGAATACAAGAAAGATTCTACTCAAAACAGCATTACTAAAGAAAATTATCATCTCGATATTGAATCTAAAATCGTGAAATATTATCCACGTGATTTTTATATTGGTGATTCTTTAGTGACGAACAATCTTCCGATTACGGATGGGTCGAAATTTAATACGTCTCATATTATCACTCATCAATTGGGTTCGGCAGATTACAATTATTATGATGTTTTGGAAAATGTTGTTTTAAAACTTTCATCTAAAAATACCCAAAACTGGAAGCTTACCAACGAAAAAAAGAAAGTGAAAGATTTGAATATGCAAAAAGCGACGACAAATTGGGGTGGAAGAAATTGGACGGCGTGGTTTACAACTGATATTCCTTTTCAGGAAGGTCCGTACAAATTTCACGGACTTCCCGGTTTGATTACAGAATTGTATGATGATAAAAACAATTATAAATTTGAATTGGTAAAAACTCAGAAAATTGCCAATCCTAAAGGGAATATGTATATCGATTATATGGTGAAAAGCAGTGTTGCCGTAGATGAGACAAAATATAAAGATTCTAAGCTGAAATATTACGATTCTCCCGTCAATTATTTAAGAAATGCAACACAGCAAACCCGTTCAAATGAAGAATTTTTTCTAAATGACGGAACTAAGGTCGGACAAAACAATTCCCGTGAAGTCAATGAAAGATTAAAGGAGAGAATCAGGAAATATAATAATCCAATAGAATTGGATAAGGCGATAAAATATCCACTTTAATTTATGGGTAATGAATAATATGTAATAGGCAATGATTCCCAATTCATATTTACTATTCTTTTTACTATTAAATCTGTGCAAATTTGTGTAATCCGTGGGAGAAAGTAAAATTCATTTTCCGCTGATCATACATGTTTACACAGATTTTTATTTGTAATAGAAGTTTTTAGGAATTTTAATTTTCATTAAATAACTTTATCTTTATGCCAATCAATAAAAGTATGAAGATAAACACCTTTTTTGCAGTTCCTGCACTAGTTTTGGCGAGTCAGTTTGTCAATGCACAATCAGCCACTCAGAAATTAAACCCCATTGTTGAAAGTTTTGTAAACGAAACCAATAATCATTCTCAGTTAGAGGATATGGCGTTCGAATTATTAGACGGTATCGGTCCGCGTTTGGTCGGAACTCCGGAAATGCAGAAATCTAATGAATGGACAGCTAATAAATTAAAATCTTGGGGTATTGATGCTACTTTACAGCAATTCGGAACCTGGAAAGGCTGGCAAAGAGGAACTACGCATGTAGATATGGTGTATCCACGTGTAAAATCTCTTTCTGCAACGCAATTAGCATGGAGCCCTTCAACGAAAAAAGCAGTTGAAGCAGAAGTAATTGTTCTTCCTAAAGTTTCTTCAAAAGCAGAATTCGATCAATGGCTTCCTTCCGCAAAAGGAAAAATAGTTTTGATGGCTCAGTATCAAAAAATTGGTCGTTCGGATGAGCAGATCAAAGAATTTGCAACTCCTGAATTGTACGAAAAACTGAAAGCCGAAAAAGAGCAGGCTTCAAAAGACTTCCGCGATTATGTGAAAAATATCGGATATGATAACAATACACTTCCCGAAGCTTTAGAAAAAGCAGGTGCAGCCGGAATTGCGATTTCAAACTGGACAGGAATAATGGGAGCCAACCGTATTTTCGGAGCGAAAACTTCTAAAATTCCAATGATTGATATCGACATAGAAGATTATGGAATGCTGTACAGAATGGCCGAAAAAGGAAGTAAGCCGAGAATTAAAGTTGAGGCGCAATCAAAAATTCTTCCTGATGCAAAAACTTTCAACACCGTTGGGATGATCAAAGGTTCTGAAAAACCTAATGAATATGTAATTCTTTCTGCCCATTTAGATTCTTGGGACGGTGCGCAAGGTGCTACAGATAACGGGACGGGAGTTTTAACAATGCTTGAAACCATGAGAATTCTTAAAAAGTATTATCCTAATCCTAAAAGAACCATCGTTGTCGGACTTTGGGGAAGTGAGGAGCAAGGTTTAAACGGATCTAGAGGTTTTGTGGCAGACAATCCTGAAATCATCAAAGGAACGCAGGCAGTTTTTAATCAAGATAACGGAACCGGAAGAGTTGTAAATATTGCAGGTCAGGGTTTTGTAAAGTCTTATGATTATATCGGGAAATGGCTAAATGCCGTTCCAAAAAATGTAAGAGATCACATCAAGACCGATTTCCCAGGAATGCCTGGTGGAGGAGGATCGGATCACGCTTCATTTGTTGCAGCCGGAGTTCCTGGGTTTTCTTTAGGTTCTCTAAACTGGGGATATTTCGGTTATACATGGCACACTACGAAAGATACTTATGATAAAATTGTTTTTGATGAAGTGAAAAACAACGTGATTCTTACCGCAACTTTAGCGTATATGGCATCTGAAGATCCTGAATTTACAAGTAGAGAACGCAGAACAATGCCTGAAAATGACAAAGGAGAAATCGCAAAATGGCCAGAATTAAAAGAGCCAAGGAGGGATTCTAAAGATTATAAATAATTACAACGAAAGGAAAATAATAACTATAACTTAAATAGTAACTTATTTCTGAATAGAAAAAACGGGTTGAGATCATATCTTAACCCGTTTTTATTTATTTAAAATGAAATAAAGGTATTTCATTAATTTAGTATTTTATGATTAAGTCGTCTCTTAATTTCCGGAATTTGACTTTCTTTTACAATATAAGTTTTACATAATTTATTGTTCATGTGCATACTGAAATGCATCGTTGTTTTAGAGGCTTCATAATTACTATTTGGACCGGAAACAATATCTTCAAATACAGGAAAGAAATTAGCAAACGATAATACATTTCGAAACATCGATTTTAAAATCTTTGGATAATTCCCAAAATCATCAATAACTTTTAATTTAAATAACTTCTTTCCCAACGTTGTTCCAAATATAGATTCAGATACAGCTCCATAAATAAGTACGCTTGCAATTGAAAAGAATAAAGAAACAATAATAATCTTGTTAAAACCATAGTGAAATATCAGAAAGAAAAGAATTAAATCGATAATTTTTGCATATAAACGTTCTCTCTCATTTCCCTTATGTGTCGGATTATAAGGTAAATCATATTCAAATTCATCATAAATACGTTTGCCTTCCGAATCAAAATTTCGGGTTGCTCTTCGAGTTATTTTTCTTTCTTTAAGTTCTGATATTCTTTTCATCTCTGATCAAAATTAAATGTTTTTCATAAATTATCAATAGAGTTTGAATTAAAATCATTCAATGGAGCTATTATTTTCAAATTAAAAAAGCAAGAACATCATGCTCTTGCTTTACTATTTATCTCAAATCATCACAGTAAATAGGGTTTAAATACAAAATTCCAGATCTGAAAATTTTGAAACGGAAGGTTTGTATTCCGGAATATTCAATGTTCCAAAACCATATTCACAAAAAATAAATGATAAATGGTTTGCGTTCGCAGAATCATGATCTGTCTGTGTGTCGCCAATATACACTGAATTTTCATGGCTTAAATGATTTCTTTCCATGAGCAGTTTTATGTTTTCGGCTTTCGGTTTTTTAGTGCGTCCATGAGACTCAATGTCTGTAAACAGATCATTAAATTGATAGTATTCTAAAAATGCTTCAATATAGCCGTCCTGACAATTGCTCACAATGAAAAGATTGTGTGTTTTTTTCAAGTTCGTCAGAGTTTCTGCCACTCCTTCATAAAGAATACCGCCATGAGTGCGCAAAACCTTATTTTCCTTCTGTACAATTTCCACAAGAATCTCCTGCACCTGTTGATCTGAAATTCCGGGAATGATATCTTTTAAAATATCATCAAATAAAAGTCCCATATATTGATCCATATCTTCAGGTTTCAATTCTCTTTGCAACAGTTGACGTAGGGTTAAAACCTCATTCCAGATTTTGATGATTGTCGCTCTGGGATCCCAAAGCGTTCCGTCTAAATCGAAAATTAAATTTTTTTTGTTCAAAATGTATTGTTATTTAGTTTGAATTATATGATTGAAGAACCTTTGCAAAGTGTAATTTACAACACCATACTCAGTTGAATTCTCTTCCTCGCTTCATCCACTTCCGTCACTCTTACCTGAACGTGTTGATGTAGCTTCACGACTTCATTTACATCAGAAACGAAGCCGTCTTTCAATTGAGAAATATGAACCAATCCGCTTTCTTTAATTCCTAAGTCTACAAAACATCCAAAAGCGGTGATATTGTTGACAATTCCCGGAAGGATCATTCCGGTTTTTAAATCGGTGATCTTTTTTACATTCGGATCAAACTCAAAAACTTTTGCCGCTTTTCTAGGATCTAATCCTGGTTTTTCCAGTTCTTTCAAAATATCTTTTATTCCTAAAATTCCGATGTCTTCCGTTATATATTTTTCAGGTTGAATTACATTGATTTTCTCTTTATTGGCAACTAATTCATTGGTTTTAATGCCTAAATCTTTTGCCATTTTTTCGATAATTCCATACGCTTCGGGATGAACTGCCGAATTATCTAAAGGATTTTCGCCATTTGTAATTCTAATGAAAGCTGCAGCTTGTTGAAAAGCTTTTTCTCCGAGCCTTGGAACTTTCTTCAATTGTTTTCTGTTTTCAAAAGCCCCTTTTTCAGCACGGTAATTCACAATATTTTCTGCCATCTTTTCACCAATTCCGGAAACGTAGCTTAACAGTGATTTGCTTGCCGTATTCAAATTAATTCCAATCGAATTTACACATTTCATTACCGTAGAATCGAGTTCGTTTTTTAGCTGAGTCTGGTCTACATCATGTTGATATTGACCGACACCGATCGATTTAGCATCAATTTTCACCAATTCAGCGAGCGGATCGGAAAGTCTTCGCCCGATAGAAACTGCACCACGAACCGTCACATCAAAACTTGGAAATTCATCTCTTGCAATTTTACTTGCGGAATACACAGAAGCTCCGGCTTCCGAAACTACAAAAACCTGCAAAGGCTTATCAAAACCAATTTTTTTAATGAAAAATTCAGTTTCACGGCTTGCGGTTCCGTTTCCGATAGAAATTGCCTGAATATGATAAGCATTTACCATCGAGCGAATTTTCTTCATTGCCATTCCGCTTTCGTTTTGCGGAGCATGAGGATAAATCGTTTCATTGTGTAGTAAATCTCCTTTTTCATCTAAACAAACCACTTTACAACCACTTTTAAAACCGGGATCGATTGCTAAAATTCTCTTCTCTCCCAAAGGCGGAGCGAGTAGAAGCTGACTTAAGTTTTCAGAAAAGATTTCGATGGCTTTTTTATCGGCTTTTTCTTTGGCTTCCTGAAGCGTTTCGTTGGAAATTGCAGGTTCTAAAAGTCTTTTGTAAGAATCTTTAATGGCTAAAGCGATTTGCTCTGAACTTTCATTTTTAGATTTGATAATTGCATTTTCAATAAAATCAAGCGCTTCATCTCTATCGATTCCGATATTTATTTTTACGTAGCCTTCTGTTTCTGCTCTCAGCATTGCCAAAAGTCGATGAGAAGGTGTTCGGTTCAGACTTTCTTCCCATTCAAAATACTGCGAAAATTTTTGAGCTCCTTCGTCATCTTTTTTAGCTTTCACAACTTTAGAAGTAACAGTTGCTTTTCTTTGAAATAATCGGCGAAGATTTTTACGGACGTACATATTTTCATTGATCCATTCTGCCATGATGTCTCTTGCGCCCTGTAAAGCTTCTTCCTCAGAAGAAACCTGATCATTCAGATATTTTGAAGCTAAAAACTGAATATCCTGAGCTTTTTGGCTCATAATAATTTTAGCTAGAGGCTCAAGACCCTTTTCTTTTGCCGCATCTGCTTTTGTTTTTCTGCGTTTTTTGAAAGGTAAATAGAGATCTTCCAACTCCTGAATATCAAAGCTTTCATCAATTCTTGTTTTTAATTCTGGAGATAAAGAATCTTGCTCTTCTATAGATTTTAAAATACTTTCTTTACGTTTTACGATGTCTTCAAACTGTTTATTTAGTTTAAAAATTTGCTCTATTTGAATTTCATCTAAATTTCCTGTTGCATCTTTTCGATAACGAGAAATAAATGGAATAGTGCAATCTTCAGATAATAGTTTTAAAGTAGCATTAATGCTTTTATCAGATATACTAAGTGTTTTTTTTATGAATTCTGTTACAGTCATTCGGCTTTTTTAGAACGGCTAAAATAGTGACTTTTTCAGAGTATTAAGCCAATTGTGAACTTGAATTTAAGCTTTGTTTAATTAAGTCTTTTCGTAAATTCAATAAATGTGAAAATGCATTAAAAGCATTTATTTGCTTTTAAAATTACATAATCTGTATTTTTAAAAGATTATATAATTGTTTTAAATAATTATGTTATGATTTGCATAAAAATACTATATTTGTGGATTATCACAAAATGTACGCCTATGACAGAAATTTCTACTTTTTCTATTTTTTTTGTATTTACAAATTCAGATGTTTCTTTAATCCGGAAAACATCTTATTCATTTACTAACCATATTCTACTATTATGAACAGATTTTTAATGATCCTGGGGATTTTGCTGTGCTTTCAGCTCAAAGTCTCCGCACAATGTACGGCTTTGCCCGTCCCATTTTTACAGTCTTTCAGCACAGGGGCTTTGCCTACTTGCTGGACCAGTCAAAACCCAACCAGTTCATCCACCAGCATATACGTTAAATGGAGATTTAGCACATCTGCAGGTTATGGTGCAACAGGAAACGGAGGTAAACCTGCGGGAACCTTTGCATGGGTAGATGCCAGCTCGCCTTATACTAATGAACACACGGTTGAGCTTATCAGTCCGCAAATCAATCTAACCGGACTTACGAATCCTTTTGTGAAGTTTGAATGGTTTAAAAATCATCTTACTTCAGCAACAGGAACCGTTCCTCCTTACGAGCATAACAGAATGAAGCTTGAAGTAAATAACGGAAGCGGCTGGGTTGAGATATGGTCTGATAACAGTAATGCCGCAGAATGGCGAACGGTAGGTGTTCCTCTTGCAGCGACTTATGTAGGAGCGACGATTCAGCTTAAATTTACAGTTGATAAAGATGTTGCCGGTAACGGATATTTTTATGATGATGTACTTTTGGATGAAGTTCAGGTAATACAGGCGCCAACATGTTTTGAGCCTGTTATAGGAACAGCAACAAATATAGCTCCGAATTCTGCAACTTTGAACTGGGCTGCTCCGTTAGCGCCGGCTCCCGCACCTGCAGGAGGATATGAATATTATTACAGTACTACAAATACACTTCCAACAGCAGGAACAGTAGGAACTATTGTTCCCGGTTTTTCAGCTAATATCACTCCTTTGGTGGGTGGAAGTACCTATTATTGGTGGGTTCGTTCAGTATGTTCAGCTTCAGATAAATCTTTATGGGTACAGGGTGATCCTTTTACTCCGGGACAGATTGGAGGCGGTACGGCAACTCATGCATTTTTGCCGGTATATTCTTGTTCAGGATTTAATTATTCTCAGCAGATTTATACCCCTACCGAAATAGCAAGTGCTGTTGGGACGAATAATATGATTACATCAGTTAAGTTTTTTGTATCTACTACAGCAGCTAATCAGGCAAATTATAACCAGTGGGTTATTTATATGGGAAATACAACTCAAAATGATTTTGCTACAACTACAAGCTGGATTCCTGCAGGAACGATGACCCAGGTTTACACCGGAACACTCCCTGCAATGACTGCCGGAACTTGGATCAATATTCCTCTTGCAACCCCATTCCTTTGGGACGGAACGAGCAATTTGGTAGTTGCAGTAGATGAAAATGTTACAGGAACATCTTGTACAGCCAACTGGGGAAGTTATTCTGCAGGAACCAACAGAGGAATGATTTATTATAATAGTACAACTAATCCTGATCCGCTAAATCCGCCTGCGGGCACTAGCAGATATGCTGTTTTGCCGAGACTGCAGCTTACAGGTACTGTTTTGCCTTCTTGTACAAATGTACCACCGTCAAATATTGCAGTAAACAATATCACGGCAACTTCCGCTTCGGTATCCTGGACTGCCACTCAGAATGCAACCTATGTTGTAAGGTACAGAGCTTTACCATCCGGGGCTTGGCAAACGATTAACGTTACAACACCATTTACAAATAATGTGATACTTCCGGGGCTTATTGAGCAAACTCAGTATGAAGTGCAGATCGCAACGATTTGTGGAACTCAGGGTGCTTTCTCAACACCAGTTCCATTTACTACTCCGGCTCTCACTTACTGTAGCTCGGGTACGGCAACGGTGACAAACGGATATATCAATAACATTACGATGATAGGAACCAATGTTCCAACCACAACTAATAATTCAGGACCAAGTACTTTTACAGACTATTCTAATGATCCTTCAAAGACCATTACTTTATTAAGAAATTCGGTTAATAATACATTATCGGTTGGAAGATCAATTGCTTCTGGAACTTATTCCACTTATGCATGGATTGATTTTAACGGTGACGGAATTTTTAATAATAGTCCTGTAGGTACAGCGGGAGGAGAAAGAATTATGAATCTGGGATATTCTAGTACAACTCCTGTAACTGCAAATTTTGATGTACCCGCCAATGCTTATATTGGTACGAGTAAAATTAAAATGCGTGTTATTGTCTATTTTAATACGCCGACAGATCCTTGTGCTAACCTTACGAGTAACGGAGAAGTAGAAGATTATTATATTAAATTTATTGATCTTCAACCGTGTACAACAGCTCCTCCTACAAATATTGCTGTAGGTAACCTTACTCATAATTCAGCGTATGTGTCATGGCTGCCGGCAGCTAATGCAACATATGTCATAAGATGGAGACAGGGAACTACAGGACCATGGTTGCCAAGTGCAGCTGGATTAACACTTCCTGTCGGGCAGAGCTTTCACACAATTACGGGTCTAACAGAGCAAACTGCTTATCAGGTACAGGTTGCTACCATATGTGGCGGAAATCAGGGAGCTTTCTCACCATTGCTTGATTTTACAACACCACCGGTTACTTATTGTAATATGAATGGAACAGGAGTAAATGATTATATTTCTAATGTAAAAGTGACGCCTGTCAATTTTCCGATGATGGAAAATATTTCACTTCAAACGAACTATACCAGCTATACGACACCAGCAACATTAATTAATCTTGAAATAGGTTCGCTAGGTAACCAGATTGCTGTATCAAAAGCTTGGGCAGGAACTAATTACGGAGATTCCGTACATGCTTGGATTGACTGGAACAGAGACGGAATTTTCACAGATAGTGAGAAAATAATGACTACTCCTTCCAATACCACAACACCTGTTAGTGCTACATTTGATGTTCCTGCAACGGGAGTTTATACAGGAACGAACACTACAACGATGAGAGTTGTCCTAAAGCGTGGAAGTGCACCGGTGATGTGTCAGGATGCAGCGAATGGGGAGGTAGAAGATTATGCGGTAAAATTAAGACCTTGTAATAATGCTACGCCAGGAACACCTGCTTTTACAACGATAACTCATAATTCGGTTATTATTAACTGGACTCCAGCTGCCAATAATAATGCATTTGTGCTGGAATACAGAGCGGTTACCAATCCTGCTTCTGCATGGACAACGCTGAATCTTTCTGTTTTAGGAGGAAATCCACCGGTGACTATTACCGGATTAACTCCTGCAACACAATATGAAGTAAGAGTTGCAGCAGTTTGTGGAAGCGGTGGAGCAGGTTCTTATACTCCAGTACAGGCATTTACAACAAGATGCGATCCTGAACCTCCGAATGTAGTAATATCTAATGTTACATCAAATTCGGCAATGGTAACCTGGAACCCGCTTGTCCCAAATGCTACTTATGTTTTGAGATGGAGAGAGGTAGGCAGTACCGTTTGGAATACTCCAACATTGCCACCACCACCAATAAACACCTATACAATACCAAATCTTGAGTCTTATAAGACTTATGAAGTGCAGGTAGCAAGTATTTGTAACGGAGAAACCGATCCGAACCCATGGTCAATTACACAAATATTTACAACAATGAGAGTTTGTGAAGTGCCGCCGCCAGGATTTACCATTACTCAATTGACGCCTACAACTGCGGAAGTGGTTTGGGATGCGTATACGGGGACTGGAGCTACCAATAATTATATATTGCGATACAGAAAAGTAGGAATACCTAGTTGGACGACTGTTAATGTAAGTAATACTACCTACACAATAACAGGATTATTAGAATTAACTAAATATGAAATGCAGGTCGCTAATGTCTGTACCGGGGCAGCAGGTAATTTTACACCTTTATACTATTTTATTACACCTACAGTGATTTATTGTCAGATGCAGTCAAATAACTTTGCGTCAGAATATATTTCAAAAGTTACTGCTACACCGAATGGTAAACCTGAAATGATTAATGTTTCGACGGGAGCTACTTATTCTGATTATACAGGAGATCCTAAAAAATTTATTGAATTGATTCAAGGATCAACGGGAAATCAAGTTACCATTGATAAAACCCAAGGAGCAGATTCTGGAGTTGCGGTATGGATTGATTTCGACAGAAGCGGAACTTTTGATCTTAATGAAAGAATTATTGCAGACGGACCTAATTCAAATCCAACAGCAAGTGCTACATTTAGTGTTCCATCTGATGCATTCATCAGTATGACCAATTCTAAATATGTTGTGATGAGAGTTGCTATGGCCAAAGGTGCCATCCCTGTAAATTGCATCAGCTTTGATGATGGAGAAGTAGAGGATTACACCGTAAGAATATCAAAACTTCCAACTGTAAATTCGCTTAATCAGACAGATATTTTGATTTATCCAAATCCGGTAAAATCAATATTGAATGTTAAAAATATTAGTGAGAAAGCAAATTATAAAATCTATAGTGCTGCCGGAAGATTAATATCTAGTGGATCGATCGTTAACAATAAAATTGATGTCAGCGCACTTATTAGTGGAGTTTACATCATTGATATTGACGATAAAAAAGGAAATGTACAGAAAAAATTCATTAAAGAAGAATAAGTGTTTTTTAATTTCCGTTTAAACAATAAGCTCTCATCATTGAGAGCTTATTTTGTTTTATAAAAGAAAGATGTGCTATTTTAAAACATCATTGTAATACAGCAAGTCATTATTTTCGTCAAAGCCAATAATCATAACCCGGAAATTTTTTGCATCGTCATTATTATACCATTGCACGATAGTAGATTCTCCTGATTTGCTTTCAAGATACGGGTTCCAATACAAAATACTTCTTTTATCTTCAGAAATAGATTTGGCACTTTGCTCATCGTAGATGCCATTATTAAAAGGTATTTCTTTATCGTAGCCATTTAGTTTTACTTCTTTGAGGTTAGACGGTAAAGTAGTGTCGATTGCGGCAGAGCCAGTAGTTCCGCCACGTCTGGTGTATATGGCAATAGCTCCATTTCCTCCTCCGAAGCTTCCTGCAAAATTTCCTTTAATTACTTTCACCATTGCAATAGTTGATACAGGAATAGTAGAAATCTGGCTTGCATCAATTCTCATTTCGTCTAAAAAAAACTCTACAGCGCCACCACGATTAGTAGCGGTGTAAGTGCCGTTTTGCATTTGAATCTGAAGACCGGCAACTCTACCTTGTAGATACTGCAGAATATTCATGGAAGCTTGCGCATTCTGATTCTCGTTCACAAAATCAAAAACAGTTTCGTTTCCATTTCTAAAAAGTGGGCTGCTAAGTTCATTATTAAGTTTTTTTGTTAAATCTTTCTTTTGTGCCTTAATTTTAACTTCTTCAATAAGCGTTTCTTTTTCTCTTAAGGTAGTCTGTGAACTCTTATTTGATACTGCACGTTCTATTTCACGAGGAATTTGATCAGTCGACTGACGTTTTGTAAGTGTATAATTGGTAGAAGGAAGATTGCCTCGTAAAGGTAAGAATGAAAAATCAGGCTGAAAATAGACCTGTACCGAATTTTTATTAGCTTTCTCGTGATTGAGCTGATAAGAAAATGCCATTGAATCTTCAAAAACCAACCCACTTAAGGTGAACATTCCCTCTTTGTCCGTTTTAATCAGATTATATTTAATTCCCTGATCCGGCATTTTAAAAATTAAATTAATCTCTTCTTCTGAAGCAGGTTTCCCCAATTTAGTTGCTTTTCCTTTGTATGAAAGATAGCTTTCAGGCTTATATTTGATAACCGGAAAAGTTCCAGACATAATGGTCTGCCAATTAAATCTAGACCATTTTTCTGAAATCAATAAAGCATCCAGTGCGTCTGTGTTTCTGTTTTCATCGAAATATTGGGCAGGATAATATATTTTTGAAGTAAGATCTCCCGTAAGCCAAAGTGTGCTTGGTAAACTATTGTCGTTCTCAGGATTTTCACTCTCATTATCGGTTACACTTACAAGATAGCTTGAAATCGCCGGATTATTTTCTATATTGAAAGAATTGCTGTCTCGAGGTGTTAAACTAAGAGAAGTCCCTTTTAAAGACGGCTGTTTAAGTTTAAGAATTTGAGGTTGTACAAAACAAAGTCGTTGGGCAACAATATTTTCAGATTCATCAAAAACGGTAAGATTAAGGATTCCATTCACCAATTGGCTGGTCGGAATTGTATAAACCTTATCTGAAATTTGAGAGACATTGGCTTTGTAAACCATTTGATTATTAATGGTCCCTAAGATTTTATATTTAGCATTTTGATCAATATTTTTACTTTTAAAGACAAACTTTATAGCATCAGATTCACTTTTAACCTGTAAATTTATTCCTGAAGCAGCTGCATCTGGCAAATTGATAGTTTGCTTGATTCCTTTTTCATCTTCTACTGTAAGCTGATATTTTTTTCCGGCAACAGGTGTAAAACTAAAAGATCCTGTATTTTGATCAAACCCTTTGAAAGTAACCAGTTTTGTCTGTGGGTTCAGCATTTCTGTGATAAAACCAGTCCAGTTTGTAGATGTTTCCCCTTTGGATTGCAGTCTTACCGAAAATTTCGTATTAATTCCATCAATAAAAGTTCCACTTTCCGGGAATACAGCAGCAGACCATGGGGCAGAAGTGTTTTTCACCAACTTTTCAGACGATGAAGGATTGTATATAGTAATCGGCATTATTTCATTGAAATCGTCACTGAAATTCCCCATCCATTTGGTATAGGCTCTGATATAATAGACATCTTCTTTCAAATCAGCAGGTAAACTGATGCTTCCGCTACCTTTACCGTTAATCAGAGGATAGATTTTTTTGCTGATTTGTTTTTTATTTTGATCGTACAATTCGATGAAAACACTGGTGGAAATCGTCGAAGGGCTGTATCCGTCAAATACAAAAGAGGTAAACCAAAGATTTTCACCGGCAACATAATTTTTTTTACTAAGAAGAAGGTGTATTTTTTCCTGTGGATAATTCTCCTCAAATTTTTTAAGTGCTTCTTCTGCTTTGTTCTGAGAAAAATAAAATGGAGCAATAATTAGTGATAATGCAATCAATGGCTTTTGAAACAAACAGATATTCATTGTATGGGTTCGTGTTTTTAATATATTTCAAAAATACATTTTTTTCTATTGAAAGAGAGATAAATAGTGCTATTATTTAAATAAAAATGCCCCGCAGATAGGCGAGGCGCTAAATGTTTTCACAACGGAATAATCCTTATTGTGAATTGCTTTCGGATACAAATCTAAAGATAATATTTTTAATCAGTTTACGGTTTTCCACATTTACATGAATTATTTTCTTACTACTTTTAAGAAACTCAATTATACTAAATAGTGATGGCAAAAAATATACTTGGATTAGACTTAGGGACCAACTCGATTGGTTGGGCGCTAATCAATCAAGACTTTGAAAACAAACAAGGCGAAATTCTTGGAATGGGAAGCAGAATAATCCCTATGTCTCAAGATATTTTGGGCGATTTCGGAAAAGGGAATTCTGTTTCTCAAACTGCTGCAAGAACAGGTTATCGAGGCGTGAGAAGATTACGTGAAAGATTCTTATTACGAAGAGAAAGACTCCACAGAGTTTTGAATATTATTAATTATTTACCAGAACATTATGCTTCTCAAATTGATTTTGATAAAAGATTTGGGAAATTTAAAGAAGAAGCAGAGCCAAAATTAGCTTATAATAAAGATGAATTTATTTTCAAAAATTCTTTTGAAGAAATGCTTGCTGATTTTAAAAACTATCAACCTCAACTTTTAGAAAATAATAAAAAAATCCCTTACGATTGGACGATTTATTATCTCCGCAAAAAAGCGATTTCTCAAAAAATAGAAAAAGCAGAACTGGCTTGGATTCTTTTGAATTTTAATCAGAAACGTGGTTATTATCAGTTGCGTGGAGAAGATTTTGAAGAAGAAAAAGATAAAACGTTTGTACGTCTAAAGGTTGAAAAAATTATTGATTCCGGAGATAATGTAAAGGGTAAAATATTATATGATGTTTATTTCGAGAATGGCTGGAAATATGATAAACAAATTGTAAAAACGGAAGATTGGATAGAACGTGTAAAAGAATTTATTGTTACTGAATCATTCTTGAAAAATGGTGATATAAAAAGAACTTTTAAAGCCGTTGATTCTGAAAAAGATTGGATTGCTATTAAGACTAAAACTGAACAGGAAATTGATAAATCTCACAAAACCGTCGGTGTCTATATTTATGAAGCGCTTCTTCGAAATCCAAAGCAAAAAATTAAAGGAAAATTGGTTCGTACAATTGAGCGAAAATTTTATAAAGATGAACTTAAACAGATTTTAGAAAAGCAGAAAGAATTTCATCAAGAATTAAAAAATGATGATTTATACAACGACTGCGTTCGTGAATTGTACCGAAATAATGAAGCGCACCAATTGACTTTGAGTAAAAAAGAATTCGTACATCTTTTGATGGAGGATATAATTTTTTATCAAAGACCTTTAAGAAGTCAGAAATCGTCCATTTCAAACTGCAGTTTAGAATCTCGAAAATACAAAGATGAAAATGGAGTAGAGCATATTCAATTTTTAAAAGCCATTCCGAAATCCAATCCATATTATCAGGAATTTCGCATCTGGCAATGGATTTTTAATCTTAATATTTACAAAAAAGATGATGATTCTAACGTTACGAAAGAATTTTTAAATACAACCGAAAACTTCGAAAATCTGTTTGAATTTCTAAATAACAGAAAAGAAGTTGACCAAAAAGCATTGTTGAAACATTTTAAATTAAATGAAAAAACGTATCGCTGGAATTTTGTAGAAGATAAAAAATATCCTTGCAACGAAACCAAAACAATGATTTCTTCACGTTTGGATAAAGTTGAAAATATTTCTGATGATTTCTTCACGAGAGAGACTGAGCAGAAGATTTGGCATATTATCTATTCTGTAAACGATAAAATGGAATATGAAAAAGCTTTAAAATCTTTTGCCAGAAAAAATAATTTAGATGAAAATTCTTTCTTTGAAGCGTTTAAAAAATTCCCGCCATTCAAAAGTGAATACGGCTCTTTTTCCGAAAAAGCGATTAAGAAGTTATTGCCTTTGATGCGATTGGGGAAATATTGGAATTATGCCGATATTGACAAATATTCGAAAGACAGGATTCAGAAAATCATCAATGGAGAATTTGATGAAAATATCAAAGATAAAGTCCGAGAAAAGGCAGTTCATCTTACGTCTGAAAATGATTTCCAAGGTCTGCAATTGTGGTTGGCTCAATATGTAGTTTACGGAAGGCATTCAGAAGCTTCAATAATTGGGAAATGGAACTCTACAGATGATTTGGAAGAGTTTTTAAAAGAATTTAAGCAACATTCCCTTCGAAATCCAATTGTAGAACAGGTGATTACGGAAACGCTTCGTGTTGTAAAAGATATTTGGATAAAATATGGAAATGGAGCAAAAGATTTCTTCAATGAAATTCATATTGAACTTGGGCGAGAAATGAAACTTCCTGCCGACGAAAGAGAGCAACTGACAAGGCAAATTTCTGAAAACGAAAATACCAATCTTCGTATCAAAGCGTTATTGGCTGAAATGATGACTGATAATTCGGTTGAAAATGTTCGTCCATATTCTCCAATGCAACAGGAAATTTTAAAAATCTATGAAGATGGAATTTTAAAATCCGACATCGAAATTGAAGATGATATTCTAAAGATTAGCAAAACAGCACAACCTTCTTCATCAGATTTAAAAAGATACAAACTTTGGCTCGAACAGAGATATAAATCGCCTTATACTGGACAGATTATTCCATTAAATAAACTATTTACCCCGGAATATGAAATTGAACACATCATTCCGCAGAGCCGATATTTTGATGACAGTTTTAGCAATAAAATTATTTGCGAATCTGCGGTGAATAAATTAAAAGATAATTATATCGGATTAGGATTTATTAAGCAATTTGGTGGAACTATTGTTGAATGTGGTTTAGGGAAAAATGTAAAAGTTTTTGAAGTTGATGAATATGAAGATTTTGTTAAAAAACATTACGCCAATAACCGAGGCAAAAGAAATAAACTTCTTTTGGAAGAGATCCCTGAGAAAATGATTGAGCGACAACTGAACGATACTCGTCATATCAGCAAATATATTTCAGGTGTTCTTTCTAACATTGTTCGTGTAGAAGATGGAAGCGATGAAGGTGTAAATTCTAAAAATATTGTTCCCGGAAATGGAAAAATAACCACACAACTCAAGCAAGATTGGGGATTAAACGATGTTTGGAATGATTTGATTCTTCCACGTTTTGAAAGGATGAATCAACTTACCAATTCAACGGATTTTACCGCCTGGAACGAAAATCACCAAAAGTATTTGCCAACTGTTCCGATTGAGTTTTCAAAAGGATTTTCAAAGAAAAGAATAGACCATCGCCATCACGCTTTAGATGCTTTGGTCATTGCTTGTGCAACGAAAGACCACGTGAATTTATTGAATAATCAATCGGCAAAATCGGATACTAAACGTTACGACTTGAAAAAGAAACTGATGAAGTTTGAGAAAGCGGTTTACAAGCATCCACAAACTGGCGAAAGAATAGAAAGAGATGTTCCGAAGCAATTTTTAAAACCTTGGGAAAGCTTTACAATTGATGCTAAAAATAATTTAGATAAAATCATAGTAAGCTTTAAGCAAAACTTAAGAGTCATTAATAAAGCTACCAATTATTATGAAAAATATGTAGAGAAAGATGGCGTCAAAACTAAAGAAAAAATACAACAGACCGGAACAAACTGGGCGATTAGAAAACCAATGCATAAAGAAACTGTTTCCGGAAAAATTGATTTGCCTTGGGTGAAGGTTCCGAAAGGGAAAATATTAACCGCAACAAGAAAAAGTCTTGATACATCTTTTGATTTGAAATCGATTAATTCAATCACAGATACCGGAATCCAGAAAATTCTTAGAAATTATTTGGAATTTAAAGAAAGCTCGGAATTGGCTTTTTCATCTGAAGGAATTGAAGATATGAATAAAAATATCGAGAAATATAATGATGGAAAACTTCATCAACCTATCAATAAAGTGAGAGTTTTTGAATTAGGAATTAAATTTCAAGTTGGGCAAACTGGCAATAAAAAAGATAAATACGTGGAAGCTGCCAAAGGAACAAATTTGTTTTTTGCAGTTTACGAAGATAAAAATGGAAAAAGAATTTATGAAACAATTCCTTTGAATATTGTTATTGAAAGGCAAAAACAAGGATTGTCTGTTGTCGACTTAAAAGGAGTAAATGATTTCTATCTGTGTCCAAATGATTTAGTTTATATTCCTTCGGAAGACGAGCTTGAAAACGTAAATAACATTGATTTTAAAAATTTCACAAAAGAAAAAAATGAAAGAATTTATAAAGTTGTAAGTTTTTCGGGTAGTCAAATATTTTTTGTGAGACAAGATGTTTCTACATCAGTTGTTAATAAAGCAGAATTTTCAACTTTAAACAAAATGGAACGTGCAATTGATGGTTCTATGATTAAAGAGCATTGTTTAAAACTAAATGTTGACCGTTTAGGAAATATTTCAAAAACATAAATCTATGATAACCCGTTCCATCTACATCGGCAATCCCACCTATCTGAAACTCAAAGACAATCAGATGAAAATCCTTTGTCCGGAAACTAAAATCGAAAAGGGGAGTGTGCCGGTGGAAGATTTGGGTTTGTTGATGTTAGATCATTTTCAAATTACCATTTCGCATCAACTGATTCAGAAAATGATGGGAAATAATGTTGTAGTAGTAAGTTGCGATTCCCATCATTTGCCACACGGAATTATGCTTCCATTATATGGGCATTCGGAACATTCGGATAGGGTAAAAGACCAGTTAGAAGCAAGTGAACCGCTCAAAAAGCAACTCTGGAAACAAACTATCGAATGTAAAATTGAGAACCAAAAAGAAGTTCTCCGGCGATTAGGAAACTATTACGAACCAATGCTTGAGTATCAAAACAATGTTAAAAGCGGTGATATTACCAATATGGAAGGCATCGCCGCACAACATTACTGGAAATATCTCATCAGTTTGGATTTCCTGAGACAGCGTTTTGGAGATTCACCCAATCAGTTTTTCAATTTCGGGTATGCCGTTCTAAGAAGTATTGTCGCAAGAGCAATAGTTGAAACAGGATTGCTTCCGGTTCTCGGAATTTTCCATAAAAATAAATACAATCCTTATTGTCTTGCTGATGATTTGATGGAGCCTTACCGCCCATTTGTAGATTTGCTAGTCATGCAGTGGCTTGAAATACATCCCGAAACCGAAGAATTAACCAAAGAGTTCAAAGCCCATATCCTCCAAATTGCCACAAAAGATGTTCGGATTGATGATAAAACAAGACCTTTATTAATTTCTGTAAAAACAACTGTAACCTCGCTTTATAAATGCTACACCGGCGAAAAAAGAATGATTTCCTATCCAGAATTACAGTGATTTTTTTTATGGGCAGCTTTTCCGCCTTCCGCTCCCAATCTTTTTTGCAGACGATTTCACATAAAATAGTATTTGAGAGCAAGCAAAAAAGGATTTCCGCTCAAGTCGGGCTGCAACCATTATACCGCAAAACAAAACCATGAAAAATGAATGCCGAAAGGTTTAACGCTTACCGAATTATGTGGGTTTTAGTATTATACGACTTACCAACGGAAACCAAAGCCAATATGAAAGATGCCAACCGCTTTTGTAAAGGCCTAATTGATGATGGCTTTACATTATTTCAATTTTCCATGTATGTTCGCCATTGCCCAAGTCGTGAAAATGCTGAGGTGCACATTAAGCGCACGAAGTTTAATCTTCCAAAGGCAGGAAAAGTAGCCATCATGTGTATTACCGATAAGCAATTTGGCGACATTGAAATATTCTTTGCCAGAAATAAAGAAGAACCGCCGCCCACCTTCCAACAGCTTGAATTATTCTAAATTTCAAATCCTAAAAAACAACAAAACCCATTGAATAACAATGGGTTGAATTTTGAGGTTGTGTTATATCTCAAAGATACTCAAAAATGAAAGCAATTCACAACTTGAAAGTAACTTTTTCAGAAAAACCTCCTGTTGTGTTATATCTCAAAGATACTCAAAAATGAAAGCAATTCACAACGCATATCTAAAACCGAGGAAATAAAACAAAGTTGTGTTATATCTCAAAGATACTCAAAAATGAAAGCAATTCACAACAAATCATTAGTACTAACTTTTAAAAAATTTGTTGTGTTATATCTCAAAGATACTCAAAAATGAAAGCAATTCACAACAGCCAGCACTTTATCTCCGGCCATTAATCCGTTGTGTTATATCTCAAAGATACTCAAAAATGAAAGCAATTCACAACAGCATAATGCCAGACACTTGAGACATTCCTGTTGTGTTATATCTCAAAGATACTCAAAAATGAAAGCAATTCACAACTAATTGTTACTACGGTGTTGTTGATGAATTGTTGTGTTATATCTCAAAGATACTCAAAAATGAAAGCAATTCACAACGTCGGGCCTGTGGTCCACCCAGGGAACGGGGTTGTGTTATATCTCAAAGATACTCAAAAATGAAAGCAATTCACAACAGTTTAAGTTAATATTATAAAATATATTAGGTTGTGTTATATCTCAAAGATACTCAAAAATGAAAGCAATTCACAACAGTTTAAGTTAATATTATAAAATATATTAGGTTGTGTTATATCTCAAAGATACTCAAAAATGAAAGCAATTCACAACATACCGCTGAAGAATTAGAAGAGCACAATTGTTGTGTTATATCTAAAAGATACTCAAAAATAAAAGAAACGAAATAATATCACATCCCAAAAAATATTCATAAAAGATATTCCTATTTTTGCGAATGATTTACTTTCTTTTGGTGTCAAATATTTTGACTTTTATAGTTTTCGGAGTAGATAAATGGTATGCTAAAAAAAACAAAAGAAGAGTTTCAGAACTATTTCTTCTGAGTTTGACTTTTTTAGGAGGTACTTTGGGAGCATTGTTAGCGATGATGATTTTTAGACATAAAATATCAAAAAAATCTTTTATTCTTAAACTTCTTATCGTAATTTTTGTTCAGCTAATTATATTTGGAATAATGAAAAATTTTAAAGTGAATTTTTAACATTTTTTAATACCACAATCATCGGAGTAGGCATTATATTTTCTTACATATCTATTTTAACACCCAAAAAATATTATTATGTCAAAGAAAATTGCAATTCTAGCAACAAACGGATTTGAGGAAAGTGAATTGAAATCTCCAAAAGAACATTTGGAACAACAGGGTTGGACGGCTCATATTATTAGTCCAGAATCTGGTACCATAAAAGCATGGGCAGAAAAAGATTGGGGAAAAGAATACAATGTTGATAAAACGATTGGTGAAGCGAGCGCATCAGATTATGATGCTTTGGTTCTGCCTGGAGGAGTAATCAATCCCGATCAATTGAGAACTAATGATGAAGCACTTAATTTTGTAAAGGACTTTTTTACTCAGCATAAACCGGTTGCAGCAATTTGCCATGGCCCACAGATTCTTATTAATGCTGAAGCAGTGCAAGGCAGAAAATTGACATCAGTAAATTCTATCAGTAAAGATTTGAAAAACGCTGGTGCCGTTTGGGAAGACAGTGAAGTAGTGGTAGATAATGGTTTGGTCACAAGCCGTACTCCGGAAGATTTGCCTGCATTTAATGCTAAATTGGTTGAAGAAATCAATGAAGGTAAACACGAAGATCAGAATTTATAAGACGTTTTATTTAGGAGTAAGGAAGACTTGAATATTGCATTCAGGTCTTCTTTTTATATAATATTGATTTTCATAAAGATTAAAGCTTATATTTTAATTTTCATCATTATTCGTACCTAACACGGGATTAGAATTTTTTAATCTCAACCATTGAAAATGCACTATTTATAACGTGTTTTTCACCATCGTTCATCAATCTTCTCATTATGAATTTGTTAATAAATGAATATTGATAGTGGTTAATTAATTAAAAATCACTAATTTCGCACCCGTAAAAATCATTCATGCAAAACATTAGAAATATTGCGATTATCGCACACGTTGACCACGGTAAGACTACTTTGGTTGATAAGATTATTCATGCTACAAACATTTTCAGAGAAAATCAGGAAAGTGGAGAATTAATAATGGATAACAACGATCTTGAAAGAGAAAGAGGAATTACCATTTTATCAAAAAATATTTCTGTTACTTATAAAGACGTTAAAATCAACGTTATCGATACTCCTGGTCACGCCGATTTTGGTGGTGAGGTAGAGAGAGTTTTAAAAATGGCAGATGGTGTTATCTTATTGGTAGATGCATTCGAAGGACCTATGCCTCAGACTAGATTCGTTTTGCAGAAAGCATTAGAATTGGGTCTTAGACCATTAGTGGTTATCAATAAAGTTGACAAACCAAACTGTCGTCCTGAAGAGGTTCACGATCAGGTATTTGATTTGTTCTTTAATCTTGAAGCTACAGAAGAGCAGTTGGATTTCCCAACGTTCTATGGTTCTTCAAAACAAGGATGGTTCAACACTTCATTAGAGCAAACTGACAATATTTTCCCATTATTAGATGGTATTTTAGAGTATGTTCCTGAGCCTAAAGTTGAGGAAGGTAACTTACAAATGCAAATCGTTTCACTTGATTTCTCTTCTTTCTTAGGAAGAATTGCAATCGGAAAAGTGATCAGAGGAGAAATTAAAGAATCTCAATGGATCGGTCTTGCGCAAGCGGACGGAAAAGTTTTAAAAGGAAAAGTAAAAGAACTATACGTTTTTGAAGGTCTTGGAAAGAAAAAAGTAACTGAAGTAAAAGCTGGAGATATCTGTGCTGTAGTAGGTTTTGATGCTTTCCAGATTGGAGATTCTTTCGTAGATCTTGAAAATCCTGAGCCATTGCCAAGAACTGCAATTGATGAGCCTACTTTGAACATGACGTTCTCGATCAACAATTCACCTTTCTTCGGTAAAGACGGTAAATTTGTAACTTCAAATCACCTGAAAGAAAGATTAACTAAAGAATTAGAAAAAAACCTTGCATTAAGAGTTCAGCAGACTGATGATGCAAATACATTCTTGGTATTCGGTAGAGGTATTCTTCACTTGTCAGTTTTAATTGAAACAATGAGAAGAGAAGGGTATGAAATGACTATTGGTCAGCCACAGGTTATCTTGAGAGAAATCGACGGAGAAAAATGTGAACCTTACGAATCTTTGGTTGTTGACGTTCCTGAAGAATATGCTTCAAGAGTAATCGACTTGGCTACTCAGAGAAAAGGTGACCTTCACATTATGGAAACTAAAGGGGAAATGCAGCATATGGAATTCGAAATTCCTTCTAGAGGTTTGATCGGATTGCGTTCTCAGATGTTGACAGCTACTGCAGGTGAAGCTATCATGGCACACCGTTTCACAGAATACAAGCCTTTCAAAGGTGCGATTCCTGGAAGAAGTAACGGTGTATTGATTTCTAAAACTCAAGGTCCGGCTACAGAATATTCTATTGCTAAATTACAGGATAGAGGTAAGTTCTATGTTGATCCGGGCGAGGAGATCTATGCAGGTATGGTTATCGGTGAGCAAAACAAGCCGGGTGACTTAGTGGTAAACATCGTGGAAGCAAAACAATTGAATAATATGCGTGCTTCTGGAAAAGATAAAGATACAGGAGTTGCTCCAAAAATCTTATTCTCTCTTGAAGAATGTATGGAATATATTCAGGCTGATGAAGCAATCGAGGTAACTCCAAACTTCATCCGTATGAGAAAGAAAATCCTTTCTGAAGAAGAAAGAAAAAGAATGGAAAGAGGAGCGAAAGCATAATCCGAAATTCTCAGATATATTTAAAGCCTCGATTTTCGGGGCTTTTTTTGTTTTATTTTACTAATTTAGCAATACTAAAATATTAATAGTATGACAATTACTAAAGAAAAATTACATCAACAGATAGATAAATTTCCGGATGAAATAAGCATAGATGAGGTAATTGAAAGACTAATCATGATAGAAAAGCTTGAAACTAGAATACAAGAATCAGATGAAGATGATACCATTTCAGAAGAAGATCTCAAAAAGGAAATGGGACAATGGTTCGAATAAAATGGCTAAGATCAGCTAAAATAGATTTAAAAGAAATCTATGATTTTATAAGCCTAGATTCTAAAAGATATGCGAGATTTCAAATTGAAAAAATTCAAAATAAAACTGAAATTTTAAAAACCGGAATGATTGTTGGAAAACGAGTTTCGGAAATAGACAATAATAATGTAAGAGAGATTTTTGAAGGAAATTACATAATAATTTATCATATCTCAAAATGAAATTCATATTCTTTTAATTCATCACGGTGCAAAAGATATATTGCATAGAATGAAATAATGCATTAAACTATTCTTTAATAATCTAAAAGTCTCGATTTTCGGGGCTTTTTTCGTTTTAACTAAATTTTACAGTAACATATTTCTCAAATTATCTTTATATCATTAGTTTTGTGTTTTGAATAACTCAGAAATCCTTTTTTGGAATCATATATGAAAATCTCTACAATAAAATTAGTCTGCATATTGGGTATGTTTGCTTCTTTCAGTACTTCGTGTGCTGTAAGAGAAAACAAGCCGAAAGTAAAAGATAAAGTCTCTAATAATACTACTAAAACTCCAAATCCCAAATTAGTTCCTCCTATCGCAGCGATTCCTGTGAATGAGGAGTTTAAAGCCAATCTTCCAGCGATCAAAAGAGAATTTCGTGGAGTATGGATTGCGAGTGTTGCCAATATCAACTGGCCTTCGAGAAATAATCTTTCCGTAGATCAGCAAAAAGCGGAAGCGATCAGTATGTTGAATATGCTTCAGGAAAATAATTTTAATGCAGTGATTTTTCAGGCACGTCCGTCTGCTGATGCTTTGTATACAAGCGAATTGGAACCTTGGTCTTATTTTTTGACCGGAAAAACAGGCGAACCTCCATATCCAAATTATGATCCGTTGCAGTTTTGGATTGAAGAAGCCCATAAAAGAGGGATGGAGCTGCATGTTTGGCTGAATCCTTACAGAGCACATCACTCTAATGGAGGAGCGGTTTCTAACCAATCGATGGTCAATAAACTTTCGGATATTACCATTAAATTGAAAAACGGAATGTATTGGTTTGATCCCGCCAATCCGAAAACTCAGGGACATGTTTCGAATGTTGTAAAAGATTTGGTAAAAAGATATGATTTGGATGCCATACATTTTGATGATTATTTTTATCCGTATGCAACCTATAATAGAGGTGCAGATTTTCCGGATCACGAAAGCTGGAGAATCTATCAAAGTTCAGGTGGAACACTTTCGAGACCAGACTGGAGAAGAGATCAGGTCAATAAATTTGTAGAGAGAATTTATAAAGAAATCCACGCTGAAAAAAATTATGTAAAATTCGGAATCAGCCCGTTTGGAATCTGGAAACCGGGTTATCCGGAAGGAGTTGTTGGTTCTTCACAATATGACGAATTATTTGCTGATGCTAAATTATGGTTAAATAATGGCTGGGTCGATTATTTCTCTCCACAGCTGTATTGGCCGATCGATTCAAAAGGACAAGCGTTTGCTTCTCTGTTAAATTGGTGGAAATCTGAAAATACAATGAACCGTCATCTTTGGCCGGGCTTAAATACGGTTGAAGTGAAAGTTTCCGACAGACCGGGTGAAATTAAAAATCAGGTGGAATTGTCAAGGCAGATTTTAAAGGATGATGCAGGAGAAATACATTGGAGTATTGCGGGTTTAACGAAAAGTTCAAACATGCTTCCAACCTTAAAAAACGGACCTTATAAAGAGAAAGCGTTGACTCCGAAAAGCCCGTGGATAAAAATGGCTCCTTTAGAAAAACCAACGCTATTCATCAATGATAACGGAAGTTCTGTACAAACAAGCTGGAGCACAAAAAATATAGGGAATGTTTTTCACTGGGTGCTTTTTACGCAATATAACGGAGTTTGGGAATCAGAAATACTTACTTTAGATAACCTTTCAAAAGAAATTCCTAAGTTTAAAGATGGTAAAAATTTAAATGCTATTGCAATAAAAGCGATTGATCGTTTAGGAAATGAAAGCGATTATATGGCAAAGAAAATCAAATAAAATATGTTATTGAACAAAAAAAGACGCAAATTTTGCGTCTTTTTATTTACTTATAATTTATTTTTAAAATATCAGCTATTGTGTTAAATTGTTTTTCAGCTTCATGTAAATTATCTGGAATTTTATTTTTAAAGCGCTCAGATAATCCAAATGGAATTATATAATCACCATCTTCAATGCGCAGTAATACATGGTACTCATCCGAATATTCGAAAATAAACTTGTTAAGGTTTACATTTTCAAACCCTTTTTCATTTATGAATTGTATAAAATTAAATTTTTTGTCGTCCATTTTAATTTTTTTCTAGTACAAAAATATAAATTTAACTTTCAAAATAGCTTTTAAAAAAGATTTTTATCCGATCTCGATACCGTTCTCAACATTGCTGTCATCCGGTGCTACAAAAGATAATTTCCCGTCTGGTTTTGTTGTTAATAGCAACATTCCCTGAGATTCTATTCCTCTGATTTTTCTTGGAGCAAGGTTTAATAAAATCATTACCTGCTTTCCGATCACTTCTTCTGCAGTAAAGCTTTCTGCAATCCCAGAAACAACAGTTCTTACATCAACACCTGTATCAACAGTTAGTTTTAATAATTTATCTGCTTTTTCTACTTTTTCAGCTTCAATGATTGTTGCTGTTCTCAAGTCGATTTTTGTAAAATCATCAAACTGTATTTCCTCTTTCATTGGGTTGGCGTTAGGATTGGTTTTTTTATTGCTTTGTTTTGTATTTTCTAATTTTTGAATCTGAGCTTCAATAACGTCGTCTTCAATTTTTGAGAAAAGAAGAGATGATTCGTTGATTTGGTGACCGGTTTCAATTAAAACGGTTTTTGTTTCAACAGTATTCCAATCTGATTTTTGAACATTAAACATGTTCAATAATTTCTCAGAACTGAAAGGCATAAATGGTTCACACAACTGTGCTAAAGCAACAGCAATCTGAGCTCCGACAAATAATGAATGTGCCGCCTTTTCAGGATTATCTTTAATGCTTTTCCAAGGTTCTTCTGCCTGAAGATATTGGTTTCCGAAACGTGCTAAATTCATTAAAGCTGTTAAAGAATTTCTGAATTCATAATTTTCTAAGAATCCTGAAATTTCTTTCGCTGATTTATTGATTTCCGCTAATTCCGGAGCGTTCACATCTCCTTGAGGAACAGTTCCATCATAATATTTATGAATTAAAACCGCAACTCTGTTGATGAAGTTTCCGAAAATCCCTACTAATTCAGAATTATTTTTAGTCTGGAAATCTTTCCACGTAAAGTTATTATCTTTTGTTTCCGGAGCTGAAGAAAGCAATGCATAACGCAAAACATCCTGCTGTCCCGGGAATTCTTCCACATATTCGTGTGCCCAAACTGCCCAGTTTCTGGAAGTTGAAATTTTATCATTTTCAAGGTTCAAAAATTCAAAAGCAGGAACATTTTTTGGCATTTTGTAATCTCCATGAGCCTTCATCATCGCAGGGAAAATAATACAGTGGAATACAATATTATCTTTTCCGATAAAGTGAACTAAGTCGCTTTCTTCACTTTGCCAGTAATCCTTCCAGTTTTTTCCATTTTTTGCTGCCCATTCTTTGGTGAAAGAAATGTAACCAATCGGTGCATCAAACCATACATACAAAACTTTTCCTTCTGCATTTGGAAGAGGAACAGGAACGCCCCAATTCAGATCTCTGGTCATCGCACGAGGTTTTAAACCATCATTTAACCAAGATTTTACCTGCCCGTAAACATTAGGTTTCCAGTCGTTTTTGTGACCTTCAATAATCCATTCGTTTAAGAAATCTTCGTATTCATTTAATGGTAAATACCAGTTTTTTGTTTCTTTTAAAATAGGAACATTTCCACTCAACATCGATTTTGGATTGATCAATTCTGATGGCGAAAGGGTAGAGCCGCATTTCTCACATTGATCTCCGTACGCATTTTCATTTCCACAATTCGGACAAGTTCCAACGATATATCGGTCAGCCAAAAATTCATTGGCTTGCTCATCGAAGTATTGCTCAGACATTTCTTCCGAAAATTTCCCTTTTTCATAAAGAACTTTAAAGAAATCCTGACTTGTTTCACGATGATTAGCTGATGTTGTTCTAGAATATTCATCAAAAGAAATTCCTAAATCTGAAAAAGATTTTTTGATGATTTCGTGGTATTTGTCGACAATATCCTGTGGTGTAACCCCTTCTTTTTTAGCTCTTATGGTAATAGGAATTCCGTGCTCATCTGATCCACAGATAAAAGCAACATCTTTTCCTAATCTTCTTTGAAATCTCGCATAAACATCTGCAGGAATATAAACTCCAGCCAAATGCCCAATATGAACCGGTCCGTTTGCATATGGCAAAGCCGCCGTAATCATCTTTCTGTTTGACATTTATAGTATAGTTTTAAGTCTGCAAAGATAAAGATAATTTGGCAATGCCTATTTATAAAACTTCTACAAAAAAGAGATGCTATTTTATCAAAATGAATCAATAGTAGTTAAACATTTGTTTAATTATTTTTCTCTGTTAAGTAGATATTATGTAGTGAATAGTTTTATATAATATCTTTATTATCAGTGATTTAACATTAATAATTCGTTAAATTTACAAAATATTAACTAAACTTAATATAAAATTAAGATAATTATAATTTTTTTTTAAATTGCAAGACTGCTAAGGCAGTTTTTAAATAAAAGAAACTATATAAAAATATAATTTGTGAAAAATTTTACGACAGTATTAAAAATTGCACCTGCATTTTTATTGGCTAGTTCCATGATTCATGCACAGGTACAAGACTCTACAACTAAGGAGAAGGCAATCGAGGAAGTTGTTTTGATTGGATATGGAAAGCAAAAGAAGGAAGACCTTACAGGATCTATATCTTCGATTACATCAAAAGACTTTAACGGAGGTGCAGTATCTGCCGATCAGCTAATACAGGGTAAAGCTCCTGGTGTAACGGTAACGGGTAACGGTGGGGCGCCAGGTGTTGGCTCTACAATCAGGATTAGAGGTGGGGCTTCATTAACGGCTTCAAATGACCCTCTTATAGTCATAGATGGAATCCCGATGGATTTTGGTAGTGTTTCGGGTGCTTCAAATGCTTTAGCATTGATCAATCCAAACGATATCGAATCATTTGACGTTTTGAAAGATGCTTCAGCTGCTGCAATCTATGGTAATAGGGCTTCAAATGGAGTTATTCTAATTACTACAAAAAAAGGTTCTGCAGGTAAGCTAAAAGTTAATTTTTCCACTTTGGCATCAGTATCAACAAAAATGGGAATACAAGATGTCCTTACTGGTGATGAATTCAGAAAATATGTGACGGAAAATGCTTCTCAACAAAAGTATATCGATATGTTGGGTACAGCAAATACAAATTGGCAGGATCTTATTTATCAACAGGCTTGGGGTACAGATAATAATGTTGCAATCTCTGGCGGAATCAAAAAACTTCCATACAGATTATCACTAGGATATAATGAGCAGAATGGTATTGTACGAACCAACGAATTCAGAAGAACTTCTGTTGGGATCAACCTTACACCAAAACTATTTGACAATCACTTAAGCATTAATGTCAACATCAAGGGGTCGATGACAGAAAACCGATTTCCTGCAAATGTGATTGGAGCAGCGCAGCAGATGGATCCTACTCAGAATGTTAATGATAATTCTGCTCAGGGTGCTCAGGTGGGTAATTATTATGAATGGTTTTTAAATAATAGCTTAAATGTAAACGGAACAGCAAATCCATTGGCATCTTTGGAAGCCAGAAGAGACGTTTCTACAGTGTTTAGAGGGATTGGAGGTTTACAGTTGGATTATAAATTTCATTTTTTACCCGATCTTCACTGGAATATTAATGTAGGATATGATTATCAAAAAGGTACTGGAGCTGTTACAGAATACGCAGGGTACAGAGCTACATTCTTTAATTTGGGAACAAGGAGAGATTACACTCAGGAGAAATCAAACAAATTATTGGAAACGTATTTGAACTACGTTAAAAATATTGATTTCGTTAATACTAAAGTTGATTTACTTGCAGGTTATTCTTACCAGAAATTTAATGATAAAGTTCCTGGAGCGCTGACTTATAATGGTGATCCGTCTTATAATGCGGTTTCAGCACCTAGAGATTATGAAGGCAATCTTGTACTGTTAGGATTTTATGGTAGAGGTATTTTTACAATTGCAGATAAATATATTCTTACTGGATCTGTACGTAGAGATGCAACTTCAAGATTCTACAACGGAGTAGACTTAAAAAATAACTGGGGAACTTTCGCTGCTGTTTCAGGAGCATGGAAGATGAAAAATGAAAATTTCCTGAAAGATTCTAAAGTTTTCTCAGATTTAAAACTTAGAGCAGGATGGGGTGAAACAGGTCAGCAGGAAGTAGGAGGATATTATAATTCATTTGCATCTTATAATATTTCGGATGCTACAGCACAATATGGCTTTGGAGATCAGTTTTTCTACATGTACAGACCGACACAGTATAATCCTAACTTAACTTGGGAGACGACTGAAACCATAAATGCAGGTATTGACTTTGGTTTCTTAAATAATAGAATAACAGGATCTTTCGATTGGTTTAAGAAAAATACAAGAGATTTGTTGGCAAGAGTACAGGTTCCGGCGGGCGAGTTCAGTAATACCAACATCAAAAATGTAGGATCTATGGAAACTGACGGTCTTGAATTTTTGATTAACGTTGTTCCTGTAAAAACAGAGAATTTCAACTGGGATTTCAGCTTCAATGTTGCTCATTACAACCCTGTAATTACCAATTTTCAGGATGTTGCTCCTGATTATTTGATTCAGCAGGGAGGGATTTCCGGAGGTATTGGAAACAATGTTCAGGCACATGTCGTAGGAAATACTCCATTCAGTTTCTGGTTGTTCCAGCAAGTGTATGATGATAATGGTAAACCTTTGGAAGGAGTTTATGTTGACCGCAATAACGACGGAAAGATTGACATTGCTGACAGATATCTATACAAATCTACGACACCAGATGCAACATTTGGTTTCTCAACAAAATTGAGATATAAAAAATGGGATTTTTCTACAAGTTTGAGAGCGGTAGTAGGAAATTACGTTTACAATAATTTTGCTTCACAGTCTAATGTTCAAAGTATTCAAACCAATGATTACCTTCAAAATATTTCAACTACGGCTCTTAACTACGGTTTTGCAACTCCACAATATTGGAGTGACGCATTTGTGGAAAATGCTTCATTTTTAAGAATGGACAACCTGACGGTAGGATATAATTTTACAAATATCTTTAATAAGGGAACGAGTTTGAGAATCTATGGGATGGCACAAAACGTTTTTGTGATTACAAAATATTCAGGGGTAGATCCTGAAATCTTCGGAAATATTGATAATGGATTTTACCAGAGACCAAAAGTATATTCATTAGGTCTTAACTTTCAATTTTAATAAGTAAAAAATGAAAAATATTAAAATAAAAAATATATCTCTTGCTGTTGCAATGTTGGGTTTAAGCCTTACCGCAAATTCTTGTGCAGATGATTTAAGACAAGAGCCAATTACAGAAATTACTGCTGCAAGTCTTTACAAAGACTTTGGAAATTATAAAAATCTTGTAGCAAAACTTTATGGTGGTTTGGCTGTGGGCGGACAGTCTGGAGGTGACGGTAATGGTGATATTGCTGATATTGACGGTGGATTCTCTAACTATATGAGACTTCTCTACATCATGAATGTAATCACTACTGACGAAGCAGTGATTGGATGGAATGACGGAACACTTCCTGAATTTCATAAAATGACATGGACTCCTGCCAATGAATTCAATAATGCAATGTATTATAGACTATATACTGAGATTGCATTCTGTAATGAATTTATTAAAAATACTACCAATGAAATGCTGGGGCAGAATGGTATTTCTGGAGCAAATCTTGATGAGGCAAAAGCGATGAGAGCAGAAGCCCGATTCTTGAGAGCTCAGGCATATTATCATCTTTTAGATATGTATGGTAATGTTCCTATGGTAGATGAGACAACTTTTGGAACTTTACCAAAACAAATGAACAGAGCTGCATTATTTACTTTCGTTGAGTCCGAACTTAAATTAGCGGAGTCAGAGCTAAAGGCTCCCAGAACAAATGACTACGGTCGTGCTGACAAAGCTGCTGCATGGTCACTTTTATCAAGATTGTATCTGAATGCAAAGGTATATAATAACACCGAAAGATATGCAGACGTTATTGAAAACTGTAACAAAGTAATCGCTGCAGGTTATTCTATAAATCCTTCATACGAAAAACTTTTCCTTGCTGACAACAATGTAAATAACCCTGAAAATATATTTTCAGTGGTTTATGATGGTCAGTATACTCAGACTAATGGTGGTACTACATTCTTGGTTCACGCATCAATTGGAGGTTCCATGGTTCCTGCCTCATTCGGTGTTAATGGTGGCTGGGGTGGTATTCGAACTACAAAAGCTTTCGTTCAGAAATTTCAGGCAAGTGATTTAAGAGGTCGTTTCCACACAGCAGGTCAGACTTTAGAAATCAATGATCTTGCAAACTTTAATGATGGATATGCGTTTATAAAATATAAAAATGTAAAAAGTACCGGTCAGGCTGGAATACATGATAACTGGGTTGAAACTGATCTTCCTATTTACCGACTAGCTGATGTTTACCTGATGTATGCTGAAGCAGTCTTAAGAGGCGGTGGAGGCAACTCAGCGACAGCTTTGGGATATGTTAATGCATTACGTACAAGGGCTAATGCGTCAACTGTAAGTTCTATTGATCTGAATTTTATCCTTGACGAGAGATCAAGAGAATTATCTTGGGAAATGACAAGAAGAAGTGATTTGATCAGATTCGGTAAATTTACTACGTCAGCATATTTATGGCCTTGGAAAGGAAACGTGAAAGATGGGATAGGTGTAGCAGATTACAGAAATATTTTCCCGATTCCAAACAACGATCTTGTAGTAAATTATAATTTAGTTCAAAATCCTGGGTATTAATAGTTAAAATCTTAAATAATGAAATATATATATAAAATATTTTCAGTTTTTGCAGTTTTGTTTTTGTTCTCTGCTTGTGAAAAAGATGAAGATACGACGGTAGTAAGCGAGCTTACGACAAGTTCATTAAAAGCAGATAAAACAATAGTAGTCTTAAGCGAGCTCGTTTCAGAAACTGCAGCAGTAAATTTTACATGGCAAAAACCTACATTCAACGTAGCAATAGTTCCAACTCAACAAATTGAATTTGCTAAGAAAGGGAATAATTTTTTAAACTCTACCATAATTGGTTATGGAAGTAATGTAAGTACATCTGCAGTTACCCATGCACAGCTTAATATGATTATGTCTGATTTAGGAGCTACTGCTGATGTGGTAAGCCAGATCGAAGCAAGACTTGTTACTGTTTTGGGACAGAAAAAAGTGTATTCTTCTCCTGTGACAATTTCAGTGACTCCTTATACTCCAAATCCTGACAATGCATATCCGAAAATAAATGTTCCGGGTGCGTTTGGTGCAACATCTGGTTATACTGGCTGGGCTCCCGCAAATACGGCAAATCTTTATTCTCCAGAGAAAGATAATAAATACAGAGGTTTTATTTATGTTTCAAGTGTAGCTGGTGATGATGGAAAATATAAGTTTACGATCAATCAGGATTGGCCGGGAAATAAAGGAGATGATGGCACGCTTACAGGAAAACTTGCTTTAGATGGTTCAGATATCAAAGCTACTGTGGCAGGAACCAGATATATCAAAGTTGATTGGGTAGCAAATACCTACTCATCAGTCTTGGCTAATTTTGGTGTGATCGGTGACGCTACTCCTGCTGGTTGGGGTTCAGATACAGATTTGGTTTACAATTCTGCTACGAGAACTTACGTTATCAATTCAATAGCTCTAACTGCTGGAGGAGTTTTTAAATTCAGAGCCAATGATGACTGGGCAATGAAGATTCAGCCTGCTGCAGCAGATCAAACTTTAGCTTCAGGTACAGGAGTTCAGACCTTCTTTAGTACAGAAGGTACTGTAACTGGAGATCCGGCTTACAAAGTTTCCGTTTCAGGAAATTATAAAATCGAATTAGATTTACATAATTCTGCTAATTACAAATTAACTGTTACGAAATTATAACATATACTACCTAATTTACATAGCAAACTGTTGCTGTAAAGCAGCAGTTTTTTTATTTTTAAAGTTTATAATAATCAATATGAAGAAAATGACAATCGGAGCATTTTTGCTCTCAATGATGTTTGGAGGTGCCAATGCACAATCTTTAAAATCGCCGGATGGAAAGTTCGAAATGGATTTCCAGTTGAAACAAGGCGTTCCTTATTACAATCTTAAATATAACGGTAAAACGGTAGTTGAAGATTCAAAATTAGGATTGAGAATTTTTAAAGATTCTTCAATAAAATTTGCTTCCGAAATTGCAAAACCTGAAGATGCAAAACTAGATTTAAATAGCGGTTTCGCAAAAACTGACGAAAAAAGAGATTCGAAAAACGAAACCTGGCAGCCTGTTTTAGGTGAAAAGAAAAATTATATCAACAATTATAATGAATTGGCAGTTACGCTCAATCAGGCGAGTACAGACAGAAATATCATTGTTAAATTCAGATTGTTCAATGATGGGTTAGGTTTCAGATATGAGTTCCCCCAGCAGAAAAATTTGAATTATTTTGTCATTCGTGAAGAAGATTCAGAGATCGATTTCCCTTCAGATATGAAAGCCTGGTGGATGGTTGCAGATTACGATTCTCAGGAATATCAATATCAGGAAACAAAAGTTTCAGAAATTCCTGCAAGATGGCCAAAAGCTGCTGATGCCAATGCTTCTCAGACCTTAATCAAAAATGCAGTTCAGTCTCCTTTGATGCTGAAAAAAGAAGGGAAAGAGCCTTTGTATATCAACGTTGCCGAGGCAGCAGTTTTAGATTATCCTGCTTCTCATTTGGAAGTTGATGCTCAGGATTTTAAGCTGAAAACTCATCTTACGGCAGACAGGCAGGGAGCCAAAGGGTATATGCAGACTCCTATGGTTACGCCTTGGAGAACCATTATCGTTGCTCCGAAAGCAGAAGATGTGATGGATTCTAAAATGATTTTTAATCTGAATGAACCTACTAAATACACCGATACTTCTTACATTCATCCTACAAAATATATGGGTGTTTGGTGGGAAATGATTATCGGGAAATCTCAGTGGGCATACGGTCAGCCGGAATCAAATGTACGTTTAGGGGAGACCGATTTTACCAAACTTACACCTAATGGAAAACATGGCGCCAACAATACAAAAGTAAAAGAATATATCGACTTTGCAGCTGAAAACGGTTTTCAGGGACTTTTAGTTGAAGGCTGGAATGTGGGTTGGGAAGACTGGTTCGGACGTTCAAAAGAATATGTTTTTGATTTTATTACGCCATACCCGGATTTCGATATCAAAATGTTAAACGAATATGCACATTCAAAAGGAATTAAGCTGATTATGCACCACGAAACTTCAGGTTCTGCAACGAACTATGAAAGATGGTCTGATAAAGCATTTCAGTTGATGAATAAATATGGCTATGATGCTGTGAAAACAGGATATGTAGGAGATATTATTCCCAGAGGTGAGCATCATTATTCTCAATGGATGATCAATCATTATTACAGAATTGCAGAAAAAGCAAACGAGTACAAAATAATGATCAATTCTCACGAATCGGTGCGTCCTACAGGAGAAAGCCGTACCTATCCGAACTACATTTCTGCTGAGGCAGCTCGTGGAACAGAATACGAAGCTTTCGGAGGAAACAATCCTGATCACCAGACAATTCTTCCATTTACAAGATGGATGGGAGGTTCTATGGATTACACGCCGGGAATTTTCCAGACCAAATTAGATTATTACTTCCCTGGAGATACCCGTTTTGTAAAAACAACACTGGCAAAGCAGTTGGCATTGTATGTCACGATGTATATGCCGCTTCAGATGGCTGCCGATTTACCTGAAAACTACAAAAAGCACATGGATGCCTTCCAGTTTATCAAAGATGTTGCAGCAGATTGGGATGATACCAAAATCTTATCAGCTGAACCTGGAGATTATGTCATTACGGCAAGAAAAGCAAAAGGTACAGAAAACTGGTTTGTAGGCGGAATTACCGATGAAAATAAGCGTGACTATACAGTAGATTTTTCTTTCCTGGATAAAGGTAAAAAATATGAGGCAGTAATTTATGAGGACGGAAAAGATGCAGATTACATCGACAATCCTCAAAGCTACAATATCTACAAAAAGCAGATCACGAGCAAGTCTAAAATTCCTTTCAAAATGGTAAGAAGCGGAGGTTTTGCGATCTCTATCAAACCTGTGAAATAAAATTCGCCCTCTATGAAGGATAGATTTGAGCGCAGCGGGAAAGACGGGTAATTTTATACGTAATTTTATTTTTAGAAGCTGTTTCCCGCTCTTCACTGTATCTTTTTTTTCCTTGGCTTTTGCCTAAAACAAAAAAGGATGTCGTTGCGATCAGGGCTAAGATAAGCTCCATATATTCAAACTTTGTTGAGGTTTAAAAGCTCTCGACAAAGTTTTTTTTGTAAATTGAAATTTAAAATTCTTACAGATGAAGTTGATGACTACCATATTCAGCAAGCAGAATGTTTTTCTTCTCTTGTTGATCGTAATGGTCTTACTGGCAAAGCTGATCCCGTTTCACGAATCTTATAATCAATATTTCAATCTCGCAGGTTTCATAGATTGGGGAATTGCCGTAATATTTCTTTTGTATGGTCTAAAACTAAATCTGAAAGAAGTTGTAAAAGACGTATCCAACTGGAAATTACACCTGCTGATTCAGTCCGGTACTTTTATTATTTTTCCGTTACTGGCGCTGATATTCTATCCGTTTGCAAAAGATTCGGAGTATTTTAATCTTTGGCTTTCGGTGTTTTTTCTGGCAAGTCTTCCGTCAACAGTTTCTTCATCCGTCGTGATGGTTTCTATTGCAAAAGGAAATGTAACTTCCGCGATCTTCAACGCCTCTATCTCCGGAATTATCGGAATTATAATGACACCATTGCTGATGAGTTTCTTTCTCACAGCAAACAGTGAAGGAGGTAATCAGACCGAAATTATTGAGCAACTTCTACTCAAAGTCCTTCTGCCCATTATTTTAGGAATTCTGCTGAATCCGTTGTTCAAAAAATGGGTGAACAAATACGCAAACATTATTTCAGAATTCGACCGCCTCATTATCTTGCTGATTGTATATGAAAGTTTTTCGACAGCATTTTTAGAAAATGTCTTTGTTTCGGTACCTGCATTAGTCTTTGTCGTCTTAGCATTCAGCGTTATATTTTTATTTTTTACAACCTACTTTATTTTAAAATTGATTGCGACAAAACTTAAATTTAAACCTAAAGATATCATCACTGCAACATTCTGTGGTTCCAAAAAATCACTGGTTCACGGCAGTTTATTTCTCCTTGTTTTAGGTATTCCCAATGATCAGAAAGTTCTCTTTTTGTTGCCGGTAATGATTTATCACAGTTTCCAGCTTTTCTATGTCAGTTGGCTGGCAAGTTATCTTTCAAAAAAGTATACCGTTGTTGAGGTACAAGAAATTATTTAATTATCTTTAAATCTATGAATTTGCTCAAAAAAATCACTTCTCTGTCTGCACTTTCGCTTATTTCAATGATGAATGCACAATCTGTTCGCACAATTCTGAATAAAAAAGAATCGTTCAGAAAAGACACTATATTTTCCATTAAAGCAGATACAAAAGCAACATATTTTCCCGTAACGATTATAAAAGGCAAGCAGAAAGGCCCCGTTTTCAGTATTGTCGCAGGAATTCACGGCTACGAATATCCGCCCATCATTGCCATTGAGGAATTGTTGAACGAAGTAAAACCTGAAAATCTCAAAGGCACTTTAATTATTGTTCCGATTGCCAATGTAGAATCTTTTCAGAAGAGAACGCCGTTTGTAAATCCTCTCGATCAGAAAAATTTAAATAACGCTTTCCCCGGTTCACCAATTGGAAGTCCGACCGATCAGATTGCCCATTTAATAACTCAAGAAATTATTTCAAATTCAGATATATTTTTAGATATTCACGGTGGTGATGCCAATGAAGATCTTTTACCCTTCGTTTGCTATTACGACAGAAAAGATACTCCCGAAAAAACAAATGCCGCAAAATCTTTATCCCGGCAATCAGGAATGAAGTATGTTGTTTCATATCCTTATAATTTAGCCCAAACAGAACCTGCAAAATATGCTTTCAAACAGGCAGCACAACAGGGAATTACGGCTTTAAGTATCGAAGCCGGAAAATTAGGGACTGTTCAGAATGAAAATGTTCAGATGATCAAAACAGCTGTTTACAGAATGTTGGAGTATTCTAACATGTATTCTTCGCCATTTAAAAATAAAGTACAGGCCAAAACTATACAACTCGACAATCAGGACTACATCCGTGTTCCTGAAAACGGAATTTTCTACAGCCTTTTAAAAAGTGGGGATAGCGTACGCAAAAACCAGATTTTAGGATACATCACTGATGAATTTGGAAAGAAGAAACAAGACATTATCTCAGAAACCAACGGAATTATTTTATACAAAGTCGGTACACCGCCTGTGAATAAAGGAGAAACGCTCTTTTGTATCGGCTATACCAAATCTTAATAACTATTTATGAAAAAAATATATGCCATTTTTGCTTTGTCGGCATCCGCTGTCGCTTTTGCCCAGATTCAGAAAGTAGAACCTGCGTTTTGGTGGAAGGGAATGAAAAATCCCGAAATCCAGATTCTTGTGTATGGAAAAGACATCGCTAATAATGAAATCGAGCTTTCAGATGGAATAAAAGCAGTAGATATTCAAAAAGTTGAAAATCCTAACTATCTTTTTGTTACCGTCAATACCAACGAAGTTAAGGGTTCAAACTTTAAAATTAATATTAAAAAAGGCAAGAAAAATGTTGATTCCTACAACTATGAATTAAAAAAGAGAAATCCCAATTCTGCCAATAGAGAATCTTTTACTTCCAAAGATGTAATGTATCTAATAATGCCCGACCGTTTTGCAAATGGTGATGGAAATAACGATTCGATGCCGAATTTGACCGAAAAAGCAAACCGAACTTTACCAAACGGTCGGCATGGCGGAGATTTGCGTGGAATTATTAACAATCTTGATTATATCCAAAATTTAGGAGCAACTTCAGTCTGGTTAACGCCTGTAAACGAAGACAACGAAAAAGTCTATTCTTATCATGGGTACGCTCAAACCGATTTGTATAAAATCGACGGCCGCTACGGAACCAACGAAGAATACCGGGAACTTTCCCAAAAATTAAACAAAAGAAACATGAAACTGGTGATGGATTACGTCACCAATCACTGGGGAATTTCTCATTGGATGATCAAAGATTTGCCTACAAAAGATTGGATCCATTTATTTAGCGATGAAAAAAATGGTTTTAAACGTTCCAATTACAAAACAACGACACAATTTGATATAAACGCTTCTGAAGCTGATAAAAGAGTAGCTCTTGACGGCTGGTTTGATACCACAATGCCCGATATAAACCAGAAAAATCCTTTGGTTTTAAAATATTTAACCCAAAATGCAATCTGGTGGATTGAGTATGCTGAATTAGGAGGTTTTCGTGTAGACACGTATCCTTACAACGATAAAGAAGCAATGGCAAAATGGGCAAAAGCGATCACCGATGAATATCCGAAATTCAATATTGTTGGTGAAACATGGCTGAATACGGCAGGTCATATTTCAGCTTGGCAAAAAGATTCGAAAACGGGAGAAGCGGCGAATTATAATTCAAATCTGCCTTCAGTGATGGATTTTATGCTTTATGATGAGCTTCCGAAAGCTATCAAAGAAAAAGATGGCTGGAATAATGGGATGAATAGACTCTACAACAGCTTTACAAATGATTTTCTTTATCCTGATATCAACAATGTGATGGTTTTCTTTGAGAACCACGACACCGAAAGATGGAATGAGATTTTCAACAGTGATCCAAAAGCCTATAAATTAGGTTTGACATTACTCTCGACCGTACGCGGAATTCCGCAGATTTATTACGGTTCAGAAATTGGAATGCGTGGCGACAAAAACAAAGGCGGCGACGCAGATATCCGAAGAGATTTTCCCGGTGGCTGGAAATCTGATAAACAGAATGCCCTAAATCCTTCAACCCAAACTCCACAACAAAAAGAATTTTATGATTTTACTCAAAAATTACTGAACTGGAGAAAAGGAAAAGAAGTTATTCATACCGGAAAAACTAAAA
This sequence comes from Chryseobacterium sp. CFS15, assembly GCF_031118795.1. Taxonomy (NCBI): domain Bacteria; kingdom Pseudomonadati; phylum Bacteroidota; class Flavobacteriia; order Flavobacteriales; family Weeksellaceae; genus Chryseobacterium; species Chryseobacterium sp. CFS15. The sequence goes on along the minus strand of NZ_JAVHYL010000003.1, from coordinate 232,318 downwards.
ATTTCGTTCCTCAGAATAATGTTTTTGTGTACTTTAGATACAACGAAAAAGAAACCGTAATGGTTGTAGTAAACAATAATGATAAAGATGAAACTCTAGATTTAAAACGTTTTTCAGAGACCATCAAATCGTCAAGAAAAGGGAAAGATATTATTTCAGGAAAAGAAATTTCTCTGCAGAATAATTTAATAGTTCCTGCAAAAACCTCAATGATTATTGAACTTAACTAAATATTTGAGTTAAAAATAAAAAAGATTAAATATGAAAAAGACAACAATATTCTTAACACTTGCTTTATTTGTTTTGAGTTTTACAGCAGTTTCTGCTCAAACAGGATTTGATAAAGAGAAAACAGCGATCAATAAAATGCTCGATGATTTCAATATTGCAGCTGCAAAAGCAGATTACAAAACTTATTTTGATTTTTTTGCTGAAGAATCTACTTTTATCGGAACCGATGCAACAGAAATCTGGGACAAAAAGGAGTTTATGGTCTGGGCAAAACCACATTTTGATAAAAAGAAAACGTGGGATTTTACTTCATTAAAAAGAAATATTTACTTTGCAAAAGATGGAAAATTGGCTTGGTTTGATGAATTATTGGATACTCAAATGAAAATCTGCCGTGGTTCCGGAGTTTTAGAAAAAATAAATGGTGTATGGAAAGTAAAACAATATGTGCTTTCGATGACGGTTCCCAATGAGATTGTTGATAGAGTAGTTGACGAAAAAAGGGTAATAGAAGATGCGCTCATCGACAAATTAAAAGCAAAGTAAAAAATGGCAAATAAAATAAAGCCAAATTTGTCTATGGCTCAGATCATCAACATGAGCATGGGTTTTTTGGGAATTCAGATGGCTTTTGGGCTTCAAAACGGAAATGCAAGCCGTATTCTGGGGAACTTCGGTGCAGATGTGCATGAGCTTTCATGGTTTTGGCTGGTTGCGCCGATTACTGGTTTGATCGTTCAGCCAATCATTGGTCATATGGGCGACAATACATGGAGTCCTTTGGGTCGTAGAAAACCTTATTTTTTAATCGGTGCAATTCTCTGCGCGATTGGTTTGGTTTTGCTTCCAAATGCAGCTTCTGCAACCCAGATGATGGCTGCTAATGTTTTGCTTTTAGCGGTGATTTTTCTTGCGATGATGGATGCATCTATTAATGTAGCTATGGAACCATTTCGTGCGTTGGTGGGCGATATGCTTCCGAAACATCAGGGAACTTTAGGCTTTTCAGTTCAGACGATTTTAATTGGTATTGGTGCAGTTATCGGATCTTATCTGCCGGATTGGCTAACTAAATTAGGCGTTTCTAATGTTGCTCCTGCAGGATTTGTCGCTGATAATGTGATTTATGCATTTTACTTTGGTGCCGGAATTCTTTTATTGACGATCATTTATACAATTGTTACTACAAAAGAATATTCACCAAAAGAATTTGCTGAGTTTGAAGGCGGAAAAGAAATTGTAGAAGAACCTTCTAAATTTAAAGATATTTTTAGTGATTTTGCTAAAATTCCGAACTTGATGAAAAAACTGGGTATTGTTCAGTTTTTCTCTTGGTTTGCTTTATTTACGATGTGGGTTTTTACGACGAGTGCTTTAGCAACTCATCAATTCGGTCTTTCTCCGGAAGACACGCATTCTGTTGCTTTCAATAAAGCAGGTGATCTTACCGGAAAATTATTTGGGATGTATAATCTCTGGGCGATTCCTTTTGCTTTTTTATTAACGCCGATTGCTAAGTTGATTGGCAAAAAACAAACCCATGCTTTGGCTCTCTTTTGCGGTGGATTAGGGCTGATCTCAATGTATTTTATCAAAGATACTTCACTACTTTGGATCTCAATGATCGGGCTTGGTTTTGCTTGGGCAAGTATTTTGGCAATGCCTTATGCAATGCTCATCGATGCAATTCCACAAAAAAAGATGGGCGTTTTTATGGGGATTTTCAACTTCTTTATTGTGATTCCTCAAATTATCAACGGACTTTTTGGAGGGCCAATTGTAAAAGGTGCTTTCGGAAATTACGCAATGGGTTATGTTGTTGTTGGTGGAATCTGTATGCTTTTGGCGGCAATTCTTACCTTAATTTTTATTAAAACAGACGATTCAAATCCAAAAGAAATTGAAGAAGAAATACAACAGGTACATTTTTAATTTAATTAGAAGTTAGAAATTATTTTTGATAACATTCAACATTATCACCATTATATATCAATAGGAGCGGACTTTAGTCCGCTTTTTTAATAGCTTTTTGTATTTCTTAGCTAAGTTTACAGCTTTGTATAACTTTAAAATGGTCAAATTTTAATATTCTTTGTTTGCCTTTACATTAGTAAAAAACAGGTCTACATATATATTTAGCATGAAAATTCACTTCGAAGAAAATTCACAATTCACAATTTACCATTCACCAAAAAATCCTTTCTTACCTTACATCAACATTTCTCTACTATCGACACCGTACATTTGTACCATAAATAATCAAAAAAATATCGATAATATGAAAACAGTTTATCACAAAGCAGATACAAGAGGTCATGCCAATCATGGTTGGTTAAATTCTTATCACACCTTCAGTTTCGCAGGTTATCAAAATCCTGAAAGATCGCATTTCGGAGTTTTGAGAGTATTAAATGACGATACCGTCTCTCAGGGAATGGGTTTTGGAACTCATCCGCACAAAGACATGGAAATTATTTCAATTCCGTTGGAAGGTGATTTAGAACACAAAGATTCAATGGGTACAACTGCTGTTATCAGAAAAGGAGAAATTCAGGTAATGAGCGCCGGAACCGGTGTGATGCACAGTGAGTACAATAAAAATAAAGACGAAGCCGTAAAATTCTTGCAGATCTGGGTTTTTCCAAGAGAAACAGGTGTTGAGCCAAGATATGATCAGAAAAGTATTGCAGACGGTGAAAAAAATAATGGATTCCAACAGATTTTATCACCCGATAAAAACGATGCCGGAGTTTGGATTCATCAGGATGCATGGTTTAATTTGGCTAAATTCACCAAAGGAAACGGTAAAAACTATATGATCAATAAAAAAGGAAACGGTGTTTATGCTTTTGTTTTAAAAGGAAGTGCCAAAGTGGGCGACAGAGTTTTAAGTGAAAGAGATGGTTTAGGAATTTGGGATACCCAAAGTTTCAACATTGAAGCAACAGAAGATACCGAAATACTTTTAATGGAAGTTCCTATGGAATTACCTTCTTATTTAAAATAAAAAAAAATATTTTTGCCGAATAAAAATTCCCCTTCCTTGGAGGGGTGACGAAAATTCGAAAGAATTTTTGACGGGGTGGTTTTAGTACTACTTCAACAATAATACATTAAAACTTAGACAAATTTAAATATACAATGAAAATTTTAGCAGTAGCAGGAAGTAATTCCGAAACATCAATCAATAAATTATTAGTTTCTTACGCAGCTTCATTAATTGAAAATGCAGAAGTAGAAATCATTGACATGAACGATTTTGAAATGCCAATCTACAAACATCAGCGCGAAGTAGAAAGCGGAGTTCCTCAGGAAGCAAAAAACTTGGCAGAAAAAATAGATGCTGCAGACATTCTTTTAGTTTCTTTGTCTGAGCACAACGGAACGTATTCTACAGCATTTAAAAATGTTTTCGACTGGACTTCAAGAATCAAACAAAGAGCTGTTTGGAACGAAAAACCAATGTTGTTAATGGCTACAGCTCCTGGTGGAAGAGGTGGTTTGGGAGTTTTGGAAGCTGCAGAAAAGCGTTTTCCGTTACATGGAGGGAATATTATCGATACTTTTACCCTTCCATTCTTTAATGATAACTTCGATAAAGAAGCAAATGTGATTTCTAATGCAGAGAAAAACAGTGAGTTAAAAGAAAAAGTAGCAAAGATTGCTTCTGTTGAAATAATCTTAGAAAAATAGCATTTGAAAATTAATATAAAATTAATATCTTTGCAAAAAGAAAAAGTAATGAAAATTCAGACCACTTTTAAAGAATGTTTCTCCAAAAAAGGGAATATTGTGGACTCTGAAATTCTGAGATAAAATAACGGCCGATAATCTACTAAGATTGTCGGCTTTTTTGTTTTCTAAATTTGAATAAAAAGTAAAAATAAAATGTACCAATTTATCAATGTAACAGTTTACCAATTTTAGACCATTGTTACATTATTACATTGATACATTGCTAAATTATTAAGCATGAGCAACACGTACAAATCTGCAGGAGTAGACAAAGAAGAAGGTTACAAAACCGTTGACAAGATCAAAAAAGCGGTGGGCGAAACTCACAATTCCAATGTTTTGAATCATTTGGGAAGCTTTGGAGCTTTCTACGAGATTGGAGGTTACAAAAATCCAGTGTTGGTTTCGGGAACAGATGGAGTAGGAACGAAGCTGAAAGTAGCTTTAGATTCAAAAAAATATGACTCTATCGGGGTTGACTGTTTCGCGATGTGTGCAAATGATATTCTTTGTCATGGTGCAAAACCATTATTTTTCCTGGATTATTTAGCTTGCGGAAAATTAGATTCCGAAATCGCTGCAGAAATCGTTTTAGGAATGGTAGCGGCTTGTAAAGACAATAATTGTGCGCTTATCGGTGGTGAAACTGCTGAAATGCCGGGAATGTACAAACCGGGAGACTACGACGTTGCTGGATTCTGCGTTGGAATTGTTGAAAAAGATCAGATTATTGACGGTTCAAAAATCAAACCTGGAGACAAAATTATTGCTTTACCAAGTTCAGGTTTCCACTCAAACGGATTCTCTTTGGTAAGAAAAGTGTTCCCTGATTTTAATGAAGAATTTGAAGGGAAACCTTTGTACGAAACACTTTTAGTTCCTACAAGACTATATTATAAAGATATTCATAAGGTAATTGAAGAAGTAAAAGTTGCAGGTATCGCTCACATTACTGGCGGTGGTTTGTACGAAAACATTCCAAGAATTATTGGTGATGGTTTGTGTGCTACAATCGATGCTTCAAAAATTCAGATTCCTAGTATTATGGTAGAACTGGAAAAAAGAGGAGGCGTGGCTCACGAAGAAATGTTCGGAACCTTCAATATGGGGGTTGGGATGATCGTTGTAGTTGATGCAGAACATGCAGAAAAAGTATTACACCTTTTGGATGATGCGTACGAAATCGGAGAAATCACAGAAGGAGCTGAAAAAATAGATTTAAAATTTTAAATAAAAATAGAATTTAGTATTAGAGATTAGGTTTAAACTAATTTCTAATTTCTAACTTCTAACTTCTAATTAATGAAAAACTTAGTTATACTCGTTTCAGGTTCAGGAACCAATCTACAGAGAATTATTGATACCATTGATAATGGAGAGATCCAAAATGCAAAAGTATCTTTAGTGGTTGCGGATAGAGAATGTTTCGGGTTGGAAAGAGCAAAAAATCATAACATAGAAAACGTTTTGATTCCGAGAGGAAAGAACTTCAGTAGCGAATTGAGTAAAATCATTCCAGAAAATACTGATCTTATCGTTTTAGCTGGTTTTTTATCAATCTTAAAACCTGAATTTTGTGAAAACTGGGGCGGGAAAATAATCAATATTCATCCTGCTTTACTTCCAAAATTTGGAGGAAAAGGAATGTGGGGACATCATGTTCACAATGCGGTGATTGAAGCTAAAGAAAAAGAAAGCGGAGCGACAGTACATTTTGTAACTCCTGGAATTGACGAAGGAGAAGCGATTCTGCAAAAATCATTCGAAGTTACTGAAAACGATACTCCCGAAACTGTTGCAGAAAAAGTTCACAAAATTGAATATGAAATTTTTCCGATAGCAATAAATAAAGTACTCAATAATGTACCAATGTAACAATGTATCAGTTTACCAATTAATCAAATTGGTACATTGTTACACTAATATATTGTTACATTAATAAAATAAAGACACACTTAGATTGATTAAAAAAGATTTCGAAAAAGTAAAAAATCTAAGTAAAGTAAGATCGGAGGTGAAAGAACCGGTCTACAGTTTGAAATAACTGTAAAAAGTAAAAATTGAAAGTCCCAAAAGGACGATTTAACCAAGTGTAGAGTGAAATCCTATGCTGAAAATGAAAGTAAAAATGAGTGAAAATCGCAATATTGCGGTTTTCGCTTAAAAAAATGAAAAATCTATGAGCAAGAGAGTTTTGATCAGTGTTTCTGACAAAAGCGGATTAACAGAATTCGCACAGTTTTTGGAATCCCAAAATTATGAATTGATTTCTACAGGCGGGACGTTCAAACATTTGAAAGAGGCTGGTTTAAATCCCATTCAGATCGACGAAGTAACAGATTTTCCTGAAATGTTGGATGGAAGAGTGAAAACTTTACACCCAAAAGTTCACGGTGGTTTATTGGCGGTTCGTTCAAACGAAGAACACATGAAAACGGTTCAGGAGCACGGAATTGGCTTAATCGACATGGTGATCGTTAATCTTTATCCTTTCTTTGAAAATGTAAATAAAGATATTTCTTTACATGAAAAGGTAGAATTTATCGATATTGGTGGACCATCAATGCTTCGTTCAGCAGCTAAAAACTTCGATTCTGTAACCGTAATTACCGATGTTGAAGATTATACGAAAGTAAAAATCGAAATGGAGCAAAACGGTGACACGTACATCGAAACTCGTAAAAGATTAGCCGGAAAAGTATTTAATCTTACTTCAGCCTATGATGCCGCGATCTCAAGAATGCTTTTAGAAGAAGATTATCCAACATATTTAAGTGCTTCTTATAAAAAAGTTTCAGACCTTAGATATGGTGAAAACCCACATCAGACAGCAGCATATTATGTTTCTACTTTCGAAAACGGTGCGATGAAAGATTTCGAACAGTTGGGAGGTAAAGAATTGTCTTTCAATAACCTTCGCGATATGGATCTTTGCTGGAAAGTGGTTACAGAATTTAAAGAAGAAATGGCTTGTTGTGCTGTAAAGCATTCTACACCTTGTGGAGTGGCTATCGGAACTTCAGCTTTGGAGACTTACCAAAAAACTTTTGAATGTGATCCTGTTTCTATCTTTGGCGGAATTGTTGCAATGAACTACAAAATCGACGCAGCAACATCTGAAGAATTAAACAAAACATTCCTTGAGATTGTAATGGCTCCTGATTTTGATGAAGAAGCATTGGAAGTTTTAAGAAAAAAGAAAAATTTAAGAATTATAAAAATCGTTAATCCAGTTTCTGACAAGCAAACTTGGGTAAAAGTTGACGGAGGAATTTTAGTTCAGGATAACGACAGTATTTTCTCAGATGATATTAAAGTGGTTACTGAAACACAACCGACAGAAGCACAGCAAAAAGCATTATTGTTCTCTCAGAGAGTGGTAAAATATGTGAAATCTAACGCGATCGTTGTGTCAAACGGTATTCAGGCTTTCGGAATCGGAGGCGGACAGGTTAACAGAATCTGGGCAACTCAACAAGCAATTGAAAGAGCTAAAGAAAAATTCACAGGAGATCTTGTTTTGGCTTCTGATGCATTTTTCCCTTTCCGTGATGTGGTAGATTTCTGCGCTCAGGAAGGTATTACGGCAATTATTCAGCCGGGTGGAAGTGTAAAAGACCAAGACAGCATCGAAGCGGCAAATGAGCACAAAATCCCGATGATGTTTACTGGTGTTAGACATTTTTTCCATTAATTAAAATAGAATTAAAAAATAATTTGAGATTGTATTTATAGCATTCAAAATTATATATTTGTACAATAGACTAGATAATAAATAAAGTATGAGAATATTAATCATAGGTGAAGGTGGTAGAGAATCTGCTTTGGCAGCAAAACTTCAGAAAGATTCTAGAGTGAGTCATATGTTTTTCGCCAACGGAAATGCAACTACTGGTGCGATAGGAAAAAATGTTCATTTATCAGAGATTAAAGAACTTAGAGATTTTGCAATCAAAGAAAAAGTAGATCTTACGATTGTAGGACCAGAAGCTCCTTTGGTAGCTGGTTTGAAGGATGAATTTAAGAAACATGGTCTTAAGGTTTTCGGTCCGAATCAGAAAGTGGCAAGTCTTGAAGGAAGTAAAGCTTTCTCTAAGAAATTTATGCAGACCTATGATATTAAAACAGCAAAAGCTGTGGTATTTGATTCTTATCCTGAAGCTAAAGAATATGTTCAGAATCAAGAATATCCTTTGGTTGTAAAAGCAAGTGGTCTTGCTGGTGGAAAAGGAGTTGTAATCTGCGAAACTTTGGAAGAAGCAGAAGCTACGATTCACGATTTCATGATAAGAAGAATCTACGGCGATGCAGGAATTCGTTTGGTTATCGAAGAATATTTAGAAGGTTTTGAAGCATCAATAATTGCATTCTCAAATGGTGAAAAAATATTCCCATGTATTGCAGCTAAAGATTACAAAAAAGTAGGAAACGGCGATACAGGTCCAAATACAGGAGGAATGGGTTCAGTAGCTCCAAGCCCTGAATTCACAGAAGTACATTATGTTGATTTTGAAAACAATATTTTGAATCCAACTGTAAAAGGTCTTAAAGCTGAAGGTTTCACGTTCAAAGGAATGATTTTCTTTGGATTGATGATTACCAAAAACGGGACTTACTTATTAGAATACAACATGAGATTCGGTGATCCTGAAACTCAGGTTTTGATGGCATTAATGGAAAATAATCTGTTAGATGTAATCAACGACTGTATGAGCGGTAAAGAAATCGAGCTTAAATTTAGAGACGAAAAAGCAGTGTGTTTGGTGATGTGTTCAGGTGGTTATCCTAGAAATATCGAGACTGGTTTTGAAATCACGGGTGAAGAAAAAGTAAGACACAGTCAGCTTTTATATGCAGGAGCAATCAAAAAAGGAGATAAAGTGGTTTCCAACGGCGGTAGAGTTTTAAATATCGTTGCAACAGGCGCTACCTATGAAGAGGCCAGCAAAAAGGTATACGAAGACGCTAGTCATGTACATTTCGATTACGGCTTCTACAGAGAAGACATCGGAAAGTTTTAATATAAAGCCCTGATTTGTCGGGGCTTTTTTTATTAGAAGCTATTTCCCGCTTTTCGCTATATCTTTTTTGTCATTGCGAACAAAGTACAGCAATATGCTGAACTGGTTTACAATCGCAATAACAAAAAAGGATGTCGCTGCAATCGGGGCTATGGTTTTCGGTATTTCAACAAAAATTAGTTATCAATCATCATTTATCAATTATAAAAATGAACAACGGTATTATCATTTTAGATTTCGGATCTCAGTACAACCAGCTTATCGGAAGAAGAATCCGTGAAATGGGGGTTTATTCCGAAATTTTACCTTTCAATACACCATTAGAAACAATTTTAGAAAAGCAGCCGAAAGGGATCATCCTTTCCGGTGGACCAAGTTCTGTGAATGCGGAAAATGCTCATTTGGTTGAAAAAGAATTGTATGAACAAGGAATTCCGGTTTTGGGAATTTGCTACGGAATGCAACTTACAGCACATCTTTTAGGTGGAAAAGTACACAAAGGAGTAAAAGGAGAATACGGAAAAGCACATTTGGAAATCGTAAAAGAATCTTCTTTATTAAAAGGCGTTACCAACGATTCTATTGTTTGGATGAGCCACTTTGACGAAGTTGGAGAATTACCTGCAGGTTTCGAGTTAAATGCAAAATCTGGTGTAATCGCTTCAATTTCTAACGAAGACAAAAAAATATATTGCGTACAGTTTCACCCTGAAGTTTCTCACACAGAAGAAGGTGGCAAAATGCTGGAGAATTTCGTGTTCCCGATTTGTAATGCAGAGAAAAACTGGAAACTTACAAATTATATTGAAAAAACAGTTGAAGAAATCAAAGAAAGAGTAGGAGATCAGAAAGTGATTCTTGGTCTTTCAGGAGGTGTAGATTCTTCTGTTGCTGCAGTTTTAATTCATAAAGCGATTGGTGATCAATTGCAATGTATCTTCGTAGACACAGGATTGTTGAGAAAAGATGAAGATGTAAAAGTAATGGAAAACTATGGAGAACATTTCCATATGAACATTAAGCTTGTTGATGCTAAAGAAAGATTCTTATCAAAATTAGCCGGAGTTGATGATCCTGAAGCAAAAAGAAAAATCATCGGAAACGAATTTATTCATGTTTTTGATGAAGAATCTCATAAAATTGAAGGCGCAAAATTCTTAGCGCAAGGAACAATTTATCCTGATGTGATCGAAAGTCAGTCAGTAAACGGACCTTCTGCAGTGATCAAATCGCACCACAATGTTGGCGGACTTCCAGAAGAAATGGAGTTTGAATTATTAGAGCCTTTAAGAGAATTATTCAAGGACGAAGTAAGGAAAGTAGGTGAAGAATTGGGTATTCCTCATCATTTGGTACACAGACATCCTTTCCCTGGTCCTGGTTTAGGGATCAGAATTTTGGGCGCTGTAGATGCTGAAAAAGTTAAAATCCTTCAGGAAGCGGATGATATTTTCATCGAAGAATTGTATAAAAATGATTTGTACGATAAAGTTTCTCAAGCTTTCGTAGTACTTCTTCCTGTAAAATCTGTAGGAGTAATGGGGGACGAAAGAACGTATGAATACACAGCAGTTGTTCGTTCAGCAAACACGATCGACTTTATGACGGCAACGTGGAGCAGACTTCCTTACGAGTTTTTAGATACTGTTTCAAGCAGAATCATCAACGAAGTAAGAGGAATCAACAGAGTAGCTTACGATATCTCAAGCAAACCACCTGCAACAATAGAGTGGGAGTAATTTTGACTTGAATTTTAAATATAAATCCTGCCTTCGGCGGGATTTTTTGTTTTATTTTTGAATAAACTTTAATATGAAAAATATTCTAATAACAATTTTTATAGTTGTACTCTCATCTTGTAATAAGAATCCTAAAATTACTGAAGTTGTAGAGAATAAAAAGATAATTGCTGAAATTGATCGGTTTATAGAAGATTCAGACAAAAAAAATAAAGAAAAATTTATGGTAGTTTCCGGATTTCATGACTCACAGAAACAGAAAATAGATATTCTTTTTACAAATCAAAAACCAGTTATCATTACCGAAAATACAGCAAGATATAATGATGAAATTAAAAATAGTAAATATGGTTATTTCACCTATAAAAATTATGAGTTTCTGGTTTCTGATAAAATGAAAAGTGTTTTTAAACTGGATTATAAAAATTTTGATGCGATGAAAAAACATTTTACCATAAAAAAGAACTTTGCTACGAAAGAAGAGGCAATGAAAAGTAAATGGAGAACCATGTATATGAGGTTGAACACCGCAAAAGATTCCGTAGAACAGAGCACATCTCAGAAATATCCTTATCTGATTATAGCCGTTAAAATAAATTTTATAATAAATCCTGCCCTTTGCAGGATTTTTTTTTGATTGTATTTTAAAATATAAATATTTTCTACATTTGTCCTATGAAAATAGCATACCTCGGCCCACAAGCCAGTTTCACACAATTAGCAGCGTCTCAGATTTTCCCGAGTGAAGAATTAGTTCCTCAGTCGAGTATTTTAGATTGCTTTAATGCAGTGAAAAATAATGAAGTAGATAAAGCCGTAGTTCCATTAGAAAATTCTATTGAAGGAACAGTTTCTATGACCCTCGATTATCTCTACGATTTTGAAGTTTTTATCGAAACCGAATTGGTGATGCCGATTGCGCATCATTTGATGATTCATCCCGATAACGAAACTTTTGAGAAAGTCATTTCACATCCGCAAGCTTTGGCGCAGACTTTTCATTTCAGGTATGATCATTTTAAAGACATTCCTTCGCAGGATTATAGTTCTACAGCGGCTTCAGCTAAATTGGTTTCTGAAAATCCTCAGGAAAAATGGGCGGCAGTCGCCAATAGATATTCAGCAAAACTGTATGGCTTAAAAATTATTCATGAAAACATTCAGGATTTTGAGCAGAATCATACCAAGTTTATTGTGATTTCAAAAACGAAATCTGCTTTAGATATTCCTTTACCCAGAACTTCAGAAAAAACGTCTTTAATCATTACGCTTCCCGAAGATCATGCAGGAGGTCTTCATCAGGTGCTTTCTGTTTTTGCTTGGCGAAAAATGAACCTTTCGAAAATTGAAAGCAGAACGTTGAAAACAGGTTTGGGAAATTATTTTTTCTTCATCAATGTAGCAAGTGAATGGCACAATGTTTTGTCCCAAAATGCTATCGACGAGATTATCGCATTAGGAACTAAAGTGAAATTTTTGGGACATTATAATGAATATATTTTTGAAGAATAATTTTAGCTTGCATTTCTAAAGATTATTGCTGAAAAATCTGTAATTTACATTTCCAAAATTATCACAGATGATAGATAAATTAAAATCTAAAAGCAATATTAATGATGAATTTAAATATGTTGCCAAACTTCTGAGTCGTGCCACATTAAGCTTCCTGAAAATCAATCTTATCGGGCAGATTTCTATTGCAATTCTTTGTATTATCACAATTATTGTAATTGTGAGTCAGACATTTAATAATGGTGGCGGACCGGTTCATACCAACGGACAAGCTGCCATTTTAGTATTATTTGCAGCAAGACCGATTTCTTTCGGATTGACGATACTCAGTATTTTTGGAGCTCCGATTCTGTTATTCACATTAGGAAATAAATATGTGATGTTTCGTACGATGAACAGGTTGATTGCTGATAAAGGTGAACAATTACTTTTCCCGATAATTGACAGAATTTTAAATAAAACAAAAGATAATCAACCACAATTATTTCAAAAAGGAACGGATAAAGCCAAGCTCCAGCTGAAGATATTACAGGAAATAAGAGATTCTAAAGAAAATAAATGGTTCAAGAAAATCATTAGCTACGGTTTCAAGAAAGTTGAACTTGACGAAATAGATTTTAAAGATGAAAATGTAAGCTTTACCGAGATTTTAAAGGGAAAAATCATTGATAAGCTTGAAGATATTTCACAACCAAGCCGACTGTTTTTCTATCTTATTTTGGGTTGGCAGGCTTTGATTTTGTTGTTGACTGTTTTTAAGGTTATTTAATATTTGATCTGAAGTGTCAAGTTTTAATATTGAAAGTAGTTTTTAAAAGGAATAATTTTTGAACGTAACTTGCAATTCAATTTACTCTCACCACAATATGTTTGATAAGCAGCAAAGAAAACTAAAAAGATCGGCAAAACTGATTTCCGTTTTAAGTAAGTACGGATTCAAAGATATGATTGCCAGAATGGGCAAAAAACCGGAAGAGGGTATTGCTCAATCTGACGAAATCATCTCAAAAGGAACTGTTTATGAACGCATTCGTCTTGTTTTGGAAGAGTTGGGTCCCACTTTCGTGAAACTCGGCCAGACTTTCAGTAACCGTGAAGATCTGCTTCCACCCGAGCTTATTCAGGAGCTTCAAAAACTTCAGGACAGAGTAGAAGTAGTAGAAATGAATGTGGAGGAAATCCTTGAGAATGAATTCAATATTATTCCCAAAGAACATTTTTCAGAAATTATTGCAAAACCTTTGGCAACGGCGTCTATTGCACAAGTTTACAAAGCAACTTTAATTTCTGGGGAAGAAGTTATTCTGAAAATTAAAAAGCCAGACGTGTTATCGGTTATTGAAGACGATTTACTGTTGATAAAAGATTTGGTAAAACTCATTTCAACGTATTCTGAAATCGGTGCTAAACTGAATCTGAAGCAGGCAATTTTAACTTTTGAAAAATCGTTGCTCGAAGAAGTTTCTTTGGTGAATGAAAGAAATAATATTCAGCAGTTTGCTTTAAATTTTAAAAATAATAAAGAAACTTACGTTCCGAAAGTCTATGATGAGTTTTCCAACAATAATATATTGTGCATGGAATTCATCGACGGAATAAAAGTAACCGATAAAGCGGAATTATTAAAGCATAATATCGACCCGGTTGTGGTTTCAGAAGTTGGTTTAAGGCTTTTTGTCTCGCAGATTTTAGATTACGGATTTTTCCATGCCGATCCTCATGCCGGCAATATTTTGGTAAAAAGAGATGGAAGAGTCGTATTTATAGATTTTGGCGCAGTCGGGAAAATACAGCCAAATGACAAGGAAATTTTAGAAAGTTTAATTGTTGCTTTTGTCGCTAAAAATTCTCATAAAATCGTCCGTTATCTGAAAAAAATGGCGGTGAGCTATGAAATTCCCGATGAGAGAAGATTTGAAAATGATGTTGATGAAGTTTTAAATTTCGTGCATAGCACTTCATTGAAAGACATCGATCCTAATATTATTATCAATAAAATGAAAGATGTTCTGAAAGATAACAGGTTGTATATGCCTGATTATTTTTATCTTTTATTTAAAGGAATTGGCTTGATAGAAGGTGTCGGAAGAACGATCAATCCTGATTTGGATATCGTAAAAAGTCTTCATCCGTACACAAAAAAAATATTAAGCAACAAAATAAGTCCCAAAAAACTCCTGAAAACAGGAATCGAAAAGATAATGACTTTCACCGATAATGTAGACGAAATTCCTAAAGAACTGCGTTCTGTATTAAAAAAACTGGATGATAACAGTTTTACAATTTCGAGTGAAATTAAAAATATTGACAAAACGAATCAGTTAATAAAATCGAGCATTATCAATCTTATTTTAGCGATGATTTTAGGAGCAAATATTATTGCAACAGCCATTGTTTTTGTTTCAGAATCCGGTCCGCGAATTGGGGAAATGTCTTTGGTGGCTGTTCTTGGATTTTTGTTTTCAGTATTGCTGGTAATTATTCTTTTGCTGAGAATTACAAGGAAATGAGAAATTTAATTCAATAAATATATTAAACTAAAATGAAAATATTAGTCTTATTTACTTTCACGTTCTTTGGTTTATCACTTTCTGCTCAGGAAACGGAAGGTGTTTTAGGTGATTTTGACGGAAACGGAATTCAAGAATATGCGTACACAAAGATAAATGATTGTAACGACGACTGCGACGGAAAGTGTGAGACAATCATTTATTTTAGTGATAAAAATATCAAACCTTTCATAATTGCTCCTTCGAGAAATGGAACTTTATACAATCTAAAAGATTTAAATAGCGACGGAAAAGACGAAATAGGTTTCTATCCTGATTGGTGTACAAGTTGTTGGCACCCGTTTTATGTTTATACTTATGGGAAAAGTGTTTGGAAACCTTTGGTGTCTCCAATTTCTACACATTGTTCGCAATGGGAAGATGAGAAATTTCCGATTAAAAAAGATCCGAAAAAGAAAGGATATGTCATCATTACAACAAGTGTCTGGAAAGATGATGATATTAAAATTATGAGCAAAAGCGTGAAAATTAATTAAATTTATTTGCCGAGATTTATATAGATTTAAAACTTAATAACGAGTCTAAAAACTCACTTCCTTCAGTATAGATTTACAACCAAATTAATTGCCTATCTTTGCAAAATGGAAAAACTCACTTTTGCAGACTTTGACCTTCCGGTTAAAGTTCTTGATGTTTTAGCAGATTTAAATTTATTTGAGCCCACTCCAATTCAGGAAAAAAGTATCGGCCCGATTCTTTCGGGGAGAGATGTGATGGGAATTGCACAGACAGGAACAGGAAAAACTTTGGCGTATTTATTACCGGTTTTAAAAACCTGGAAATATAATAAAAACGGAAATCCTACTGTCGTTGTTTTGGTTCCTACAAGAGAATTGGTGGTTCAGGTAACAGAAATTGTTGAAAAACTGACAGAAAATCTTACTGCAAGAGTAATTGGAATTTATGGTGGGAAAAACATCAATACACAGAAATTATTGTTCAATAATGGTTGTGATATTTTGGTAGGAACTCCCGGTAGAATCATGGATTTGGCGATAGATAACGCAATTTCATTAAGAGAAGTTCAGAAACTTATCATCGATGAATTTGATGAAATGCTGAATTTAGGTTTCAGACCACAGTTAACTCACATTTTCGAAATGATGCGCGAAAAGAGACAGAATATTCTTTTTTCGGCTACCATGACAGAAGCTGTAGATGAAATGTTGGATCAGTATTTTGCAGGTCCTATTGAAATTTCACTAGCAAAATCAGGAACTCCGCTTGAGAAAATCGAACAGACCGCTTATAAAGTTGAAAACTTCAATACAAAGATCAATTTACTTGAGCATTTGTTGAAAAACAACGAAGATATGTCTAAGGTGTTGATTTTTGCCAATAACAAGAAACATTCAGATCTGCTGTTTACACAAATTAATGAGCTTTTTCCAGAGCAATTTGATGTGATCCACTCCAACAAATCTCAGAACTACAGACTCAAAGCAATGAAGCGCTTTGAAAATGAAGAAATCAGAGGTTTAATTACGACAGACGTAATGGCGAGAGGTCTTGATATTTCAAATATTACACACGTTATCAATTTTGAAACTCCTGAAGTTCCTGAACAGTATATTCACAGAATCGGTAGAACAGGTAGAGCCGATAAAGACGGTATTGCAATAACCTTTGTGGCGAAGAAGGAAGAAGAATCTGCTTTAGATATCGAATTATTGATGGATAAAGAATTGAGATACATCGATTTCCCTGAAACGGTAAAAATCAATCCTAAGAAAATTGCATCTGAAGAAGATCAGATTGTAATGAAAAACCCTGCTCAAGCGAAACTTTTTGACGGCGGCGGAGCTTTCCACGAGAAAAAAGATAAGAATAAAAAAGAAAACTGGGGCGGACCTTCCAAAAGAAAAACTCCTAAGAAATTCGGTGCGAATAGAGCACAACAGAAAGCAATTTCTAAGTCTAAGAGAAAGAAATAAAATAAAAAAAGATGCGTCTCACCTGAGACGCATCTTTTTTATGGTTGTTTTTTAAATAAAATAACTGACGTATCATTTACGCCATCACCATTGTAATCTTCAATGTGATCTACAGTCATCATTTCAGTACTATTCAGCGAATGAACGACGCTCGATTCTACCATCGAATCTGAATATGTAAAGGTCAGCATTTTTGTATTTTCACTATATTGATACGTTCCAGTGTCAAATCCGTCAGCAATGCATTCTGTATTATTTTTAGTGTAATATTTTATACTGAAACCTTGATTTTGACCGAACTCGAAAGTGTTTAAAGCTTCGCAGCCTGTAACAGGACTTGACTGCAAAATTGCATTATTAGAGCCTGAGATAATCATTGTTTTACTCATTTTCCAATTTCCTACAATTGGATTTATTTCGTTTTGACTATTTTCGTTGTCATCGTTACCACAGGAAGTCAATAGAAGTAGGATGGCAAATGCCAGTAGAGAGATTTTTTTCATCGATGTTGTTGTGTTTATTTTCACAAAACTATGATTTTTTTAACCACTAACAATGGAATAATGTAAAAAAAGCGATTTCAACTGAAATCGCTCTTGTTTTTTCTAAAAATCGAATGTTTTTTAAGGTTTATAATCCTATTATTTCATATAAGGATTCATCACTTTTGTCCAAAGTCTGTAACCTTCAGGTGTCATATGAAGCATATCTTCTACAAAAAGATCTTTTCTTATATTTCCGTCAGCATCATTCATCACCTTGGTAATATCTATGAAATCAGCGTTTTTTTCTTTTTTCATAAACTTCTTAATTTTTTTGTTGGCTTCTTTCATTTGAGGCCATAGATTTGCACGGCTCGGCGAATATTTTATTGAAATATAATCAACCTGAATAGTCGGAAATTTCTCACGAATTTTTTTGTAGAACGTTTTGTATCGGTCAACCACAACATCAGCTTTTAATTGTGCATCATCGGCAAAATCATTTTCTCCGCAATAAATGATGATCTGTTTTGGTTGATAAGGAATTAATAAATCTTCAGAAAAATAATTTAAATCTGTTAGTCTTGATCCTCCAAAACCTCTGTTGATAATTGTTTTACCCGGAAAATAATCTGAAACATCCTGCCATTTTGTGAATGATGAGCTTCCGACTAAAAGGATAGAGTTTTTTGGCGGAGCATTTTCCTGATCTAGTTTTTTGAAATTCTGAATGTCCTGCCAGAACAGCGGTTGTTTTTCCTGAGCGAAAGTCAGGGCGAAAATCAGTAGCAATACTACTGAGAAAATCTTCTTCATTGTTTCTAAATTTTTAACGAAAGTAAATATAAAAAAAACTCCCGTAAAAAACGGGAGCCTGTATCGTATATTTTGTTTCTATCTTTTATAAGTAATGTAAGTAGTGTCTATTACTAAATCACCATTTACATCAACATTATCAAACATCTGCACAAGTCTAAGTTCACTATTGCTTAGAATAATAACCTTGTACGCTCTTTCGCTGTCATTATCGTATTTTATAACCAATAATTTATCCTCATTGGAGTATGTGTAAGTTCCTTCAGTTTTTGCACTTGTACACGATGCACCAACACCTGAGAAACCTGTATAGGAAGCGTAATAATCAGTTCTGAATTCTGTTATACTTTTAGTTTCGCATCCTGTAGGAGTAAATGTCTGTAGCGCAGTCGTATTATCTTTTCCTGATATTACTTCAGTTTTTACAGTTTTCCATTCGCCTTTCAGCATGTCCATTTCATAACCCTGAACGTCATCATCTTCACATGATGTCAATGCTAATGCAGAAAAGGCAAATAAGAGTAAGTGTTTTTTCATTTTCACAAATTTAAGAATATGCTAAAATATAAATAAATTTGTAATATATATAATGAAATCGAGGTTTTTTAAACAAATGTTTGTAAAAAATATAATCTAGATATTAGGTTTTAGGTTTTAGAAAAATCTCTGAAGTATCATAATTTCTCATTTTCCTGAAAATATATTAGCATAATTTTTTTAACTAAATCCTAAACCCTAATATCTATTACCTAATTTTAGTAACTCATCTCAACGATTTTATATGCATCTTGAGGAGTGAGATTTTTATTTTCACCTAGGCCCAGCCAGTTTCTCTCAGTAAAAGCTTTTTCAACTCTTTCCGCAGTTCCTGCAAAATCCTGCGTGTAATCTGACAGTTTTGTCTGAATTTGAAGACTGTGGAAAAACTCTTCCAGTTTTACGATAGCCAGCTCAGCTTTTTCTTCAGTGCTGCCTTCTGTAATTCCCCAAACTCTTTCTGCATATTGTGCCAATTTTCCTTTTTTTGCATCAAAATTATAGCGATAATGCGAAGGAGCAACTACAGCTAAAGTTCTTGCATGATCAATCCCGTAATAAGCGGTCAATTCGTGTCCCATTGCGTGAACAGCCCAATCGGTAATCACTCCTTTTTGAATTAAACCATTTAGAGCCATCGTGCAACACCACATAAAATTACCTGCAGCATCATAATCAAAATCTTCAGACATCACTTTGGTAGCGGCATTCTGAAGGCTTATCAAAATGCTTTCAGCAATTCTCTCCTGAAGATCTGCTGAAGAAGGCGAGGTCATATATTGTTCTAAAACATGGGTGTAAGCATCTGCAATTCCGTTTGCAATCTGATTTTTAGGAATTGATCTGATCACTTCAGGATCTAAAACTGAAAACTGAGGAAATAATCCAGGTCCGCCTGAAGACAGTTTTTCGTTGGTTTCCCTTCTTGAGATTACATAGCCGGAATTCATTTCAGATCCCGTCGCCGGTAAAGTTAAAATGGTTCCGAAAGGCATTCCTTCACCTTCAAAAGTACGCACCGGCTTTTTAAGGATTTCCCAAGGCTCGCCTTCGTAATTAGCAGCGGCAGAAAGAAATTTAACGCCGTCAATTACAGATCCGCCACCAACAGCAAGAAGATAATTGATGTTTTTTTCTTTAATATAGCTTAAAGCATTGACCAAGACTTCGTATTCCGGATTGGCAGGCACACCACCAAATTCATGTAAGTCATGATCTTTTAAAGCTGTTTTCACCTGATCATAAACACCATTGTTTTTGATGCTTCCGCCACCATAAATCATTAATATTTTGGCGTCTTTAGGAATTTCATTTGAAATTTTTGCAATTTCACCTTTTCCGAAAAGTATTTTTGTGGGATTTTTAAACTCGAAATTAAGCATTGTTCTTATTATTTACATCAAATGTAAGCATAGAAACACGAAATCTCAGTTAAGAAAGTTTTAAAGTTTGTATGATTATATTTTATGTAAACTATTGCAATTTTGCATTTATTTCATCTAAACTGTAAATTGCTGTAATTGCTTCTTTTCCGCTTGAATCTATAAATCCGAATTTGTTGTTGACTGTCTCTACCAAAGCGAACCCTTTTTTTAGTTCGTCAAACTTTCCAATTTTTTGATAAATTGTCGGTACAATTTCTTTTCCGTTTTTGTCGATGAGCCCATAAGTATCCGTAATTGCTTTTACGACAGCAAAGTCAGGATGTACATTTCCGAATTTTTCGATTTTAGAATAGATTGGCGTTACAATCTGCTTTTTATTTTGATCAATGAAACCGTAAGTTCCTGAAGAGGTTTTTACCAAAGCCCAATTTTTTTGATAGTCACCATAAGTATACACTTTTTTATATTGAGCAAAAGACGAAACGCTAAGCGAAGTAAACATGAGAACAAATAAAGCCTTTTTCATGGTTCAGTAGAATTTTAATTATAAATATTTAGATTTTCGTGATTTTATCTCAGCATTTAATTGACCGATATTGATAAAACTAGGAATAAATGATATTACGATGCCGATTGCAGAAGCAATTAAAGCAAAATTTTTAGACGTTATCGCAAAATAGAAAAAGAATAACACGCAATGAATATTACAATTATAAATCCTATTGTAGCATTTAAAATCATTTATTTGCTCTCATGAATTTTAATCTAATACAATTTTATAATATCCATTTTCTTTTGTTGTCAATACGTTTTGAAAGTTAATCTCATCAATTTGATAGCCATCACAATCCGTCGGAACATCAGATGATCTGATAGAAAAAAAGAAAATATTGGGCGCTGAAGTAAATCTGTATTCTTGAATTCCGTTATATGTACCAACATTTTTTAATACAACCTTATGATCTTCAGTCTCTGTAAGTTCTACACTTGTATAACCGCCTTGTCCTGTTTTTCTCATAATGCTGTAAGTAGTGATATTTCCATTTTCAATTAAATTTTCTCCGGCTGAATTAACAAATTCAAAAACTACTTTTTCAGGAGCGGTATAACAGTCTTTTTTACAGGAGATTGTAAAAAAGGCAAAACATAACAATAACATGATTTTTTTGATCACAATAAAAATATTTTAGATTTGAATATCACGAAAGTACAAAAAATAAAAGATTTTTTATTAAAAGTCCCTTAAGGTTGAAAAAAAATAAGTGTTAAAGCAACTTATTTGTAATTCTATAGAGTTCTTGTTTTCCAATTTTTAATCACTTTCGGAATTCATACGATTGGTAAATGCGATCGAGATTATTCTAACACAATTTTATAATATCCATTTTCGTCAGTAACATCAATATCAACACCTGTAAACGTTAATTTATTGATTTGATAACCGTCACAACCTCCTTTAAATTCTGAAGACTGTATTGAAAAATCAAAAACTTTGAAACTAGAGTAGAAGGTATAATTTTTTGTTCCATTATAAGCACCCACTTTTTCTAAAATAACCTTATTATCATCGGTTTTAGTCAGTTGCAGACTAACATTATTCTCGTCTTGAATTGAATATACGGTAAGTGTTCCATTGGCAATAAGATTTTCATCGTTTGAATTAACAAACTCAAAAACAATGGGTAGTGGCGCATTATAGCAATCTTCAGCGCAGGCTGTGAAAAGAAAAGTCATTACAAGGAATAGGAATATTTTTTTCATTAAATATAGATTGGTTCGGTAAAATTAAGAACTAATCAGCAAATATTTTCATTTAAAATTATAAATCTGAATGATTACTTCGAGATCTGAATATTTTTAACACCTGCGCAAATTGATAATTGCTAATATCAAAATCATCAATCTTAATTTCAATTTTCTCATTATTATGGAAAAAATATAAATAATTAATTTCAGGCTTGTAATCATTTTTAGGTTCTCGGCTTACTAAATGTTTTGATGTAATTTTTTCAAGCTGAATTTCATTCCAAAAGTATCTTGTGTTATCTTTTATCTGAATTCCTTTTCTATTTATAGAAATCATAACTTTAGGTATTTTCTTAATTTCTAAAACTATTTTTGTAATGAAATAACCTGTAAATCCTGTTAATGCAATCAGTACAAATATTGTCACAAAATTCAGTTTAATGACAATTGATGAAAGAAAGAGAATTCCTATCATTACAAAAATACAGTACATAGAAATTGCTATAATTCTACCAGAACGTGAATATTTAATGACTACTTCATCTGAAACTGTATCTTCTTCATATTCAATTTTATCATGCTTATGCATACTGTATTCTTTATGAATAAAAATTCCATTGATAAATGCACCAATAAAAAATATAATCGAAATAATAAAATTATACTGAAGAAAATAAATTCCTAGTGTAAAAGTTAAAATGCCAAGTATGGTATAAAAAATAATTCCGAATTTCATAGTGTATAATTAGTCAATCTCATATTGATTGTTAAACTTTGCATTCAATTTAAGATGATTTTTAAAGATTTTAGCGAAGATACATTTAAAACACTATTTAGAGAGGTTTGCTAAAAAATTTTCATATTATTTTAAACTGATTTACTCGAAATTAAATTTAAAATCTCCTACATTTGTTATATGATACACGACCAGCGCGCAGAAAAATTCAGGCAGATCGTTGAAAATAAGTTTCAGATCTACAATTCATTATTTATGAGCCTGCCTTATGATAAAATGACGAATATTGGGATGTTGCTTCCGTTTCTTTGTGAAGAAAGCAAGATCGGTTACGAAGCAGGAAAAACACCTGAAGAAATCGTTGAAGAATTCTTTAAAAATCATACCGATTTACAGACCGAAGAGCAGAAAACCGAACTCCTTTTTAAAATTATACAATATATTGAAAGACAAGTTGTTTTGTTTGATAGTATTGAAGATGCTGCCTTTCCTAACATTCACTCCGAAAGTGATAACGGAACAGTGACCAATATGTACGAACGATCATTACAGGATCACAAACTCGATAAAATTCGTGAAAAACTGAAAGATTTTGCTGTAAAAATTGTTTTTACGGCTCACCCGACACAGTTTTATCCGAATTCGGTGCAGAGAATTCTTCATGATCTTCGAAATGCGATTACGACAGATTCTATCACCAGTATTGATATGTTACTGCAACAATTGGGTAAAACCCCTTTTGTCAATAAAGAAAAACCGACTCCGATTGATGAAGCTTTGAGTATCATTTATTATCTGAGATATGTGTATTATGATACGATTGGCGAACTTTTCACAAAGATAAAATCAACATTTGAGAACGAGCATTTTCATCTACATGAAGACCTTATTCAATTAGGTTTTTGGCCGGGAGGTGACCGCGACGGAAATCCTTTTGTGACGGCAGATGTTACGAAAAGAGTAGCGGAAGAACTGCATTCAGCCATTTTAAAGGCTTACTATAATAACCTTAAATCTGTAAGAAGAAGATTAAGTTTCAGAGGAGTTTCTGATGTGTTGACAAAGCTGAGCAATGAATTGTATTCTGCTATTTTTAGAAATGAAAAGATCACTGCGGAAGATATCATTACAAGATTAGAGGAAGCTGAAAAGATATTAGTTGAACAACATAATTCGCTATTCCTTGATCTTTTGGTAAACTTCAAAGATCGTGTGAAGATTTTCGGAACTCATTTTGCGACGTTGGATGTTCGACAGGACAGCAGAATTCATCAGAAGGTAATTGACACCGTTTTTGCTAAGGTTTTTGGAAATAATGAGGCGAGCAATGAAGATAAATTCAATCAATTAATTCAAATTTCAGATAAGGTTAATGCTGATGATTTTGAAGATATTGTGAAAGATACGTTGTTGACAGTTTCTCAGGTATCAGAAATTCAGGAACTGAACGGATTGAGAGGAATGAATCGATATATTATTTCAAATTCTGATGCCGTGAAAGATGTGATGAATGTATATGCATTTTTCAAAGTTTGCGGTTATAAAGATGAAGACATCAATATGGATATTGTTCCACTTTTTGAAACCATGGAAGGTCTTGCGAATGCTGAAAATGTAATGAATGAATTGTATCAGAACTCAGTTTACAAAAAGCATCTTTTAAAGCAAGGAAATCAACAAACCATTATGCTTGGTTTTTCAGACGGAACCAAAGATGGAGGTTATTTGAAAGCCAACTGGGAAATTTATAAAGCAAAAGAAGTTCTCACGAAACTTTCTGAAGAAAACGGAATTAAAGTCGTATTCTTCGACGGCAGAGGCGGCCCGCCTGCAAGAGGTGGCGGTAAAACCCACGATTTCTACGCTTCGCAAGGGAAAACGATTGCCAATAATAAAATTGAATTAACAATTCAGGGTCAGACGATTACTAGTATTTTTGGGAATAAAGAACAGGCAAAATACAATTTTGAACAGCTTTTAACAGCCGGAGTTGAAAATGATGTTTTCAAAAATTCTAAAAAAGATTTAACTGAAAAAGAAAGAGCTTTAATTATTGAATTGGCTGATCTAAGTTATCAGAAATATTCAGATTTGAAGGCACATCCAATGTTCGTTCCTTATTTGCAGGAAATGAGTACGCTGGAATATTACGGTAAAACCAACATCGGAAGCCGCCCGTCAAAACGGGGTGGCGACAGCGAGCTTAGATTTGAAGATTTAAGAGCGATTCCTTTTGTGGGATCCTGGTCGCAGTTGAAGCAAAATGTTCCGGGATTCTTTGGGTTTGGTTTTGCGATGCAGCAGATGAAAGAGCAGGGTAGATTTGAAGAAGTAATTGAATTATACAGAGGTTCAGACTTCTTTAAAACTTTAGTTTTAAACTCGATGATGAGTATGAACAAATCTTACTTCCCATTAACGTATTACATTAAAAACAATCCCAAATTTGGCGAATTTTGGAATGTTCTATTTGATGAATTTAATCTTTCTAAAAACATTATGCTTGAATTGACAGGATTTAAACAGCTTCAGGAAGAAGATCCGTTATCAAGAAAATCTGTTAAAATTCGAGAGAGAATTGTGCTTCCATTATTGAGTATTCAGCAATATGCTTTAATGAAAATCCAGAAAGGAGAGGGTAATAAAGAAGCTTACGAGAAATTGGTAACACGTTCTTTATTTGGAAATATTAATGCCAGTAGAAATTCGGCTTAAGAATTTTTAAATATAAAATTAAAAGAGACTGCCATAAAGACAGTCTCTTCTTTATAAACCTAATTTGTCATTAGGATTTGTCGGTTCACTTACCTGATTAATCAAATTGATACTTGTTGGCGTAACCAGAGGAATATGGTCTGCGTCTAACTGCTTTTTTATCTTTTCTAAAGCTTCGCTTTTGACGTGTAGCATATTGGCTCCGGTTGTGATCCAGAATTTAGCCTGAAGAGTGAAAATCCCTTGTTTGAGATTTGTGAAATTAACCTCAGCAGTTTCAAGCTTATCGATGTTTTGTAATTTTTTTATAACCTCCAAAATACCTTGCTGTGCTTTGCTTATATCTTCATCAGCAGGAATTTCAAAATCTAAAATAATTCTTCTTTGCGGTGAAGCTGTAATATTATAAAACGGTGCATTAAAGATGACCTGATTGGGAATATATGCTTTTTTTCCGTCATCTGTAATCAATTTTGTCGTCAAAAAACCAATGTCCTGTACAGTTCCCGAGTGATTTCCTATTGTAATATAATCTCCCACTTTGAAAGCTTTATCAATCCCGATAAGCATTCCGGAGAAAATACTCGATACCAGATCTTTCAGCGCAACACCCGCAATAACACCCGCAACTCCTAAACTTCCTATAAACTTCCATAAGAAACCGCTGAATCCCATGATTTCAAGAGCAATGAATGTTCCCATCAACATAATAATGAATCGGAAAATTCCAATAATAGTGATTACAGATCCTTCGTTCTTACTTTGAGGAAAAACCTTATGCATTATTTTTACGGCAAGCTTACTTAGATATTTACTGGTAAGAAGAAAGAGTGAAAAAACCAGAATTCCAACAACAAGTTTCGGGGTGAGTTTTGCAAATGCGATATACCAATTTTGTAAAACTTTATATACTGTATCTACGTAGCTTAAGCCATATTCCATAATAATCTTTTAATTTTTAATATAATTTTTAAGCAAAAATTTTGCCAGTTACAAAAAGTCTATTAAATTTGTAGACTAATAAAACGAAATATTATGTCAATCAAACTAGGAGATACCGCACCCAACTTTCAGGCAGAGTCGTCGTTAGGCAATATTGATTTTTATGAATACTTAGGAGATTCCTGGGGGATTTTGTTTTCGCATCCTGCAGATTTCACTCCGGTTTGTACAACAGAACTAGGTTTTACATCAAAACTACAGTCTGATTTTGAGAAAAAAAATACTAAAGTGATTGCCTTAAGTGTGGATGGAGTAGAAGATCACAAAAAATGGATTGATGATATTAATGAAACGCAAAATACGGAAGTAAAATTTCCGATCATTGCAGATAAAGATAGAAAAGTTTCAGAACAATATGATTTTATTCATCCCAATGCCTCTGCAACTGCCACGGTTCGTTCCTTGTTAATTATAGATCCGGATAAGAGGGTGAGATTGATTATTACATATCCGGCTTCTACAGGAAGGAATTTTAATGAAATCAACAGAGTCTTAGATTCTCTTCAGTTGGTAGATTCTCATAAAGTTGCGACCCCTGTAAACTGGAATGACGGTGATGATGTCATTATTCCGCCAGCAATTTCTACAGAAGATGCAAAAAATATTTTTCCTAAAGGTGTCACAGAAATAAAACCATATTTACGATACACACCGCAACCCAATAAGTAGGCTTAGATTTTTTATTTATTATATATAGTTTAGTTTTAATTTGAAAAAGCGGCTCGGAAATTTTCCGAGCCGCTTTATTTTATATAAGTTGTAATTAAATTATCTTACATCATTTGCAACTTGCTTAGCTTTTGAACTTGGTAAATAAATACTGAAACCAACATTAAATGTAATGTTTGAGTTTAAACCTTCATTACCAAATCCTGCTTGTCCTTGATATTTTACTAATCCTTCAAGTCCAATGTTTGGAGTGATAAAATATGAATAACCAGGACCAACTCCGAAATCTAAACCAGTTGTCGAGTTACCACTTTCAACAGAAGATCCACCAATACCTACGTTACCTTCAAAAAACCATCTACCGTGATTTAATAAATTGTCAACTCCTTTTTCTCCTGGTGAAAGGAAATAACGACCTAAAGCTCCAACTCCATAATCAAATCTTGTAGGGCTTCCGTTTGTTACTTTAGAAATTCCTAAGTTTACATAACCACCGACAGCAACATTGTCTTCTACAAAATATGCTCCTTTAGGCTGTAGTGCAATACTGTAACCTCCACCAGTGTTTAGTCCGAAGTTGCTTGAAAGTAAGCTGCTTCCTACCATCCAGTTACCTTTTTGAATTTGAGCATTTGCAGTTGTAGCTAAACCTGCGATAGCTAAAATTCCTGTAAAAATTAATTTTTTCATATTTATTATTTTAATATTAACGTTTATTATTTATAAAAGTTAAAATTCAATTAATGTGCCAATACGTTAATGTTAAAGACTTTTTTTTGATTTTTTTAAGATTTTATTATAAGAGTAAAGCTAAATTAAAGGTGTCTCAATTGTGATTGCCAAGTTCTGTTGGGAAATAAAGCTGCAGAAATTGTTAAAATTCTTTCAAGCTATTTTCTTTCTTTTTATTTTACTTTCTATAATTTGAAGCAATAAATTTTCATAGTATAACTTTTTGCTTATTATAAATTACGTTGCAAAAATAAAGTGGAAACTGCATCTTGCAATTTCCACTTTAATAGAAGTATTAATAAATTATTTAAAGCTTATACGTAAGCGTAAAATAAAAGTTTCTTGGTGTGATAGGGTTTACAGAATAATTTTCGTGAACGTTGTAATTTTCGACATCAAACAGGTTTCCAACTTTTGCCTGAATCATGAATTTTTTCCATTCATATCCTGCAGATAGAGCAACTGTTGTATAGTCTTTTACCTCAAAAACTCTGCTCACTCCATTTCTTACTACTAAGCTGTTTGCTCCGGTTTTCGTATCATTCCAGCCAGCCAATCTATTACCGATATAATATACACTTGCTCCCACTTTAAGTCCGGGAACGATTTTTGTAAATTTATAGAAAACAGAACCATTAGCCGTAGTTGCAGGTGTTCTTACCAATCTTTGATCTTCTACATATCCAAACATTTCAGGGGTGTCCAGATAAACCGAATTATTGTAAGAAACTCCTCCAATAATTGATAAGTTTTCGGTAGGATTTCCTGTAATATCAAGTTCAACACCGCGACTTCTCATTTGCCCTGCAAAGTCTTTTGTTAAACCTGTAGGATCTACAGCATTTCCATTGTTATCTAAAGCATTTTGGTAGTAATTTTTGTATAAAATTTGGTACACTGTTAAGTTCACTGCTAATGCGTTATTCCAAAGATTCTTTTTTACACCAACTTCATATTGATCAATATTGGTAGGTGTTAATGCTTCTCCGTTTCTTTCTTTACCTACGTTTGCAACAAATGAATTGGTATACGTTGCAAATACCGAAAGGTTTTCATTTGGCATATACACTAAACCTGCTTTTGGAGATATTGCCTGGTCTGAAGATGCTGAGTTATCTACTAATCCTTTACCAGTTGTAGAATTTGGATTAACGATATTATTTTTTGCTAGTTTAAAGTCAGTTTTTATGGTAGGCATATTTTCAATATACGACCAACGTAAGCCTGCAATTACTTTAAATTCTTTAGTTAAGCTAATAAAATCTTGAGCATAAACACCAATTCTTCTGGTATTGATTCTTGTTTTACTCAATGCTGCAGAGTTTGGCATTGCTCCGGAAGCCCAAGTAGACTGATCATCAAGATAAATAGTTCCAGGCTGCCCATTGATACCTGATGCACCATTTGTACCAAAATAATAACTTGTACCAAAAGCTTTATTATTATCAGGATTATAATAAGCATAAGAATCAGCGACACCATAATCAGCATCGGTACCGATCAAAACTTTATGATTTATTTTTCCTGTATAGAATTCTCCATTCAGGTTTATTTGTGCAGACGTATAGTTTTGTTCGTTATACGTTCTGTTCAATGGTCTGTTCCACGAAAGTCGGTTAGGAGTTGCTGCTACATAAGCCCACTGAACTCTTTCTGTAGAAAAATAATCTTTAGTATAATTCTGATAAGATGCCGTAGAATTTAACGACCAATTTTCACTAAATTTATGGTTAAATGTAACGTTGGTAGAAACCTGCTCTACATTTTGATACTGCCAATCTGTTCCTAGAAATGCACTTCTGTCTAACCCAGTATTCAAAGAATAGCTTTTATCTTTATTTTCAATAGCGCCAATTCCAAAATCTGGAGTGAAATCATTTTTAAGATAATCAGCTTCAACAATTAATTGAGATTTAGGACTCAGATTAAACAAAAATGAAGGATTGAAATAATACTTTTCAGACTGTACAACGTCTCTGAAACTTTCAGCATATTCGTAAGCACCATTTACTCGGAATGCAATATTCTTTGTAAGAGGACCATAAATATCAACTGTTGGTTTGTAAGAATTCCAGCTACCAGCATTCAAACCAACACTTCCGCCAAAATCAAACCTAGGTTTTTTTGTAATCATGTTGATAACGCCACCTGCAGCAGTATTTCCATAAAGCATCGCATTGGCTCCTTTCAAAACCTCAACTCTCTCTAATCCGCTTACTTCAGGGAAAACACCACTGTTAACTCTAGATCCGTTTTTAAATATATTGTCATTACCGAGAGCAAAACCACGACCTCCGAAGCTATCCTGGGAATTTCCTCTGGATGAGGTAACGTACATTCCGTTTACATTTTGCAAAACATCGCTGAGTTGTTTTGCTTGCTGTTGCTCAATGATATCATGAGTCACGATTGCAATGGGTTGTGGAGTTTCCATTACCGTAAGATTCGATTTTGTAGACATTGGGGTCGCCTTGTTGGGATTTCCTGTCTTACGAATATTTACATCTTCAATGGTTCCGATTCTGATTGTATCAGCTTCTGCGTTTTTAAGTTGAGCACTTACTGATATAGTAATAATCAGAAAGCCTAAAGAGATAATTTGTTTTTTCATTGGAATATGTAGAGTGGATTTAAATATTGTGCAAATGTATCATTGTTATTTAGAATAGTTAAAAATAAATTTCTGATTTTTGTCATGTTATTTTTAGAGGATTATTCTCCCTTTCTAATGTTGTAATTTTAAATATCTTTGTTAAAAAATAAGTCTATGCAATTGGTAAAAGTAGGTCTGTGTGCATTTGGAATGAGCGGTAAAGTTTTTCATGCTCCGTTTTTAAAAGAGCATCCCGGTTTTTTTATGTCTGCTGTGGTTGAAAGATCGAAGGAAGATTCTAAAGAAAAATATCCGGATGCAGAAATTTACCGTTCGGTAGAAGAGATGTTAGAAAATGCAGATATTGAGGTTGTGGTTGTAAATACGCCGGTTCAGACTCATTTTGAGTATGTGAAAATGGCTTTGGATGCAGGGAAAAATGTAATTGTAGAAAAACCGTTTACCGTTACTGTTTCAGAAGCAGAAGAACTGGTGAATCTGGCCGAAAATAAAAATCTTTTTTTAAGCGTTTATCAAAATAGGAGATTCGATCGCGATTATCTTCAGGTACAGAAGGTTTTAGCGGAAGGAAAATTAGGAAATGTAAGAGAAACCGAAATCCGTTTTGACAGATTCAGAACAGAACCAAGTGGAAAAGAGCATAAAGAAAATCCTGAGCAAAACGGCTCCGGATCAATGCATGATTTGGGTTCGCATCTGGTCGATCAGGCGGTGCAGCTTTTTGGTTTTCCAGATAAGCTTTTTGCAGATGTTTTTTCAATGAAAGGAGAAGATTTCGCTAACGATTATTTTGAAATTTTGTTTTATTATAAAAATGATTTACGGGTAAGGTTGAAATCTTCTGTTTTTACCAAAGAAGAACATTTTGCTTATAAAATTCATGGCGATAAAGGAAGTTTTTTACAGGAGCGTACCGATAATCAGGAAAATGAATTGACGGCAGGAAAGATTCCTGCATATGGAAAAGAATGGATGGAACCTCTGAAAGAATCTGACGGAATCCTTACTTATTTAAACGAAAATTCTGAAACCAAAAGAGTGTTAACTTCAAGTGAATTCGGAAATTATATGAATTATTATCAGCAAATCTACGAACATATTGTTTTTGGATATGCTTTGCCATCTCTGGGAAATGAGGTTGTACAAAACATGAAAATCATAGAAGCTGCACTTGAAAGCTCAAAAAAAGGTAAAATTATCGAACTGAAATAAACATACATTTCAAAAACTAAATTAATGCAAAAAAGAAGTTCAAGTTTTACAATAATCGGGTTGCTGTTTGTGGGGATTGCCATGACTTTAGTAGAGGATAATATCTACTTACGATACGGTTTTCTTGTTTTGGGAACGGCGTTTCTTTTTTACAGTATTTTTACGATGATCAGGAAAAAGTAATTTAAAATCATAAAAAAAATAGCTATTCAATCACTGAATAGCTATTTTTAATTTTATTTAATCCTGAAGCTCAAGCCATCTCATTTCGTGGTTTTCCAGCTTTTCGGCAAGGCTTTCCAATTCGGCAGAAAGTTTTGATATTTTTTCGTAATCAGTTTCATTATTCAGTTGTTCCAAAATGGCGGCTCTTTTACCTTCAAATTCCGGAATCTCTTTTTCAATGGTTTCCAATTCGCGCTGTTCTTTGAAAGAAAGTTTCTTTTTTGGAGCTTGAGTTTTTGGAGCTTCAGCAACAACTGGTTTTTCAATTACTTTTTCAACAACAGTTTTTGCTTTTTTATCTTCATTTTTTTGGTTTCCGTCTTCAAGTTTTTTATTTTCTCGGTATTCTGAAAAGTTTCCGATGAAATCTTTGATTTTTCCTTCGCCTTCAAACGCTAAAATATGATCAACAATACGATCCATAAAATATCTGTCGTGGGAAACGATAATCAAACTTCCCTGAAAATTTAAAAGGAAATTTTCCAAAACCGTCAAAGTCGGAAGGTCAAGATCATTCGTGGGCTCATCAAAAATCAAAAAGTTTGGGTTTTGATAAAGAATATACATCAAATGCAGTCTTCTTTTTTCACCTCCCGAAAGTTTAGAGATCGGTGAATATTGCGTTTGATCGTCAAATAAGAATAATCTTAAAAACTGCGATGCAGTAATCGTTCTTCCGTTGGCCAAAGGAAAGTTCTCCGAAATTTCTTTGATGAAATCAATCACCCTTTCTTCCTCTTTATATTTGAGGCCTTTCTGTGAAAAATATCCGAACTTAATGGTTTCTCCGGTTTCAATTTCTCCTGAATCTTTTGGTTCAAAACCTTGAATGATATTGAGTAAAGTAGATTTTCCGGCTCCGTTTTTCCCTACAATTCCTACCTTTTCGCCTCTTTGAAAAGAATAACTGAAATCTTTCAGCAACAATTTATCACCATAACTTTTAGAAATATCTTTAAGTTCCAGAATTTTATTACCCAATCTTTTCATTTCAAAATCAAGCTCCAAAGACTCTTTTCTGGTATCTGTTTTAGCTACTTTTTCAGTTTCGTAAAAATCATCTTGTCTGGATTTTGATTTGGTAGTTCTCGCTTTAGGCTGTCTTCGCATCCATTCCAACTCTTTTCTGTAAAGGTTTTGCGCTTTATCGATGGTAGAATTCATGTTATCCTCACGAATCATTTTGTTTTCAAGATAAGTCGCATACGAACCATTGTGGAAATACATATTCTGATCTTCCATTTCCCAGATAATTCCGCAAACAGCATCAAGGAAATAACGGTCGTGAGTAACAAGAATTAATGTGATTTTTGCTTTATTCAAATAATTTTCAAGCCATTCTACCATTTCCACATCCAAGTGGTTGGTCGGCTCATCCATAATCAAAAGAGTATGACGGTGCTCGGCTCTGGTTTCTGTTAAAAGTTTTGCTAAGGCAACACGTTTAATCTGTCCACCCGAAAGCATTCCCATTTTCGCTTCAAGATCTGTAATTTTTAGCTGAGAAAGAATTTGTGTCATCTCATTCTCAAGATCCCAGGCTTTGTGGATTTCCATTTCAGCCAAAGCTTTTTCCATAAAATCATGGTCGTCAGACAATAATGATTTGTGATAATTTTTTAACGCTCTGATTGGGGCCGAATCTAAAGTCATCATAAATTCTTCAATCGTCAAATCAGAATCAAAATCGATTTCCTGATCAAACAAAACCACCTGAATATCTTTACTAATGACTACCGAACCGCTGTCTGCAATCTCTTTTCCCATTAAGATTTTCAGAAGTGTAGATTTTCCGCTACCATTTTTGGCAACAATGGCAATTTTGTCACCTTCATTTACGTGAAATGATATATTTTTAAACAAAGTTTTGATGCCATATGATTTGGTAAGGTTTTCGACAGAAACGTAATTCATTATATTATGAAGATTTTATTTGAAATTTCAATTGAGCGGCAAAAATACAAAAATTAAACCTTAAAAATATGTTTGCAAAATTACGTTTGGTTCCTAAAAAAAGATATTGGGACTATTTCATTTTAGTCGCAAGATTTTTACTTGCTTTTACTTTTATAAAGTACGGCTACAGTAAACTTGTGGATGGTCAGTTTGGAGTTTCATCCAGTGATCTGCAGGTTCCGTTGAAAGATTTGCCTTTGTTTAAAGTAATGTGGTTTTTATTTGATCATGAACCTTTAAAAACAACAGTAGGAATACTTCAAATTATTACGGGAATCTTACTTCTGTTTGAATCAACAGCGATTTTGGGTGTTGTATTTTTTATTCCTATTGCTGCGAATATTGTTTTAATGGATTTGAGTTTTATGGATGCCGGAATGGGGCAGGCTTTTGCAAGACGCTTTATATTTTATTTTATCTTATGCCTTTTAATTTTATGGAATGATAGAGACCGGATAAAAATCATCTGGAATGCAATGATCAAGAAAATTTCGATGAAAAGAAAATTTCCTATATTTCTTTATCTGCTGTTGCCGTTATTTGCGATCATTTTAGAAATATTGCCCGGTATTCCTTATGTTGTTTACTATTATATTACCAATCCGGAAAGAATTTCTGAAAGTTTTAAGATTATTCAAAATCTATTCTGAATTTTTTGTAATTATTTTAATGTAGATTTATGAAACAGATTCTATATCAAAACTGAATTTATTGTCTTTTTAATGTATTACAACTTTAAGATTTTTAATTCAACTAAAGAACTTCCTGAAGAATGGAACTCCATAATCGGGCAACACAATATTATGTTGTCTGAAGAGTATTTTTGTGTTTTGGAAGAATCAAAACCGACAAATATGAAATATTCTTTTGTTGGTTTCTTTTCTGATGAGGATTTGATTGGCGGAGCTTTATTCCAATATTTAAATTTCATCGAGCATAAAAGCTTTCAGAAAGGGGAGATGTTGTGCAGCATAAGAAATTTTTTGGCTAAACAGTTGAGTAAAGATGTAATGATCTTGGGAAATAATATGCTGACCGGACAAAACGGTTTTTATTTCAATACATTAAAAATTTCAACCGAAAAAGCGATCACTTTATTGAAGGAGGCTTCCAAAGGTGTATCGAATGTATTTGGGAAAACGTCTTTAGTCATTTATAAAGATTATCAGAAATCGTTTTTGAAGAATTTTGATAAAGAAAAATTTAAGTCATTTTATAGGTTTTCAGTTCAGCCTAATATGATTTTAAATATAAAACCGGAGTGGAAAACCTTTGAAGATTATTCTAACGACTTGTCTAAAAAATACAGAGCAAGATTGAAATCAGCAAAGAAAAAGATTGACGGAATTCAAAAAAGAGAATTGGATATTGAGTCAATTAAAAAGTATCGGAATGAAATGAATATTTTATATCAAAACGTTGCAGAAAATGCTCCTTTCAATACATTTTTCCTCACAGAAAATCATTTTGAAAGTATGAAACAAAATCTGAAGGATAATTTCAAAGTTTTCGGATATTTTTTTAATGAAAAACTGATTGGCTTTTATACTTTAATTCTTAATAATAACGATATTGATACGTATTTTTTAGGCTATGATAAAGAGATTCAAAAAGAAAAACAGATTTACCTAAACATGCTTTTTGATATGACCGAATTTGGAGTTTCAAATCAGTCTAAACGTATTGTTTTCGGCAGAACAGCTCTCGAAATAAAATCTACAATTGGTGCCGAACCTGTAGAGATTTTTGGTTTAATTAAACATAACAACAAAGCCATCAATCCTTTTATGGAAAAGATTTTCACATCATTAAATCCAAAAGTAGGATGGATCCAGAGAAAACCTTTTAAATAAATTAAGATTTCCGTTCACTTTTATGTGATTATTTATATTATTTTTAACTAATCAGAATTTAAATTTAATAGGATTTTATGAGTGATTTGTAGACGAATTTGAGATTTTTGCTTCAAATTATTATTATGAAAAAAATCAATCTTTTACCATTGCTGTTGACCACCAGTATTTATTATTCACAAACCATTTCCGGAACTGTAATTTCTAAAAATGAAAACCAACCGGTTTCTTATGCCAAAATTGGTGTAGATAAAGAAAATATTGGCGTCATTACCGATGAAAACGGGAATTTTACAATCGATCTTTCTAAAGCAAACACTTCAAATAAGATTAAAGTCGAAGTTGCGGGGTACGAGCCTTTTAGTGAAACTGTTGCCAATTTTATTAAGCAAGATCAACAGAAGATTTATTTGAAAGAAAAAGTGAAAAATATTCAGGAAGTTGTATTAAAAACTAAAAAATTAGTCGATAAAAATTGGGGAGTGAATACGAAGACTAAAAGTGTGATGTATTCGGTAAATCCGGCATTCAGAAAAGAAGATTTTTTAGGAGAAACTGCATTGGAATTTAAAGCGAGTAAAAAATCAAAAATTAAAAATATCAATCTGAATATTGCAAGTATTACGGCAGATCGACCTGTAATTATGCGATATACGATTTATAATGAAAAGAATGGTTTGCCAAATGAAAGTATTTTGGATGAAGAAATTACGGTTGAATTAACAAAAGATAAAATTGTTGACGGAACTTTTACTTTGGATGTGAATGACAAAAATATTTGGGTTCAGGGAAAATTTTTTGTGGGAATTCAGTTTTTGAGAGAGTTTGAAGGCAGGTTAAATATCAGTGCTGCGCTTTTCAGAACGGGATATATCAGAAAGTTTTATGATGAATGGAAGAAAATGACTATTGCTGCTCCGGCCATAAATATTGATGTAAAAGTGGATAAAAATGCAAAAGATGAAAATAAGCACGAAGAATTGAGTGAAGAAAGTATTGCTTCTCTTTTTCCGGATGTAGGAAGTTATCAGG
Source organism: Chryseobacterium sp. CFS15 (assembly GCF_031118795.1). Taxonomy (NCBI): domain Bacteria; kingdom Pseudomonadati; phylum Bacteroidota; class Flavobacteriia; order Flavobacteriales; family Weeksellaceae; genus Chryseobacterium; species Chryseobacterium sp. CFS15. The sequence goes on along the minus strand of NZ_JAVHYL010000003.1, from coordinate 195,864 downwards.
CTGCATCTGAAGAAAGTGTTTTCGGGAAAAATTTAGAGGTTGGAAAGGTGTTGAAGCTGAAAAACGCAGACCTTTATTATGAAGTTTATGGTGAAGGAGAACCGCTTTTTTTACTTCACGGAAATTCGGGAAGTATTAAAGATTTTTACCAGCAAATCCCGGTACTTTCAAAGCAATATAAAGTGATTGTGATAGATACAAGAGCGCAGGGAAAAAGTATCGATAAAACTAAAAATGATTTTAATTATAAGATTTTTGCAGATGATGTAAAAGCTTTGGCTGATCATTTGGGGTTACAAAAAATCAATATTGCAGGATGGAGTGACGGTGGAAATACAGGATTGGAATTTGCTTTAAAATATCCACAAAATTTAAATCGATTGATCACAATTGGTGCAAATGCTTTTCCGGATGGTGTTGATCAGGAATTAATCAATAATTTTAATATTAAATATAAAGTTTTCCAGCTGCAAAATAATCCTGAAAAACTGAATGAAAGAAGACTGTTGAAACTGATGCTGAAAGAACCGAATATCAGTGAAAAACAACTCAACAAAATTCAGAGTAAAGTATTAGTCATTGCCGGGGAAAAAGATGTCATTAAACAAAGTCATACCGAGTTTTTAGCTAAACAAATCGCTAACTCAGAACTGAGAATCTATAAAGACGCCACTCACATGATTCCTTTCGAAAATGCAGATCAGCTTAATCAGGATATTTTAGAATTTTTGAAAAAATAATCAGTTTATTGTTTCAGAAACTTTTCATAATACACTTTATCCTTGGTTTGAATTTTTAAATAATAAGTTCCTTTTGCGAAATCTTCTACTTTGATAGATCTTTGAGCAGATTTTAAAATCATTCTTCCCAGATTATCGTAAACCTCCGTTGAAATAATTTGTGCTTCAGTCGCAATATTGAGGATGTTTTTTACGGGATTTGGGAAGATTGCTATGGTTTTCTTTTTAACGAGCTCTGAAGTATTTAATGTAGAGTTGTAAAAACTTCCAAAATTCAGAATTCCATATCCCATTTGATCATTATGAGCCGGAAATAATGAAGCACTCTGTCTTAGGTTAGTTCTCATTACATCCCTGTTCATTGTCGGGAAAGCCTGAATTAAACAGGCAACTCCACCTGCTGCGATAGGCGTTGCAATCGAAGTTCCCGAAACTGAGATCATTGTGTTATTGTCTACTGTTGCAGATGAAGTTCCTCTTGTGCTTGCATCCGGTTTTATCATTCCTAAAGAATTGGGACCATAAGATGAAAATGCAGAAGCATTTCCAGCAACATCTACCGAACCAATACTAAAAACTTTCACATTATCCGCAGGAGTTGTAATATAATGCCAGGGAACTTCACCAGAATTTCCCGCTGCAATTAACACAAAAATCCCTTTGTTTACAGCAATTTCACTGGCTCTTCCGATAAAAGATTTTGTACCGTTCATATCGGTATAACTGTAACTGTATTTCGGGTCATCAAAATTATTGTAACCTAAAGAAGTTGTGATAATATCAACGCCTTTTCTGTCGGCTTCTTCTGCAGCTTCAATCCAGTATAATTCTTCTTCAGGAACTTCAACTGTCGAATTTTCGCTGCGGTAAAGATAAAAATCTGCATCGGGTGCAGAACCTACAAATGTATTGGCAATATAACCGCCAATTGCTCCTAAAACTACCGTTCCGTGGTTGTTTAGCGAAGTATTGTAGATGTCTGTGCCTTTAGAAACAAAATCGTAGCCGCCTTTTATTTTATTATTCGTCCATAATCTTGAAAATGCCGAACCCGTATTTACGGAAGGAAATCCGGTATCAATTACGGCGATTGTTACTCCGGTTCCGGTAAATCCTGCAAGATGGAGCGGTCTTAAATTGATTTGATCAATCTGCTCAGATCCTGAACCATAATCGAATACAGTTTGGTTTTTCTGTGTCGATTCAAATTCTGACCATTTATTGGTATTTTGAGTTTTTAAAACTAAAGAAGAATTTTTAGCAAAACTTTCTACCGACTGTACAAAAGGCTGTGTTTTAATTAAGTTTACCTGAGCTTGATTCGCATTTACGGCAACACCATTCAGCCATTTTGAATAATCAGTGATGGCGAATCCCAAATTTTGTAAGTTTTGAATATATGATTGCTCAATGGGAGCATCTTGATCATTGAGTGCAATCCCTAAAGCGGTACGCCTGTCAAGCGACTTTTGGCTAAGTTCGGTAAGAGGATTAGCATAAAACGCCGCTTTGTTGGGTTTGCCGGTAAAATAAACAAAAACAAGTTCGGTTTGAGCGGAAACAGTGAAGTAACCTGCTAAAAAACAAAACAGTAAAAGTTTTTTCATCTAATAATTTTTGATAAAGATAAAACAAAATCAATAAAATTTTTGATAGCACTTTAAAATCCTTATTTTTACGAAAATATTCGTTTGAGAAATTGCTTTATTGATGAAAAAAAGAATTAAAACACAAAAGCAATTAAACAAAACTTAAAAAATAAAATTTACATATGAAAAAGATACAGATGGTTGACTTGCAAAGTCAGTATTACAAAATTAAAAATGATGTAGACAATGCGGTTTTAAATGTAATGGATTCTGCTGCTTTTATTAACGGACCTGAAGTAAAATCTTTCCAAAATGAAATGGAAACTTACCTGGATGTAAAACACGTAATTCCTTGTGCCAACGGAACCGATGCTTTGCAAATTGCTTTGATGGGCCTAGATCTACAGGAAGGGGACGAAGTAATCACCGCTGATTTTACTTTTGCAGCCACCGTTGAAGTTATTCATTTATTAAAACTAAAATCTGTCTTGGTAGATGTGGATTACGATACTTTTACTATTTCTACAGAAGCGATAAAAAAGGCAATTACTCCTAAAACAAAAGCGATTATTCCGGTTCATATTTTCGGACAATGTGCCAATATGGAAGAGATTTTAAAAATTGCTGAAGAACATAATTTATTTGTAATCGAAGATAATGCGCAGGCAATCGGTTCTCAATATACTTTTTCAGATGGAAGCGTACGACATGCAGGAACGATGTCTACAGTTGGAACAACTTCTTTTTTTCCATCTAAAAACTTAGGTTGCTACGGTGATGGTGGGGCAATTTTCACCAATAATGATGAGCTGGCTCACCGTTTAAGAGGAATTGTAAACCACGGAATGTACGAAAGATATTACCATGACGAAGTAGGAGTAAACTCAAGACTAGACAGTATTCAGGCTGCAATTTTAAGAAAAAAACTTCCGAATCTTGATTCTTATAACGATGCAAGAAGAAAAGCAGCTGATTATTATGACGAAGCTTTTGCAGGGAATGCAAATATTCTGACTCCGAAAAGAGCAGAAAACTCAACCCACGTATTTCATCAATATACTTTAAGAATTGTAAACGGGAAACGTAACGAATTACAGAAATTCCTTACTGAAAAAGAAATTCCGGCTATGATCTATTATCCTGTCGCTCTAAGAAAACAAAAAGCGTATTATCAGGAAAGTAATGATGCAGATTTTGTGAATACAGACAAGCTTTTGGATCAGGTAATTTCACTTCCGATGCATACAGAATTAGATGAAGAACAGTTGAAGTATATTACGGATGCTGTGTTGGAGTTTATGGGAGAATGAAAAGAAAAGTCTTTAAATATAAAGCTGTATACTATCTAGCAATTAGTACCACAATAATATTAATGTTAATATCATTATTTGCATTTATTTCATTATTTACGGATTCTAATTTTTTCAAATTATTGATCACATTATTTACATTGATAATAAGCCTATTTTCATTTGTAAATTTAATTGAGAAGTATAATAAAGCTGTTTTTTATTTAAATATTAATTTAGGTGTATTTGCTTTTTTTCTTGGATTGAAACTATTTTTTACAGGTATTTCCTTCCAGTCAAAAACATTTCAATTTTTCATTATAATTATAATAATTTCAACAATTATAAATTTGTATAAAATACAAGATGTCGATTTTGTTAGTGAGATAGACAGAATAGGTAAAAAAGAAGATTAAAAAAAATATAAATAAACAATGGCAATACTAGTCACAGGCGGACTTGGATACATCGGTTCTCACACCGTTGTAGAATTAATCAATAATAACTTTGAAGTAATCATTGTTGATGATTTATCTAATTCAGAAAAATTTATTTTACATAATATTGAGGAAATTACAGGTAAACGACCTATATTTTATCCTTTTGATCTGAAAAGAAAAGAACTTCTTAATCAGGTTTTTGATGCACATGAGATTGAGGGTTGCATTAATTTTGCAGCTTTTAAAGCAGTTGGTGAAAGTCAGGAAAAACCAATTGATTATTATGAAAATAATCTGTTTTCGCTAATCAATATTCTTCAGGAATTTAAAGCCAGAAAAATTTCAAATTTTATTTTCAGTTCATCTTGTACGGTTTACGGACAAGCTGATGAAATGCCAATTAATGAAGAGACCCCTCTAAAAATGCCCGAAAGTGTGTACGGGAAAACCAAGCAGATGGGAGAAGAGATCTTAAAAGATTTTGCCAAAGCTTATCATAGCAAAATCTGCCTTTTGAGATATTTTAACCCTATTGGAGCACATCCTTCAGCTTTATTGGGAGAATTACCGATCGGAATTCCGAATAATTTGGTACCTTATTTGATGCAGACAGCTGCAGGAATCCGTGAGAAACTAAATATTTGGGGTAATGATTATCCTACGGAAGACGGAACTGCAATTCGTGACTATATTTATGTTGTAGACCTGGCGAAAGCTCACGTTGCTGCATTAAAAAGTTTAATGAATAAAAATTCTGAAGAAACCGTAATTGATATTTATAATCTGGGCACAGGAAGAGGTTCGTCAGTTTTGGAAGTAGTACAGGCATTTGAATCTGCAAATGAAGTCGCTGTACCTTATCAGATTTGCGATAGGAGAGAAGGTGATATCATTATTGCTTATGCTAATGCTGATAAAGCGGAAAAAGAGCTTAATTGGAAATCTGAAACTTCATTGGAAGAAGCTTTGAAAACGGTATGGGAATGGCAGAAATATTTGGTGTCGCGAAAAAATTAAAATTACAAATAACAGTATAAATAATATGAAAACGGAAAGAATAGGCATTACATTTTCCTCATTTGATTTACTGCATGCAGGTCATATCAAAATGTTGGAAGAAGCCAAAACGGTTTGTGATTACCTGATTGTTGGCTTACAGATTGATCCGTCACATGATCGTCCCACAAAGAATAAACCCACTCAAACCATTGTTGAGCGATATATCCAGCTAAAAGCTGTAAATGCAGTGGATGAAATTATTCCTTATTATACAGAACAAGATTTAGAAGATATTTTAAAGTCTTTTGTGATTGATGTAAGAATAATCGGAGATGATTATTTCGATCGTGACTTCACAGGTAAAAAATATTGTGAGGAAAAAGGTATTGAGATTTTTTATAATAAAAGAGATCACCGTTTTTCTTCCAGTGATTTAAGGAAAAGAATATATGAAGCTGAAATGCAAAAATTAAAATAAAAAAAGTCCCGAAAAATTAATTTCGGGACTTTTTTATGATTGATTGTCAATGATATTACATTGGCCCGCCTTGTTGGTCGTCGCCTGTAGCATTAGAATTTACGTCTTTCTTTCTCTTCGGCTGCTCAATCTTTTCACCTTGCTTAAATCTGTAGGTTAAAGATACTGCAAACTGTCTTGGCTGCCATTGCATGTAAGATTCTCGAGTAAAGTTCTCACCATAAGTAGTAGATCTCATTGCTCTCGTATTGAAAATATCTTGTACATTAAATGACAATGTTCCGTTACCATTCCAAATTGTTTTTGATGCTCCTAAATTTAAAGCATACATATCTTTTCTATCCTGATAAGCAGTTTTTTGTCCTCCTCTGTAGAAACCTTGCAACTGGAAGCTAAATGTTTTGTCAATTTTAAATGTGGAAGTCAATCTTGCTCTTGTAGAAAAACCACTACCGTTAAAATCTGCTGTTGCTATGATTGGGTTTCCATTATTATCCAAAGTGTTATAAAGTACGCTACCTTTTGTTTTGTATCCGAATAAATCAACATTCCCTAAAAATTTCAACCAGCTTGTTGCATCCCAGTTAAAGTTTATATCTAAACCAAAACGATCATCCGATCCTAAATTGATAGGTTTTGTATGGAAAACAATTCTTTCTTCTTTTTCTTCGTCGGGTAGATCTGGGAACTTAGGATCATCAATTAATACTTTTTCATTATAAACCAGCATTTTTGTATCATCTGTCTGATGTCTATAATAAATAGTTGGATTGATTGTAAATTTCTTTTTAGAAATACTATAACCAAATTCGTAAGAATCAACATAAGACGGATTTAAATTGATATTTCCATCAAAGATATTTTGGTTGTCATTATAACTAGGATTAGGTATTAAAAAGAAAGATCTCGGTCTGTCTATTCTTCTTGTGTAATTTAGTAAAAACTGACTGTCTTTAGCTAATTCGTAACTTAAATAAACACTTGGGAAAAGATTATTATAACTTTTTCTTGTTCTAATATCTTCATCTGCAGGGTTTAGATTTGCATAATCAATGTCTATATTTGAATATTCATTTCTTACTCCTACCTGATAACCTAATTTTCCAATTTTACTTTTAAATTGTAAATATCCTGCATTGAACATTTCTTTATATCTTGCTTCATAAGTATATGTTCCTAAGAAATTCAAAGTAGGAATTTTCACAGTACTTTCTCTTACATCATTATCATAATCATTTTGATTAATATCAATTCTGTATCCTGCTTCAATTCTAGAATTCTCTCCAATAGGAAGTTCATAATCCGCTTTACCGATTAATGTTTTATTTTTGGTAGTTTGATTGATAATATTTTGCAGTTCGAAGTTACCATTATTGGTCTCATCAATGTTGGTATCGTTGTAGGATCTGTTGCTTTGTAAACTCAATGATAAAGCAATATTCTGACCTTTATCGTCAAATTTATGGTCTAGTCCTATGTCACCTTGAAATGCGAGGTTATTATTAACACTGTTGGTTAATCTATTTCTAAAAGTATCAGGAGCGCTAAAAAGTTGGTTATTATATGTAACGTTACCAGAATTTTCGCTATCAAATGTTCTTACAGTTCCCGATAAGTTAAAAGAAGTTTTATCAGAAAAATCATAAACAATTCCTCCCGAAGCATTATAATTTTTATTTTGGCTCTCACTAATGTTCTCTTGGTTGCTTTGAACAGTACTTCCGATTTTAGTTACATTAGTAAAATAATTATCAGTTCTATTCGTATTTTTAGATTCACGGTAACCACCGCCACCATTCAAAAACCAGGTAAGATTACCTTTTCTCCAGCTCAGATTTGTGTTTAAATTAGTTTGAGGTAAATATCCTAAAGTTCCGGTAACACTACCGTTGAAACCTGTCTTTTTATTCTTCTTTAAAATAATATTTAAAATACCTGCAGTTCCGCTTGCTTCAAATTTTGAAGAAGGGTTGGTAATCACTTCAATTCTTTCAATCTGATCGGCAGGAATACTTTGTAATGCGTTGGCTCCGTCATCAATCCCAAGAAGGGCAGAAGGTTTTCCATTAATTAAAAAACGAACGTTTGAGCTTCCTCTCATCGAAACTGTTCCGTCTGTATCTACAGAAACCGAGGGTACGTTTGATAAAACATCCTGAAGATTACCGCCTTTACTTACAATATCCTGAGACGGGTCATACGTTCTTTTATCCAGTTCAACTTTATATGGTTTTGCCGTTGCTGTAATCACAACGCCTTGAATATCCTGCGTTTTTAGATTGGTATTTGTTGCCTCAGGCTCTATAGAAAGTGAACCAATACTTCCAGCGGTTGTAATCTGTTTATTGATAACGCTTTTTTTGTAATCGATTGCTTCGACGATAACATCGTAATTACCGGGAGTAAGATCTAGTTTGTAGTTTCCTTTTTCGTCGGTAAGCGTCGCATCGCTCAACAGTTTACTTGCTTTATTGCTAAAAGTTACAGAAGCATAAGCAACAGGTTGGTTGCTTTTATCAACTACAGTACCCGAAACTCCTACTTTATCCTGAGCAAAAGCAAAAGCTGCTGCAGATAATACAAAAGTAAGTCCTAGGGTTTTCTTTGTGAAAATACTGATTATTTCCGTCTGATTCATAAGGTATTCTTTAGATAAAATTGTAATCAAAAAGGCTTTAATTTTATTAATTCATTAAACCTTTTAAAATTATAATTTCACGATTCGTTTATTATTTTTAATAGATAGGTCGTCTTTAAGAGCTAAATGTTAATTATTAATTTGTTAAAATAAAGTTAAATATATTTCTTATTTGATATTTTTTGAATTTAGCCAATCCTGATACGCTTTTGCATTGATGACATGTTGCTCTGCGCTTGCTGTAAATTTGTGGAATCCAAATCTTTCCGGATCTGCACACATGAAAATATAATCGTGTTTTTCAGGGCTTAAAACCGCATCCACAGAATTTTTATCTACCACACAAATAGGTCCCGGAGGAATTCCTGCATTAGCGTATGTGTTATAAGGTGATGGAGTGGAAAGGTGTTTATAAAAAACTCTTTTGATAGATTCTTTAAAGTTGGTCTGTTTGTTTATTGCGTAAATAACGGTTGGGTCAGATTGTAGTTTCATTCCTTTTTTATATCTGTTTAAATATAAACCGGCAATGGTTTTCATTTCGTCCGGTTTTCCTCCCGATTCTTTGTAAACAATAGATGCCAAAGCATAAATTTGATCTCTTGTTAAACCAGATTGTTGTTCTTTAGCTTTTCTTTCTGCAGTCCAAAATTCGTTGTACTGATCTTCAAATTTTTTGAAAAATTCTTTTGGAGTAACGGTCCAGAAAAAATTATAAGTATCGATGAAGAAATATTTTTTTAAATCTTCAGCATTTTTGTATCCTTTTTCAGAAGCTATTTTATCGAGATCGTTGACGAATTTTAATGAATCAAGCTCAGTTTTTTTACTCACTTTCCCTACCATCTGATAAATATCTCCGAAATCACCAATTCTGAATGAGTTCTCAGTTTGATTTCCGGCTTTTATCATATTCACCAAACTCGTATTGTTGGCACCTTTAGCAAAATGATAACGACCCGGTTTGAAGTATTCATCCATGTCTTTATCTTTTGCAACATCGACAAATGATTCTTTATTATCGACATACGGACGGATAGAATCTAAAACCTGATTAAAATTTGCCCCATGCGGAATCAAAACATATCCGTCTTTTGAGACGTTGCTTCCGTAATACTTACTGTAGAATTTTAAACCAAAAAATCCTGCTACCGCAAGAATAAGGAGTACAATAATGAGAATAGCTTTTTTCATTATAATTAATAGATTAAAAGTTTTAATGTTTTTCTAAAGAAGATCTAATTTTCCTGTAAACACTTGCTTAGCGGGGCCTTCTAACCAAATCTGACGGAATGTTTCTCCATCTTTTTCAGCATAAACTTTCAGGTCGCCGCCCAACGTTTTAACTTTTATGGAAGTTAGATTGCTTTTTTTCAAAAAAGTTAAAGCAGAAGCTGTAACTCCTGTTCCACAACTGAAAGTTTCATCCTCAACGCCTCGTTCATAGGTTCTTACGAAAATTTCGTCGTCAGAAATATTTTCAACAAAATTGACATTGATGCCTTTTTCTTTATAATTTTCAGAATTTCTAATGCTGTTTCCCTCTGCGAAAACGTTGAAATTGGCAATATCTTCAACATATTTAATGTAGTGAGGTGAGCCTGTATCTAAAACAGAATCTTCGCCGTCATTGGTAATCGTTGTAACATCACCCATTTTCAGCTTTACAATATTTCCGTTAATTTCGGCTTCATGAAGTCCGTCAATCGCCGTAAATACAGTTTTATTATTTTTAAAAATCGAAAGGAAGTGAGCAAAAGCCACTGAACAACGGGCACCGTTTCCGCAGAAGCTTTTGGAACCGTCAGAATTATAGTAATCAACTTCAAAATCTACATTTTCGGCTGCGTTTATTTTAATCAATCCGTCTGCGCCAATTCCGAAACGGCGGTCGCACAATTTTTGAATATTCGCAATTGAAAGGCCATCCCACTCTCCGGAGCGATTGTCTACCATTACAAAGTCGTTTCCAGTTCCCTGATATTTATAAAATTCCATACTTCTGTTCTCTCTAAAATTAGCCTGCAAAATTAATGTAATTAAAACGAAAAAACGAACAGCGATTGCTGTCCGTTTTATTATTTAGAATGATTATCTTCTTGATCCGCTTCTTTGAGGATTGTTATCCGAATTATTGTTGTTTTGAGGCGTTGTCTGCGTGTTGTTTCTATAGTTTCCGCTATTGTTCTGTGTAGGCTGCTGCTGATTTCTCATCCCACCGTTTCTCTGACTTTGATTCCGAGTGCTTGAGTTACTTTGGCTTCTCACACCGTTATTCGAGTTATTTCTAGGCGGATTATTATTGTAAGTTCTTTGACTGTTATTGTATCGGTAAGAGTTATTCCCGTTTCCTACACCGTTATTAGGTCTTTGACTTGTTGTAACGTTTCCTACAGCTCCCGAATTACGTTGTATGTAGACTTTATTTCTATTATCTCCGTAGTAATAAGGTACACCGTTGTCGTAATAATATCGCATATCGTCTCTGTAATAATATCCGTCGTTACCATAATAACCACCGGAACCATAATATCCTGAAGGAGCGTAATAATATCCGTTATCATAATAAGGATCTCCATAAGCACCGTAGTTGCCACCGTAAGCAGCACAAGATGCCAAGCTAAAACCAAGTAGAAGACCCGCTGTTATTTTTAATATATTTTTCATAACTGTACTGTATTTTTTTCTTTAAAACTTTTTTTCCAGTTGACATATCCTATGATTGCCATTATGGTAAATACCAAATATTGAACCGAAGTTATTCCGTATCCTTTATAAATATACATAGGAATAGAAATTAGATCGCCCAAAATCCAGAAAGCCCAATTCTCAATGCGTCTTTTCGCCATCAGCCACATTCCGACTAAAAATACAGAAGTTGTAAAAACATCAAGCCAATTTGCCCAATCCAGATGGTAAAAACCAAATTCTATATTCTGTGATGAAAAATGATTATCGATATAAGGTTTATAGTAATAAATAATCATCACTAAAAATATGCTTAATATAAAAAGCATTGCCGCCATCATCCATTCTTTCTTTTTTGCCCAGGAAACTTCTACGTGAATCTGGTCTTCGGAATTTTTGTTCCACAAAATCCATCCATAAACACTCATTATTGAATAATATACATTGATCATACAATCTCCAAGCAAGCCAGCGATAAAAAGAAGGTAAACATAGATGACGGTAGAAATAATTCCTGTAGGATAGACCCAGATGTTCTTTTTAATTGAAAAAAATACACTCATAATTCCTAAGACAGTGGCAAAGGTTTCAAGAAAAATTTGTGCGTCAGTATATGATTCGTAGGGTTTTATGAAAAGATCATACATATTCATGGTTTCAAAAATAAGCAAAAAATACAGTATTTTAAAATACATTAAAGAAGGTGAAAATCAATTTTGTACAACTTAAAATGAAAATAAATTGACGAAAGTTTATTAATAAATGTTAAGGTCTCCAAATTTTTTATATTTTCGTAAATCTTTAAAACAAAGAAAACAATATGTCAAATATTTGGAAAACAAAACCGCTCGGAGCCTATGAGGCTGATATGAAAAAGAGTGAGCTCAAAAGAGTTCTGGGGAAATGGAGCCTTACTGCCATTGGTATCGGAGCAATTATCGGAGGTGGAATTTTTGTACTTACAGGTACCGGAGCTTATTATCATGCGGGTCCTGCTTTAGCTTTATCATTCGTCGTTGCAGGTATTGCCTGTATATTTGCCGCACTCTGCTATGCAGAATTTGCTGCTTTATTACCCGTTGAAGGTTCGGCTTATGCTTATGCATACGGAACGGTAGGCGAGGTATTCGCTTGGCTTATCGGTTGGGGATTGGTGCTGGAATATGCGATGGGCTCTATGACGGTGGCCGTTTCCTGGTCGGGGTATTTCAATAAATTTTTGAAAATCATTAATGTTGAACTTCCTTATTATCTCACCAATGATTTTGCTACAGCAAAACAATATGCAGTAGCTCATGGTTTAACAGAGCCTAACTTTGCGTTTAATTTACCGGCATTTATCATTGTTTTGATTGTTACTTCAATTTTGGTAAAGGGTACTAAAGAAGCTGCAGGGGCAAACAATATGATTGTGATTTTAAAAACTTCAGTTGTTGTTTTTGTAATCGTTGTTGGAGCTTTATTTATCAATATGGATAATCTTACACCATTCATTCCGGACGAAAAAATGATTCTTCAGTCAGATGGAAAAATGGGAGCAGCGTATGGTTTCAACGGTATTATTGCTGGAGCAGCTGCTGTTTTCTTTGCATACATTGGCTTTGATGCCGTTTCTACGCAGGCTGCAGAAGCAAAAAATCCTAGAAAAGATATCCCTTTTGCAATTATTACTTCGTTGTTGGTTTGTACAGCTTTATATATCTTAATGTCATTAGTTCTTACGGGAATGATGAGTTATAAAGATTTCGGATCGGTTCCTGATGCATTAACGGCACCTGTTGCTGTCGCTTTTGAGAAGGCTACCGGAATGAACTGGGCAGTAATCTTGATCACTGTTGCAGCAACTATTGGATTAATCTCTGTATTATTGGTAATGATGTTGGGACAGTCTAGAATTTTCTTAGGAATGGCAAAAGACGGTCTTCTTCCGAAAATGTTTAAAGAAATTCACCCGGTAAGAAAAACTCCTTATAAAAACACTATTCTTTTAGGTTTAATTGTAGCTACAGTTGCAGCACTTACACCAATCAGTACTTTGGTACACATGTGTAGTTTCGGGACTTTATTTGCATTTACAATGGTTTGTTTTGCAGTTTGGCTTTTGAGAGTAAAAAAACCGGAACTAAAAAGAGGTTTCAAAACTCCTATGCTTCCTGTTGTAGCATCATTAGGTATTTTAATCAATATTTATTTGATCATCAACTTAGAGCCTAGCGCAATCTACATGGCAATTGGCTGGTTGGCTTTAGGACTTCTAATTTACTTCTTGTATGGGAAACGTAACAGTGTTCTTAACAAAGGTGGTTACGATGAATTTATCGAGAAATAAGTTTTAAATATATACTTTTACAATCCGCAGTCTACTTCTGCGGATTTTTTTATTTTTGTTATTATGAAAAAGATCTTCACTTTGTTGTTTTCTACGATTGGTTTATTGATGTTTTCTCAAAAAATTGAAAATTTTGAAACTATTTTAAATGATAAAATTAGCATCAGAGCAATCGAATTGTACGATAATAAAGTCTGGTACAGCGGAACAGATTCTAAATTTGGCTTTGTTGATTTAAAAGATCATAAAATTCAAAAACAGATTAAACTCTCTGAAAAGAATTTACAGTTTAGAACATTAGCACAAAATAAAGACGCTTTTTACGCTATTAATATTGAAAGTCCGGCTCATTTTTTTAGAATAGATAAAAAAGACCTTTCGGTTGTAAATACTTATACAGATACCTTAAAAACGGCATTTTACGATGCATTAATTTTTGTAAATGATGAGCATGCGGTTACTTTCAGTGATCCCGCAAAAGATTTGAATCTGAAATTATCTTTTATAATGCCAAAATTGAATGCTGTTTTGGATTTCAATACACTCACCAAAAGAGAAGGCTTTAATACTATAAAGTTGAATGAAGGTGAAGCGGCTTTTGCAGCAAGTAATACCAATATTGCTCATCAGGGAACTAATATCTGGATTGCAACAGGAGGTAAAAGCTCAAGAATTATTAAGATAGATTATACTACTTTAAAATCAAATGTTTATAAAACACCTTTCGTTCAGGGAGAATCGGCTCAGGGAATGTATTCAATTGATTTCGCAAACGAAAAATTCGGAGTTGCAGTTGGTGGTGATTACACAAAACAGGAAGCCAATGTCAATAATATTGCAACCACAAATGACGGAGGAAAAACCTGGCAGATTCAAGCATCAGGAAAAAATGCTGGATATACAACGTGTGTAAAAATAAAACCTAATTCTAAAGGAAAGGAAATGATTTCGGTTGGAGATCAACACATCAGTTATTCTTCAGATTTCGGAAAAACTTGGAAGAAAATTTCTGATGAAAAAGGATTTTATGTTTGCAAATGGGTTGATGGAAATACGGTTGTTTTTGCAGGAAAAGATAAAATTTCGCTTATGAAATTAAAATTTTAAATCTTTTAGATAGAACATATCTTTTCAATTGAAACAGATTTAAAATTTCTTAAAATTACCTTTGATAAAATTTTCGCATGAAAAATTTAAAAATATTTCTATTATTACTTCCGACATTTTTTTATACTCAAAAAATAAGAGTTTTTATTTTGGCGGGTCAGTCGAATATGAATGGTTTTGGGTATAATAAAGATCTTCCCAATGATTTAAAAACGGTTAAAGAAGTTTATATTTTCCATGGGAATTCTGTTCCTGACGGAGAAAAAAATGGCGGAACAGGAAAGTGGGATGTTTTGAAAGCAGGAAATGGAACTGGTTTTAAAACTGACGGAAAAACAAATACACTTTCAGACCGATTTGGTTTGGAAATAACGTTTGCCAAAAGAATGAAAGAACTCTTCCCAAACGATAAAATTGCGTTGATCAAATATGCAAGAGAGGGAACTTCAATAGACAGTCTTGCGACAGGAAGTTTCGGGTGTTGGGATTCAGATTATCACGGGAAAAATGGATTGAATCAATATGATTATTTCCTAAATACGGTAAAAAATGCTTTAAGTGAAAAAGATATTGACGGAAACGGAAAAGCAGACGAGTTACAAATGTCCGGAATTTTGTGGATGCAAGGGGAAGGAGACGCAAGCTACAACGAAGAAATTGCCAATAATTATTACACTCATCTGAAAACTTTGATGAATCAGATGCGGGCTGCCTTACGTACCGATGATATACCGGTTGTTATTGGAAAAATTTCAGATTCGGGTAAAAATGAAAAAGGAAAAGTCTGGGCAATGGGAGAGTTGGTACAGTATGCTCAGGAAAAATTTGTCCGCAATGATAAAAACGCTGCAATTGTTCGCTCAACTCAAAAATACAATTACGGAAACGATCCATGGCATTATGACAGTGCGTGTTACATTGATTTGGGAAAGAGTTTTGCAGACGAGGTATTTAGACTCATTATAAATTTCGAAAAGAAAGACTAATATAATTCATGATCTCTAATTCAGAAGTAATGGTTAATTTTGCAGAATGAAATGTATCAATTTCATCAGTTTAGAAAAAATATAAAGTTTCAAATGAATTCGTTAATCGATAAATATAATATTCCAGGCCCGCGTTATACGTCTTATCCCACTGTTCCATATTGGGACGAATCTACTTTTTCTCCGGAAAAGTGGAAATCTAGTGTCATCAAATCTTTTAATGAAAGCAATTCGGCAGAAGGAATTTCAATATACATTCACCTTCCTTTCTGTGAAGCATTGTGTACTTTTTGCGCTTGTCACAAACGTATTACAAAGCAGCACAGTGTAGAAGTTCCTTATCTTGAAAGTGTCTTAAAAGAATGGATGCTTTACCTTCAATTATTTAATGAAAAGCCAAAGTTAAAAGAACTGCATTTAGGGGGCGGAACACCTACATTTTTTTCTCCGCAAAATCTAAAAACCTTATTGCAGGGAATTTTTGATACCGTTGAAATCGCAGAACATCCTGAATTTTCTTTTGAAGGTCACCCGAATAATACAACAAGAGAACATCTTCAGACTTTATACGATTTAGGTTTTCGCAGAGCCAGTTTTGGGGTGCAGGATTATGATCCTAAAGTTCAGAAAGCGATCAATAGAATTCAGCCTTTTGAAAACGTAAAAAATGTTACAGAATGGGCGAGAGAGATTGGGTATACAAGTATTTCTCACGATTTGGTTTATGGTTTACCGCATTCCAATTGGGAAAGTATGGCTCTTACCATTCATAAAACTTTAGAGCTGAAACCGGATCGTCTTGCTTATTATTCTTATGCTCATGTACCATGGATAAAAGGAGTAGGTCAAAGAGGTTTCGATGAAAACGACCTGCCAAGCGGTGAAGAGAAAAGAAGATTGTATGAAGACGGAAAAAAATTATTAGAAGAATTAGGCTATAAAGAAGTCGGGATGGATCATTTTTCTCTTGAAGAAGATGAGTTGTACAAATCTATGATTTCAGGAGATATTCACCGTAATTTTATGGGATATTCTTCGAGCAAAACTCAATTAATGATAGGTTTAGGGATGAGTTCTATTTCAGATTCTTGGTATGCTTTTGCTCAAAATGTAAAAACGGTTGAAGAATACCAGAAAATTGTTGAAGAAGGTGAAATCCCTGTAGTGAAAGGACATGTTTTAAATGAAGAAGATTTATCGATCAGAAGACATATTTTAAATTTAATGTGTCAATTGGAAACCACTTTTGAAAATAAAGATGCCATTCCAGAGCTTGAAAATGCTTTTGATATGCTTCAGGAAATGGAACGCGATGAATTGGTTGAAATTAATCATAATCATATAAAAATCACAGAAAAAGGAAGGGCTTTCACAAGAAATGTAGCCATGGTTTTCGATCTCAGAATGTTGAGAAACAAACCTGAAACCAGAATTTTTTCAATGACAATATAACAAAAAGCGATTCAGAAATGAATCGCTTTTCTTTGCCTAAACCTAAACCTAAACCTAAACCTAAACCTAAGCCTAAACCTAAGCCTATTTAATAATTATTTTCTGGCTGTAAGATTTCAAATCTCCCGATTTAATGTTGATGTAATAAACTCCTGCAGGAATTCCTGTAATGTTGATACTGTTTTCAAAATCAAATTTTGTTTCGTCCAAAACTTTTCTTCCTTCAGTACTGAAAATTTCGGCAACGCTATTCTTATCTTTTAAGCCTTCGACAAAAATTCTTTCTGATGCAGGATTTGGGTAAACTCTGATCTGGCTGAATGTAGCATCCTGTACTCCCAAAGTTGTTGTGGTAATCTTATAAATCTTACCGTTATTTACAGCCCCTACATAAAGTTCGTTAAGATTGTTTTGTCCGAAAGTTGAAAAATTATTGCCGGTAAAGGGGGTAGTCCAGGAAATTGAGTTGTTTGCATCCATCATACCGATTTGTGAAGAACAGTAATCTGCAAAAAAATATTTTCCTTGCAGACCTGGGTTTTGTGTTCCCCGATAAACATATCCTCCGGTAATCGAACATTTGTTTCCGGAATGATCATAAACAGCAACAGGGAATGTCATCGTGGTAGAAGCTGCACATCCAGTGGCGTTATAAGTGTTATTTCCTTCGTAACATCTCCATCCGTAATTGATTCCTGCCTGCGTGATTGGCATCCGGTTGATTTCCTCAAAAAGACCTTGTCCTACATCAGCTATCATTGCATTTCCGGTAGTTAAGTCAAAAGAAAATTTCCATGCATTTCTTAGTCCATAAGACCAGATTTCATCTGCGCCATCAATTCCTACAAAAGGATTTCCTGCGGGAATATTGTATGGTCCCGTAGAATTAATATCCAATCTTAACAGCTTTCCTAACAATGAATTTTTGTTTTGAGCATTATTATTGGGATCGCCGCTACTTCCGCCGTCTCCCGTTACAATCCACAAATTTCCGTCAGGAGCAAAATGAATACTTCCACCATTATGGTTATCGAAAGGTTTTGGAATATTTAAAATGATTTTTTCTGAATTAGGATCAGCAGTATTCGGATTGGTAGAATTCACAGAATATCTTGCTACGATGATATTTCCTTCTGTGTTGTTGTAATACACGAAAAAATATCCGTTGGTTAGATATTGTGGGTGAAAAGCCAGACCTAAAAGTCCTCTTTCTCCATTGAATGTAACTTTGCTGCTTATATTAAGAAAGTCTGCAGCATTCACGGTTCCGTTGGGTTGTATAATCTTAATAATTCCATTCTGTTGTACTACGAAAAGACGGCTGTCATTTGCGTTGGTGATCTCTACAGGACTCGTAAGCCCACTTGCGAATTCTTCCAGTACAAAACTTTGAGATTGTACGATTAAGGAAGATAATAATGCTAATAAAAGTAATGGTCTTTTCATAATATTTTGAAATTTAGGGTGTTGTATTGTTGAAATGAAAATTTCATACCATTACCTGTTTTTAATATTTAATAAATTTAGCCATAAAATATCATTAAAATAAGATTGCCGATATATCTGAAAATAAACCATTTCTGTTGCCAAAAGTTCATAAAATATCAATAAAATCATTATATTTGCCGACTTAATTTAACGTAGTTATAACAAAATGCAAGGAAAAGGACTTATTACAATTGTTGCTATTGTACTAGGGTTAATTTGCTTAAATGAGCTATTACCAACCTGGTACGCCGGCAAAATTGAATCGCAAATCGAAGCTGCGAACGGAAACGAGAAAGAAATTCAGAGATTAAAGGATGAAACTTTAAATCTTGGGTTTACAGAACTTTCTTATGCTAAGGCAAAAGACAAAGAAATGAAGCTGGGTCTTGACCTGAAAGGGGGGATCAACGTTCTTTTGGAAATCAATCAGAGAGATCTGGTGAATGATTTAACTAATTATTCTACCAATCCTATTCTTATTGAGGCTCTAAACAGAACAGATGAAGCTCAGAAAAACTCTACAAAATCTTATATCGACAATTTCTTTGTTGAGTTTGATGCCGTAAACAAAGCAAAAGGCGCAAACCTTAAACTTGCAGATCCTGAAATCTTCGGAAATACTAATCTTTCTGAGATTAAATTTAACACCACTGATGATCAGGTAAAAAGCATTGTTAAAAAAAGAATTGATCTTTCTGTAGGTACAGCTTTTGAAGTAATCAGAACCAGAATTGATAAATTAGGAGCTATCCAGCCAAACGTACAGAGAGTTCCGGGAACGGCAAGAATCTCTGTAGAAATGCCGGGTATGAAAGATATCGATAAGGTTAAAAAGATGCTTCAGACTTCTGCAAAACTTCAGTTTTGGGAAATACAGCAGTTTGCTGAGGTTGCACCTTATTTCCAGACTTTAAGTGCTACAGTTGCTGCAAAAGGTGACTCTATGGGAGTTGCTAAAAATGTGAACTTCTTAAACTTAATGCAAGGAGGGAAATCAGGAACCATGAGCTCTGTAGGAAGTGTGAAATTGACAGATACTGCAAAAGTAAACAAGATATTAAACAGTAAAATTGCACAGTCTTTACGTCCTGCAAATATAAAATATACCCAGTTTATGTGGGGTTACAAGCCTGAATCTACGGATGAAAAAAGCTTAGTCCTATATGCTATAAGAGGTAATATCAACCAAAAAGCTCCGGTAGACGGTGCTGTAGAAACTGCAAGCATCGGTTACGATGAGTTGAGCAGAGTAGTGGTAGATATGCAAATGGATTCTAAAGGTGCTAAAGACTGGAAAACGCTTACCGAGAAAAACGTAGGAAAACCAGTTGCTGTAACTTTAGATAACAGAGTATATACTGCACCAAATGTACAGGGTGCAATTCCTAACGGTAGAACACAGATCTCTGGTAACTTCTCTCAGGAAGAAGCTAAAGAATTGGTAGACGTTTTAGGAGCTGGTAAATTACCTGCAGGTGCAAAAGTAGTACAAGCTACACAAGTAGGACCGTCTTTAGGGCAGGAGTCTATTGATGCGGGAGTTTTATCATTCTCTATTGCGTTCTTAATTATTATTGCGTACATCATTTTCTACTACGGTTTAGCGGGTGTTTATGCAGTAATTGCAATGATCATCAACTTATTCTATATTTTCGGAATTATGGATTCCGGAGACTTTACTTTAACGCTTCCTGGTATTGCGGGTATTGTACTTTCAATGGCGATGGCGGTAGATACCAACGTAATTATTTACGAAAGGACGAAAGAAGAATTATTTGCAGGAAAAAACATTCTTGAAGCTTACAAAGATGGTTTCAAACATGCATTAAATGCAATTATAGATGGTCACTTAACGATGATTTTGACGGCGGTAGTATTGTTCTTCTTCGGAACAGGTCCTATCAAAGGATTTGCATTGACGTTGTTGATTGGTGCTGTAATGACATTGTTTACATCAATCTTACTTTCGAGAGTAATGATTTTCCACAGATTAAATAAAGGTAAAAGTCTTTCAGTTTGGACGCCTCCAACGAAAAACTTATTCAGAAATACTTGGATCGATTTTATTGGAAAAAGAAAATATTCATATATTCTTTCTGCAATTTTAACGGTAATTTCTTTAGGGTCAATTTTCGTTAATGGATTTAAATTTGGTATCGATTTTACAGGAGGTAGAAACTACGTTGTAAGATTTGACAAAGAAGTAAATGCAGAAGATATTGAAAATGGTTTAGTTAAAGTTTTCACAACTCAGGATGGTAAAAATTCTTCTGTAGAAGCTAAAACTTTTGGAAACAACAATCAGCTGAAAATCTCTACAGATTATCTTATCAATGACGAATCATTGAAAGCTGACCAGACTATTGAGCAAAAATTATTTGAAGGTTTAAAACCGAATCTTCCTGCAAAAATGACTTTAGAAGAATTTAAATCTGCAGATACAGATCACGCAGGTATTATTTCTTCAGAAAAAGTGGGACCTTCTGTTGCTGATGATATTCAGACACATGGTACATTGGCAGTAGTTGCTGCTTTGGCAGGTATTTTCCTATATATTTTGGTAAGATTTAGAAAATGGCAGTTTTCATTGGGTGCTGTTGCGGCACTATTACATGATGCTATTATTATCTTGGGTGCGTTCTCGTTATTCCATTCTGTAATGCCTTTCAACATGGAGGTTAACCAGGATTTCATCGCGGCAATTCTTACCGTATTGGGTTACTCAATCAATGATACCGTAATTATCTTCGATAGAATTAGAGAATACTTGAGAGAGAAAAAAGCGCTTACTTTATCAGGATTGTTTGATGATGCTATTTCAAGTACTTTAGGTAGAACGTTCAACACTACATTTGCTACGTTACTTGTAATTCTTGCGATCTTCATCTTTGGTGGAGACAACTTGAGAGGATTTATGTTTGCATTATTAATCGGTATTGGTTTTGGTGCATACTCATCCATCTTTATCGCATCGGCAATTGCTTACGATTTCCTTAAATCAGGAAAAGAAGAAGATGTACACGGTAAATCTTCTACAGATAAAGAATTACTTGCTACAAAGTAATATCAACTACATTAAATATATTAAAGAGCCTTTCATTTGAAAGGCTCTTTTTTTTATAACTTTTAAATTTAATTTAATTAAAACTAAAATTAAAACAGTTATTCCCAACCAAAAACCATCAACTATCAACAACAATAATTCAACAATTTAGAACGAATATTTTTCCTGATTTCCTTATTTTTGCACAGTAATGGAAAATTCAAAAAAGAAAGCAGCAATGAGCTTTATATTTATCACCTTGCTGATAGATATAACGGGGTGGGGAATCATCATTCCTGTAGTTCCACAATTGATTAAAGAACTGATTCATGCTGATATCAGTGAAGCTGCAAAATACGGCGGCTGGCTCGGTTTTGCTTATGCTTTCGTTCAGTTTGTTTTTTCTCCGGTTGTAGGAAATCTCAGTGATAAATTTGGGCGGAGACCTATTATTTTGATTTCACTTTTTGGTTTTGCCATTGATTATATTTTACTTGCATTGGCTCCTACGATTCTATGGTTGTTTATAGGAAGGGTTATTGCAGGGATTACCGGTGCGAGTGTTACAACAGCGAGTGCATATATTGCAGATATTTCTACAGATAAAGACAGAGCTAAAAACTTCGGTTTAATCGGTGCTGCCTTTGGTCTGGGTTTTATTATAGGTCCGGTTTTAGGTGGTGTTTTAGGACATTACGGAGCAAGAGTTCCGTTTTATGCAGCCGCAGGTTTATGTCTTTTAAATTTCCTTTATGGTTACTTCATCCTTCCTGAAAGCTTAGACAAAGACAAAAGACGCGATTTTAGTTGGAAACGTGCAAATCCCGTTGGCTCATTCAAATTTTTAGGAAAACATCCTGAAATTTCTGGGCTAATCTTTGCTTTAATTTTAATTTACATTGCAGGTCATGCCGTACAAAGTAACTGGAGCTTCTTTACCATGTACGAATTTGACTGGACGGAAAGAATGGTCGGGATTTCTTTAGGTGTCGTTGGTCTTCTGGTGGGCTTAGTTCAGGGAGTTTTAATCCGATGGACAACCCCAAAACTGGGTGAACAAAAAAGTATTTATTACGGATTGATATTATATGCAATAGGATTGCTGCTCTTTTCATTTGCATCCGAAGGTTGGATGATGTTTGTGTTTTTAATTCCTTATTGTCTGGGCGGAATTTGTGGACCAGCATTGCAGTCTGTGATTACAAAATCGGTTCCTTCAAATGAGCAGGGAGAATTGCAGGGAGCTTTGACGAGTTTAATGAGCGCAACATCTATTATCGGGCCGCCCGTGATGACCAATTTATTCTACTTTTTTACACATGAAGAAGCACCGTTTAAATTTTCAGGGGCACCTTTCTTTTTAGCATTTATACTCATGTCTGTAAGTGTTGTAATTACTTATTATGCTTTTCAGAAAAATAAATCTTAAAATTTGTTTAAAATTAAATATATCATATTTTATATATATAATCTTTTGTAATTTAGCACCATGGAATTAAGCATTGGAGAAATGGCACTTATTGCCATTGCAATTGTAGTTTTGTTTGGTCCGGATAAACTACCTCAAATTGCTCGTGATCTAGGATCTGGAGTGAGAAAAATGCGTGGCGCAGTAGAAGACATCAAAACTGAGATCATGAAAGAAACAGATAATCCTGTTTCTGAGATAAAACGTGAGATCGAGAAAGTGAAAGATGCTGCAAAAGATTTTAATCCGATGAAGAATATCGAAGAAAATATTTTAAACGAACAATCTCCCGCAACGGAATTACCAAAAGTAAAACCTGCGGATGACGAAACTTACGAAGGACCGGTAAGCCGTTAAAATATGGAAGAAATTATTCAGGAAGATAAAAATCTTTTCCTTTATCTAAACAATTTGGGCGATACCCCATTTGATCAGTTTTGGATGATGATTTCTGCAACCTGGATCTGGGTTCCGCTGTATGTAATACTTTGTTATCTTCTCTACAAAAATTTCAAATTAAAATCTCTGCTTTATATTCTCCTTTTCATAGCAATTGGAGTCACTGTTTCAGATCAGGTTTCAGGGATTTTCAAATATGGCGTTGCCAGATTAAGACCTTGTCATGATCCTTCGATTCAAAATGCGATGCGCATTGTAAAATGTGGCGGACAGTATGGTTTTTACTCTGCACATGCTTCAAATACTTTCTTTTTAGCAAGCTATTTAAGTTTTTTATTGAAAGATAAAATTAAATGGTTTCCTTATGCTATATTTATCTGGGCTGCAGTAGTAGCTTACAGCCGTATATATTTAGGAGTACATTTCCCAATAGATATTTTGGTGGGGGCGTTTGTTGGAACTTTATTGGGAGGGCTTTTTGCTATGCTCGCAAAAAAAGTGATAAACAAACAAACTATAAAACCATGAAAAAACATTTACTCATTCTCACCTTACTCGTAACGTCTTTTAGTTTTTTGTCTGCTCAGGATAAAAAAATAGCTGAAGAATGTTTTAAAAAAGCCGATTACAAATGTGCTGAAGAGCAATATTCAAAGTTGGTGCTTTCAGAGCATATTCAGAAATATCAATCAGAATATTACGTTAATTTAGGAACAGCACAGAGAAGATTAGGTAAAACGACTTTGGCTTTTAAATCCTATGAATCTGCTTTAAAATCAAATCCTAAATCTATAGCTGTTTATGAAAATCTGGCTTCTTTGCACAATCAGAAAGGAAACCGCAACAAAGCTTTAGAATATGCCAATACAGGAATAATGCTCGAACCTGAAAACGCTGAAATTTATTTAATTCGATCCAAGATTTACAATAATTTAGGCAAAAAAGATCTGGCGATGGAAGATTTAAAACACATTCTCACTTTTGCTCCGGATAATATTTTTGCAAGAATAGGTTTGGCAAATCTTAAAAAAAATAACGGAGATCTTGAAGGTGCTTTAAAAGAATACAACCAATTACTCACTGAGAAGCCAGAGTCTTTATTGTATAACGGAAGAGCCGATATCTATCTGAAAATGAAAAAATCAAAAGAAGCTTTGGCAGACATCAATAAAGCGATTTCTATCGATCCTACATTTTCCCAGTCTTACGTCACAAAAGCAATAATTTTATTCGATTCAGCAAAAGATAAAGAAGCGTGTTCCAATTTAGATAAAGCTGTTGCTTTAGGCCATGAAAAAGGTTTATTAACAGAGTTTGAAGGAAAGTGTAAAAAATAATAGACCTATTAAAAGCATTTTTGAATAAATATAACTTTTTATTTCTTAGCTGAATGAAATGCCTTTGCGAACTTATAAACGCTTACAATTAAAAAAAACTTTGTGAGCTTTGCCTTAAAAATTAAGATTCAATTAAATTAAAAAAATTCATGTTAAATATTGTTCTTGTAGAACCTGAAATCCCAAATAATACCGGCAATATCGGTAGATTGTGCGTAGGAACTGAAAGCAGATTGCATCTGATACATCCGTTTGGATTTTTGATTGATGATAAAAACCTGAAACGTTCCGGTTTAGATTATTGGGTGCATCTTGATGTAACAGAATACGAAAATGTTGATGAATGGATAAAAAATATTCCCGATCTGTCTCGTGTTTTTCTGATGAGTTCACACGCTGTGAAATCTTATCTGGAAACCGATTTTCAGGATGGCGACTGGCTGGTTTTCGGAAAAGAAAGTGTAGGCCTGAGCAAAGATGTTTTAGACCGTTTTGAAAATCATTTGACCATTCCGATGTCTAAATTGATTCGAAGTTTTAATATCGCAAATTCTGTTGCATTTGTAGTAGGAGAGGCGAAACGGCAGATTACCTTAAAAAAATAGTTTTAAAAGTATTTTCTTTTTAAAATTTGTTACGAAAGAGCGATCTGATAATAATATTGAGTTGTAAGAAAGCTCTCATTTGTTTTTAAAAAAAGTAATGAACTTTGAATTTAATTAAAAGTCTTTTGTATATTTGAAAAATATCACTTAATAAAGATTTATTTAAATTATGAAAACACTTTCCAGACTTGTTTTATCAACAGCTTTTGTAATGGCTTTAGCAATTTCAAATACTGCTTTTGCTCAGGAAACTAAAAACGAACTTGCCATCCATACCAATTCATTATTAGGAAATACAGTTAAAAGGCATGAAGCTTCTCCTGAATTAAAAGCAACTACTTTGATTTTAATTGACAAAAATGAAAGCTCACTTGAGGACCTCAAAGAACTTAAAGGAGAACATGTAAAAGGCGTAAAAGTACTTTTAGATGATTCTGTAAAGAAAAAATTCAGACAAAAAGGGATCAAAGAAATTATTTCAGTTACTACAAAATAGTTAATCGTTGTGATAAGGTTTGCCCTGTAAAATCTGATCAGCTCTGTAAAGCTGTTCTACAATAAAAAGCCGGATCATCTGGTGTGTAAATGTCATTTTAGATAATGACATTTTTTCGTTGGCTCTGCTGTAGATTTCGTCAGAAAAACCATAGGCTCCGCCAATCAGGATATGAACTTTTTTCACAGAAGAATTCATCCACGAATCTATTTTCTGTGAAAATTCACGGCTTGTGAACTGTTTTCCTTTTTCGTCCAGAAGAATAACAAGATCATTTTTATCAATTTGATTTAAAAATAATTTGGATTCTTCTTTTTTGAGAAGATCGGAAGAAAGATTTTTGGCATTTTTCACATCTGGGATTTCTATAATCTCAAAATTCCAATGTTTTGGGAGCCGGGTAAGGTAATAACTGATCAAAGATGTAATTTCTTTGTCATCTGTTTTCCCAATACAAACTAAACTGATTCGCATTTCTTATATTTGCTGAGCACAAATATACTTTATGGCTATAAAAATTCCTAAATTTATCGTAAGATTTCAAGAGTTTCTAGACGACATCCATCTTCCTGTACTCGGAATATCGCTTTGGCAGATGTTTCAGATCTATATTTCGGGAATTTTCAAAGGTAATATAGGGCGAAAAGCTGCCAGTATTTCATGGAGTTTTACGTTAAGTTTATTTCCTTTTTTACTTTTCTTGCTTTCGGTAATCCCGTATATGCCGCATTATGATAAGCTTCAGTTCTACATTTTTGAAGTTTTGATGCATAATATTTTCCCATCCAATATTGAAGGCGATGTCCGAGGTTATATTGAAGACAGCATTATTCCCAATATGAAGGGAATTAGTAATTTAACGATTCTTATTGCGCTTGTTTTTGCGACGAACGGTACTTTTTCTTTGATTAACGGGTTTAATGAAAATTCAGAAGAAAAACTGACAGATGTAAAAGAATTTATTCTTTCTTTTTTTATCACAATAGGCTTTGTAAGTATTATCTTTTTATCACTTTTTGGCGTGTATTATGTGGAAGTTGTACTCAAACTCTTTACGCCGTCTTATGACGTCTCCTGGCTTGAGAGAAACTTATCAAAGATCATCGGTTTTGTGTCATTTCCTATATTTTACTTTATACTTCTGGCGATGTTTTATTGGTTGGGAACAGTAAAGATTATCAGATTCAGACAGGCGGTTCCGGGAGCAATTCTTACCACTGTTCTGTTTGTTGTGACAACGTATTTCTTTGCTCTTTATGTTAAGAATATTGCCCGGTACAACGTACTTTACGGTTCCATCGGAAGTATGATATTACTGATGGTTTGGGTGAATGTAAATGTTTATTTACTCCTTTTCGGTAATGAGCTGAATATGGCATTAAGAAAATTAAGAATAGAAAAGTTGCTTTCAGACGAGATCAAAAGAGAAACAAAAAATTATCATTCTGAAAATTCTGAGCCCAATCTTGAAAGTGATGACGAACACAAAAGACCTTATAATGATAAAAAAGAAAACTAGAATGAAAAAAAATATTGCAAAAGTGTTGATGATTGTATCTCTTGTAACTTTACAGTCGTGTACAGATATAGTTGATCAGATTTATGAAAATAAACAGGAGCAAAATACTTTCTCACCTTATCAGGGCAAGTATACCGGAACGTACACAGGAAATGCGAGCGGAGATTTAATTATTAATGTAAGTGAAAAAGGAACTATTGAAATAACAAGAATTACCCTTACCTCAAGCGAAACTTATATTACTGGTTTTATAAATGCATCTTTTAATACCACTAACAGAGCACCGTCGGGTTTTATGCTGATCGGGAATCTCAATTCGCAGTTGGGAACCTGGGAAATGGGTAATCTAAAAGGAAATTGGAGTGTTAAAAAGAACTAATTCTTCTTGTACTTCTTGGCTTTCTTTTTCTTCTTTTCTTTGAACTTAAATTTAAGATCACATATCCGGAAATTGCTGCAATAAATGAAGCAATCAAAATAGCAAATTTGGCTTCATCCTGAAAATCTACTTCATGTTTAAAGGATAATAATGCGATAAATATCGACATCGTGAATCCAATTCCTGCTAAAAGGCCGACGCCGAGCATTTGGCTCCATGACGAACGCTGCGGAAGTGCGCTGATTTTTAGCTTTACTGCAATCAGTGAAAAAAGATTAATTCCTATTAATTTTCCTAAAACAAGTCCACCAATTATTCCTAATCCTAAACTGTTGAATAACCCGTCAACCATACCGCTGTTAAACGTAATATTAGTATTGGTCAATGCAAAAATAGGCATGATGATAAAGCTTACCGGAAAGTGCAGGGTATGCTCGAGTTTCTCCAAAGGTGATATTTTTATTTTAGAGACATTAGTCGGGATACTTAAAGCAAGTAAAACGCCTGCAATCGTAGCATGAATTCCCGAATGATGTAGGAAATACCATAAAAATATGCCTGGAATAATATAGAAAATCAGTTTTGTAACCTTTAAAAAATTTAAGATAAATAAAACAGCGACGATCCCTACAGATAGCAAAAGGTAGATCCAATGTATTTGTTCTGTATAAAAGATGGCAATTACTAAAATGGCACCCAAGTCATCAACAATCGCTAATGCTGTAAGAAAAATCTTTAGTGAAGCCGGAACCTTCTTCCCCAACATCGAAATAATTGCCAAAGAAAAAGCAATATCCGTCGCCATCGGAATTCCCCATCCGTTGCTATACTCTGTCCCGGAATTGAAGATGCTGTAAATAACCGCAGGAACTACCATTCCGCCAACCGCAGCAAAAATAGGAAGTGAGGCATTTTTAAAAGATGAAAGCTCGCCTTCTACAAGTTCTCTTTTAATTTCTAATCCTACCAAAAGAAAAAAAACAGCCATCAAGCCATCATTAATCCAGATACTTAATGGATATTTCAGATCTACATTTTCAAAACCTAACTGATAATCTAGAATTTGTTGGAACCCGGTTCCTAATGATGAGTTTGCGATGATTAATGCAAAAAAAACACAGAATATCAGTAAAACTCCTGATGATTGATTGCTTTGAAAAAATTTGTTAAAGTATTGGTTCAGCTTCATTTTCTATTTTTAAATACGTCTAATTCTTGAGATTCCGTCGATTGCTTTTAATTTTTTAAATGTTTCTTCAAGCTGACCTTTATGTTTTACTTCTAAATTGATATTTCCTGTAAAAATACCATTATTAGATTCAATAGACATACTTTTCATATCCATTCCCATTGCACCGCTTATTACGGTGGTAATATCGTTGATCATTCCCATTCTGTCGAGGCCTTCGATCTCAATTTTAATACGGTTTTTGAAGCTTTCTTCATTTACCCATTTTGCAGGAATTACTCTGTAGTCGTACTGTGCACGGAGATTAATCGCATTCGGACAATTGTCACTGTGAACTTTTATTCCGTCTGAGATCGTAATGAAACCGAAGATTTTATCTCCCGGAATTACTGTACAGCACTTAGCGTAGCTGTAATTCAGTTTTTCTTCATCTTTCCCGAAAACGATCATATCGAGATTGATTTCTTTCGGCTCTTCGTAATGCTGGTTTTTATTTGAGCTTCTTTTAAACCTTGAAAACAAATTATTGAAAACATTTTTACTTTCAATATATTTTCTTAAGCTGCTCGCATCAAGTTCATTTGTCTGGAATTTTAAGAACAGTTCCTGAGAAGTCTTTAGGTTGAAAAACTTCTGAAGCTTGTTGATTTCCTCATCATTAAAATTAATTTTTGCATGACGAAGTTTTCTCTGCAGAATTTCTTTTCCTTCTTGTACGAATGAGTTTTTCTCAGAATTAAGGAAACTTTTTATTTTCGATTTAGCTTTTGATGTTACTACAAACTCAAGCCAGTCAAACTTCGGTTTTTGATTTTGAGATGAAAGAATATCTACCTGATCACCGTTTTGAAGAACATACGAAATAGGAACCAACTTTCCATTTATTTTTGCGCCTAAACATTTCATTCCCAAATCCGAATGTACCGAAAAAGCAAAATCTAAAGCGGTAGCATTGGTCGGAAGAATTTTAATTTCACCTTTTGGAGTAAATACAAAGACTTCTTTAGAATATAAATTAAGTTTGATGTTATCTAAAAGCTCAGAAGTTGTAAGATTCTGCTGCTGTTCGAGTACATCACGTATTTCGGTAACCCACTTTTCAAAATTTCTGTCATCATTGCTTTGTTTGTAACCTTCTTTGTATTTGTAATGGGCAGCAACACCTTTTTCGGCAATATCATCCATTCTTTCGGAACGGATCTGTACTTCAATCCACTTTTTATCGGGTCCAAGAACGGTTAAATGTAAACTTTCATAGCCTGTAGATCTTGGCTGAGTAATCCAGTCACGCATTCTGGAGGGATTACTGTGATAGACATCTGTTACGATAGAATATATTTTCCAGGCAAGGAATTTTTCATTCTTAGCATCAGATTTATAAATAATTCTGATGGCGTAATTGTCGAAAACTTCTTCAAAAGAAACGCCTTGTTTAAGCATTTTCCTGTAAATGGAAGAGATGGCTTTTGCTCGGCCTTTTATACTTACATTTAGACCTTCATCCTTTAATCTCTCAGAAACTTCCTTTGTAAACTCATCGATATAGCGAATTCGGCTTTCTTTTGCCAATTCCAATTTTTCGGTAATTTCATTGAAAATATCAGGATTATTATACTTTAACGACAAATCTTCAAGTTCAGATTTAATGTTGTATAATCCCAATCTGTGAGCCATTGGGGCATAGATATAGACCGTTTCGGAAGCAATTTTTTTCTGCTTATCGGGCGCCATGCTTTCCAGCGTTCTCATATTGTGTAGCCGGTCTGCAATTTTTATAAGAATTACACGGAAATCTTCAGAAAGGGTCAACAGTAATTTTCTGTAGTTTTCAGACTGTACAGAAATATTCTGATGATTCATGATCGAAATCTTCGTCAGCCCGTTAACGACTCCCGCAATTCTTTCGCCGAAAATCTTCTTCAGATCTTCATAAGTGTATTCGGAATCTTCTATAACGTCATGTAAAAGCGCACAGGCAATTGATGAGGCCCCTAAACCAATTTCTGTAGCAACAATTTTGGCAACAGCAATAGGATGATAAATGTAGGGCTCACCAGATTTTCTTCTTTGGTCTTTGTGTGCATCAAGAGCAATATCAAAAGCCTTTCGGATGAGTTTGTTATTCTCTTCATCCAAAGTTCTATATGTGTTAGAAATCAGGTCTTTATACCTCGCTGAGATTTCTTTATTTTCTTGTTCCAAGTCGTAACTCATCTGTGTAAAAGGCTTTATTTAGACGAAAATACGAAAAATATTATGATTAGTCAATGTATAAAACCAAAAATCCGCAGAAATAAATTCCACGGATTGGGTTATAAGTTTTTAGTTTAAATTTTAAGCTTTCACTTCAGAATTCATTCCGTCATGCTGTACTTTTATTCTTACATCGGGACTGCTGTGAATTTCTGCTTTGCTTCGTGCATCAATCAATCTTTTAAGATGAGTATATGATGCCTGATCAATGCTCATATTTTCAAATAAATAGATTTTGTGTGCGTGATTTTCATTAAAGATTTGCCTCACTTTGTCGGTTAGATCTTTATTTTTTATTTCGACACTCGCCAAGTATTGGGAGTTATGATGATCATCACTAAGGTACACAATGTACTCAGAATCTAAGAATCCTAAATCCTCAACTTCTAGCTCGAGTTTTTTGTAATCGCTCTGTGTCCCAAATAATCCTGCTAAGATGCTTGACATAGTAATATTGTTTAGTATTGGTTATCTAAAGATAGCAATATTTTTGGTATTGTTAGTGAAAATATAATAAAATTTACTATTTTTTATTTTATCTATAATATTTTAATATAAATTAATAAATTATCTATTTTAATGATGGTTGTTGCTTCAGTGTTTATTTCATTATTATACAACAAAAAACTCTGTAGTAATTACAGAGTTTAATACGTTTATAAATTTTTAATCTAAATTCTTTCATTTTTAATCTCTTCAACAATTTCAGGGTTTAATAGAGTAGAAGTATCTCCGAAATTACTGAAATCTCCTTCTGCAATTTTTCTTAAAATTCTACGCATAATTTTACCCGAACGTGTTTTTGGAAGCCCTGAAACAAACTGAATTTTATCCAGTTTTGCAATCGGACCGATTTGATCAGAAATTAATTGATTGATTTCTTTGACCAGATTTTCCTGCTTTCTGTCTGATCCTGAATCTTTTAAAATCACAAAACCGTATAAAGCACTTCCTTTGATGTCGTGTGGGAAACCAACAATCGCAGATTCTGCCACCGCTGGATGCTCGTTGATGCTGTCTTCAATCGGTGCAGTCCCTAAATTATGTCCGGAAACAATCACCACATCATCTACACGACCCGTAATTCTGTAATATCCTACTTCATCCCTCAAAGCGCCGTCACCAGTGAAATATTTTCCAGGAAAAGCTGAGAAATAGGTCTCTTTGTATCTTTGATGATCACCCCAGATTGTTCTCGCAATTCCCGGCCATGGAAAACGAATGCATAGATTTCCTGTCACCTGATTTCCCGTAATCTCATTGCGTTTATCATCCATCAAAACAGGTTGAATTCCCGGTAATGGAAGTGTTGCATAAGTTGGTTTTGTTGGCGTAACGAACGGGATAGGAGAGATCATGATTCCTCCGGTTTCAGTTTGCCACCAAGTATCGACAATCGGACATTTTTTTCTTCCGACATGATCGTTAAACCAATGCCAGGCTTCGTCATTAATAGGCTCTCCAACAGATCCAATTACCCGTAATGAGCTTAAATCATGTTTGTCAACCCATTCTGTGCTTTCTTTTGCTAAAGAACGAATGGCAGTGGGAGCGGTGTAAAACTGAGTTACTTTATGTTTTTCAATCACATCCCAGAATCTATCCGGCTCGGGATACGTTGGAACTCCTTCAAAAATAACGGTTGTAGCGCCGTTTAGTAGCGGTCCGTAAAGAATATAAGAGTGACCGGTAATCCAGCCAATATCTGCAGTACACCAGTAAATATCATTTTCCTGATAATTAAAAACATTTTTGAAGGTGTACGCCGAATATACCATGTAACCGGCAGAAGTGTGAAGCATCCCTTTCGGTTTTCCTGTAGAGCCTGAAGTATACAAAATAAATAAAGGATCTTCTGCATCCATAATTACCGTGACGAAATCTGCAGAGGATTTTTCATACAAATCTTCCATCCAGAAATCTCTGCCTTCTTTCATTTTAATTTCGTTGTGAGTACGCTTTACAACTAAAGTTTTCTCTACAGTCGGGCATTTTTCTAAAGCTTCATCAATAATTGATTTTAAATCTAAAACTTTGCTTCCTCTGTAGCTTCCGTCTGAAGTAATCAACATTTTTGCGCCACAGTCATTCACTCTCGAAACCACTGCAGATGCCGAAAATCCTGCAAAAATTACAGAATGAACTGCTCCTAATTTTGCGCAGGCCAACATCGTCACTGCCAGTTCAGGAATCATTGGAAGGTAAATGCAAACTCTGTCTCCCTTTTCAATGCCCATTTCACGCAGAATATTCGCGGTTTTATTGACTTTTGTATACAAGTCGTTGTAAGAAATATGTTGCGCCTCTTCTTTTGGATCATTCGGCTCCCAAATGATAGCAGTTTTTTCTCCCCTTACCGATAAATGTCTGTCGAGGCAATTTTTGGTGATATTTAATTTAGCATCTTTAAACCATGTGATTTTTGCCTCATTCATATCATATTTTACCACTTTGCTCCATCTTTGGTACCATACAAAATTTTGGTCAGCTACTTTATCCCAGAATTTTTTCGGATTTTTTATAGACTTTTTGTACTCTTCAAAATAATGCGGTAAATCTTCTATCACGTAATTTCTCATACTTTTTATTTTTAGAAATTATTTATTTAATTTTTTTGTTTGAATTTATATTTTTTGTTTTACGAAAGGTTCGCAAAGATTTTGTTTTAAAAAAAAATTTCGTTCTCAATGCGTTTTGCTCAGCAATGGTCGATTTAAGAAATTATAATTTCAGTTCCATAATAGGTAGAAATCTGTCTTTAATTGATGTTTCAATTTCTCCGATTTTTACAAACCCGAAACTTTCATAAAATTTCTGTGCATTCGGATCGGCGTCCAGAATTATTCTTTGGGCTTCACTTTTTTTTATTTTTAAAATGAAATCATTCATTAATAATTTACCATAACCTTTTCCTATATTTTCAGGTGACACAAACAGATTATCTAATCTCACGCTATTTTTTTCAATTTCAAAATAAGAATAATAAGCAACGATTGATTGGTTGATAATTAATTTATACACTTCATTATTTTGAATATATTCCTCAGTGATGGTTAGCAAATCTGACCACTTTCTCATCTGTTCATCAGAATATCCCCAATATGCCTTCGACTTTTTTGTAATATCAGTTAAAACTCTGTAGTCATGGGTATTTGCTTTAATAATTTCTATCATCACATTTCATTTTGATTACCTCTATATTGCTGAATTTTATCTTTCAATTCATCAATAATCTTTTCATCATCAATCGTCGACGGAATCTGAAATTCTTTTCCATCAATAATCGTTCTGATCAATTTTCTTAAAATTTTCCCGGATCTTGTTTTAGGAAGTCTTTTTACGACCATCACGCTTTTCAAAAAAGCAACAGCGCCTATTTTTTCTCTCACTTTCAGAATGATTTCCTTTTCAATATTTTCTTCTGAAATTTCTGAGCCGTTTTTTAAAACCACCGTTGCGAAAGGAACTTGTCCACGCAGATCATCATCAATTCCTACAACGGCGCATTCGGCAACATCGGGATGGGAAGAAACAATTTCCTCCATTTCGGAAGTGGAAAGTCGATGCCCTGCCACATTGATGACATCATCTACACGTCCTGTGATGAAAATATAACCGTCTTCATCTTTTATAGCACCGTCTCCCGAAAAATAATAACCTTTATATTGTGATAAATAGCTTTTTTCAAAACGTTCATAATCGTTCCAAACTCCTAAAAGAGCACCTGGAGGAAGTGGGAGTTTGATGACTAAATAACCTTCTTTATGCTCATCCAGTTCATAACCGTTTTCATCAAAAATTTTAATATCATATCCGGGAATTGGTTTTCCGGCAGCTGCTCTTTTAATTTTATGATCATCATTAAAAGTCATTAAACCCAACATCGGCCAGCCAGATTCAGTTTGCCACCAATGATCGATTGCGGGAACTCCGATATGTTTTTCGAACCAGTCTAAAGTGGCAACGTCGCATCTTTCTCCAGCCAGAAACTGTTTTTTGAAATGGCTTAAATCATACTTTTTAACTAATTCGCCGTTCGGATCTTCTTTTTTAATAGCTCTAAGTGCGGTTGGAGCTGTAAACATCGCAGAAACTTTATATTCTGAAATAATCCTCCAAAAAGTTCCCGCATCGGGAGTCATAATTGGTTTTCCTTCAAAAATAATTGTTGTGTTTCTATTAATTAAAGGTCCGTAAACACTGTAACTGTGACCAACTGCCCAACCAAAATCGGAAGCTGCCCAAAAAGCTTCTCCCGGTTCAATTCCATAAATATATTTCATTGAAAACTTCAAAGCGGTTGCGTAACCTCCGGTGTCTCTTGTAATTCCTTTTGGCTTTCCGGTTGTTCCTGAAGTGTATAATAAATACAAAGGATGATTGGATTCTACAGAAACACAATCTGAAGGTTCTGATACTGAAACCAATTCTTCATAATCGATAATTCCTTCGAACATTTCATCTGTATTGTCGACTAATTTTCTGTTGAAAACGATGATGTTTTCGACTTTATCCTGTGCCAATTCAATCGCTTTTTCTACTAAAGGTAAATAAGGAATTCTTTTGGCAATTTCAATTCCGGCGGTTGCGGTAATTAAGGCTTTTGGTTTACAATCATCAATTCTTACAACCAATTCGTGCGGCGCAAAACCTCCAAAAACAACATTGTGAATCACTCCGATTCTCGCACAGGCCAACATTGCAAAAAGTGTCTGCGGAATCATTGGCATGTAAATTACCGCTGTATCGCCTTTTTTTAAACCTAAAGAGATCAATCCACCCGCCAATTTCGAAATTTCTTCTTTAGCCTGATTGAAAGTATATTTTTTCTTTTGATTGGTCACCGGAGAATCATAAATAATCGCAATTTCTTCTCCGAAACCGTCTTCAATATGCTTATCAATACAGAGGTAAGACATGTTGAGTTTTCCATCTGCAAACCATTGAGTGTAGTTGTTTTCGTCTTTAGAAATAATTTGATTCGGAAACTCAAACCATGAAATTTCCTGCGCCTGTTCTTTCCAAAACTGCTCTTTATTTTCTATGCTTTGTCTAAAAAGTCTATCAATATCCATATTAATTTTTGTGTTTTAGATTATTGCTTCATCTGTCATTGCGAGAAGCGAAGCGACGAAGCAATCTCTTAATCATCTTAACTTCTTAACTCAATCTCGACGGTTTAAATTTAATTTAGATTCGTCCACTCAATTTCATTTCATTCAGAATGACAATTTTGCGTAATTTTTTGGTCTTTCATCTTTGTTCTTTCATCTAAAATCTATTCAAACATTTCCTCAATCTGCTGAATCAATTTTTTAATAGAATAAGGTTTTGTCACGTACGCATCAGCTCCCATTTCAATTCCTTTTTCTATATCTTTAGGATTGTTTTTTGCACTTAGAAAAAGAACTTTTGTATTGTTTAAAGCTTTATTTTTTTTAATTTCTTCTAAAGTGCTGTAGCCGTCAAGATTCGGCATCATGATATCCAATAAAATAACGTCAGGAACAAGTGTTTTCAAAAATTCTAAAACCTCAGTTCCGTCTCTGGCGATAAATACTTCGTAACCAATTTTGCGGAAACTGTATTCCAAAGACATTAATATTTTGTGTTCGTCATCTGCAATTAATATTTTCTTCATTTTTGTACTTCGTTAAGGTTCAACTTCATTGTTTTTTATATTTTTTGAGAACCCGAAGGGTTCAATCTTAATAGCCGTAGGTGAAAACCTATGGAATACAGATCGTAATTCGTATTAAACCAACCGATAAGGGTTGAATAAATTTATGTTCATTCGAATGATTCGATTCCATGGTCTAATAAAGCATTTTAAACTCATCTTCAAACGTTTCTGTTTTATGATGTTCCTTTTGATTTTTTATATAGTTTATAATTCTTTCCTTATCTCTTATTGAGCTGGTAAATGCTCCGTAACCTTCCTGCCATCCCGCAAATGCTGGAAACAAGCCTGATTCTTTCATCCATAAGTTTGTCGCAACTTTGATATCTCTTACCAAATTACTGAGATTTATGTTTGGATGGAGGTCACAAAAAATATGAATGTGGGTCTGGCATTCCATTAATTCTATATAATTTACATTTTTTATTGTTTAAAACACTCCAAATATATTTGTAAAGTTGTGTTTCGTTCTTTTCATTAATTGTTGGTTTTCTATATTTTGTTCCGAAAACAATATGATAGAATATTTGTCTGTATGTTCCCATTTGTGTTTGTTTTAAAATTGAACCCTGTCGGGTTCTGATTGTGTTGAATTTTCCATAGGTTTCACCTACGACTATTTTTGTTAAACCGTGTCGGGTTCATCATTTTGGATGTTATTCTGCTTTGTTAAAAGAATAGTAAAAGTCACCCCCAATCCGCTGTTTTCTGCTTTTATAGTTCCGTTATGGGCTTCGACAATTCTTTTAGATATTGCTAATCCGAGGCCGCTTCCGGTTGGTTTTATAATGTTCTGATTTTTAGACTGGTAAAATTTATCGAAAATGACCTCCAAATCTTCTTCCGGAATATTTTTTCCGGTATTAAATATTTTGATAGTTAAAAAATGATCTTTTTCTGAAAATTTAGTTTGAATAGTGCCTTGTTCATCAGTAAATTTCAAAGCATTTCCTAAGATATTCTGAAACAGTTGGATGAATCTTGGTTCATCATATTTAAAAAGATGATTCTTTAATAAATCAACTTCACTTACATGAATAAATTTCTGCTGAATTAAATGTAAAATCGGGTTTAAAGCTTTTTTGTAAGTATCAATAATAGTATTTTCCTGAATATGTAAAGCAATTTCTCCGTGCTGAAGTTTGTCTAGATAAAGAATATCATTGATAATTTCGCTTAAACGGTCAGATTCTGTGATGATATTGTTTAAAAATTCTTTTTTAATCTTTAAAGGAATATCGTCATCATCTGCTAAAATTTCTCCCGCTGAACGAATGGCTGTAATTGGCGTTCTCAATTCATGTGCGACAGAATCTAGAAAATCATCTTTCTGACGGTCTTTTACAATTAGATTTTCATTAGCTGCGCTCAGGTCGTTTGAAAGTTGTTTTAGTTCTTCAGATTTTTCAGTCAGTTTTTTATTTAATGTGATGTTTTCTTTGGATTCTTCCAGAATATTTAAAACTTCTTTCAAAGATATTTTATCTTCTTTCGTTACTCCTTCAATTAAAATTTTCGCAGAAGCTGTACCGATTCTGCCTGCCAAAAGGTTTTCAGAGAATTTAATGAATCTTGAATCGGCGGTTTCCGTCTGAGAATCGATATTGTATTTAATATTGAAAATCCGCATTGCTTGTTCGGTTTTCTTTTTGCCTAAAAAACGTTCCAGAATATTTTTGATATCAGAAACATAAGCGGTTCCTCTCCAGATAAAAGCATTTTCGTGATTTTGAATGTACTTATCGATGTCAACATATAATTCAGCAAAATTACGCTCACGGTAATTTCCTTTCATGCTTACAGAAAGTATTGTAAATAAACCTGTATTGACTAAAATAGACCAAAAGAAAATTTCAGGGATTCTACTTAAATAGGGAATGCTGAAGAAGTCGAAAACATCATACATGTCGCGTAAAACTCCTTTTATTTCTGAATTATAAGAAAAGTAATATTGTGGAATAATCAATCCGAAATAACAGATGATTAATCCGGCAAAAAGCCCAGTTATCGCACCTTTATAGCTTCCTCTTCGCCAAAATATTGCCCCGAAAAATGCAGGCGCCAGTTGTGCAATAATGACAAATGAAATTAAACCAACTGAATCTAACGAAGTTTTTAGAATGAAATATTTATAGAAAGCAAAAGCGACGATAATCAATCCGAAAATCGAAAATTTACGAATGTTGGTAATGTTTCTGGTGTTTTGAATTTCATTTTCAGCTTTAAATTTTCCTAATAAACCGTATGGAATAATTAAATTGTTTGAAAGCATGATCGACAAAGTAATCGCCGAGATAATGATCATCGAAATACACGAACTCAAACCTCCCAGGAACACCAAAACAGTAATTAAAGTATTATCAAAATGTTGCGGAATGAGGATAGAGTAGAACTCGGGATTTACGTTTTGATCTTGAAAAATCAATCTTCCGCCCCATGCGATTGGAAAGATGAAAATAGTAAATATCAAAAGATACAGCGGGAAAAACCAGATTGCTGTTTTGATATGTTTTTCCTGTCTATTTTCGACAATTGCAGTGTGAAATTGTCTGGGTAAAATACAAATTGCTGTTCCGGAAATCATACACAAAACCATCCAATTCATGGCGCCTTCAATTCCGTTAAACGTATTTTTAGCTTTAAAATCCGAGAATTTACTCGCTTTTTGATACAGGTCTGAAAATCCGTCAAACGCATAATAAATCACAAATAATCCTAAGATAATGATGAAAAATAATTTAAGAAAGCTTTCCAAAGCGATTGCGGAAATTATTCCTAAACGTTTTTCGGAAGCATCAACATATTTTGTTCCGTAATAGGATGAAAATACAGCGATTAGTACAACCACAAAAGTTCCGCTGTCTGTCAAAATGTTTTTAGAGATTGCTGTTTCTGTTACTAAATGAAACGTTTCAGAAATCGCTTTAATCTGCAGTCCAATATAAGGAATGATTGCAAAAAGACAAACTAAAGTGATAATGGCGCTGAAACTTCTGCTGTTTCCGTATCGCAAAGAAATAAAATCTGCAAGACTGCTTATCTTATTAACTCTTGAGATTCTTACAATTCTTGTGTTAATGTATATCCAGGCCGGAATCACCATGATTGGACCAATGTAAATGGGTAAATAATTAAGACCGCTTGTCGCTGCAACACCAATACTTCCATAATACGTCCATGCAGTGCAATACACTGCGAGAGACAATGCATATATGTAAGGGTTATTAATCCAAACTTTGCTCTTCTTCTTTTCTGCCAAATGAGCAACTAAGAATAAAAGTGCGAGGTAAATAAGAACAACGATAAATAATGCGAAACTACTCATCATATTTTTTTATGATTACAAAAGAAATAATGATGGAAATCATCCAGACTGCGAACAGGTAAACAAGAATCATCGGGTAACCGAAAATTTCCCTTTCGCTGTTAAAAAGCAATGAAACAGGAATACTGAAAGCGATAAGTAAACCTACGCTTAGAATAATCAGTTTTTGTTCGTGTCGCTTTTTCATAATTCATGAATGATAATTGATGAATGATTCGAATCTTTTAATATTATTGATTTCGAATGAGATTTAAATAAAAGTTTTCTTTTCCCCAGCCCTAAAGGGAGAAAAACCTCTATTTAGAATTGACTAAATTACTCCCTTTAGAGTCGGGGTACATAATTTTAGTCAATTTTTATTAAAAAACGATAATTGATGAATAGACCGGAATCATTCATCAATTATCAAATATTATTTATAATTTACTTCTCGTCAGAATATTCTCCTATCAAGGAATAATATCCGAAGATTGCCATTCCGCCTGTGACAATCGGTACCAACACAAAAAGTATGATGATTCCGAATACAAGGTCTTCCTGTTTTCCTGATGCGATTTTTGGGATGCCCATCACCGTTATTCCGAAGTAGGCAACGATTAAGGCAACCAAAATCCATACAATGCCTAATATTTTTTTTAATCCGTTCATTTTAGTAGATTTAAAATTAATAAATTTTTAAGTGATTATCCCTATTAATCGTGGATATTGTTGTTCTTATTTTTTAGATAAATCAATCCGATGACTAAACAGACTGCGGCAACGCCGATTGGATACCAAAGTCCTTCAAGATACCACGTTGCGTGTCCTGCATCTTTTCCGGAAGTTACGAGATATGTGGCCACTGCGGGAAGCAATCCTCCAAAAACCCCGTTACCAATGTGATATGGTAAAGACATCGAAGTGTAACGAATTCTAACAGGGAACATTTCAACTAAAAATGCTGCAATCGGACCGTAAACCATCGTTACGAAAATAACCTGAATAAACACCAAGAACACTAAATACCACCTTGTGTCGTCGTTCAAAGTAATTGCTGTGGAAACTTTCGGCTCTTCAGCTTTTCCATCTTTTATTACCGGACCTGCCGCAGACCAATGAACAATACTGTCTTTTTTGATTAAAGTTCCGTCCGTGAAAGCGGTTTCTTTGTGGAAAGTAATTACGCTGTCTGATGCAATAGTTTTATGAATCGCTGCAACTCTTGTTTCTTTAATACCATCACTTGCAACAGTTTTTGCTTCAATGTTTACACTTTTATACATGGCGTCGTAGATTGGTCTATACGCTAAAATCGCCACCAGCATTCCGGTCATCATAATTGCTTTTCGACCAATTTTATCTGAAAGCCAACCGAAAAATACAAAGAAAGGTGTTCCCATCAATAATGCTGTTGCCATTAGATAATCGACCTGCATCGAATTGATATTCATTACTTTTTGTAGGAAACTCATTGCATAGAATTGTCCGGTGTACCAGATTACACCTTGTCCCATCGCAGCTCCGAATAATGCCAATAACACAAATTTGAAGTTGAACTTATTTCCGAAACTTTCTTTTAAAGGGTTTTTTGAAGTTTTTCCTTCACTCTTAGCTTTTGCAAAAAGCGGAGATTCCTTCATATTCTTTCTGATGAAATAAGAAACTCCAACCATTAGAATCGAAATCCAGAACGGAACTCTCCATCCCCAAGAATCAAAGTCTTCAGCAGAAAGTGTATTTTTTGTAATCAAAATAACGATTAAAGAAATGAAAAGTCCTGCTGTCGCAGTGGTTTGAATCCAAGAGGTCCAGTAACCTCTTCTGTGTGGCTGTGAATATTCTGCAACATAGGTTGCTGCTCCGCCGTATTCTCCACCTAAAGCTAAACCTTGTAAAAGTCTTAAAATTAGAACTAAAACCGGTGCCAAATATCCTATGGTTTCATATCCTGGAATACATCCAATAAGAAATGTAGAGAATCCCATGATTAATAAAGTAACGAGAAAAGTGTACTTTCTTCCGATAATATCTCCCAATCTTCCGAAAAATAAAGCTCCGAAAGGTCTTACTACAAATCCTGCTGCAAAAGTTGCCAATGTAGATAAAAATGCTGCGGTAGGATTATCTGCCGGGAAGAATTTTGTCGCTAAAACGACAGCTAAGCTTCCGAAAATATAGAAATCATACCATTCTATCAAAGTTCCGAGAGACGATGCAGTGATGACGCTCCAGATGGTGCGGTTTTTCTGCTTATCTGTCATATTTTCGTAAGCATCGTGGTGTTGTTCGCTCATATCACTAGATTTTTTTTGTTTAAATAATTATAATGGAAATTAATTTTTATAGATAAATCTGAAGTTGTAAAATAAACTCTCCTTTAGATTTAGGGCTTTCTGTAGGGCTTGTGTAAACAGGTCTCGTTGAATATTGCGTTGTAATTTTTGCATGATGACCGTCTAAAAACCAGTTGGCTCCCACATCAAATTGCGAAGATGGTTTGTCGAATGCTTCAAAATCTTTGTAAGTATATGCTGCAAAAGGCTGAATTCTGACTTTTGGCTTCTCTGCCTGATTAGGTAATAATAAACCTGCCTGAGCATAAACTACATTTCCTGTTCCAATCATCGGTTGAAGATTTCCGGATCCAGCTAAAGCTCTTTGTCCGACAAAATTCGGATCGTTGGCTGCGATGTTCATTGTTCCTAAATTTCTAACGTAATTGGGTCCGAAATTATAATTGAAATATCCTGCATAAGCAGAAACTGCCATTTTGTTTTTTGCTTCACCTAAAGGAATATCCGCAAAAGCATCTACAGAAAGTAGAGTGATGTCATGTTTTTCAATGTTTGAATTGACTGAGGTTCTTGTTCCTTCGGCTTGATGATAAAAACCTGCACCAACATTGAAAACTTTTTTAGTTCCTAAATAAGAACCTACTTTGAAAGGAAGAAGATTAGATTCTGTATCTAAAAATTGGTATTCAAAATAACCCGCTTTAGACCAGTTCGGGTTTCCGTTGTTGTCAACTGCAACTTCATTTCCTGAAATTAAAGTATTTGGAGGAGTTAGATCTGTTGCGAATGGCTTGTTTAAACTCATTCGGTATTCAAATTTTCCATATTTACCTTTTGCGAAAACTCCCATTTGTCTCGCAAACTGATCAGAATTGTCAATCAAAGGCCAGCTGAAAATAGGTGAGTCGACCGTAAGGAAGTTTAATGTTGAAGCCATTGTCATGCGGGAAAGACCCATATAATAATGAAGTCCGCCACCCAAAGTTAAACTGAATTTTCCTGCTTCACCGGGCATTACGACTGCATATTCGTTCCATACATCGTGAAAGAAAAGTTGAGGTTTTTTACCATTTCCGTAGCCACCTGTTCCGGTTGTTCCGGTTGCACCGCCATTAATGAATGTCTGATTATTCATTCCGAAGTGCGCTAAAATCATATAACGCTTGGTTACTTGTGCGTAAGCCAAAATACGAGCTCTTCGGTTTCCTAAATTCCAGGTATTATCAGTAGGTTCATTTCCAACCATACTTCCGGGATTCATGTCTGTGTTCCTGATCCAGAACTGATCCCATAAAATAAATCGCACATACTTATCTCCTTCAGGATTTAAATTTATTTTTAAACCATTTCCATAATCAGGAGAACCTTGAGCGTATATAGAACTGCTAATTAAAGCTAATCCAATAAAACTTAATATTTTCTTCATAAATTATTAATTTTTTGGCTGTTATTTTGTGAAAGCCAAATTGTAATTAATAATTTAGTTATAAAAATTTAATATATATTTATGCTTAGTATATAGTTATAAGTTATAAATGGTGAATTATGAGTTTGAAATTCTTCTTTTTTTTTGAAATAAATTATTGATAATCAATAAATTGGTTTTTTTTAAAACTCATAACTTATAATTAATAACTCATCATTCAGAAAAATTATTTCTTAAATCGTTCCCATTTAATCAGCATGTATTTATCCGCAAATTGGGTAATAATTAAACCTGAATCTTTGATGTTTTCTTCTTTGGCAATATATTCAATCAATTCATTTTGTTTCAAAATCTTATAAACCGGATGGAAATCTGAATGAGGAGGCCTTGTAATATTATATTTCTTGATCCATGAACTTACTGTTACATGAGAAACTCCAATAATTCGCTCTATTTCACGGAAACTCAATCCTTCAAGGTAAAGCTGAAGAGCTTTTGTGACATAATAATCATCAATTTTTTTACCTAATTTTTTAACAGTGAAATAGTAATTGCAATGCTTGCAGTGAAATCTTTGCTTTTCATTAATGATTCCACTTTTTACGACTTTATCACTTTTACATTTTGGACATTGAGTTTCCATATATAGTATTTTAGCAAATATATAACAAGTTAGCAAATGTTTAAAATTAATTAAAGATAATTTTACCTGTGAATATTAATTAAACAATAAAATTATCTTTTTTATTTGGTTTTTAAAGTTATTATGTTTTAAATTTGCCAAAAAATTCAGATAAATAAATGGAAATAGAAATTTCCTCATGCGAACATTTAATGTATGTGAGTGAAATACAGCAGGAAATGTATGATTCTGCACAGCGACGAGGAACGGGGATCGCAAAACGTTCCATAGAATATTTAAGTAAAAAGATTTCAGAAGGTAACGCAGTTGTGGCTACTGAGAATGGGGAATGGGTAGGTTTCTGCTACATCGAAACTTGGTCGCATGGTCAGTTTGTGGCTAACTCAGGATTAATTGTTTCTCCAAAATTCAGGCATGGAGGGATTGCAACCTTAATCAAAGATAGAGTGTTTGCATTGTCAAGGGAGAAATTTCCCAATGCGAAAATATTTGGCTTGACAACAGGTCTTGCTGTGATGAAAATCAATAGTGATTTAGGATACAAGCCAGTAATTTAT
Source organism: Chryseobacterium sp. CFS15 (assembly GCF_031118795.1). Taxonomy (NCBI): domain Bacteria; kingdom Pseudomonadati; phylum Bacteroidota; class Flavobacteriia; order Flavobacteriales; family Weeksellaceae; genus Chryseobacterium; species Chryseobacterium sp. CFS15. The sequence continues at coordinate 151,049 of NZ_JAVHYL010000003.1, read as the reverse complement.
TCTGAATTGACACAAGATGAAGAATTCTGGAATGGTTGTAAGAACTGTGTGAATTATGAAATTTTAATGAAAAAAGAACGAAAAAACTGTCTTTGTACTGCAATGCTTTTCGTTCCTGAAAATAATAAAGTAAATGAGGTTGTAAATAATCAACCCGAAAATCAATATCAAAATGAGCAAGAAAGTAATCTTAGCGTTTAGCGGAGGTTTAGATACCTCTTACTGTGCCAAATATTTGAGTGAAACACTTGGATATGAAATATATGCAGTAACTGTAAATACCGGAGGTTTTTCTAAAGAAGAGGAAAAAGAATTGGAGAAAAAAGCCTTTAATCTTGGGGTGAAAGAATACAGGTGCGTTGATGCTCAGGAAGATTATTACAATTCTTGCGTAAAATATTTGATCTTTGGAAATGTCTTGAAAAACAATACGTATCCATTGTCTGTAAGTGCTGAACGTACGATTCAGGCACAGGAAATTGCAAAATTTGCTATTGAAGTTGGAGCTGATGCAATTGCTCACGGAAGCACAGGTGCAGGGAATGACCAGGTTCGTTTCGATTTGATTTTCCAGGTGATGTGTCCGAATGTAGAAATTATTACGCCAATTCGTGATATGTCTTTATCTCGTGAAGAAGAAATTGAGTTTTTGAAAAGCCACGGCTACGAAAAAGAGTTCCAAAAGGCGCAATATTCTGTGAATAAAGGACTTTGGGGAACTTCAGTCGGTGGAAAAGAAACCTTGACTTCAAGAAATTATCTTCCCGAAGATGCGTTTCCTTCTCAAATTAAAGAAACTCAGCCTTCAGAATTGGAAATTGAGTTCAAAAATGGTGAAGTTGTAGCCGTGAACGGAGAGAACTTTGAACACTCGGTGTATGCGATTCAAAAGATTGAAAAATTAGCTTCTGCGTACGGAATTGGTCGCGATATTCACGTTGGAGATACGATTGTCGGAATTAAAGGAAGAGTTGGTTTTGAAGCGGCGGCGGCGTCCGTGATTATTAAGGCGCACCATTTATTAGAAAAACATACGCTTTCAAAATACCAGCAGATGATGAAATCCCAACTATCAGATTGGTACGGAAACTGGCTTCACGAAGCGCTTTTCTTAGACCCTGTGATGAGAAATATCGAGTCTTTCTTAGATGATTCTCAGAAAACAGTTAGCGGAAAAGTTTTTGTAACGCTTCATCCATACAGATTTATCTTAAATGGAATTGAATCTAAGCATGATTTAATGTCTGATAAATTCGGAAGCTATGGCGAAGCAAACAGAGCTTGGACGGGTGAAGATGTGAAAGGCTACACGAAAATCGTAAGCAATTCTTTAAATATATATCATCAGATAAATAAATAGGATTTGGGCAGCTTTATCCGCCTGTAGTTTATCCTGAGCTTGTTGAAGGGCTCCCAATCTTTTGCTCGTCGTTCCTCCTCACAAAAGGATTTCCGCTCAAGTCGGGCTGCGTGCAATTCAATGTTTAAAAATGAACTCGATGGGTTCAATAATAATAGCCTCAGGTGCAACCTGTGGAAAAAAGAAAAATGAAAAAAAATATCGGAATAATCGGTGCCAACGGCTACACAGGAAGTGAATTGGTTCGTCTGCTGGCTTTTCATCCCAATGTGACTTTGAGTTTTTTATATAGTCGTTCAAATTCGGGGACAAAGATTTCAGATTTGTACCCGGATTTAGCGACGGTTTGTGAAATGGTTTTGACGGACAAGCCTGAAGATGTAGATATTTTGTTTTTGTGTCTTCCTCACAAAGAAAGTCAGAATTGGCTGACTCAAAATGACATAAAAGATGATACGTTAATAATCGATTTAGGAAATGATTTCCGTTTAGATGGAAATTTGGAAAACAGAACTTTTATCTACGGATTACCAGAAATCAACAAAAAACAACTTTTAGGAGCAAAAAGCATTGCAAATCCGGGATGTTTTGCAACGGCGATCCAACTGGCTTTGCTTCCATTGGCTCAAAAAGGATTGTTGAATGAGGTTTACACAACGGGAATTACAGGTTCAACTGGTGCGGGCCAGTCTTTACAGCCGACTACGCATTTCACTTGGAGAAATGATAATATTTCGGCTTATAAAACTTTGACACATCAGCATGTGGATGAGATTTTACAGCAGTTAATTTCTTTTAATACGAATGAAATCAGTCTAAATTTTGTTCCATGGAGAGGGGATTTTGCGAGAGGAATTTTTACGAGTTCCACGGTGAAAACAGATTTAGAGCTTTCAGATATCAATCAATTGTATCAGGATTTTTATGCAGGTGAGCCTTTTGTAAGGGTAAGCGAAAAAGCAATTGATTTAAAACAGGTTGTCAACACCAATCGCTGTGTGATTCATATAGAAAAGAGTGGAAATGTTGCAGTTATTCACTCAGCGATTGACAATTTGTTGAAAGGAGCTTCCGGACAGGCAGTTCAAAACATGAATATTGCAATGGGTTGGGAAGAAAATTCAGGATTGAATTTGAAACCTGTCGCGTTTTAAATATGAATTAAAAATGTGAATTGTCAATAAGTCAATTGTGAATTTTAAAACTCGAATCAAAACCGACCTAGGAAGCGGAGGCGTTAAGAAATTTTAAAGAAATTCCGTTAAAAAATTTCTCTTGTTTGAGTGGCGGGCAAAAACATCATTAAGTAACAAACTCTACTTTCCGCCCGAGTTTTAGAAATTTTAGGAAATTGTTTAAAATTTTAGCCGTAGTTTCCAGTCTTGAACTTTTGTTTCTTTTGTTTCAAGACAAAAGAAAAATATAAGAAAGATGAAATCATTTCATCAAACATCAATTATCATTTATAAATAGACATGAATTTATTCGACGTATATCCATTATTCAACATCAATCCGGTAAAAGCCCAAGGATCATTTCTTTGGGACGATAAAGGAGAAAAATATCTTGATTTTTACGGAGGTCACGCGGTAATTTCCATTGGGCACAACCATCCGCATTATCAAACTCAATTAAAAAACCAATTAGATAAAATATCTTTTTATTCAAACTCGGTTCAGAATGAATTGCAGACTGAACTGGCTGAGAAATTAGGAAAGTTTTCAGGTTTGGAAGATTACAATCTGTTCTTGTGTAATTCAGGAGCTGAAGCGAACGAAAATGCTTTAAAATTAGCTTCTTTCCACAACGGAAAAAGCAAAGTATTGTATTTCTCAGGTTCGTTTCACGGAAGAACTTCAGCAGCGGTTTCTGTGACTGATAATCCTAAAATTGTTGCTCCCGTAAACTATGACGAAAGATTCATCAAATCTGAATGGAATAATATCGAGCAGCTTGAAGCGATTTTTGAAAAGCAAGGAAGCGAAATTTCATCTGTAATTATTGAAGGAATTCAGGGGGTTGGAGGAATTATGATTCCAACACTTGAATTTTTAAATAAAATTAAAGGGTTATGTGAAAAGAATAATACGGTTTTGATTTTAGATGAAGTTCAGTCAGGTTATGGAAGAAGCGGATGCTTCTTTGCTCATCAGGAATTTGGAATTGAAGCAGATATCATCACAACAGCCAAAGGAATGGGGAATGGTTTCCCGATTGGCGGTGTTTTGATTCACCCGAAATTTCAGGCAAGCAACGGTTTGCTGGGAACAACTTTTGGTGGAAATCATTTAGCTTGTGTTGCTGCCATTGCGGTTTTGGATGTAATGAAAGATGAGAATCTCATCGAAAATGCTAAGGAAATGGGCGAGTATATTGAAAATGAAATTAAAGATTTTCCACATATTAAAACGATTCGAAGGAAAGGCTTGATGATTGGAATTGAACTCGACAGGGATTGCTCAGAAGTGAGGAACAGCCTGTTGTACAATCATCATATTTTCACAGGAAACTCCAATGATAAAGCTGTGTTGAGGATTCTTCCGGCACTTAACATTAAAAAAGAAGAAACCGATATTTTTATTGGTTCTCTGAAAACTGTATTAGAAAATCTTTAAAATTAAAAATCAAAATGAAAAAATTCACCTCTGTAAGCGATATCGAAAACTTACAGGAAATTATAAAAAAAGCTTTACAAATTAAAGAAAATCCTCTTTCGGAAACCGAGAAAGGAAAAGGAAAAACAATCGGACTTGTGTTTTTAAATTCAAGTTTGAGAACACGTTTAAGCAGCCAGATTGCAGCTCAAAATTTAGGTTTAAATGTTTTGACGTTAAACGCAGTACAGGAAGCATGGAACTTAGAATTCGCAGATGGAGCTGTAATGAATGGCGATACTGTTGAACACATCAAAGATGCCATTGAAGTGTTAAATCAATATTGTGACATCATTGCAGTTCGTTGTTTTGCAGGAATGAAAAGTAAGGAAGATGATGTTAACGAAAGTATTTTAAGCCAGTTCGAGCAACATGCGAAAGTTCCGGTTATTTCATTGGAATCTGCAACTCGTCACCCGTTGCAAAGTTTGGCAGATTGCATCACGATTACTGAAAATTGGAATGAAGAACGAAAACCAAAAGTGGTGTTGACTTGGGCGCCTCACATCAAACCGATTGCTCATGCAGTAGGAAATTCTTTCGCAGAATGGATGCAGGAAATGGATGTTGAGTTGGTAATCGCAAATCCTAAAGGTTATGATTTAGATAAAAACTTCACGAAAGATGTAAAAGTGATACACAATCAAGATGAAGCGTTAAAAGATGCTGATTTTATTTATGTGAAAAACTGGTCGTCTTTTGATGATTACGCGACAATGCCTGAAGTGAAAGAAAACTGGATGCTAACGAATGAAAAATTAGCTAATACCAATCAGGGGAAAGTAATGCACTGTCTTCCCGTTCGTCGTAATGTAGAACTGAGCGATGAAGTGATGGATGGTGAAAATTCGATAATTTATCAACAGGCAAAAAACCGAATTTTCTCTGCACAAGCTGTTTTCTCTGAAATCTTGGATGGATTGAATTCTAAATAACTAAACCTCATAGGTTTCAAAAACCTATGAGGTTTTCACTCGCAAACCTTGTCAAGGTTTAAAACCTTGACAAGGTTCTCAAAAAAGGTTTGCAATGAAAGAAAAATTATACATCATAAAAATCGGCGGAGCATTAATCGATGATAAAGAATTATTGAATGAATTTCTGAAGCAGTTTTCCGAAATCAAGGAAAAAAAGATTCTTGTTCATGGAGGAGGAAAACTAGCAACCACATTGGCTGATAAATTAGGCGTTGAACAAAAAATGATCAACGGACGACGAATTACAGATAAAGATACGTTGGATATTGTGGCGATGGTGTATGCGGGAGGAATCAACAAAAATATTGTGGCAAAACTTCAGCAGAAAAAATGTAAAGCAATAGGTTTTTCGGGAGCTGATGCCAATTTAATTAAGGCTACAAAAAGAGAACACGCAGAAATTGATTTTGGATTTGTGGGTGATATTACCGAGAAAAGCGTGAACAAGAAATTAATCTCAAAATTGATTAAACTTAAATTGGTTCCGGTATTTTCAGCAATCACTCACGACAAAAAAGGAAATCTTTTCAATACCAATGCTGATACGATTGCTTCGGTAATTGCTCAGGCGTTGTCTTCAAAATATGATGTTGAATTGTTGTATTGCTTTGATAAATCAGGGGTTTTGGAAGATATTGAAAATCCTGAATCTGTTATAAAAAATATTTCTGAACAAGAATTTTCTGTTTTAAAAAATGAAGGAAAACTTCACAAAGGAATTTTACCCAAACTTGAAAACGCTCTTGGAGCCATAAAAAACAATGTAAATAAGGTGTTCTTAATCAAAGAAACCGAGCTGAAAAACCATATAGAAAACCATCATGCAGGAACTGAAATCTGTTTATAGTAAAGAAGAGTTACTGAATAACGCAGTAGATTTGTTGAAAAAACTGATTGAAATTCCGTCGTTCAGCAAAGATGAATTTAATACGTCTGTGGAAATTGAAAATTTTTTCAATAAAAACAATATTCCGACAAAACGTTTTAAAAATAACATCTGGGCGGTGAACAAAAATTTTGATGTTTTCAAACCGTCAATTTTGCTGAATACGCATCATGATACGGTAAAACCGAATAAAGCGTATACTTTAGATCCGTTTTTAGCGATTGAAAAAGATGGAAAGTTATTTGGATTGGGAAGTAATGATGCAGGAGCTTCTTTGGTTTCGATGGCACAGGTTTTTTTATATTTTTATGATAAAGAAGATTTAAAATATAATTTAATTATTGCTTTGACGGCTGAGGAGGAGATTTCTGGTTTTGACGGAATTGAAGCTTTATTTCCCCAACTACCCAATATCGAGCTCGCCATTGTGGGAGAACCGACGCAGATGAATTTGGCGATTGCCGAAAAAGGATTATTGGTTATCGACGGGGAAATGAAGGGCACTCCTTCTCACGCTGCTCATCCGAACAACGATAATTCGATTGTGAAATGTATGGAAGATTTGCAGCAAATTTTAAGCTTTAAATTTCCAAAAGTTTCTGATTATTTAGGGGAAGTTAAAATTACCTTGTCGGGAATTCATGCTGGAGTTCAACATAATGTAGTTCCGGAATCTTGTGCTTTTACTTTAGATGTTAGGGTTACGGATGAATATTCCAATAAAGAAGCATTTGAGATCATTCAATCGCAGATGAAATCAACTTTGACAGCAAGGTCTTTTAGATTAAATTCTTCAAAAATCGAAATGGATCATCGTTTTGTACAGGCGGGTTTGGAAATTGGGAGGACAACTTACGGTTCGCCAACTTCATCAGATCAGGCAATTATTCCGTGTACATCGGTGAAACTCGGTCCGGGTGACAGCACACGTTCTCATACCGCGGATGAATTTATTTTCATCGAAGAAATTGCGGAGGGAATTGAAATTTATATTAAGATTTTGGAGAAAGTTTTATAGGCTGAAAGCTGGAAGAAGGATGATGGAAGTTTTTAAACCGACCTAGGAAACGGAGGCGTTAAGAAAATTTAAATTTAATCCGTTAAAAAATTCCCACTGTTTGAGCACGAGAAGAATTCTGAACCGAAGAACTCATGTTGATTCGTGCGAGTTTTGGGGATTTTAGGATTCAATTTAAATTTTTAGCCGGAGTTTCCAGTCTTGAATTTTTGTTTCTTTTGTTTCAAGACAAAAGAAAAATTAATGTTTTAAAGAAAAAATTATGAAAAAAATATGGCAAAAAGATGACAATGCCACCAACATATTAGTCAATAAATTTACAGTCGGGAAAGATCTTGATTTTGATGAACGTTTAGCAAAATATGATGTCAAAGGTTCAATGGCGCATTGTAAAATGTTGGCAGAAGTTGGAATCATTTCCAATGAAGAATCGAAGCACATGTTGTATGTTTTGGAAGAAATTTTAAATGATATCGAAAACGGAACTTTTGAAATCGATAAAAATGCGGAAGATATTCATTCGCAGATTGAATCTATTTTAATTGAAAAATTAGGCGATACAGGAAAGAAAATTCATACGGCAAGATCAAGAAATGATCAGGTTTTGGTGGATATAAAACTTTATTTGGTGGATGAAATCCGTGAGATTACAACTTTGACGGATGAATTCTTTCAAATATTAATTAAACTGGCAGATCAGCATAAAAATGTTCTTCTTCCCGGATATACGCATTTGCAAATCGCAATGCCTTCATCGTTTGGATTGTGGTTTGGAGCGTATGCAGAAGCATTGTTGGATGATGTTGAAATGCTTTTCTCGGTTAAAAATATCAGTAATAAAAATCCATTAGGTTCGGCGGCGGGTTATGGCTCATCTTTTCCGATTGATCGTGAAAGTACAACCTATAATTTAGGTTTTAAATCGATGAATTATAATTCAGTTTACGCTCAAATGACGCGTGGAAAATCAGAGAAAATGTTGTCGATGGCAATGGCAACTTTGGCGGGAACGCTTGGGAAATTTGCGTATGATGTTTGTTTATATTTAAGTCAAAACTTCGATTTTATAAGTTTTCCTAAAGAGTTTACGACAGGAAGCAGCATTATGCCACACAAGAAAAATCCCGATATTTTTGAGTTGGTTCGTGCACGTTGCAACAGAATTCAGTCATTACCGAATGAATTTATTTTGTTAACAAATAATCTTCCTTCAGGCTATCAACGAGATATGCAGTTGACGAAAGAAATTCTTTTCCCTGCAATCGATTCTTTGAAAGAATGCCTTGAAATTTTAAGTTATACATTACCAAATATTCAGGTGAAAGATGGTATTTTGGAAGATGAAAAGTACAAATATCTTTTCAGCGTAGAAAAAATCAATGAGGAAGTGAAAAACGGAAGCTCGTTCCGTGATGCGTATGTAAAAGTAGGACAGGAGATTGAAAAGAATGAGTTTGATTTTGAAATAGGAAATCTAAATCATAGTCATCAGGGAAGTATAGGAAATCTTTGTTTAGATAAAATAGAATATCAGTTTAATAAATTGAAAAATAAACTATTGGGTTGAAAATTAGTTTAAACCATTAACGTGAATTTAAGGATTAAGAATAGTTAAGATTCGCAGACGAATAATGACGCAATGCTTAAAAATTCTTTAGATTTTCTTAATTAACCTTAACTACTTCAAAAATCTTAATGGTTCAATTTTAAAAATTTTTAACCTAAATCAATCTTAAACTTAGTTGATTTTTTAACTTCGTGAAGAACAATCGAGCTGTGGTATTGCCCGATGTTTGGAATGTTTGATATGATGTTTACAGCAAATTCATTATAAGAATTAATATCCTTTGCAATGATTTTCAACATATAATCATATTCGCCGGAAAGGCTGATGATTTCCTGAACTTCATCGTGTTTTCCGATGTTTTTTTCGAATGTTTCAAGAACTTTTTGAGATTGTTCTTTTAGACGAACATTGCAATAGACAACAATATTTAAACCTAGCTTTTCACGGTTCAAAAGACCAACATATTTCTCAATAATCCCCTGTTTCTCCAATTGTTTGATACGTTCATACGTCGGAGTAAAGGTAAGACCGATCTTTTCTGCAATTTCTTTTACAGAATAAGTAGAGTCTTCCTGAATAATACTGAGAATCATTTTGTCTTTTAAATCCATATAATAGGGTTGAGTTTGAAACAAAAATAGGATTTAAATATGAAAATAAAAAAAGAATAGAGTTTTTTAATTTAATGGAATTTTGATTTTGTCAGTTCGTTGAAATGTTATATCTTTGCACCTAATGAATAACACAGTATTTATATCATTAGAATTACCGGGCGTAGACGCCCTTTACGATATTTATTTATTTTAAGCGAAGATATTTTCTTCGCTTTTTTTTTGTAAAAAATTAAGATATTATGTTTACGATTACAGAACTAAGCACCGAGAGAATCAATAGGATAGTAACAGAAGCATTGGCTTTTGCAAACGGAAAAACCGCCAAAATTGAAGGGGAAATTTTTTGTTCAAATCTTTTCTTCGAAGACAGTACGAGAACCAAAACAAGTTTTGATATTGCCGAAAGAAAACTAGGTTTACAGGTCGTTCCTTTTGATGCTTCAAACAGTTCTGTTAATAAAGGTGAAAGTTTATATGATACGGTAAAGACAATCGAAAGTTTGGGAGTAAACTTAGTCGTAATTAGAGATAAAAAAGATAGATATTTTGAAGAATTAAAAAATATCAATATTCCTATAATCAACGGAGGAGACGGTACAGGAAACCACCCTTCACAATGTATGCTGGATTTAATGACGATTTATCAGGAATTTGGAAAGTTCGAAGGTTTAAAAATAGGAATTGTAGGAGACGTAAAACACAGCAGGGTTGCCAACTCAAATGCAGAAGCTTTAAGAAGATTAGGTGCAAAAGTTTACTTCTCAGGACCAGAACAATGGTTTGACGAAGGAGCTTTAATTAACGGTACTTATCTTTCTGTTGATGAATTGATTAAAGAAGTTGATGTTTTGATGTTATTAAGAATTCAACACGAAAGGCACGATGCAAAAATGAGCTTTTCTGCGTCAGATTACCACAGAAAATATGGCTTAACGAAAGAAAGAGAAAAAGCAATGAAAAAAGAAGCGATCATCATGCATCCTGCGCCTATCAACAGAGGAGTTGAAATTGATACAGATTTGGTGGAATGCGACCGTTCGAGAATCTTCAAACAGATGCAGAACGGTGTTTTCGCAAGAATGGCAATTTTAAAAGAAGCTTTGGAAGGACAAGGATTTAGCTTTAAGTAGAGCCAAGGAAAAAGTATAAAGTTAAAAGCATCCACAAAATTCCACTCCTTTGGAGGGGTGGCGAAAATTCAAAGAATTTTTGACGGGGTGGTTAAAGAATTAAATAGAAAGTAAAAAAGAATAAAGAGATAAAGAAAATGAAGAAAAAATTAATACTGGAGTCCGGTGAAGTGTTTCATGGAGAAGGTTTCGGAGCAGAATTGGAAACTGCAGGCGAAGTAGTTTTCAATACCGGAATGACAGGGTATCAGGAACTGATTTCTGACCCGTCTTATTGCGGTCAGATTGTTTGTATGACCTATCCGCTTATCGGAAACTATGGGATTAATAGAGATGATTATGAGAGTATAGAGCCGGCTATCAAAGGTCTTATTGTAAAAGAGCTTTGTGATTTGCCTTCGAATTTCCGTACTCAGATTACTTTAGATGAATTATTTAAAAAGAAAAACCTTTCAGGAATTTCAGGAATTGATACCAGAAGACTGACAAGAATTCTTCGTAACTCTGGAGTGGTAAAAGGAAAAATTGTAAACGCTGATGCTGAAAATGATACAATCGTTTCAGAATTAAAATCAACGACTTTCCCAACCAATCAGGTGGAGCAGGTTTCTACAAAAACGCCTTATGCAAACCCAGGAAGAGGGTTTAAAGTAGTACTTGTAGATTTTGGTTCTAAATTAGGAATTATCAGAGAGTTATCTCAAAGAAATTGTGATATTATCGTAGTTTCACATGATACAACAGCTGAAGACATTTTATTAATGAATCCTGACGGAATCATGCTTTCAAACGGTCCCGGAGATCCTGAAGATAACCCGAAAGCATTAGAAATGATTCGTGGATTATTAGGAAAAGTTCCAATCTTCGGAATCTGTTTAGGACACCAATTAATAGGTTTAGCTTGTGGAGCAAAGACTTTCAAATTAAAATTCGGTCACAGAGGAGGAAATCATCCGGTTTTAGATTTAGAGAAAAATAAAGTGGCCATCACTTCTCAAAATCACGGGTATGCAGTTGATCAGGAAAGCCTTAAAGAAACAGATTTAATAGAAACGCATATCGCATTGAACGACAGAACAAATGAAGGTCTGAAACATAAAATTCACCCTTGCTTCTCAGTTCAGTATCACCCGGAAGCGAGCCCAGGCCCTGAAGATGCAAACTACTTATTTGATGATTTCATTAATTTAATGGAAGATTTTAAGAATAAGAAGAGTCAGTAAGAAGTTAGTTGTCATTCAGAACTAAGCGAAAGCACAGTGAAGAATCTCTACAAAGAAAATTTAGATTCCTACGGAATGACAAAAGACCGAAATAAATCAGATAAAAAGTAAAAAATATAAAGTTTAGAATCTTGGCTCTTTGCTCTTGATTCTTTAATCTAAAATATAAAATGGCAAAACGTACAGATATAAAAACAATTTTAGTAATCGGTTCAGGACCTATCATCATTGGTCAGGCAGCGGAATTTGATTACGCAGGAACGCAGGCTTGTCTGTCTTTGAGAGAAGAAGGCTACAAAGTGATTTTGATTAATTCAAACCCTGCAACGATCATGACAGATGTTGAAATCGCTGATAAAGTATACATCGAGCCGATTTCACTTCAGTTTGTAAGTCACATCATCAGAAAAGAGCGTCCAGATGCACTTTTACCTACTCTTGGTGGACAAACAGGTTTGAACATGGCGGTAGAATTGGAAAAATCAGGAATTCTTGAAGAATGTAAAGTGGAAGTTCTTGGAACTACCCTTTCAGCAATCAACAGAGCGGAAGACAGAGATCTTTTCCGTGAATTGATGAGAGAATTGAACGAACCCGTTCCTGAATCTGATATCGTAAATACGGTGGAAGGAGCAATCAATTTTGCTAATGAAATTGGGTATCCGGTAATTGTTCGTCCTGCCTTCACAATGGGCGGAACAGGTGGTGGAATCGCTGCTACTGAAGCCGAATTAAAAGAAATTGCAGAATTAGGATTAAAATATAGTCCGGTTACTCAATGTTTGATTGAAAGATCAATTGCAGGTTTCAAAGAAATTGAATACGAAGTAATGCGTGATGCAAACGACAACGCGATTGTGGTTTGTAACATGGAAAATATAGATCCGGTTGGGGTTCACACTGGTGACTCAATCGTTGTGGCACCTTCTCAAACACTTTCTGACAGAGAATATCAACTGTTGAGAAACGCTTCGTTAAAAATCATCAGAGCTTTAGGAATTGAGGGTGGTTGTAACGTACAGTTGGCTTTAGACCCACATTCATTCGAATATTATATCATCGAGGTGAATCCGAGAGTTTCTCGTTCATCGGCTTTGGCAAGTAAAGCAACTGGTTATCCAATTGCTAAAATTGCTGCAAAAATTGCGGTAGGATTGACTTTAGATGAAATCATGAATCCGGTTACCGGAACATCTTACGCTTGTTTTGAGCCGGCTTTAGATTATGTGGTAACTAAATTCCCAAGATTCCCATTCGATAAATTCGAAACAGCAGACAGAAGATTATCAACTCAGATGAAAGCGACGGGTGAAGTAATGGCTATCGGAAGAAATTTCGAAGAATCTTTACAAAAAGCAATCCGTTCTCTTGAAACTGGAATTAAACATATTGGTTTAAAAACAAAACAGGCAGAAGCACTTACTGCAGAAGAAATCGAAAGAAGAATCAGAGTTTGTGATGACGAAAGATTATTTATCATCGGTGATGCTTTAAGAAGAGGCTACGACTGGGAACAGATCGTGGAATGGAGTAAAATAGACAAATTCTTTATCTGGAAAATCAAGAAATTAATTGATTTCGAAAAAGTTATTGCTGATAATAAATTTGATTTAGAAACTTTAATTCAGGCTAAAAAATTAGGTTTCGCAGATGTAAATATCGCTGTTCTTTGGGATGTAAAAGAACGTGAAATCTTCAATTTCAGAAAAGAAAACGGAGTAATGCCGGTTTACAAAATGGTAGATACTTGTGCTGCTGAATTTGAATCTGAAACTCCATATTTCTACGGAACTTACGAAGAGGAAAACGAAAGTGTAGCTTCAGACAAAGAAAAAATCATCGTTTTGGGTTCTGGACCAATCAGAATCGGACAAGGGGTTGAGTTTGATTACGCAACAGTTCATTCGGTTTGGGCAATCAAAGAAATGGGTTATGAAGCGATTATCATCAACAACAATCCTGAAACAGTTTCTACAGACTTCTCAATTTCAGATAAATTATACTTCGAACCTTTAACGGAAGAAGATGTAATGAATATCATCGAGCTTGAAAAACCAAAAGGTGTTGTGGTACAGTTTGGTGGACAAACAGCAATTAATTTAGCTGATAAATTGGCAGCTCACGGAGTTCAGATCTTGGGAACTTCTTTGGAAGACCTTGACAGAGCTGAAAACAGAGATAAATTTGAAAAAGCCCTTCAGGAAATGGGAATTCCTCAGCCTTTAGGAAAAACTTCAACATCAAAAGAAGAAGCGATAAAAATCGCTAATGAGATTGGCTATCCGGTATTGGTTCGTCCAAGCTACGTTTTGGGAGGTAGAGCAATGGAAATTGTTTACACTGAAGCAGAACTTTCTCATTATATGGAATTTGCGGTAGATGCAAGTCCGGAACACCCTGTTTTGGTCGACAGATATATGGTTGGGAAAGAAATTGAAGTAGATGCGATTTGCGACGGTGAAACGGTAATTATTCCAGGAATTATGGAGCATATCGAAAGAGCGGGAGTTCACTCCGGAGACTCGATTGCAGTTTATCCTCCACAGAATATTTCACAAAGCGAAGTTGATACTTTGGTAGATTACACACAAAGATTGGCTAAAGGTTTGAAAGTGATTGGGTTAATGAATATTCAATACGTTCTTTTTGAAGGAAATGTATATGTAATTGAAGTGAATCCACGTTCATCTAGAACAGTTCCTTTCTTATCTAAAATCACGGAAGTTCCAATGGCAAACTTAGCTACAAAAGCGATTTTAGGACAAAAACTAACAGATTTAGGATACAAAAACGGATTGGTTCCAAATAAAGAGGGTGTTTTTGTAAAAGTTCCGGTATTCTCTTTCTCAAAATTAACGAAAGTTGACATCTCTTTAGGCCCAGAAATGAAGTCTACAGGAGAGGTAATGGGGAAAGATACCACTTTAGAAAAAGCGCTTTACAAAGGATTGGTTGCTGCAGGAAGAAAAGTACCGATGCACGGTTCAATCCTATTTACAGTTGCTGATAAACATAAGCAAGAAGCGGCAGATCTGGCAGCAAGATTCCATGAAGTTGGTTTCAGAATCTGGGCAACGGAAGGAACTGCAAAATTTTTCGGAGAACAAGGGATTCCTTGTAAAATAGGATACAAAATAGGAGAGGAAAGCGTCAACTTAATCGATTTGATTCAAAAAGGAAAAGTTCAATACGTTGTCAACACCATGACGAAAGGAAAACAGTCTGAAAGAGACGGTTTCCAGATCAGAAGAATGAGTGTGGAAAATGGTGTTCCTTGTTTAACATCGATGGATACAGTTGAAGCAATCTTGAAAGTGATTGAAAGCATGAGCTTTAAGATGGAAACGATGTAGTTTTCAGATTGAGATAAATTGAAAGCGGGAGAACAATCTTCCGCTTTTTTTATGGATATTTTTCAGGATTTTGCGAGGTGTGAAAAACTCTTGAAATAACAATGACTTTAGCATTTTTATTTATTGTGTAAAATATCAGAAAGGGATATTTCTTCATTAATTTTCCATGAAAATCCTCAAACCAAATTTTAAAATAAGGATTTCTAGAAATTGTGTTTAAACTTGATTTAAAATCTTTGAAAAAATTATCTGCAACTTTTTTATTGACTTTAGTTCTGTAGTAAAGATAAGCATGTTCTACATCTGCTTTTGCTTCGTCAGATACGATCAACTTAAATTTCATATTTTGAACTCATTTCATTAAGAAAAGTATCAATGTCAGTATGCTGCTCGTACGACCTTTTCTTTATTTCCTGAAGACTTTCTTTTTGTTCATCAGAAAGTTTAAAATTATTGTCTTCGTCTTCCAAAAGACCTTCTATATACCCCAAAATTCTTTCCAAAACATTTTCTGGTGCGTCTTTAAGAATTTTATTGATGTTTTTTAATGTAGCAGATTCCATCCTTTTTGTTTTAAACAAATTTATAAATTTATTTGAATTTAATAAAATTACACTTGTCATTACCCCAAACTCCTGTCCAAATGCACATATCCACCATCCACATGAATCAGTTGCCCCGTTGTATGAGAAGATTTTTCTGATAGGAGAAACGCAGCCATATTAGCAATTTCTTCCGAAGTTGTCATTCGTTTTTCAAATGGTATTTTTGAAGTAATACTTTTCAGTTTTTCTTCGGGATTTTCAAATGTAGAAATCCACGATTCGTAAAGCGGTGTCCATGCTTCAGCAACAATGATCGCATTTACACGAATGCTGTAAGGTAAAAGCTCTACTGCCCATTCTCTTGTTAAAGCATTTCTTGCGCCATTTGCAGCGGCATAGCCTGACGTTCCGCCTTGTCCGGTTTCTGCTGTCTTGCTGCCGATATTTACAATGGAACCTTTGCTTTCTTTAAGATAGGGAAGTGCATGATGCACCAAAAGATAATAATGCACTACATTTTTGTGATATGATGCAAGAAACCCTTCATACGAACCGTTTTCCAGACCAATACCATCGTTGACACCAGCATTATTGACAATTCCATCTATTTTGCCATATTTTTTTACAACTTCATCGATTGCTTTTTTGCATTCATCGGGTTGGCAAAGTTCAGCGGTAACAAAATCAGCTTTTCCTCCAAGATTCTGGATTTCCTGAATAGCTTTTTTGTTGTCGTCTTCGTTTCTGCCAATGATTATTGGTAACGCATTTTCTTCGGCTAAGATTTTTGCAATGGCGTTTCCTATGCCTTTTGCACCGCCGCTTACGATGATTATTTTATGGTCAAGATGTAAGTTCATAATTTGAATTTAATTTTATTAAAGCGTTTTTTAAACGCAAAGGGCGCAAAGATTTTTTTTAACTACTAATTGTTTTTAAGTTCGCAAAGGCGTTCTACTTAGCAAAGACCACAAAGTTTTTATGTATAAAATTTTCAAAATATAAATCGAAGATTTTTAAAACTTATATTTTCTTTTTAACATTTAAATGATAAACTTAAAATAATTAATGTGTTAATCTTTTGTCACTTTTGCGGTAATAAAAAATTATAATTTGTAAAACTTCATTGCATTTCCAGAGAAAAAAAGCTGTTGTTCTTCTTTTGAAAACTGACTCACATATTTTGAAATCAATTCCAGCCACAAAGCATAATTTCCTCCTAATAACATGACAGGCCAATCGCTTCCGAAAACTGTACGCGTAATTCCGAATTTTAAAAAAATAAAATCCAAAATTTCAAAAATTGATTTCTCATCAATCATATTCCAGTTTCCTTGTGTTAAAAGTCCCGAAATTTTACAATAGATATTTGGGTTTTGAGCCAATTCTGAAATGTTAGATTTCCAGTCTTTTAAATAATTTGATTTAAGATCTGGTTTCCCGCAATGATCTAAAATAAAAGGTTGGTCTGGTAATTTTTCTGAAAGTTTCGCTGCATCCGAAAGCTGATCCTGTCTCAACAAAATATCGAAAGTAAAGCCATTTTGATGAAGTGCAGCGATTCCGTTGAGTACATTTTTTTGAAGTAAAAAATCAAGTTTTTCTCCTTCAGCGATATGTCTGAAACCTTTAATGAGTTTTTCAGATTGATAGTTTTGAAGCGATTCTTCAAGTTTTTCAGAAGTTAAATCAATCCACCCGACAATACCTTTAATAAAAGAATTTTCTTTAGCTAAATTGACCAAAAAAGCCGTTTCTTCATCGCTTTGATCCGCCTGAACCGCAATGCAACCATCAATGCTATTTTCATTTAAATATAAAGAAAAATCTTCCGGCAGAAAGTCCTTTCGGATTACAGCCATATCTTTCGTAATCCATGCATCCCGAACCGGATTAAATTTCCAAAAATGTACGTGAGAATCAATAATCATATTTAATTATTTTTTTCTGAAATGAAATTTATAATGAAAATATTTTATCCATCAACTGCCATTTTTCTTCTGGTTTAGAATTAGGTAATTGCTGTTGAAATTTCCACATCAATTCTTCCCATTCCTGAACTTTTGCGTTTTTTTCATCCGCTTCATTTTTAGCTTCGAAAGAAAAATTTTCATCAGCCTCAACAATCATAAACAATCTGTTTTGAACACGATAAATTTCCATATTTACAATTCCGGAATTCAAAATACTTTGTTTGATGTCAGTCCAAACATTTTGATGATATTTTTCGTATTCCGCAATTAATTCAGGATCATCAATCAAATCTAAGGCAAGACAGAATTTTTTCATTCTCCGTACGCTTTTACTTTTTGTGTGCTACTTCCCAAACCGTCAATTCCCAATTCTACCACATCACCCGATTTCAGGTACCAAGGCTCAGGTTTTTGTCCCAAACCGACACCGGCAGGCGTTCCTGTACTGATAACATCCCCGGGAAGCAAAGTCATAAACTGACTGATATAGCTTATCATAAATGGCACATCAAAAATTAGATTGGAAGTATTTCCGTCTTGCAGAATTTGTCCATTAACTTTCAACCACAAACGTAAATTATGAACATCTTCAATTTCGTCCGGCGTCGCAATGAAAGGCCCAATTGGCGCAAAAGTATCGCAGCTTTTTCCCTTTACCCATTGTCCGTTTCTTTCCAGCTGAAATGCTCTTTCGCTATAATCATTATGCAAAACATATCCTGCAACGTGTTCAAGCGCATTTTCCTCAGAAACATAGCTTGCTTTTTTTCCAATTACAATGCCCAACTCAACTTCCCAGTCGGTTTTTGTACTGGTTTTAGGAATGATCAAATCATCGTTTGGACCAACGATTGCCGTCGTAGCCTTAAAAAATAAAATAGGTTCCTCCGGAATCGGAGCGTTGGTTTCTGCAGCGTGATCTTTATAATTCAGTCCGACACAGATGATTTTGGAAGGTCTGGCTAAAGGTGCACCCAATCTTTCATCGGGAGAAATTTCGGGTAAATTTTGAGTATTTATTTCAGATTTTAAATTTTCTATAGCATCACCTGAGAAAAAGTTTTCATCATAATCTTTTATCAAATGAGAAACATCGTATCTTTTATCGTCAATAATTACTCCCGGTTTTTCTTGTCCAGGTTTTCCGAATTTTATTAATTTCATATTATTTTACATTTTATTGATTTCTGAGGAGCTTTTTCCCGCTATCCACTATATCTTTTTTGAGATCGTCTCCGCTTTGCTCCGTCAATCCCAAAAAAGGATGCCGTTTCTATCAGGGCTAGGATTGCAGTCAAATATTTAAACTTTGTGAAAATTCACAAAGTTTAAACAGATTTTAATTATTCAAAGTGGTAAAACCACCATCAATAGGATAATCTACACCAGTGATAAATGAAGCTTCATCACTGCAAAGGTAAAGTGCTAAAGAGGCAACTTCCTCAGGTTGAGCCATTCTTCCAATTGGTTGAGTTTTCGACAGCTTTTCAAACATTTCTTCGATTTTATCAGGATAATTATTCTTTAAAAATCCATCCACGAAAGGCGTATGTACACGCGCCGGAGAAATAGAATTACAACGAATATTTTCATTAATATAATCTTTTGCAACACTCATCGTCATTGCTTTTACAGCACCTTTAGCCGTGCTGTACGCAAAACGGTCAGGAATTCCGACCAATGCGGCAATGGAAGCCATATTGATAATCACACCACCTCCTGATTTTCTCATCTGTGGAATGGCAGCAAACAAACAATTGTAGACACCTTTGATATTGACATTATAAATTTTGTCAAAATCTTCTTCTGAAGTTGTATCTGCTTTTCCGATGTGCGCAATTCCGGCATTATTAACTAGAATATTGATCGCTCCAATTTGATCGAAAACGGCTAAAACATCTTTCTGCTTTGAAACATCACAAGCGTAAATCGTAGCATTTCCTCCGGAGGATTTTATTTTTTCCAACGTTTCCTGTCCGTTTTGTTCTGTTATTTCGAGAATGTGAATTTCTGCACCATTGGCTGCAAGCTGAACCGCGATTGCTTGCCCAATTCCGCTTCCGCCGCCCGTTACTACGGCTTTTTTATTTTTTAATGAAAACATTTTTATAATTGTTGTTTAAATTTTATTTTATAACGTCTAATTTTAACGCAAAGATTTTATTTTGATGATGCTGACTTTAAGGAACAAAGAATAATCAATAAAATTGATTTTAAGCTAAAGCAAAATTTTGTCTAGCTTAATTCGAATTGTTAGATACTCTCTGTCTCTTCAATGTTCATTTTAATAATCAAACTTTCTGTTAAATGGTACATATTTAAATTTTATAGGCTTATGTAAATTTAAATTAAATTCAGTCTCTTTTTTCAAGCTTAATCGACGTGGTCGATATTCTTTGCTCCTTAAATTTTCATTGTTAAAATGAAATCTTTGCGTTAAAAATTTAAGTTACACATCATTACATCATTAAAGACTCACCCCTCTTTTCCAAGGAATAAAATCATCCTGATTCAACGCCACGGCTTTAGGAATAATAATTCCGCTGGCAACATCGATACAGAAATCTAAAATATCTTCTCCCATTTCCTGAATGGTTTTTTCACCACGCACAACTGCACCTGTATCGATATCAATAATATCCGACATTTTCGTTGCCAATACTGTATTGGTGGCCACCTTAATAACCGGACAAACTGGATTTCCTGTCGGTGTACCAAGACCTGTCGTGAACAGAATTAAAGTAGCTCCTGAAGCAGCTTTTCCCGTGGTCGCTTCCACATCATTTCCAGGAGTACAAACCAAACTCAATCCAGGTTTTGTTGCAGGTTCAGTATAATCCAAAACATCTACAACAGGGGCAGAACCTCCTTTTTTTGCTGCACCTGCAGATTTTATAGCATCTGTGATTAGTCCGTCCTTGATATTTCCCGGTGATGGATTCATATAAAATCCTGAACCGACTGCATGAGCTAGTTCATCATATTCTGTCATCAGCCTAATGAATTTTTCTGCGGTTGGCTTGTCTACCGCACGATCTATTAATTCCTGTTCGACACCACACAATTCCGGGAACTCAGCAAGCAAAACTTTAGCGCCCAAAACCGAAAGAATATCGGCAAGATGTCCTACAGCCGGATTGGCTGAAATACCACTGAAACCATCACTTCCGCCACATTTTACACCAACACAAAGTTTGCTTATCGGTGCATCTTCACGTTCAATTTTATTAATTTCTAAAAGTCCTTTCAGGGTTTCAAAAATGGCATTTTTGATCATGGTTTCTTCACTTACCGCTTTTTGTTGTTCAAAAACAAGTAAAGGTTTATCAAAATCAGGATTTCTGTTGTATAAATCTTTTTTAAAATTATCGATCTGAAGATGTTGACAACCCAAACTTAGCAAAGTGATTCCGCCAACATTGGGATGATCTGCATAAGACGCCAACAGTTTACTGAGCGTATCCGCATCCTGTCTTGTTCCGCCGCAACCACCGGTATGATTGAGAAATTTAATTCCGTCTACATTTTTAAAAACTCTTTCTTTTGCAGGAATATTTGAAGGTGAAAAATTAATATCATCAATGTTTTCGCCTTTAGAAATGGCTTCAACTAATTGATGCGTGTAGTCTTTGTATTTTGCATCCACCGCATACCCTAAATTGTCATAAAGAGATTCTTTAATAATATCAAGATTACGGTTTTCACAGAATACAGTGGGAATAAACAGCCAGTAATTTGCCGTACCAACATCGCCATTGGAACGGTGGTACCCTTTAAAAGTTTTATGTAAAAATCTTGACACATCAGGTTTTGTCCAGTGATAATCAACATCACGATAGTAATAAGGTTCGGCTGCATGTTTCGTGTTGTCAGTCGTCATTCGGGTTCCCGCTGCGAGATCGTACTGTACTTTACCGACCAAAACGCCATACATAAAGATTTCATCGCCTTGCTTCATGTCATTCATAAAGAATTTATGTTTGGCAGGGATTGCTTCTAAAGTTGTATAAGTAGCTCCTTCGAAAATGATTTCAGTTTCTGCCGGAATATCCTGCAAAGCGACTAAAACATTATCTTTATGATTTATTTTTAAAATTAAATTGCTCATTTTAATCTGTTTTTTTAACGCAAAGTGCGCAAAGATTCTTTTTAA
The DNA here is from genome assembly GCF_031118795.1 of Chryseobacterium sp. CFS15. Taxonomy (NCBI): domain Bacteria; kingdom Pseudomonadati; phylum Bacteroidota; class Flavobacteriia; order Flavobacteriales; family Weeksellaceae; genus Chryseobacterium; species Chryseobacterium sp. CFS15. The sequence continues at coordinate 129,596 of NZ_JAVHYL010000003.1, read as the reverse complement.
TATTGTTCTGCATATTTTTCGTTCGCAAAGGCGCTGCTCAAGGAAGATCACAAATGTTCTTAATAGTAATTTTAATCATAATTATATTGAAGATTTTTTATTTTTAAATCTTAATGAAAACAGAAATACAATGATAAAACAGAGTAAAGGAACAATATATGAGAAATGAATATTTCCCGAAATATCTGTGATTTTACTTGCAATCGGTGGTATAATGGCACCTCCTACAATTGACATAATTAATAAACTGGATGCAGATTTTGTTTCCGCACCGGCTCCTTCTATTCCCAAAGCAAAAATCGTCGGAAACATGATGGACATGAAGAAAGTGAGTACTACCAATGCATACAATGTCGAGATTCCTGATCCGAAAATAACCCAAATCGTAAGAGCAATGCTGATGACACTGTAGATTTTCAATAATTTTTGGGGTGAAATATACTTCATGAAAAAAGTTCCTGCAAAACGACCGATCATAAATAAAAATCCTGCTATACCTGCATAATATTTTGCTTCCTGACCTTTCATATTAATTGCGTCTTCCGCAAAAACCAAAAGAAAACTAAAGATATAAATTTGTGCTCCAATATAGAAAAACTGTGCAAGAACGCCCCATCCTACATTTTTAACCCCTAAAACCTGCAGAAAATTCTTTGTTGATTTTTCCTTGCTCTCCGTTACTTCCGGTAGTTTTACGAATAAAAATAAAAACATAACCAGCAAAATGATCAACCCCAATATGATGTAAGGTCCTTTTACGAGTGAAGTTTCAGCATGAATATAAGCTAGTTTTGCTGCCTGATCGAGTCCGGAAAGTTCTTGCTGTGATTTTGGTTCTTCGCTTAGAATAAAAATTCCACCAACGATAGGAGCAATAGAAGCTGCTAAACCATTAAAAGACTGTGCAAAGTTTAATCTTTGGGTTGCTTTTTCGGGTGCACCTAAAACGGTAATGTACGGGTTTGCGGCGGTTTCCAGAACTGCAAGACCACATGACAATACAAAAAGAGCTCCCAGAAAAAACGGATAGCTGACTGTGTTGGCAGCCGGAACAAACATAAAACATCCAGCCGCGAAAAAGAATAAACCTACCAGAATTCCGGTTTTGTAACCATATTTCTGAATAATCATTCCCGCAGGAATTGCCAGTAAAAAGTACGCTGCAAAAACAGATGAATCGACTAATGAAGCTTGGAAATGATTGAGTTGGAAAGCACTTCGCAAGTGTTTAATCAAGATCGGATCAAGATTATGAATAAAACCCCAAAAGAAAAACAAACTCGTGATAAGAATAAGCGGAAAACCGTAATTTCTTTTTTTTGATAATGAAGAAAATGTATCTTCAGGATTATTGGTGTTCATTGATCTGGTCTTGTTTTAATTTTTTGCAGTTTATAAATGTGTGAGCAATCGGTTGCACAAGTGATTATAAACTTTTGATTTTTCGAAATTGAAATGGTAATCTTTTTCGACTTTTTAAAAGTATAATAATTTTTCGAATAAAAAATGAATAGGGCAGGATAGTACAAGATAGTTTGAGATGATGCAGATTTATTATTGATCTGTCAATTGTTTATGTTTTAAACTAAATTATTACTATTTAATACCAGAAAAAATGTATCTTCAAGATTCATAAAAACACAAATATGGAATATCTGGCTATCGCAGAAAAATACACCGATTTTAAAATAACAAAAGACGGAAAGCAAATCGCAACGTTGAATTATAAAAACTGGTTTAAATTCAATGCTGAAATTGAAATTTCAAATTCTAAATATCTGGTTGAACCAATAGGTTTTTGGGGAACAACTGTTGAAGTTCTTGATGGGAAAAAAGTTCTTCTCAAATTTACGATCAATTGGGGCAGCAATATTATTATAGAAACATATTTTGATGATGAGAAAAGTTACATTTTCAAACATCGAGTTTTTTTCAACGAATCATTTGTGCTTACCGACCAAAAAGGAAGTGAACTTTTGATGATGAAGCCTAATTTTAAATGGAATAATTTGAATTACGGATATAAAATTACAACCACTTCTATATTTGAAAGCTTAAACAATAAAAATATTTTGCTGTTGAATTCTCTACATTGCGCCAATTATTATATGTCGATTATGGCCGGAATGGGTTAATTAATCTTATAATAAGGCTCGTCAAAATACGTATTTGGTTTTATGTAAACCATCTTTCTGTCTTTGTCAAAAATCCAGTTGAATCTGCGCATCACATCGGCTGCAAAATAATTTGCGTGCTGTGTTTTGAGGTCTCCTGTGAAAAATCCTGCGCTAATATTCTTTAATATAATATTTCCGACTTTTAGAAAGGGTAAAACTCCTTGCTTCGTTGTGATAATTTGTCCGGCAGAATTTTTCATTGATTTTTCGCCTGTAATTTTCAGCTTTTCATTCAAATTATTGGCTTCTGCAAACTCGTTACTGTACAGCAACCCGCCTGAATACCCTGACTGAAGAAGAAAATAAGCCTCCTGTTGTTTATTTTCAACCACGTTATCTGCAATAATGTAGAACTGCCCGTTTTTCACGTACAGATTCATCGGTTGATAATCCTTTAAATCGGGCTCTTCCTCATAAGTAACAAACTCTTTATTATCGTAATCGATTTTAAAATATTTGTCTTTGAAAATTCCGGTTCCTATTTTTCCGTCGGCTTCGTGACCGGTAAATTCATTGTCGAAAAACCTTATATCTTCATACTTTTTGTTACCAATTTTTATTGTATTTCCATAACTTATTTCATCCTTAAATTTAATATGATCTGCTTTTCTGATTCTTTCGGGAGAAATTGAAGCATCTTCCATCGCAATCTGAAACATCAGGTGAAGCGAATCTTTATCATTAACCAAAGTTTTTACAATGATATTGTTGTGTTTAGTTAATCTGAATGGAATTTTTTCCTGAGCTTTGAAAGGATTCAAACTCAATAAAACAATGGCTAAACAGCTAAACTTCTTAAACATTTTTTGATTCTTAAAAATATCCCCAAATATAGAATAATTTTTTCTCGGCATTTAGATATAACTTGTCTTAAAAATAATTATCTTCGGTTAAATTAAATAAACCAAATGACGAAACATCAGCAAAGAGTCGCCGAAGTCTACCATTTTTTTGATAATAAAGATACCGTTTTGGGGTTCAGAAAACTGTTAGATTGCGCGATCGACACTCAGGATATGTCGATTTATAAAGAAGCGATTAATTTGACAGACTGGAAAGAAACTCACAATCACGCTATCGATGAATTGATTGAAAAATCGAAAAATCTTCTCGCCAAAATTGAAAAAGTTCAGGTAAAAGAGCATGTTTCCGAACACTCTGTTTTGAAAGCAAAAGATATTGTAAAATCTTACGGCAGCAACCGTTTTTCGCTCGGTCCGGTTTCTGTGGAAATCAATAAAGGACAGGTTTATGGTTTGGTAGGAGAAAATGGAAATGGTAAAACGACCTTGCTGAGAATTTTGGCGAATGAAATTTCATTTAATGATGGAAGTTTAAACTATTCTTTCAATGAAAAATCAAAAAATGATTACGATCTTAGAACAAAGTTAGTTTATATTCCGCAACGAACTGAAAAATGGTACGGAAGTCTAAAAGATAATCTGAAATTTGTGCTTTCAAATCATGGTGTTTCTGCTGAAGAAAACGAAACCAGAACGTTGATGATGATTGCTCGTCTCGGGTTGTGGAATTACAAACATCTGAAATGGAGCGAACTTTCATCAGGTTACAAAATGCGATTTGAATTAGCGAGAATACTTCTAAGAAAACCCGAAATTCTTTTATTGGATGAGCCTTTAGCGAACCTTGATGTTTTGGCGCAGCAGGTAATTCTGGAAGATCTAAAATCGATTGCCAATTCGGTAAATCATCCGATTGCTTTGATTTTAAGTTCTCAACAATTATACGAAGTTGAAAAGATTTCAGATAAAGTAATTTTTCTGAAAAATGGAAAATATAAAGACAATTCTGATGCGAATGGCGAAGAAGAAAGCCAATTAATCATAGAAATTGATACTAATGAAAGTCGCGATAAACTGCTCGAAGTTTTTAAAGATTTCAAACTGGAAAAACTGAACTTCAATGGTGGTGTCTACGTCGCTTATTTCTCCACTGAAACTCAGTTTTATGAAGTGATTTCAGCTTTAGGAAATGCAAAAGCAGAAATTATTTACATCAGAAATATCTCGTCTTCTACGAGAAGGTTTTTCGTTAATTAATCTTTTTTAATTCAAATTAAAATGCAAAAACTCAATAAATTCAACCAATATTTGCTCGAAAGATATCCTACAATCTGGAATACTAAAATTGTATGGATGCTTTTGGCAGCTTTCGTTTTTCATATCGTCTTTTTTATCATCGGTTATCTGTCGCATATTGATCCTGTTTCGCTGCAAAAGTATTCTGTAAAAGATGATTATTTCAGAAACGGTGTTATTTTCGTTCATCTTATTATTTCTATTTTACTGATTGTAGGATGGCTTTTGATGATGCTTAAAAATAATGCGTTTAAGAATTTTTATCCTACTTCCAAAGGAAAACTGTTTGGTCAGTTTGTGCAGTATTTTATCATCATTTTCTCGTGTACCACATTTTATTTCTCGTATATGAATGGGTTTAGGATGTTTATCAATAATAAATATCCTGATCAGGAAATGGCAAAAAACGTTGATATCATCAACCGAACTGCACCTTTTCTTTCTCAAAATATAGAGTCTTATACTTTAGAGAACAGATTGTTTCCAAAGCCTTTCTTCGATTTGTACTGTGAAAATAATATTGAGAAAATAGACCGAAACAAAAAGTTTTTTGTTTACTACAACAGAGTTTATCAGTATTATTCATTGTATTCAAAGAAATCTCATCAAAAAGATAAGCGAGGGAATTTTATTCCTCCAAATCCTGAATATTCTAAAAAAATACAGCCCGCTTATTCTGACGAACAAGAGAAATTTGAAACTTTTTATTACAAAAAAGACGTTGTAGATCTTTCATCATCTATTAAAACAACTCAGCCAAGTTTCTACAATTTTTCCGAAGTTTTTTATGACTATGATTTTAAAGATTTTGATAATGGAGTAGGAGCTACAGAAGTTGTTTACTATGATAAAGATTCGCCTGATTATATTCTTAAAAATAAAAAAGCGAATATTAATCAAAAAACGGCAACACTTTTAAATTCAAAAAATTCTGCAGAATTAGAAAAACTTTTTGATGATTTTCTTTCTATTTCTAAAACGTACAGCGTTAGGAATAATTTGAATGCTAAAAAATGGGTTTCTATGATCTACTCAAAAGATAACCCAAATTTTGAAGTCCGTTATTTCATCAAAGATTATGATGGAAAAACAAGATATGATGAAGATGAGTATTATGAAGAAACAGTGGATGTAGATTCTGCTGTGGCAACCACTGATAATGCTAAGGACAGTATAAAAATCAGAGAATTTAATCCTGAAATCAATCAACAGATTGCTCCGGATAAATATGTAAAAAACAATATGACAGAGTATTATTATCTGTCTGAAAACATGAAAGATCTGCTTAAAAATGTAGATTCTGTGAAGAAAGATGATTTCTTTTCAGATAACGTACATATTTACATCTGGATTGCATTTTTCCTTTCTACTTTTATTTTCGGATTCAGAATTACCGGGCTTCGTTCATTGCTTTTCAGTGTGATTAGTGCAGGCGTTTTAACCTTGTCTATTACGTTGATTACTGTGTTTTACGGACTTACTTTCAGAGGCCGGGAAGAGTTTTTTGTTGCCTATTTTGTTTTGTTTATCGGTCTCGTCATTCTATTGATTCCGTTATTGAAAATGAATTTGACCAGCAAAATGGTATCATCTGTTTTGATTAATATTTCTCTGAACGGTTTTGTACTGTTGGTGCTTTTAATTTTTGCAATTATCAGTATTCATCAGAAAGCAGCATGTCAATTACCGGTTACCCATATAGATTACGATTATACTTATCAAAACTGTCCGAACATTTTTGAAGATTTAGGCTTTATGATAAGTTATATCATTCTGATAATAGGTTTTGTTTTCATGTATTTTTATACTGCTATTCTGCAGAAATGGAAAGCAATGCCGGAATAAATTTTTCTCATATATTTTAAAACCTCATATTTTTATGAGGTTTTTGTTTCATTAAATTTAAGAATTGTTGCTACTTCTATTATTAATTGCGATCTTGCTCATCAATTTAATTTAACAAAATTTAGCAATCCCAAAAAGTGATTTTTGAACTCGATTTTGTAATTTTAGACAAAATTTTAAAAGTGAAAAAATTATTATTTGCAGTTTGTATATCTGCTTCGGCTTTAAGCTTCGCACAAGATTATTCGGTACCTGCAGCTAGTCCGCGTCAGAAAGTAGAACAGCAGTTTTCAATGTCAAAAATCTCTGTAGATTACGGCAGACCTGGAGTGAAAGGAAGAAAAATATTCGGAGAATTGGTTCCTTACGGACAAGTTTGGAGAGCAGGCGCAAACTCTTCTACAAAAATCACATTCGGACAGTCTGTTAATTTTGGTGGAAAAACTGTTCCAGCAGGAACTTATGGTTTGTTTATCGTACCAACAGAAAAAGATTGGAAAGTTATTTTAAATAAAGATTTTCAACAGTGGGGAGCTTATACTTATGACCCAAAACAGGACGTTGTGGACGTAACGGTTCCCGTTAATAAATTAGCTGATAAACAAGAGTGGTTTGAAATTACTTTAAACCCAACAGATGAAAATTCAGGAAATCTTGTTATTAAATGGGATATGGCTCAAGCTGAAGTAGCTTTAAAACCTGCAAAACCTGAAGCAGTAACCAAAATTGCTGAAAAATTAAAAGAAATTAAAAAAATAGAATCTGACGCTGCAAAAGCAAAAAGCTAAGATTCAAATTTATAAAAAATGAATTTTTCTATTCAACCTGTTTTAGAAAACGAAAAATATCAATTAATCCCCTTACAAAAAGGGGATTTTGAGTTATTGTACGAAGTGGCTTCAGATCCTAAAGTCTGGGAACAACATCCGAATAAAGACCGCTACAAAAGAGAGGTTTTTGAAAACTTTTTTAAAGGAGCAATGGAAAGTCAGGGCGCTTTTAAAATCGTTGAAAAGTCTACCGGAAATTTTTTAGGAAGTACCCGTTTTTATGATTTTGACGAATCTGAAAATCGTATTTTCATTGGCTATACTTTTTATGGAGCAAATTCGTGGGGAAAAGGCATTAATCCGCAAGTTAAAAAGCTGATGCTGGATTATATTTTCCAATTTGTAGACAAAGTTCACTTCCACATTGGAAAAGAAAATTTCCGTTCTCAAATTGCATTAGAAAGATTAGGCGGAAAGAAGATTGCGGAAGAAGAAGTAGCTTATTTCGGAGAGCCGACAAGAACGAATTTTGTGTACGAAATCACAAAAGAAAATCATTTTAAAGTTGATAAAACTTAAATGAATTTTCTCGCAGATTATGCTGATTTTGCAGATTTTAATTCCTAAAATTAATCAGCTAAATCCGGTGAAGATTAAATTATAACTTGCACGTAACTATAAAAATTTTGTTAGCTTTTATAAGTGAAACGGCTTTGTGTAACTTAGAAGAAGGCAGAATTAAATAAATCTTTGCGAATTTTGCGTTAAAATAATAATAGTATAATGAAAAAATATAAAATTCAGAAATCTCCATTTGTAGTTCCTACAACCGATGGGAAATTAATTGAAGAACATTGGGGAAATTCAACCCAAAATCCAAACATATCAATTGCGCATATGGTTGCTCCGCCAGATTGGAGTGAGCCTCATCAAACTCCCGAATTTGATGAATTCACCATCATTATTTCCGGTAAAAAACAATTTGAAATTGATGGAGAAAATGTCATTTTGGAAAAAGGACAAAGTATTTTGATTGAAAAAGGAGCAAGAATCCGTTACAGCAATCCGTTTTCAGAACCTTGCGAATATATTGCGATTTGTCTTCCGGCATTTTCGATGGATTTGGTGAATAGAGAAGAAGAAAAGAAATAATTAAATATGGCGTTACAAATTTGCCCAAAGTGTAAAGAAAATTCCTTCACTTGGTTTATCAACGGAAAAACTCATTTGACGAGTTGGAGTTGTTTTAATTGCGACTACGAAGCAAAAGAAAACGAGAATGATGAATGTGTCTGTGAAAATTGTGAAGAGAAAACAAAAACAAAATTAAAAGATAAAGAATCAGAATACTGGTGGTGTTCAAATTGTAATACAATCAGTGATTTATAAACAGAAACAACCTCGATTACTGAGGTTGTTTTTAATTTATTGTTGCTTAATTACTTCAAAATTTCTTTCAAAAATAGTAGCGTATGATTCCATGCTCTTTTTGCCATTACAGGATTATAGTCTGCAGATTTTGGGTCAGTGAAAGTATGTTTTGAATTGGCGTATGTAATAATTTGCCAATCTGCTTTACCTTCATTCATTTCTTTAACCAGATTATTGTAATCTTCCGGCGTTACACTTTTATCTTCTGCAGGATTTTCTACTAAAATTTTAGTTGAAATAGTTTCATTCGGTCTCGATTGGTCTTTTCCGATGCTTCCGTGAATGGAAACAACACCAACAACAGGCAGTTTTCCTCTCGCAGATTCTAAAGCTCCGGTTCCGCCAAAGCAATAACCGATTACTGCAATTTTATCTGAAACCGCTCCGTTTTTCTTCAATTGTTCCAAAGCCAGGGAAATTCTTTTTTGATAAGCTGCATAGTCTTTTTTATAAAATCCGGCAGTTTTTGCCGCTGAAGTATTATCAGTTGGAATGTTTCCTTCGCCGTAAATATCGGCAATAAATGCGATATAACCCTGCTTTTCTAAATCTGCCGCTGCAGTTTTTGCTTCGTCATCAATTCCTTTCCAGGCTGGAAGAATTAAAACCCCCGGAAGTTTTTTTCCGGCATTGGATGTTACCAAACCATTCAGTTTTTGTGAACCGTCCTGATAAGACACTGTTTTTAAATTCTGACTGAAAATAGTTCCTGAACTCATAAGAAATGCGGATAATAATATTGAACGTATCATATTTTGTAATTTATTTTTGAAGCTTTTTCCTGCTTTTCGTTGCAATCTTTTTTTTCAAAAAAAGGATTTTCACTACAATCAGGGCTAGGTATTGGTCAGATTTACAATTTTTTTACAACATAGTTGACAGATCTTTGTGCTCCTGAAAGGATTTTTACAATGCAATAAAAATGATTGCTATAAAAACTCTTTAATCGTTTGAATTCTTTCAGAATAACAAAATAATTGGTTTATTTGTTGAAACCAATAATCCTCATCTAAATTAATAAAATTACTTATTATCAAGATTAACAAAATGTTATAAAGCTGTAGTTATTCAAATTTTACGCCTAATTTATTTAGTTCAGCCTCCAAATCAGTTTCCAGTAAAATATGAATGGTTTTAAAACCTAAAGTTTTCGCCATTTCAATATTTTTAAAATTATCATCAATGAAAACCGATTCACCAGCTTCCAATTGATATCTTTCCAATAAAACATGCCAGATTTTAGGGTCTGGTTTTATTAATTTTTCTGTTCCGGAAACCACAATTTTTCCCTCAAATAACTGAAAAAAATCATAGTTTTCTAAAGCGTAAGGAAAAGTTTCTTCAGACCAGTTTGTTAATCCGTATAGTTGGTAGGAAGTATTTGCGAGCTTTCTCAGAACTTCCACATTATGAGAAATGTCGCTTTTTAGCATGACCGGCCAGTTATCATAATAGGCTCTTAGTTCTCTTTCCCAATCCGGAAATTTTTTAATCTGAATTTCGGTGCCTTCTGCCAAAGTTCTTCCTCTGTCTTGCTCGATATTCCATTCGTCCTGGGCAATGTTTTCAAGAAAATATTCCATTTTCTCATCATCATTAAAGTAGGTTTTGAAAAAATACCTCGGATTCCAATCCATCAAAACACCTCCAAAATCGAATATTATATTTTTGATTTCCATACTTTTTTTAAGGTTAAGGTTAAGGTTAAGGTTAAGGTTAAGGTTAAGGTTGGCGCAAGGTCTAGACGTCAATCTTAATCTCAATATTATTTATAAAACTGGTATTGTTCGTTTTCGTAATACGCATTTATATGCTGCAGACCATTCGTCAAAATGATTTCAGAAGCACCGATTACAGAATTGTATCGTGCAGTCTGTTCGAATGTTTTTTCGGTTAATTTGATTTGTGGTGCTTTACATTCAATCAGAATTTTTGGCTGAGCTTTTTCTGTGATTAAAAGATCAATACGCTTTGTTAAACCATTCAAAACAATCTTTTTTTCGGTAATTAAAGCAGATGCAGAATAGGATTTTACGGTGAGATAATAATGAACCCAATGCTGCCGAACCCACTCTTCGGGAGTGAGCAAAAGGTAAGTTTTACGGACCAAGTCATAAATAAAAAACTTATCTTTGTCTTTCTTGAATTTAAAATCAAAAGTTTCCTGAAAGTTCAGTTTTGGAAGTTCCATTTATATGATGAAAGAATTAGATTTAATCCTCAAAAATATTAAAAATAAAGAAGTTTTACCGATTTATTTTTTCCACGGAGAAGAACCTTACTTTATTGATGTTGCTGTAAAAGCTCTTGAACACGACTTTCTTGAGGAAGACGAAAAAGCTTTTAACCAAACAGTCACGTACGGGAAAGATACCACATATCAGGAAATTCTTTCTTTGGCGCGACAGTTTCCGATGATGGGTGATAAGCAGGTGATTATCGTAAAAGAAGCACAGGATCTTAAATTTAATGAAGAAGAAAGTAAAGCATTAGATGCGTATGCAGAAAATCCGGTGCCGTCAACGGTTTTGGTTTTTGCCCATAAACATAAGAAGTTAGACAGCCGAAAAAAAGTTACCAAAACTTTAACAAAGATAAACGCTCTTTTCCTGAGTGAATCTTTAAAAGATCACACGCTTCCAAAATGGATTGCTGATGAATGTCTAAGACTAAAGATAAAAACAGCCCCGAATATTTCTCACCTTTTGGCAGAATATCTTGGCAACGACCTTTCCAGAATTTCAAATGAGCTGGGAAAACTTAAAATAATCTTAAAAGATGATCAGGTTTTAGACGGTACCATCGTTGAAAACCATATCGGAATAAGCAAAGAATTCAATGTCTTTGAACTTCAAAAAGCGTTAGGAGCGAAAAATGCAAACTCTGCATTCAAAATTGCTTATTTCATGGGCAAAAATCCTAAGAATAATCCTTTTGTAATGCTACTTTCGAGTCTTTATAATTACTTTTCGAATGTAATTATTTACAATACGATGATTGGGCAGCCACAACAGGTAATTGCTTCGCAAATGGGCGTTAATCCTTATTTTATTAAAGATTACGCAGAAGCTGCGAGGTTGTATCCTTTGAAACATTCAACCCGTGTTATCTCTATTTTGAGGGAATTTGACATGAAAGGAAAAGGATTAGGCGCAGTAAATATGGATGATGCGGAACTGATTAAAGAATTGGTTTACAAAATCATTAATGTCGACAAGATTAAAATGAAGGTGTAAAAGTGATTGACTAATTTGCTTTGCGCATTAATTTTATTTTGGCGACAATTTCCGCCCTCCGTTCCCGCTTTTTTGTTGAACAAAAAGAGCTCCACTCAGGTCGGGTCGCAAAGCGGTATGAAAATTAAAATTTTGTCATTGAGATTTGACATATTAAATATTGACAAGTATCATTAATTTTACTTTAATTAAACATTAAAAATTACGAAATTAGCATCCTTGAAATTGATAAATAAATTATGGAAGAAAATATTTTAGATTGTGTAATCGTTGGATCGGGACCTTCTGGTTTTACAGCGGCAATTTATGCAGCAAGAGCAGATTTAAAACCTGAATTATACACAGGTCTGGAGCCAGGCGGACAATTAACGACAACAACAGAAGTCGATAATTTCCCGGGATACCCTGCAGGAATCACCGGCCCTGAAATGATGATGGATCTACAAAAGCAAGCTGAAAGATTCGATACCAAAGTGCATTACGAAATGATTACCAAAGCTGAATTTTCTAAAGAAGTGGGTGGTATTCACAAATTATATGCAGGAAATAAAGAAATTTTGGCTAAATCTGTGATTATTTCTACAGGAGCTACTGCAAAGTATCTGGGTCTTGATGATGAGAAAAAATATAATGGAGGAGGGGTTTCTGCATGTGCAACGTGTGACGGGTTTTTCTACAGAGGAAAAGACGTTGTGGTTGTAGGAGCAGGAGATACTGCAGCTGAAGAAGCTACCTATCTTTCAAAGTTGGTGAATAAAGTAACCATGTTGGTAAGAAAAGACGAGTTCAGAGCGTCAAAAGCAATGATTCACAGAGTAGAAAATACGCCGAATATTGAAGTGAAGTTCCACCATGAATTAATTGGTATTGAGGGTGAAAACAATCTTGTGGAAAGAGCGGTTGTTATTAATAACCAGACTCAGGAGAAATCTACAGTAGATGTTCACGGAATATTTATCGCGATCGGACACAAACCGAATACTGATATTTTCGTTGGTCAAATAGATCTAGATGAAAACGGATATATTGTTACTGAAAACGGTTCGTCAAGAACAAATCTTCCCGGAGTTTTTGCGGCCGGAGATGTTCAGGATCATATTTACAGACAAGCGATTACAGCAGCAGGAAGCGGTTGTATGGCAGCAATGGATGCAGAAAAATATCTTGCAGAATTACATTAATACAATCTTTTTATATATAAAGCATCTCGGAAGAGGTGCTTTTTTTATTATAATAATGTTAGATTTTGTTTTTGAACTACGATTGATAAAAATAATTTCATTGATTTCTAGTTGGTTATTAATTTTTGTTAAAATTTAATTTCAAAATATTTTGTAGTAATTTAAAAACGTTTTATATTTGCACCACTGAAAACAACGATACAATCGGAGTTTTTGGAGAGATGGCAGAGTGGTCGATTGCGATAGTCTTGAAAACTATTGACTGTAACAGGTCCGGGGGTTCGAATCCCTCTCTCTCCGCAGAGTATGAAAAGTAAATTTTTCAAAAACACTCAAAAATGTATTAAAAAGCTGTAATTTAATTAATTACAGCTTTTTTTATGTTTTTATATGCGCATAATTTTTAAAATTGCTTAAAATTATTCTGGCAGAATCGTGGCAGTTTTAGGACGGCCAAAAAACTGCCACAGAATTGGTCTTAAATAGTTATAGATGAACTGGTTAAGTTGATTAACTACTTGACTTGATGGTAATTTAATTCGAATTTTAATAATCCAAAATTTTCGAATTATGTTAGAAAAAAGTTTAGGCGTTTCTTTTTTTTTAAAGACGCCTTGGAAAAAAGGCGATAGCTTCCGATTTGTGTATCTAAGAGTTACAGTTGATGGAATACCAAAAGAAATCTCGACAAAAAGAAAGTGGGATAACCATCGATGGAATCAGAATGTTGAGAGAGCAATAGGTAATAAGGAAGATGCAAGATCTTTAAATCAATATTTAGATTCTATAATTTTAAGGATCAGTAATTTTAGAACAGAATTGATAACTAATGGAAAGTCCATTACTACAAAGGCTATTATTGATTTTATTCAGGGAAATACAATAGCTAAGACAACTGTACTGCAAGAATTTCAAAAACATAATGACGAAATGTTAGCTTTAGTTGAAGTTGGTGACTATGCTAAAGGAACACATGATCGTTATGTAACGGCAAGATCTCATGTGAAAGATTATATTTTTGATTATTATAAATGTGAAGATATTGAATTCCGAGAATTAAACTATAGTTTTATCATCAATTATGAATTTTACCTTAAAACAAAAAGAAAGTGTTCTAATAATACAACACTGAAATATATTGCAAATTTTAAAAAAATAGTTTTGCGTGCTATAGCCAAGGAAATTATAACGAAAGATCCTTTCAAGTTGTTTAAATCTCAAAAAACAAAACTTGATAAAAAACCTTTAACTAGTAAAGAGTTAAGCACAATTGAGAATAAAGTTTTTTCAACAGACAGATTAAATACTATTAGAGATATTTTCGTATTTCAATGCTATACCGGTCTTGCATATATAGATGTAAAACAACTTAGGAAAACTGATATTAAAGATGGAATTGATGGATCGATGTGGATTATTTCTAAACGTCAAAAAACTAAATCTCGAACAGATATCCCGTTACTTGAAAAAGCAGTTTCACTGATTAATATGTACAGTAGACATCCTTTGTGTGTAGAAACAAATCTGGTCCTTCCTGTTAAATCAAATCAAAAAATGAACGAATACCTAAAAGAAATTGCATCGATTTGCGAAATTGAGGGAGATTTAAATACCCATAGAGCACGCAGAACATTTGGTAGCACAGTGACCTTGAAAAATGGTGTTCCAATTCATGTTGTAAAGGAAATGATGGGACATCATTCAGTTACGCAAACTGAAGATTATGCGATTACAACCCAAGAAATGATTAACAGAGAAATGCAAATTTTAAAAGAAAAATTTAAGGCTGAAAAAAATGTAAAGGATTATAAAGATAATGAGTAGGAGATAATGCCTAAACGAAAGAGAGCTTAATAGTTAAAGCTCTCTTTTTATTTGCTGAATTAGTCAACATCGAACTTAGTCAAGATTGCATCCGTATATAACTTCTGATTTTTGGATGATAGGAAGGATAATAAATGATATAACCAATTGCCTGTAATTCTTTAAAATATTTATGATATGTGGGTAGAGTTAAGATGTGTGATTTCTTCATAAGTATACTTCTGCTGACTCTAATGGTTTTTGTCTCGTTTTGATCTATACCTAATTGCATAATTGCCATAAGAAGAACAAGATGCCATACATTTAGTCTTTTGTCCTCCGAAATTCTTTTCAAAAATGTTTTCCAATACTTATCCATTATCATTCTGTTTTAAATAATAGTTCTAAATCTTTTTTGTTGTAGTAATAAGAGCCCAGTATTTTTTTATACCTGATTTTTCCTCCAATACGAAGATTTTGCAAGGTTGCAGGTGATATTGCAAGTAGTTTCCGAATTGCCTTACTTCTAAGCCAATCCCATTCATTTTCATTTTTATCTACGGTCTTACTGTTTTCTGCAAATATTTTATGTAATTCATCAAACAATTCTTTTTTAAATCCTATTAAATCATCTTTTGTTAAATATTCCATGTTATTGATATTATTTAATAAAATTATTTCTAACAGTTCGTAAGTACAGAATATTTCACTTTCAAGGGGTACTTTGGCTGCTCCTGTCTGATTGTTTAGTTGAAACGTTTACATTTTTCATAATCAACCGGTAAAAAGGCAGCTAAGGTATTGTTGACAGCCATTTCCTGTTGCCAGCAAAAGACTACGGCATAAACGGTTTCCTCCCTAAAGGTACCCTCCAATTATTCCGTTTCCTTTTGCTCTTGTTCATTGCCAACACTTCATATCTGCTTTCTTTTTTCCGGTTTTCTTTTGAAAAATATTCAGCGAAGCCCTGAGAGGCTTTAGAGATTGGAAGAGAGAAGAAACGACTTCAATGTATAATCAAAAAAAACAGTTATGAACATTATCGGAAGACTGACAAAGGATGCGGAAGTGCGCAACGTGTCAAATGAGAAACAGGTAGTCAATTTTTCAATTGCAACCAATGACAGCTATCGCAACAAAAAAGGTGAAAGAATTGAACAAACCACTTTTTTCGACTGTAGCTATTGGATCTCTATTAAAGTTGCTGAACTTCTAACTAAAGGAACTTTAGTTGAATTAATAGGACGAGTTTATACTCGGGCTTGGATAGGAAAAGATGGCGAAGCTCATGCAGGACTGAACTTTCACACTTCTGAGATTAAACTGCACAGCAGTGCTAAAAAATGGAAAAGTGAAAAAAAAGATCAGGACGGAGAATCAAAATGCAGTAAAAAGGATAAAGAAGACCTTCCATTCTAACATTATTACTTAATACTTTTTTAACATTAAAATATTATTATCATGGCACATAATTTAAATTTCAACAACAGAACAGGAAAATATTCATTTTTCAGCGTAAAGGAAAAAGCATGGCATAACTTGGGGCAGATTGTTGAAGAACATCCAACAAGTGAGGAGGCAATAAAATTTGCTGGTCTAGATTATGACGTAGAAAAATCTCCACTTTTTACCAAAGGTTCAGGAATTATTGATAATGCAAACGGAATAGAAATATCAAATACAGAGTTAGAAGTTCTCAACTACTATGCAAATATCCGAACGGATAATAATACAGTTTTGGGAGTGGTGGGTAAAGACTATCAAATTGTACAAAATCGCGAAGCTTTCACATTTTTTGATGCTATCGTAGGCGGTGGAGATGGTATTTTATACGAGACTGCCGGAGCATTGGGAAACGGTGAACGCATATTTATAACGGCAAAACTACCTCATTATATAAGAGTGGGAAATGGAGACGATATTACAGAAAAATATATTTTTCTTACTACTTCACATGATGGAAGTGGAAGTATAACAGCCGCATTTACTCCTGTACGAATTGTTTGCCAAAACACCTTAAATGCTTCTCTTAAAAATATGAGTAATGTAGTACGGATAAGACATACTGCAGGAGCAAAGCAAAGATTAGAAGATGCTCACAAAGTCATGGGATTAGCTAACAAATTAAGTAATGAACTGGAAAATACATTTAATCATTGGTCAAAAATTACGGTTGGTGACGAGCAGATCAAAAAATTAATTCAGTTGGCATTATGTCCCAATAAAGAAACCTTAAATCATTTACAACAAGGAAATTTTGATGAAATATCAACAGTTTTTAAAAATACAGTTGATGATGCATTTGCATATGCAATGATCAGCGAAAGCCAGCAAATGGATACTACAAAAGGGACTTTATTCGGGGCTTATAATGCGGTAACAGGGTACTTTCAAAATGTCCGAACTTATAAAAGTGATGAAGCTAAATTGCAATCCATTGTTTTAGGTGGAACAGCACAATCTAAATCTCAGAAAGCTTTTGAACTCTGTGAAACTTTTGCTCGTTTGGGTTCTGATTCACTAATAATGAATTAGCTGTGAACTATCTAATCTATTCTAAGCACGGGAAATCAAAGTCTCAGCCGTGTATGAGCAAAAATTATGAATTATAATATTGTCAATGAAATAAAGTTAACATATACCAGGAAAGGAAATTGCGAAAAAACGATTCTAACCTCACGTGACGCAGTGCAGGTATTTCGCCAATATTTTGATTCTGATGAAATAGATTATAGAGAATCTTTTTTCGCTTTATATTTAAATCAAAGTAGTAAGGTTTTAGGAATAAGAAAGATTTCTGAATCCGGAATTTCTTCAACTATAGTGGATATTCGGATAATTATGCAAACAGCCCTTCTCTGTAATGCTTCATCTATAATTGTAGCACACAATCATCCATCTGGGAATTTAAAACCTTCTAATGAAGATTTAAAAATTACAAAGAATATTAAAAATGCATCCGAATTCTTAAATATTAAATTACTAGATCATTGCATTTTAACATCGACAGATTATCTGTCATTTGCCGATAACGGATATTTATAAAATTTCTAACTAATAAAATAAACGACAATATTGAATTGTCGTTTATTTAAAATTTTCGGCGAAAAGACAATTCCTTCCTGTAGTCGGAAACGTCTTTTCGCAAGCCATTAATAGTAACCTTTTTGAAAAAATTTAAGTGAGAAAATTTTTTCAAAAAGGTTACTATTATTTTGCGAGGCTATTTGTTATAGCCTGTAATTGGCGGAAAAATAAAAGGCTATTTCTGATGAAATAGCCTAATACATTATACATTGAATTCTATCTATACAGTTCCTGCATTTTGAGGACTAAACTGTATGGTCAGCTTTTCATTACCCATATTGTCTGAAATCCAAATATCAAAACTTTGAGATACTGTTGATTCAGAAGTATAATATAACCTAAATTCCTTTTCAGCCAGGAGATATGAATCATTAGGTAAGAAAGGAGGTTCATTGAATAAACGTAATGTACCCTTCCCATCTGACTGAAAATATCTGAAGAAATACTCAGTTTCACTGTAGTTTCCAAAAGGAATAATGCGACATCTGATCTCCACAGTTTCTCCGTTAGCAATGTATTTTGAAACAGGCATTATCTGCACTTCAAAAGGAAAATTTTTCTGTACCTGTAATTCATCTTCTGAACAAGAGGAAAAACAAAGTTCGACTGCAAATAAGGTTGCCATAAGATACAGAGCAGCAATAAAATGTTTTTTAATATTGATTAAATTTTTCATAGTAGTTTTTTATTTTATAAGTTAATTTTGAATCCAAGACCAACGCTAGGTCTTATTTTTTCAAGTGAAGTATTCCATACTATTTTTGCTTTATAAAAGCCCGTTAAAACAATGCGATCTGACAGATAGGTTTCAATACTCAGTCTTGCACTTCCCCCATACACCAATGATGATTCATTCAAGAGTAAGGCTCCGTCATACAGTAGTGTTTCGCCTTTATTAATATTCTCATATCCTCCGGTGGCAGAAATTGTGGAATTGATTAAAAAGCTTTTTGTCCGGTCAGCAATCAAATTAAAACTATAACCGACTTCAAGACTGTAGTTTTCAACAGGGACGTCAGCCGTTTTATAGGAAATAATCTGTCTGCTGTATTCAAAGGAATAAATCGAATGGTTCCCTTTTTTTGAATAGATAATAAAATCGGTATTGAAGAAATAATTTCCGGATGACTTTTTCAACAGTAATCCTGTATTGATTCCGATACTTTTTTGCTTCGGTAACATTCTTTGTGCTTTGACTGCGTAAAAACATAAAAACACTGTTATTAACGATAATAAACTCTTCATGTTAGTTTAGTTTTAATTGAATATCATTGACCACTTTGGCACTGATCAAATCTGAATTTTCTATCTGAATCTTCTGATGTCGTCCGCCATCTTTTTCCATCAATTCAATCTCTAATATCTGATCTTCTAAAAGCGTAAACTGGTCCATGAGATAAAGAAATTCACCGTCGGATTGGTAGTTGACTGTAGAGTCACGAGAATAAGTCCGGATAGGAGATAATACCTTATCCTGAACGACAGTTCTTTTTAGATTCTTTTTGTCGGTAATTTTGAAAGTGGCAAAATCAACGTCAAAAGAAACATTGCTTTTGTTTTTAATTTGAAAAATAAAATAAAACTTTCCTTCGTGTACATACAGAGATTTTAACAGAAACTGAATTCCAAAGCTTTTTGAACCAATGTGCCTTACTGTTCTTTTGGGAAGTTGGTACAAGGTTTTTATCAATAGTTCAGTCAATGATGAAGATTCTCCCTTAAGTTCTTCAAACAGGACATCTGTAGAGTATTCTTTTTCCTGATTTCGCTGTAATTTCAGAAGGTCATAATTCAGAGTGTCTGGATAAGAACTGTAAAAAACATCAAAATTGTAAAATTTACCATCCTCAGTAATGACCGAAAAGTTTGTTTCTTCCTCGAAATCTCTTACTGAGGATTTTATTCTGAGAACATTCGCTACATCTTCCGCTTTATTGGCAATCAAATTTTCGCTTCCCAGATCCACGTATCGTATGGGAGATGGAAATAATAAATGTGTTGTTTTATTGTAGGTAACTTCCATCTTGTAAGGTTCCAGTTTGGCCTGAGAAAGCGATGCGAAACCTGAATTTTCCTGAGCTGCTAATCTGCAGATACCGAAGAGTATCAACAGAACCGAGAAAAATATATTAAGTCGTATTTTCATTAATTTTAATTTAAAGGTTAATTATTTTTTTGAAACTAAAAGCACCTGATGCCCTGCCTTAACAGTAACTTTAGGCTGTCTTACTTTCTTTTGAAAGTATCCTGAAACTCCCTGAACCAAACCTCTGGTGAGATCGGCAGCAACCTGTTGTCCTGCCGATTGGGTCATCATAATATTGGTGCCGGAATTCTGGCTCATGTTGGATGCTATATCCTTAATAGCGGTCAGTTCTGACGAGTAGGGAATGTAAAGCCCCAACTGCCCATCATTATCATGAATATTAATCTCGACAGGGGTTATAGTGCCTTTGTATTCAATGCTTGAAATTGCGAGTAACAGTCTTCCTCCCTGAAACTTTCCTGCTGCTTTTAACACAGTACCTGAAGGAATGGTTGTCTTTCCAAGGAGCAAACATTGTGTTAGTCGTAAGGGCACCATACTTTCATTTACCAATGTCATGGTTTCATGTATTACTGCATGGATACTGTTGTTATTTTGGGATACAGTATTTTCCTGTTCATTCTGTAACCCCGCAAATCGATTATGACTGATGGATGCTGAAAACGTACTGTCTGAAGGTTCTCGATACAAACTGGATACGACGTTGCGTTTTTGAAGCTGTACTGCCGTTATTTTAACTTTGTTTTCTTCAGGCTTTGCCTCAGAGGTTTTCTTTGGTTCAGATTCTTCTTGCTGTTTTGGCGCAGGTAGATATTTTGCAGCCATCTGATAAGACTTTTCCATCAATTCTAACTGATCATTAATTCCTACAGTACTTGGAACTGCATCCTTATGTGAAATTTCATTCTTAAGCCTGTTAATTTCCCTTTTTAATTGGGTAACCTCATGGTCGTCTTTGCTGTAAAATGAGCTTAATGTTTGTTGTGCATTACGGTAGCTGTTTAAAGCATTCTGATCTGCGTTCGTATTGTTATAAGATTCTGGAGATAGAGCGGTCAGCTGATTCGAGCCGTTTGATTCACTCCAATAATTTGAGAGGCTTGTCATAGCATTTCTTTTTTCTTCATTTTTCTGCTCCAACAATTCTAGCTCATACGCCTTCTGCTTATCTGCTTGTAATTTGTCATCCGTGGCTTGTGGCACTTCAGCATTTAAACCTACCTCTTGATTAGTTGTTTTATCATCTTTTGGTTTAAAAACCAGATACAAGGATCCCATACAAACAATGAACATTAAAAAGTAGATGATCGGCTTTTTAAATTTTTCCCACCCTGGCTTACGATCCAAAGGTTCATTTTCGTCTGAGGAAGGTATACTTCCTTCAGTGATTCTGATTTGACTTGTCTCTTTCATGGGGATGTTTTATGGGGTGAATAATTAGCTGGGTTTTCAAGCGGCTGATGTTGCATCTTTATCTCCTTTGGAATGTTATTGATATGTCCAACTGAAAGAATGGTTCGACTTTTTGAATCTTTTGACCATAGATGAATAACCGTTAAAATCGTCATTATCGCATACCCTGCAAAAAATATCTTGGTCAAAGAGCGTTGTCGTTTGGTAGATAAGGATTTCCATTTCCGTTCTGCTTTTTTAACGAATTCCTCTATTTTTAATCTTATTTTTTTCATATAACTGTTTTTATCGGTTAACAGTTTCAACATCTTTGTTCTCAATGACATTGAATTTTTCAATCGTAAACCCCTGAGGGTTGCTGTCTGACCTGACGGAATTGACCAGTTGACAATTCGTTACAAGATTTCGGATCGTTAAATTACTTGCGCGGATAATGAATTGCTTCCCATAAGTCTTTACAGCATAGGGATAGTTGTTAAAATCTGCTACTACACTGTCAATTTCAACGCGCTGTTGAATATTTCCGCTGATGATCCTGTTGTAATACCCTTTCTCAGAGAGATCCTTATAGTAATTGAATGCAGATTGGTCGGCCATATTAAAAGCTCTTTTTACATTGCTCTCAATAGCACTTTTATCAGGAGCTACTGTAAAAAAGAGTTCGTGAAAACGTCTTACATGTTCTCTGGCTTCTACAGGTCTGTTGATAGACATATCCTGGGATAGGGCAACCATCAGTGATTTACCATTGTCAAGGACATATATCTTTTGTCTTTGTTCTTCTGCAAAACTGTACGATTTGTACACAACAATGCCGACAACTCCAAAACAAAGGATGGCAAAAACAAAGGTGAACAATCTGATTTGCTTAAAACTGTTCTCTATATTTCTTAAGGTTTTAAATTCCATTTTTTTGTTTTTTGATTATTTAAGGAGTTGTCCTGAAATATTACCTGCCGCTGCGCCAGCAGTAGCACCCGCAACATTTCCTGACTTTTGTGCCATCTGGGTAACATTACGCATAAAGTTTCCGGCTCCGCCCGCCTGAATGATCCAGCCTGTAACGGTAGGCACAGTGAAATAGCCAATGATTCCAATGATCATGTAGATAATGTAGACCGTATTGGAAGTATCTGGAATAAAGTTGGGATCTGCCAGCATTTCAATATCCCTTTCTATAATAAGGGATTGAATCTTTGCCAGGATAGCACTGAACATATCAGCCACCGGTAACCATAGGTATACACTGATGTATCTGGTCAGCCATTGGGTAAGCGTAGACTGAAAACCATCCCAAACCGATATGGCAAATGCAATAGGACCAAGGATCGAAAGCACAATGAGAAAGAAAGTTCTGATTGTATCAATCACCAATGCCGCTGCCTGAAAGAGTATTTCCAGAAACTCTCTGAAACCATCTCTGATATCTTTTTTAATGGCAAACATTTCCCGCTCTATATACATTCCAGACATCGTCACCAAATCAGAAGGTGACCATCCCAGTTCTTCCAATTTTTTGTCAAATTCTTCATCAGAAATGAGATATGCCATTTCAGGATTTCGAAGCATAGCCTCCCTTTCCAGCAGATCTTTTTTCTGCTGGAGTTCATTAAGATCTAATACCTGACCCTCCAGCATGGAGTGGCTGCCCTGAACGACCGGACTTAATACTCCGTTGATGCTGCCCAAGACAATTGTTGAAAAGAACATAATGCAGATTCCGATGGCAAATGGTCTGAGCATAGGAAACAGATCAATCGGTTCGGCACGGCTTAATGCCTGCCAGACCTTTACGGCCACATAAAATAATGCTCCCAGCCCTGCAACTCCTTTTGCAACTGCTGCCATGTCAGCACACATCGGCATCATCTCTTCATACACAGAACGAAGCACCTCATGTAAATTAGTAGGTTCCATCTTACCAGTATTTTTGGTTAACAGTACCATACAGGTTGAGAACTCTCTGCGCGTTGTTCTGCTTTTTGGCTCTCAGATAACTGACAGAGATATTCTTATTGGTGTAATATCTTACCAGATTATGATAATCTTTCACCTCTTTATATACTCTGTCAATAATTTCCATTCTTTCCTTATCATTCAATGATAGATTGGTAGAAGTGACAATCTGTTTTAGTTCTTTAAGCAGTTCAGTGCTTTCGTTCAATAGTGTTGAATAGCCGTTAGCGATAGCGGTCAACTCCTGAGCATTGAAATTGGGATCATTCAGCATCTTTCCAAAATTATTGACATACATTTCGGAAACATCACCCACCAATAAAACAGTCTGCTGAACTTTACGGGCATCTTTTACTAAATTGTTTACTGCTTTCAGTTTGTCATAATATTCCTTACCCTGCTCATACACCTTTTTAACTTCATTGAAGTTCTTAACTACATTCGAAACAGTCGATGAGGTCTGTACAATTTCATTGGCGGAGTTGAGTATTCCTGAAGCCAGATTAGCAGGATCCGTAACCACAAATTGCGCTTTTGCAAATGATGTTATAGCTAATACAATAACCATAACTGTTGTAATGATTGAATTTTTCATTGTTGTAAAATTTTAATGATTTAAGTTTCTTTTGTATTCGATTTGATTCTCTTAAGAGAAATCCTCTTGATGGCATGCTCTACATTGCCATCAAGTTCAGAAGCCAATTGCATGACTTCCATTTTCTCCGTTTCTTCTGTGGTATAGGCCAGATATTCTTCTGTGGAAACTTCCGTGGCATATACAGCAGAGTGCGTTCCTCCTAATCCGATCCAGACTTCTTTATACAGCCTTTTCGGATCATTATTCATATTGATGGAAAGAACCTGTGCTTTTTCTTTGTCTGTAAGACCCAGCATAGACTGAATATCATCAAACTTGTTCATGTATTTCCGCTGATCCAAAAGGATCTTACAGTCTGAATTGTTGATGATGCTTTCCTTAACAATAGGAGACTGAATGATGTCATCCACCTCCTGTGTAACAACAATGGCTTCTCCAAAGAATTTTCTTACAGTTTTGAAGAGATATTTGATGTATTCAGCCATTCCTTCTTTAGCAATTGCCTTCCAGGCTTCTTCAATCAGGATCAGTTTTCTGATTCCTTTCAGTCTTCGCATTTTGTTAATGAAAACTTCCATGATGATAATGGTTACAATGGGAAAAAGGATTTTATGATCCTTGATCGCATCAATTTCAAAAACGATAAATCGCTTAGAAAGAAGATCTAATTGCTTTTCTGAATTCAATAAGTAATCATATTCTCCGCCTTTATAATAAGGCTCTAAAACATTCAGAAAGTTGGCAATATCAAAGTCTTTTTCCCTGACTTTTTTTTGCTCTAATACTTTTTGATAATCATTTTTTACATACTCGTAAAAGCCATTAAATGAAGGGAACTGCTCATTATTTTTGATTCGATCAATATAGCCGCTGACTGCATTTGATAAAGCAACTTCTTCGGAGCGGGTTGGCGGTTCATCATCTCTTTTCCATAGTGTGAGAATAAGTGTTTTGATGCTTTCCCGTTTTTCTATATCAAAAACTCCATCATCAGTATAGAATGGATTGAAAGCAATCGGATTGTCTTCTGTATAAGTAAAGTAAACTCCATCTTCATCCTTTGTTTTACCTTTGATCAGTTCGCATAACCCCTGATAGGAATTTCCGGTATCAACTAACAGAACATGGGCTCCCTGCTCATAATACTGTCTCACCATATGGTTGGTGAAAAAAGACTTCCCACTCCCCGAAGGTCCCAAAATGAACTTGTTTCGATTGGTAATGATTCCCTGTTTCATCGGAAGATCTGAAATATCCAGATGGATAGGTTTTCCCGTCAATCGGTCTGCCATCTTTATCCCAAAAGGTGAAGGGGAATCCTGATAATTGGTTTCTTCAGTGAAAAAACATAAGGCAGGTTCTATAAACGTGTAGAAACTTTCTTCACTTGGAAAATCTCCTGCATTCCCGGGAATTCCTGCCCAGTACAATGTTGCAGTATCTGTTGTGTTGTGACGGGGCTTGCATTCCATCAATGCCAAAGCGCTGCCGGTATCATTTTTTAATTGTTTGAGCTCCGCAGGACTGTCAGACCAACACATCACATTGAAATGGGCGCGAATAGACTGTAATCCGAAAGAGTGCGCTTCATTGAGATACTTTTCAATCCATTCTTTATTGATCTGATTGGCTCTGCTGTATCTTGCCAGAGAATGCATATTCCTGGCAGACTTTTCAAACTTAGTAAGATTGTCTTCACTATTGTCAATAAATAAATACTGATTGTAGATGTGATTGCAGCTGAGTAGCAGTCCAACCGGAGATGCAAATGAGAGTAAGCAGTCACTTCTGTCAGTACTTAACTTTTCGTATCTGCTGTGCGAAGAAACTGTACCCGGAAGATCATCCGTATCCGAAAGAGTGTGCATGCTGATGCGGTTGTTACCTATACGCATTTCTTCTGCTCCTAAGTTGAGGTCTTGGAGAGATGGATTAATTTCTCTCGACAGAGTCAGATACTGTTCTAACAATCCAGATTGTTTTTCTGTTCCTGTAATTTCATCAGCGGTCATCTTTTCTAAGAAAATAGATCCACTGTCGTTCATAATCCTTTCAAACTGATCAACCGCTTCCATGAATCTGCTGATCACTTCTTTATCCCTGATCTCTTTTGGAATCAAAACTCCTTTACAAAATGATGAGAAATTACTCTGCGTTCTCATCCTTTCCTTTGTAGTTTTGGTAAGAAACAGATAGCAATAATGATTCAGGAAAGGTCTTTCGTTAAAGTGCCTTTCAAAAGACTTGGATAGAAAACTTTGATCGTCATTAGATAAATCGGGACGGTAATTTTCCTTGATAAACCAATCCTGTTTGTGAACGATGCTGTAATCAGGTAATGTCTTTATGGCTTTAAACCAAGCCGAATGGATAGCTTCATACTCAGCTGACGCTACCGTAAACAGTTCCGGAAGACTTACCTTGAAACAAACCGTAACATCAGCATCTTTTGAAATAATGCAGTTCTCTTCTACACCTAGCAGTGGAAATCTGCTTTCCAGCGTTGTCGCTTTGGATTGATTTCTCATGCTATAGTTTTTTTAGAGTGTACCTTGATATACCTGAAAATGGATTTTCGGCTGATAATGTACCTTGGATGCTTCTTTTTTGCTCCCAATTTCATTAATCCATGTTCTCCATACTTTCTGTTGAGAGAAAAGGTCTTCCAAATGAGAAGACCAGAAGTAGTTCCTCCAAGAAGTAAGCAGATATAGGTATTGACACCAGCCATATACATGATCATGATGAATACGAGTATTCCTAATAATCCTCCTGCAAAAATGAACAGGTACTGTGCTTTCAATCCTTTGAACTCAACCGTTCTTCCTATTCCCTTGTTGATATGATACGTAACCATAACTGATGTTTTAAAGGAAGAATGAACGGAGGATGGTAGCTGCAACAATTAAGAATATACACGCTCCAAACCAGCTGGCAGCAGTTTTACTGGTATCAGGGTCACCACTGCTGAATTTGTTGTAAACCTTGACCCCGCCAATTAAGCCCACTACCGCACCAATAGCATAAATCAGTTTCGTTGCAGGGTCAAAATAGGAAGTAACCATTTGAGTGGCTTCATTGATTCCGGCAGAACCATTTCCCTGAGCATTCGTACTCAGTCCGATTAACAGAAGCAATGCTGTTAACACGATTTTTTTTCTTTGTCTTTTCATAATGAATAGATTTTTTATGATTATGAAAACCCGTGCTTTACGGGTTCTGAGACAAAGGTGTTTGGTATGGGATTGCCACCTGGGAATTTGGTGTTTTCAGGAATTGTTTGGCTCTATAATGCTTTATAAAGAATATTTTGATTACTTTCAAAAAATAGTACTTAACCATGAAAGAACAATCAAAGAGACATCACTACATACCCAAATTCCTGAGTAAGAATTTTAGTGATGAAAACAATATGTTGTGGGTATATAACAAAGAATCCAAAAGAATTATCAGTAAGATGCAAAGTCCTAAAGCTATTTTCTTTGAAGATGGCAGGAATCTTTTTGATATAAATGGGAGTAAGGGGGATAATATCGAAAGGATGTATGAAGAAGTAGATACTTTACTGTCTAAAACTTTAACAAAAATTTTAAAAAGTCAGCAGATGAGTGGTAGGGAACTTACATGGATGATTTATTTGGCTAATTTAACAAAGTGGAGAGTTCCAAAAGTTGATGATATTGCTAAAAATCTTGTTAAAGATATTCCTATCGAACAATTGGGTTTAGCAATACGTCCAATTGATTCAAGTAAGGAAATAACACAAGAAGTTATAAATAATTTAAATAAGAAAGAGATCATTCAGGAAACAAAACGAATTCTTCTGTCAATACAGCCCATTTCAAATGAAGAAAGTTTAGATGAGATCCATAAGAATTGCTTTATCACTTTTTATGATAAGTTTCCCTCTCTGATAGGAGATTGTCCTATTATTGAAGAAGACAATACAAACTATAAAACTATGGGAAACTTTATATTTCCATTGAGTGATAGTGCTACTTTAGTTTGTAAAAAAGATGCGAAAAAAGAAATAAAAAGCGATTTCTTCTATCTCTGGAAAGATTTGAACATTTTTCATTTATCACAAAAATATGTTGCTTGTAAAAATAGTGAACAATTAGAAAAAATGGAAAAATTGTATAGAATAATGGCAGAGAAAGGTCAACTTCATTTTTTACAAAGAGCTGTTTTTGATGAAATAGTTTAGTGCTGTCATAAAGAAAATAGGGAACTTCAAATGAATTTCCCTATTTCAAAATCATTGAGATCACTTTTCCGCACATCGGAAGAACCGGATATTCGTTCATTTTCAAAAGAATTATCTAATAGTATTGCTATTTTATGGGAATCATTTTCCATAGAATTCTCAAGTAAGATATATAATTCGGTTCCATAAGTTTTCTGAATGATCGCTGCTGCTGTTTCCTTTTGAGATGCGGTAAAACTATTTTGTTTTACAAACATCTCCACAGTGCTTAGTTCTTCAAAGGTAACCCCTTGGGCACAACTGTTATCCTCACCAATTATTCTATATTTTTTCCATTCTTCTTCCTCTTCAATAAAATCAGGTTCACTATTAAAGGCATATTCCGGCTCTTCCTGCGGATTTAATAGACTGATATTTTCACTGATATCATATTCTATGTCTAAATTAGAGGGATCAAAACCAAGTTCAATTTCTTGTCTTTCAGAGGAAGTCATTGTCATAGAATGGAGTGAGGTTTTTGCTTCACCCATAATATTGGGTTGCTTTTTATTATTTGCCTGTCTTTCAGTTTTATGAGAATGGTATTGTTTTCGGATAATTTTGTCATGGAGTAATAGCAGAATTATGGTCAGGAGACAAATAATGATGAGAGTTTCCATAGTTATAAAATGGGTTTAAAGTGATTGTTAAAGTAATCAGTAATTTCGTTTCCGTATTCCAAAAAATGCTGTTCTAGAATATTGTCGATATAGGAATAGAGGGTTGTCCTTTCTTCTCTGGTGAGCTGTACAATTCGCAATAATCTTTCATGGTACTCTGGACGTATGTAGACCACTTTACCATTACGTCCTGAAGGAAAGCGATTCGTTAAAAAGATCTCTTCATAGTTCAGTTTTTTAGAAGAATTGGTTTTGGTTTTTTCTTTAGATTTTTGAACGGCTTGTTTGGTTACATGATTTTGTTCATCAAGAGCGGTTTGTTCACCACTGATGACCTGCATTAAATATTCTTCATCAACGGTAGTCTTTTCTAAATCTTTGTTGTCATTGTTTGTAGCCATCTTTCGGGTTTTATAAGTTTGTGATTCTTAGAAATTCTTCAACAAACAGATCCATTCTTGTCGCTTTTAAAAGCGGATAGTCTGCTGGTAAAAGTGTTGATCTGAAAATACTGTTTCCAATATGGTCGGATTCCTTGCGAAATCGTTTACTATCCATGATTCGCGTTTCGATTATATTCATCTGAAGAGTCGCAATTGCTTTTTCGTAGATTTCATATAACCCTGTCTTTTCCCGTCCATCAATCTGATTCCAGAATAACCACAACTCCTGTTGTGGAAGATCATGCTCACCGGAAGGAAGAGCCATAAAAGCTTTGGTAAATCCTAACGTACTTTCTACGACCAAACGGTCAGCAGTCATTGGGGCAAAAATAAAATTCATGGATTTCAAGGTTGTCAGAACCCCTTTGGTATTGGCGGTACCAGGCAGATCGTAAAAAATAATATCTGGAACTACAGTAGTTTGTTTAATATATCGGGTAGATTCTTCTATTGCATTTTCTGCCTTACAGCGTATAATCGGATATGCTTTCTTATTGATCAGTTGGAATTGTTTCATAGCAGCTTTCTTATGGTAGTCGTTGAGCATAATTGCTTTTTTATCACGTTCTCTCATATTGCTTAGACTGTATTGTGGAAAATCACAATCCATGACTAAAACATTATATCCCAAGCGATAATGTAATACGCTGGCAAGTAATATGGTAATCGTCGATTTTCCCACACCTCCTTTTTGAGTGGAGAAACTTACTTTTAAAGTTTTTTTTGTTGCTTTCATGATGCATATGTTTATTGTTGTTTTGTAATTTTTCTTGGTAAGAATCTGTATAGGTTGATTTATATGTAGGCGTACTCCTGTATTATCTTAAAAATCTAAAGATGTATACATTTACATCAATTTTACTGCTCATCTTTACAATTGTTTTGTCGAGAATATGCCTCGCTTTGAATATTTGTAACTGCTTTTCTGCTTTTATAGTTTTAAAACTTTACATTTTTATGATTTAGCCGTTTCATCCTCAACTTTATATTTTGCTGTAAAGGAAAGAGTCTTCAAAACCAGTGCGGATTTTCAGGTAATTAATAGTGTTATTTGGCATCAATTGGAAGGGAGTAATATTGTATATATCTGCTAGCTTCTATTTACCTTGTTGTATTGATTTTTAGTAAGAGTTTGTTGTTTAGTACAACATCTGAAAGATGTGGATCGGTTGTTACAAAAGTTTTTGTAGTGCAGTAAATATAGTGTTCACCTGAACACGGCAAGTTGTGTTTTGAGTGCCTCATAACTGTTTTTTGTGCCTCAAAACAACTTGCCCTGCCGGGAGCTTTGAAACACTCTCCGAAGTCGAGGTTTATAAACTTTAAATGGATATCTATGAATGATCAGAAAAATAATAAGAGAGGTAAAGGAGGGCGAAAGCCAAAGATAAACCCTTGTAATCACCGGTATGTTTTTAGGCTGGATGATGAAGACAATAGCAAATTTCTGTCTTTGTTTGAAGCCTCTGGAATAGACAATAAAGCTAAATTTATAACGTCCGTATTATTTTCTAAAGAAATAAAAACTGTAAAAATTGATAAGGGGAGCGTTGATTTTTACATGAGACTGACTTCCTTTTATTCGCAGTTTAGAGCAGTGGGTGTGAATTACAATCAGGTGGTTAAGTTATTATATACTCATTTTACCGAAAAAAAAGCCGCAGCATTTTTGTATCAGCTGGAGAAACACACTGTTGAACTTTCGGTTTTATGTCGGAAAATTATCGAATTGGCTAATGAATTTACTAACAAAAATATAGAAAAATGATGGCTCAATGATTGCAAAAATTGGCAGAAGCAGTAATTTATATGGTGCCTTAGCCTATAATCATCATAAGGTTGAAAAGGGATTAGGACAAATTTTGTTGATGAATAAAATGGTAGAATCTCCAGATGGGACGTATACAATACCCCAATTATTGAAATCTTTCGATCCTTATCTGGCTGCCAATGTAAAGACGGAAAAGCATACCTTACATATATCGCTTAATCCCGATCCGAATGACAAGGTCAGCGATAAGGATTTTATGAAGATGGCAGAAGAGTATATGAATGAAATGGGGTACGGAGAACAGCCCTACATGGTGTTTAAACATCATGATATCGACCGTACTCATATTCATATTGTCTCAGTATGTGTTGATGAAAATGGCAGGAAAATATCAGATCAATTTGAGAAAAGGCGGTCAATGAATATATGCAGACAACTCGAAAATACCTATAATTTATGGTCAGTTACAGAAGGGCAGAAGGTGAAAAATAACATGGTTTTCAAACCGATTGATTATCAGACCGGAAATGTTAAACATCAAATTGCTTCTGTGATCCGGAATATTGCGGATGTATATTCCTTTAAAACACTTGGAGAGTACAATGCTCTGCTTTCATTGTTCAATATAGCAGTTGAAAAAATTGAAGGTGAATTGCATGGAAAGCCGCAGCGAGGTTTGGTATATTTTGCATTGGATAAAAACAAAAATAAAATTGGAAATCCATTAAAAGCTTCACGGATTGGAAAAGCGGCACAGTTGTCTGCAATGGAATCTCACTTTTTAAAAAGTAAAGAATCTACTCTTCAATCGAATAAAACAGAAATAAAGGGCTGGATTGATAATGCCCTCAAAGTGAGTATTCATGAAAAAAGTTTTGTTGAGAAATTAAGATCTGTAGGCATTAATACGGTAATCCGAAGAAATGAAACCGGACGTATTTATGGAATGACATTTATCGATCACAACTCCAAAACAGTATGGAATGGTTCAAATTTGGGAAAAGAATATTCCGCTGCTGTTTTTAATGATTTATGGAAGGATCAGGAGTATTTAAAAAGACCCTCTAATGAAAAGAAGGCAGAAACGGAATCACTCCCAGTAAATCAGATTTTACCTCGTCAGCTACATCCTCTATTTGAGTTTTTAAATGATAATAATGATTATATATATGATATTGGATTAATGGATTCATTTCCCGGACTGTTACCAACAGTGCAGGGAGAGGACTATGAAGAACAGGTTTTTTCACAGCAAATGCGGAAGCGGAAAAAAAGAAGAAAAAGATAGTCTGATGATTTCTTAACCTTCTTTTTGCATAATAGCTTGTATTTTTTGCTGCAATTCCTTTTTGTCAGGTAAATACAATTGGTATTTGGAAACAAATATTTTATTAGATATACCACCCGTTGCATATTCGACCAATACTTCATCTTTTTCGGCGGAAAGGATAATTCCTATGGGCTCGTTATCATCCACTACATTTTCTTCAGATTTAAAGTAATTCAGGTATAAATTCATTTGCCCTATATCATTGTGCTCGACCTGTTTTATTTTTAAATCAATCAACACAAAACACTTTAGGATACGATGATAGAATACGAGATCAATATAAAAATGACGGTTACGAAGTGATATTTTATACTGTCTTCCTACAAATGTAAAACCTTTCCCCAGTTCTAAAAGAAACATCTGCAGGTTGTCAATAATCTTCTGTTCCAATGCTTTTTCGGTCACACGATGACTTTGAGGTAATTTAAGAAAGTCCAGTACATAAGGATCTTTTATAGCCTCTGTGGAATCGGTTATGATGTGACCTTTTTCAGCCAGTTGCAACACTCCCTTTTTATCTTTGCTCAATGCCAGCCTTTCAAAAAGGGAAGAGTTGATCTGCCTTTCCAGTTCGCGATAACCCCAATTTTCCAGTACTGCCTGTTTTTCATAAAACTTTCTTGCCGTATCATCGGAAATTCCCAACAAAGTAACCAGATGAGTCCAGCTTAATTTGGCAGGCACTGCCTGCCATTTTTGATAGGTCAAATAAAATCTGCGCATATCCAAAATATTACGCCTGCCAAATCCTTTTCCATAACGCAGCCTCAGATCTTTTGAAAGCGTTGCCAGTAAATTACTTCCGTATTCCGCACGTTCTTCACCATGTTGCTCGTATTCCACGATATGCCTGCCAATTTCCCAGTTGGCTTTCACCAGTTCAGTGTTAACTGCCTTAACCGCATTTTGTCTTGCAATCTCAATAGCGGATCCGATACTGTCCAGTAATTCAGTGTATGTTGATTGTACAGGTTTCATTGATATTTTGTTATAGGACAAATGTAAAAAAATCCTTGGTCAACAACTGCTATGATTCATGAGAAAGTAAGCTTCAGTACGGTGCCAAACGCTTCCTTATAACGCCTGACACTGCCAGTGTAGAAAGCACACTTCTCTCACTAGGTAAATTCATCATCCTAACTCTAAAAATAAATGATATGCAGGGTGAAGATGATCTACGGGGCTTAGCTAAAATTATGGCTTTTATGCGTGCCGTCAGTATTTTAATAGTACTGATGCATTATTACTGGTATTGTTATTCCTTTTTTCATGAAAAAGGATGGACATTGGAAGTCATTAACAGAATACTGCAGAATTTCCAAAAAACGGCAGGCTTGTTTTCTCATAGTCTCTATACAAAAGTTTTTACCATGGTATTACTCTCTTTAAGCTGTCTGGGAACAAAAGGAGTAAAAGACGAGAAGATAACCTGGTCTCAGATTATCAGTTTTATGGCAGTCGGAACGTTACTGTTTTTCTTCAATACTATTTTGCTGAGATGGGGTGGAGTAGGTATTCTTTTATATATGCTTTCAATGTTAGTAGGATATATCCTCCTAATGGTGTCAGGGGTATGGATGAGCCGCTTGTTAAAACATAACCTGATGGATGATGTATTCAATAATGAGAATGAAAGTTTTATGCAGGAAACCCAATTGATGGAAAATGAATATTCTGTCAATCTTCCCACTAAATTCTATTACAGAGGGAAATGGAATCAGGGTTGGATTAATATTGTCAATCCATTCAGAGCAACCATTGTATTGGGAACTCCAGGATCAGGAAAGTCATATGCTATCGTCAATAATTATATCAAACAGCAGATCGAAAAGGGGTTTTCCATGTATATCTATGATTTTAAGTTTGATGATCTTTCAACAATTGCTTATAATCATGTATTGAAACACCAGGATAAATACAAAGTAAAACCGAAGTTTTATGTTATTAATTTTGATGATCCCCGAAGAAGCCATCGGTGTAATCCTTTAAATCCTGATTTTATGACGGATATTTCAGATGCCTATGAAGCAGCCTATACCATCATGCTCAATTTAAACAGAACCTGGATTCAAAAGCAAGGAGACTTCTTCGTGGAATCTCCCATTATTCTTTTAGCTGCTATTATCTGGTTTCTGAAAATATATGAAAAGGGTAAATACTGCACTTTTCCTCATGCCATTGAACTACTCAATAAAAAATACTCTGATGTTTTCACTATCCTAACTTCTTATACTGATCTTGAGAATTATCTTTCCCCTTTCATGGACGCGTGGCAAGGCGGCGCACAAGACCAGCTTCAGGGACAGATCGCCTCTGCTAAGATTCCTTTATCACGAATGATATCTCCTCAGCTATACTGGGTCATGACCGGAGATGATTTTTCATTGGATATTAACAATCCGAAAGAACCGAAAATATTATGTGTAGGGAATAACCCGGATCGGCAGAATATCTATTCGGCAGCATTGGGGTTGTACAATTCCAGAATCGTAAAACTCATCAATAAAAAAGGACAACTAAAGAGTTCAGTGATTATTGATGAATTGCCTACGATTTATTTTCGGGGATTGGATAATCTGATTGCAACCGCAAGAAGTAATAAGGTAGCTGTCTGTCTGGGGTTTCAGGATTTCTCCCAGTTGACAAGAGATTATGGGGATAAAGAAAGTAAAGTGATTCAGAATACAGTGGGGAATATATTCAGTGGTCAGGTTGTGGGAGATACTGCTAAAAATCTTTCGGAACGATTTGGAAAAGTCCTGCAGAAAAGACAAAGTATGACCATCAACAGAAACGATACATCCACTTCTATATCTACGCAACTGGATAGTTTGATACCGGCTTCTAAAATTTCAACTTTAAGTCAGGGAATGTTTGTAGGGGCTGTATCTGATAATTTTGATGAAAGGATTGAACAGAAAATGTTTCATGCAGAAATAGTAGTGGATCATGAGAAAGTAGTTGAAGAGACTAAATCTTATCAGCGGATACCAGAGATTTTATCATTTGTAGATGAAAAAGGAAAAGACCGATTCACATCAATTATTGAAGAGAATTACAGAAATGTTAAGCAGGATGTTATGAGGATCATTGAAAATGAAATTGAGCGTATAAAAACTCACCCTGAGCTACAGCATTTAATACCAAAAGAATAAAGTAAAAATCCCCGGAGACCGGGGATAAAAACTAATAACCATGAAAACTCAAATTAAACATGAGAATCGGGTGCAAATTTACTGTAAATAAGTTTTTTTTCCGATTCACATCATCTATGAGTTGTATTATAAATAAAGTTTGCTTCGTTTAAAGGGGAGAATTAACCTATCAATTTCTTTCAAATTCAAATGAACTTTCAATTTTGTCATTTAGGATGATATGAGCATTAAAAGTTTTTCCTGACTTACTTTTCATTCCCTTTATTAATGAAGTTCTACCGGTGTTAACAAGGCTTTTTATATCATTCAATGAGATTTGTATACCGCAAATATTTCTAAACTGCAACCAACTGCAATGAATATCAGAACATTTCACAATATGATCATGAATAATCAAATATTGCGTTTTACATTTTGGACATATAATATTGGGAAGATGAGGTTGTTCAATGTTGATCTGTAGTAATTCCTCAGTAACAGATTTTGTGTAGCTTTCGATTTGTTTTTGAAATTCAGCAGCCTTGGATTCATTATTTTCTATACGCTGCATTTCTAATTCCCATTCTGCTGTTAAAGAAACATCGGCTATTTTCTTATCTTTTATCAGGCTATGAACATGTAGACCTTTATCAGTTGGGATGATTGATTTTTTATCTCTTGTGATGTAACCCCGATGAATTAACGTCTCAATAATAGATGCCCTTGTTGCAGGTGTGCCAATACCTATATTTTTTAATATTTTCCGCTGTTCTGTTTTTTCAATATCTTTTCCTGCATTTTCCATTGCAGACAATAAGGTTCCTTCAGTATAAAGGCTTGGAGCCTGGGTTTTCTTTTCGATGATCGTAATCCCTTTAATTTTGAGTTCTGCACCTTCCCTGATTTCAGGTAACTCTTCTATCGGGTCAAAATCATCTGAAAAAATACCGGTAATATTACACCAACCTTTTTGTAAGATTTTACATCCCTGAGCTACAAAATCGAAATGAAGCACCTGTAAACCAACATCTGTAATTTCTTTGATACAAGGCTGTGAAACAGCCTCCAGTAATCGAAAAGCGATCAGTTCGTAAATAGCATTCTCTTTTGCCGTAAGTGCTGAGGGAATTTTCTCAGTAGTGAGCAGTCCATGATGATCAGTAACTTTCATATCATTCGCAATTCTTCTGCTGAAATTTCCCCAAGGAAGTGAACCTGCTGCATTTTTATATGGCTCCTTTTCCTGAAGGATTCTGATGAGATCAGGTATTTCCGGCCATAGATCTTCCGGGATGTATTGACTTCCCGTGCGAGGATAAGTAATAAATTTATTCTCATAGAGACTCTGAGCAATATTCAGCGTTTCCTCTGCACTGAAATTTAATCTCTTGTTTGCTTCTTTTTGCAGACCTGTCAAATCAAACAGGAGAGGAGATTGCTCTTTTACTGTTTTTACATCAATAGAGGTAATCGTTGCTGTTGTCGGGTTTCTTTCCAAAGATTTTACAATATCTTCAGCTTGTTTTCTTTCTGTGAATTTTAGTTTTCCAAGACTCTTAAATTCTATATAATCTTTTTGATGCCGCAACTCAATCTGCCAGTATTTCTGACTGATGAAGTTTTTGTGTTCATGATAACGTTTGCAGATTATATCTAATGTCGGAGTCTGAACCCTGCCTAAGGAATATAATCCGCTACCTGCAGCTATAGTCAATGCCTGAGTGGTATTAATCCCTAATAACCAGTCAGCTCTGCTTCTGCATTGACCCGCATGAAATAAGCCATCATACTGACCTCCGGGCTTTAAATTTTGAAAACCACTTTTAATGGCTTTTTCTGTTAAGGAACTGATCCATATTCTTTCAAACGGTTTTTTGCAATTCAGATATTCATAGATATACCTAAAGATAAGTTCTCCTTCTCTTCCTGCATCTGTAGCGACAATAATACGGTCACATGCAGCGAATAACTTTTCAATGATTTTCAATTGTTTGGATGCTCCTGGGTCCACGATAAACTGCTTGCCCTTTTTTACTTTTCTGATGGTTAATTTGAATGGTTCGGGTAAAATAGGTAAAGCCTGTTTATTAAAGCTTGAAATACCATAATCTTCAGGCATCGCCAATGCCAGTAAATGACCAAAAGACCAGGTAACGGCATAGCCATTACCTGTTATATATCCATTTTTCTTTTCAGTTGCTCCCAAGACCATTGCTATTTCTCTGGCAACACTGGGCTTTTCTGCTAATATTACTTTCATATCGATCGTTATTAAAGCTTACATCAGACGCCACGTTTTCTTGTACGAGACTGAGGTTTATCTTGTTTTGCCTGCTGATTTTTATCTTTAGGGGTTTGTTGTCCTTTTTGTAACGGTTCTTTTAAGTTCTTAGTCGCTTCATTGGTTTTACCTTCTGAATTAACTGCAGTTTGTGTTTTGTGTCCTTCCGTAGGTTTTGCCTGTTCTCCCGCTTTATTTGGATTTTGAAATGAAAAATCCACTTTTCCTGTCTCTTGATTTAGGGTAATATATCCCTGATAAGGCTGGCCTTTTTTATCCAGAAGTCCATCCAGATAGATGGTTTGTCCACCTTTAAATTTCTCATACTGTTCATCACTTAAGTCTTTGCCTCTGAATGTTCTTGAAGTTTCCGAATGAGATTGTTGCTGACGCTCTTTATGATCGAACAGAAATTCCACATATTTTTTATCCGCATTAAACTGAACATGTGCATTAAAGGGCTCTCCTTTGGTAGAAATCATACCTTCCAGATATAATGCCTTACCTTCTATCAAAGTTTGCTTTTGCTCTTCATTTAATTTGATACCTTTAATCTCTTCGGGAATTTTAATATTTTCAACTTTATAAGCAACCAGTTCATTTGTGAGACGGTCTCTGCTGATAACGGAAGGAATAATTTCATCAGTCTTTGGATTAATAAGTTCCACAACACGTCCCATATTCCCGTTTTCCTTTAAATTTTTTTTGTCTTCTGCAGTAAATTCATGACCTAAGAACTTAAAATTAAAATTGGGTTCTTTTCTGATTCCATGAATATTGATGACTACATCTCCGGCATCGTTGGTATTCAATGAAAGCCTGGCATCCATTCTGGTAAGGGCTGTTCCAAGATTGATGGTAACAGGAACAAGTCCGTTGGTTTTAAATCCTTTTAACATAGGATCTAAAGCATTTGCTTTTTCTAATTTTTCTTGAGTTAAGCCGAATTTTGACATCATATTCCAGTCGATTTGATCAGCCGAATACTGATATTCTTTTTCTGATAAAGGGTTTGTACTCATCGTATTGGTATTTGGGGTTAATATTTTGTAAGTGTTTAGAAATTCTTCACCCTCAGTACTGGGGTGGGTAAGGTGATGCTGGATCTGTTTTCCTATATTTTCTGATTCTTTAAGTGGCGATTTAAAAAAGTTGAATAAAGTCGGATTTTTAAGTTGACTCAAAAAATTGGAGAAAAAGTTGGAGAATAAATCACCCTGTTTATCAATCTTTAGAAATTGATTCTGATTCTTCTTGGTGTTGGGTACTGTTTTCAGATCTCCTTTATCGTCTATTGTTTTCACAGCTTCAATCTTATTGGTTTTGGGATTGAAAACCAATAGAATATTGATTAAAGAAGGATCCGGATGTTGAGTGTTTTGAATGTCTTCCATGATGCTAAATATTTAATTTAACATCGAAGTTAGCGGACTAAGCTCGTTAAGAAAATAGGTTGGAATGAAGTGGAAGCCTTTGGCTGTAAAAGGTTGTATCAGATATTGTTAATTAATCTGAAAGTAAGATTGATGCGCTCTTTCATAGGAATGACTGATTTAGCAATTCGATGCTCCCAGTTTTCCTGAAGATCACCTTTCATAATAAGCAGCGAACCATGAGGAAGCGGCAGACTGTATTTACTCTGATGGTGGTCTTTCTTTCTGAAATCGAAATTTCGGGTTTGTCCCAAGCTGATTGAAGCAATGACTGGTCGCTTCCCATATCTGCTTTCTTTGTCCCTATGCCATGCAACAGAATCATTGTTATCTCTGTAAAGGTTCAATAATACACCATTAAATCTGTATCCGAACTCATTTTCAATTCTTTCTTTTAACGAAAGTAGTTCAGGAGCCCATGGATTGGTTTTTGATGAGTTATTATCTGCTGTTTGATAAGATTTATTGTCATCACCGTACCAAGCCGTCAGTCTTGGAGTCAAAACTGTTTTATCATACATTTTTTGAGTACGCTGTTCCCAGGGAGTATTCTCTAATAGTACTGCTTTAAGTGTATCAGCCTCTTCCGCACTTAAAAAATGCTCTCTGTATTCCAAAAGATCTTTTGGAAATTCATAAAATTCTTCTGCATCAAATAAACTGAGCTGGCTCATTGTCAATTTTTAATAAAATTTTTATTTTTACAAGATCCCGATTCATCGGGGTTTTTTTTCATCATTTGTGTTTTTGCTTCCCTTCGGGGAAGTTTTTATTTTGTTTTCATATTAAGAAGCCTGTTTTCTAGATTACTGATACTCCGCTTAGCATCATCGACCAGATTTTTCAGACTCTCCTCATCAGGCAGATAATGCGGTTTGTAATCCTGGGGTAAAATTCCTCTGACATACCGCCATATTTCTACAACATCTTTAAGAAGAATATCATATGGCTCATAAAACATATTATCCGCAGCAACAGTAATTGTTCTGGAAGTTCGTTTAACAAAAGTTTTATAGGTGATTCCCTCAGTTGTAACAAAAATATATTCTTTTTTAGCTTTGAGATCTTCAGGTCTTTCCACATATTCCCCAATAATAATTGACTGATCTGCAAAAGGAGGCATAGAATCTCCATCCGCAAGAAAAGCTCTGAACTTGCCATTTTTCAGAAATGGAAGCTGCATCTTCTGAAGGCTTTCCATATATTCAGGGTCGCTGTATCCGTTCAAATAACCCATAGAAGCTTTTTGAGGAACAATTTCAATAAAATTATTACCATTTGAATCTACTACAACAGGAAGAATGATTTTATTACCCGGAAGCTTAACAATATCATCTAAAGGATATTTACGAATATCAATACTGACCAGTAAATCAATACTGACTTTATGATACTTTGAAATCCTTAATAAGATTTCAATCGGTGGTTCAGAGCGACCATCTTCGTACTTCGCATACCGTTCACGGGTAATGGTAAGGTCAGCTGAAATCTTTGCCTGAGAGATTTTTTTCTGATCTCTCAGAAACCTGATGTTTTCTGAAAAAAATGACATTGGTATAATTTATACCAGCAAATATATAAATTTTGAGACAAATAGTATCTAATTTTGTTGCATGAATCGTTCGATAGTACATATGGATTTGGATACTTTTTTCGTCTCTTGCGAGCGGAAAAAGAATTCAGAATTGGTTGGAAGACCGATCATCATTGGAGGTGGTGACCGTGGAGTGGTGGCATCCTGCTCATATGAAACACGATTCTTTGGCGTACGATCAGCTATGCCTATCAAGATGGCTTTACGCTTATGCCCTGAAGCAATGGTTATCAAAGGTGATATGGATATGTATCTTACGATGTCCCAATTAGTCACCGAAGTAATCAGAGATAAAGTTCCGGTAATGGAAAAAGCAAGTATTGATGAGTTCTATCTTGATCTCTCAGGAATGGATAAGTTTTTTGGCTGCTATAAATGGACTCAGGAAGTGGCACAGGCAGTTACAGACAACACAGGACTTCCCATCAGTTTTGCACTCTCTACCAATAAAACTGTGGCTAAAATAGGAACCGGGGAATCTAAACCTGTCGGAAAACTGGAGGTTAAAGAAAAAGATGTTCAGCCTTTTCTGAATCCTTTATCTATTAAGAAGATTCCAATGGTAGGCAATGAGACATTTCAGTTACTGTCAAGATTAGGAGTCCGTACCATTGAAACGCTTTCCCAGACCCCGCCTGATGTATTGCAGCAACTGATTGGCAAAAACGGAACAGTGCTCTGGAAAAAAGCCAATGGGATTGATGAAACGCCCGTCATGCAATATTCTGAAAGAAAGTCCATTTCTACGGAAGATACCTTTTCACAGGATACCATTGATGTGTTTGCTGTGAGAAGCATTCTTTCAGGAATGGTGGAAAAACTATGCTATCAGTTGAGAGAAGAGAAATGGCTTACTTCCACAGTGGTAGTAAAAATCCGATATTCCAACTTTGATACGGAAACAAAGCAATGCAGAATCCCGCATACTTCAGCTGATCACACCTTACTCAAATATGTACTTGAACTGTTCAATAAACTCTATACCAGAAGAATCAGGATCAGAATGGTGGGTGTAAAATTTACCAACCTGGTTCATGGATGCCACCAGATGAATCTTTTTGAAGATACTGAGGAACAGATCTCACTCTATCAGGCAATGGACAAAATTAAAAACAGGTTTGGTACGACCAGTGTATGCAGGGCTTCAGGTTTAATACGTTAAAAATTTTAGGTTATGTTTCTCAATTGTCATTCTTTTCACAGCTTACGCTATGGAACCATTCCTATTCAGGATCTTGTTCAGCAGGCTGCTGAGCATAATGTAAGATGTTTAGCATTAACGGATATCAATACTGTTACCGGAATCTATGATTTCTATAAGATTTGTAAGGAAAAAGGGATCAAGCCTATTGTAGGAATGGAAGTCAGGGTAGATCATGAATTATACTATATCTGCCTCGCCAAAAATGCTAAAGGAATCGGAGAAGTTAATAAACTCCTCACCAATTACAATTGTGATCATGTACAGATTCCAAAGATCAATCCTGATCTGCCTGACAATATCATCCTTTATCCTCTGCATAATCTGCCGGAAAAATTATATGATAATGAATTCATCGGTATTCGATATGAGGAACTTAATCTGCTGATCAAACCTAAACTGAAAAAGCTGATTCCTAAAATGGTTATTCTTCATCCCGTAACATTTAAAACAAAACAGGAATATAACCTGCACAGGATATTGCGGGCCATTGACAACAATACATTGTTATCAAAGCTTAATGAATCAGATGTATGTAAGGCTACAGAAACTTTTGTTGATAAAAAAGAACTGTTGCAGAAATATATTCATTATCCTCAGATTATCGAGAATACCAAATCAGTAATAGGTTCCTGCAGT
Source organism: Chryseobacterium sp. CFS15 (assembly GCF_031118795.1). Taxonomy (NCBI): domain Bacteria; kingdom Pseudomonadati; phylum Bacteroidota; class Flavobacteriia; order Flavobacteriales; family Weeksellaceae; genus Chryseobacterium; species Chryseobacterium sp. CFS15. The sequence goes on along the minus strand of NZ_JAVHYL010000003.1, from coordinate 87,261 downwards.
TTTGATTTTGATTTTTCGACTCCTAAAAACAAGAAGTATTATACGGATTCAAAACAAAATGACATTCAACTGCTGAGAAAATTAGCTTATGAAGGTTTGGTAAAAAAGTACTCAATGAATCATACAGAAGCTAAACAAAGACTGGAAAAGGAATTGGCAGTCATTGACCAGTTGAATTTCTGTGCGTACTTTTTGATTACCTGGGATATTATCCAATACAGTAATAAAATGGGATTTATGCATGTAGGAAGGGGGAGTGGAGCTAACTCTATTGTTAGTTATTGCATTGGTATTACCGCTATCTGTCCGTTGGAACTTGACTTGTATTTTGAACGGTTTTTGAATCTGAACCGCAAGACTCCCCCTGACTTTGATATTGACTGGAGCTGGCAGAGAAGGGATATTATTCTGGAATATATTTTTAAAAAGTATGGAAAAGATTATGTCGCTTTTTGCGGAACCAATGTTGAGTTTAAATACCGTTCTATTTTCCGGGAAGTAGGAAAAGCATTCGGACTTCCGAAAGAAGAACTGGATGCCCTGGCGACAAAACCCTTGAATCAGCATGATGATAATTCAGTATTCAGGGTGGTTCATAAATATGGAAGATTGTTAGAGAAATTTCCCAATCAGAGAAGCATGCACTCATGTGGAATCTTGATATCAGAAGAACCTATTACCAATTATTCTGCATTGGAAATGCCCCCTAAAGGATTTCCGATTGTGCAGTTCGATATGCATACTGCTGAAGATATCGGACTGGAAAAATTTGATATTCTCTCACAACGGGGGTTGGGAACTATTAATGATACCGTACAACTGATTGAAGAAAAAAGAGGAATTACTATAGATATAGAAAATACAACACTTTCTAAAGATGAGGTGAAATGCAATGAATTTCTGAGTATCGGAAAAACTATCGGATGTTTTTATATCGAATCGCCCGCCATGCGGGGATTGCTGAGAAGGCTGAAATGTGATAATTATAAAGTGCTCGTGGCAGCTTCATCGATTATTCGCCCGGGTGTAGCGCAAAGCGGAATGATGAAAGAGTATATTTTCAGACATAATAATCCCACTCAGTTTGAATACTTTCATGAGGTTTTTAAGCAGGAGCTGGGTGAAACCTACGGCATTATGGTATACCAGGAAGATGTCATTAAAATTGCCTTACACTTCGGAGGACTGCCTGCCTCCGATGGTGATGTTCTTCGCAGGGCAATGAGTGGTAAGGGGCGTTCTTTGGCGGCGCTTCAGAAAGTGAAAGATCATTTTTTTGAATCCTGCAGAGCAAAAGGACATTCTGAACAGCTGTCTAAAGAGGTATATCGCCAGATAGAATCTTTTGCCGGATACTCCTTTTGTAAAGCACATTCCGCATCTTATGCTGTTGAAAGCTATCAAAGCTTATTCCTTAAAGTCTATTATCCTATCGAGTTCATGGTGTGTGCCATCAATAACGGAGGTGGCTTTTACAGAACGGAGGTATATGTGCATGAAGCTAGGATGTCGGGGGCTACCATTAATAACCCCTGTGTTAATCTCAGTGAATGGCAAACCACCGTATATGGAACTGATGTCTATCTGGGACTGATGCATATCGAAAAACTGGAAGAAAGACTGGCTCAGTTGATTCCTGAAGAAAGAAAAAAGAATGGGGAATATCGATCCTTAGAGAATTTTGTCAAGAGAATTCCTATAGGCATCGAAACATTGCAGATCCTGATTTTTATCGGTGCATTCCGGTTTACAGGAAAACAAAAACATGAGCTGCTTATTGAAGCAAGATTTTTATTAGGGAATAATAAAGTGGTTTACCGGCAGCCTACCTTACTGGATGAACCACAAAAAAGTTATCACCTTCCTAAGATTGAAAGAAATAAGTTTGAAGATGCTTTTGATGAAATAGAAATTCTGGGTTTTCCGGTTTCCTTTTCTCCTTTTGATCTTCTGCAGACAAAATACCGTGGATCAGTCATGGCTAAGAATCTCATACAATGCCATAAGAAACAGGTGAAAATGCTGGCTTATCTGATTTCGAGAAAACATGTTCCTATCAAAAATAAACGGGAAGGAAATAAAAGGGATGAAATGTTTTTTGGAACCTGGATTGATGCAGAAGGGGAGTATTTTGATACCGCTCATTTTCCGGATTCTCTCAAACAATATCCTTTTCAGGGAGGAGGATGTTATCTGCTGTTGGGAACTGTAGAAGTCGATTTCCATTTTCCCACTGTTACCATTCATAAAATGGCAAAAATGCCCTTCATTCCAGATCCCAGATATTCAATGGATCAGGAAAAATCTCAGGAAACACAAAGGAATCTTAGAGAGGACGTTAGTATGACCTTTAGAAAGCCTTATCCACAGGAACATGAGATTGGGTTGCCGAGGGAAAAGATGAGGTAAATCAAGTCCTTTTTTTGTATTTTAGTAACTATCAAAAATAATCTAATAATATTTTTATCAACGGTATTACGCCATTAAATACTTTAATTTTATGATCACAATAACTAATGACCAAATAGCCACTATTGAAAATAATAGAGAATGGTGTGAAAATATACATTTTAACGATTTTTTGCTGGCACTTATCAGGGTAGATCCTAAATATTTACTCTGGCAGTATGGAATAAAAGAGCAGATGTGTGAACGAGTATTTGCTTATGAACTTTATCATCAATGGAGAATTGTTGCTGAAAAATATCAATATGAAAATTTGATAATTAATGGAGAAATTAGAAAGGATGGGTCTATTTACAGAGAGAATATAAATATTGTATATCCGGATCTTATTTTACATGAACAGCAGAACAATATGAATCAACAGATTTTAGCTTGTGAAATTAAAACAATGAGAGCAGTAGAATCAAGAGGTGGTTCAAGTAAAGTAAAAAAAGACCTTATTAAACTTGATAATTATATTGAAGATTTGAACTATCAAATATGCGTATTTATTCAAATTAAAGATAATATTGATATTTCTCAAAAGGTAATTAAATATTTAAAGACAAAGAAAAATGAATTTGTAAACCTATCTAAAATTTATTATATCATTAAAGAGGATGATTATATTTCCTATGAATCTTTGGAAAATTTATTAGCATAATAATTACAATGTGATACAATGAGCGGAACAGAAAAAACAAAATCAGAAAGTCAATTGTCTTTAATTAATCAAAATGTCTTTTTTAAAGAATTTACATTCAGTAACAATGACTTTAAAAGTAATGACAATTCTGAACAGGAACTTGCTGATAATGTGGTTTGGTTAGATGAATACTGCTTTATTTTTCAGATTAAAGAAATGAACCAGACTTCTTCTAATTATGAAAATTGGTTTAAAAATAAAGTCATGAATAAAGCAGTGAAACAAATAAAAAATACATTGCATTATTTTGATGTCCATGATTCTATAATCATTGAAAATGAGAGAGGTCATAAAATGAATGTTAAAGCCGCTAATGAAGTCAAGGATATAAAAAAGATTATTATTTATTCTGCTAATATTGATTTTCCAGAAACTCTACGGTATCAAAAATTTTATGAAAGTTCAGGCGCAGGAAATATTCATCTTTTTCATATAGAAGACTATTTTTATATTTGTAAATATCTAATTACTCCTACTGAAATATCTGAATACCTAAATTTTAGGGAAGATTTTTTGGAATTTCATAAACTCGCTATTCATCGTCTACCTGAACAATACCTCTTAGGTCATTTTTTTGAAACTCTTAATGTAGATCATTTTAATGCAGAGTATATTGATAATGTACAGAAATATAAAAAAGAAGAGGATTTTGATATATCAGGATTAATTGAAAACTTTAAACAAGCTGTTATTAGTTCAACTTCATACGCTGATATCCATTACTATCCCATCATTAAAGCTATCGCAAAATTGCACAGATCTGAATTGATTGAATTCAAAAAGCGACTTTCTCTAGCTATGGAGAAATGTGAAAAGTTTGAATTTATAACCCCTTATAAAATGTATTCAGAGAGAACAGATTGTGCTTTTGTATTTATTCCTATACACTCTATAAATTTTCAACATGCAATTACCGCTTTAAAGAATTATACATATGCCATAAAACAAGATTGTAGATCTCAAAAAGCTTTAGGAGTGGTAATTTACAGGAATCCAGACAATTTAGAGAAGATAGACACAGGATGGTATTTCCTTGATGAAACGTGGACTTTCGATCCCGTAATGGACAAAAAACTCAAAGAAAATTATCCGTTTAGAGAATCAATTAATAAGAAAACTAAAAATCCTTACAAATGAGGAATTTAGGTATTAATCGTAGATTATATTAAAAAATTGTAGGTATTGCAGGAATCGAACCTGCGTCTCTTAAAATCATTTTTGAATTATATTTCCAAAAATGGCTTTAAGCGTCTTAACCAACAGACCTAATACCTTTAAATATGAGTAAAGATAGACTTTAAAAATGACTTATCATAATCATCTTCCTTTACGAATGCATATTCATTTAGAAGATATATTTCAAGTCGTTTAATTATTTCGGATTCATTTTCATATTTTTTGAATCTTTTTAAAGAAATTGCAAGTTTATCAGGATCAGGATAACAGAGTGAACTTATCCTTAATGCTAATTCTTTGCAAATTTGAGTGAATAAAAAGTAATCTTCAAAATCTACTTCATTAAGTTCTTTCGGACTATTGTTAATACGGTACTTGGCATAAAGTTCTTCATTAGAATGTACATTTGCTTTTTCCCATTTATTTTTAATTTCGTTTATTGAAACCGTCTTTTTGTGTGAAAAATAAATTCTTAACAAGTGATAATACTCAAAAATATCTATTAAATAAAATTGTATATAGTCTACATTATTAAATCTACCTTTAGATTTAAAATAGTTTATAATCTGATTTAGCTTTGTAGTCTCCGTATTGAAGTTGATCGATTCACCATCTGTAAGTAACTTATATTCCTCTTTCATCTCATAAAGAAATGCTTCGAATAAGTGATATACTCCAGATATATAACCTAAAATAGATTGGTTGTAGCTGGGGTTACTTGAGTCCAACGAAACCCAAATATTGTGCTCCTTACATTTCTCTTCCAAAAATTGTTCGGGACTTTCAGCATTATTTAAATTTTTTAGAAAATCTTTAATTGCAATTTCAGATAATTCCACAACATAATCCATTCTGCCTAACTCCGCTAATAGATTTTTATAAGCCTTATATTTAAATTGCATTGTAATTCTTTCTTGGATAATAATTTTTGATTTTGTCTAAACATTCAAATATAATAAATTATCTGACTATTACTGTTTGTTGGATTTCATTATTTATAATTGTAGGTACATATTCTTTTATTAATTCATAACTTTTCTTTTTATGCTTTTTTTACTTTATATAATAACTTTGTAAAATAAATTTCAGTATCACCATTATTATGCAGTCTGAGGAAACAACATTTCAAATCTATTCGCCATCCTCTGTTTTGGGATTATTTAGCAATGCTTTAAAGATTAACGCAACAATTAATCTTATTTACCTTAAAGGTAGATATGCATATGGTGGAGGTAAGGCCTATGGTAATTATTATTACGATAATTTATTTTCGGAATCGGATAATATTTCAATAGGAGTTAGAATTTCAGCATTATTAAGAACAAAGATTGTTAATAATGAGGTGTATATTTTACGTGGGTATATTGAAAAAAGTATAAAAAACTCTTCTGTTGAGTTAAGGTTTGTGGTAGATGAAATCATACAACAAGAAGAGAAAGCAATCTCGGAAGAAGAGTTACAACGGTATGAACTTATACAGGAAAAACTGGAAAAAGGATCAACGGATCTGGAAACGGTAATCAGAAATAAAATCCTAAAAGAAGAACCTATCAGAATTGCGAATATTTATGGTAATAATGCAATTGTTCAAAGAGACTTTGCTGAAGGACTTGATGTTTCGCAGAAATATTTTCAGATTTCTGACTATACCTGCAGCATTACTTCTTCGACATCCATTGCAGAAAAACTGAAGGAAGTCTCTAAATCTGAGTATGATATTATTGCGTTAGTCAGAGGAGGAGGGGATCGCCAAAGCATGGAGACCTTTAATGATATTACATTATCAAAACTCTTTATTAATTTACCGGCAGTGTCGGTGACGGCTATTGGACATACTGTGGATGAGACCCTTTTGGATAAACTCGCTGATAAGCGTTTTCATTTACCTCATGATTATGGAGCGGGTCTACACGCTATTGTAGAGAAGCTATTACATGAAAAGTCCAATTCAAGAGCGTTGCTTATTGATGAGGTTAAAAAAGATGTCAGCAAGCAATTTACTGAGCAAGTGAAAACATTGTCCGAGCAACTTGCTAAGAAAACGGAGGAATTTCAAAAACTACAGGAGATTTCTTCTAAGCAACTTCTTGATACACAGAAAAATTTCACTGAACAGCAAAAACAAAGACAGCTGGAGATGGATAATTATAAAAAAGAAATATCTGCACTGTACGAAAAGAATTTGCAATCTGTTATTAATGAGAAGACTGCATCTTTGAAAGCAGGAATGGAATCTTTACAGAAAGAAAATTCCAGACTAACTACAGAAGTTCAGCAAAGCAAAGGGGATTATTCCAAGATTATTATTGCTGTGATTATTTCGTTAATTGTTGGTTTTGTATTGGCTACTCTTTTTAAATAATTTTTTCCTTGGTGAGTAAAACGCCTAAGTGAAAAAGTGTTTTTGCCTGGTACTGTTTCCGGAGAGCACTTAATCTTTTTTCGATTAAACTTTCACTGATTATGATGGAGTGGTGGGTGCTTAGTTGTTCGCTGATTTCTGTGACCTTATAGCCTTCTGATAGATATTTTATGATGAGTAAATCTCTGTTTTCCATTGTTTAAAAATAGAAAAAAAAACCTTAATCAAGTAATTAACTAATAACTTCTTTAAAGAATTGATCATATCGTTTATTGCCGGTGTTAATTATAATTAAATTTTGCCTGCAACGTGTAATTGCAGTATATATAAGTTCATCAGTAGTAAATTTTTGTTGGTCTAAATTTTCGTTTTCAATAATTAAAATTAACGTAGTAATTTCCCATCCTTTAAAACTATGAATTGTAGACAGTTTTGTTGTTCCAGAGTTCATCCAGAAATTAAATTTTTTGTGACGTCGGACAATTTCTATTTCTTTTTTTAGCTTAGCTTCATCAATCTTGCCCTCGTGGGTAAAGTCATTTCTAAGTTTTTCATAGACTTCACTAGTTTCAAACATTGTATTAGTTTTTTTTCTAAATTTTTGTCTAATCTCCTTATCAATCATACGTAAAATTTCAACTTTAGCTGATTGAAAACAAATATCATTGTCATGACTGTCTGTTTCTGAAATAACTGTTGAATAAACTTCCATAATCGCAGAAATATCATCAGTTTCAAAATAATGATATTTTATCATAGACTGATCAAATAAGCTTTTTTGAACAATTATTTCATCATAATCATATTTTTCTGAGAAGAATGAACGTTGAAATGTAGTTGCTAAGTTGGCGATATCTGTGCTTACACGAAAAGAAGTTTTTAAAATATTCCATTGTCCTGGAATGCTGGTGTAAGGTTTCTTTTCATCTAAGTCTCTTTGATAAATATTCTGTTTTTCATCACCAAAGACAACAAATTCGCCTTCTGGTGCTAAAAACATTTTAAGGTTTCTAATCCAGTCTTTATGGTAGTCCTGAATCTCATCAATAATTATTGTTTGAAACATCTTTTTCTCCAAATTGCTTGTATGTTCCTCTCCAGTCTGAAGAAAATTAACATTATTATTATGAGCTTTCAAAAACTGATGGTAATGTAATATTGTAAAATTTCTCCATTCAAAATTTTCTCTAATATCACTTATTTTATCATGAATATAGTTACGTAATGAAATATTAAAAGTAAGTATTAAAATTTCACCTTTATGTCTTAAATGAGCGTTTACGGCTCTTTTAGCTAAGGCGAAAGTTTTTCCACTACCGGCGACACCTTTAATTTTTTGTTGATGTGCTTTCTTACTTTCAATAATTCTCTTTTGTTCCTCAGTATAAATTATTTCTTTTCCTTGCTCAATTGTATGCTCTGGTGGTTTAAGATATCTTTTGAAACTTTTGTAAAGATCATTGTCAAATAGATATGATCTTTTATTGAGCCTTCTGTTAGAAAGTATGGAATCAAAATTAGTCTTTGTCAAACTGTCAAAACCTAAAAGATCAAAATAAGATAAAAATTTATGAAATTTTATATTGTCATTATTTTTATTAGTGAAGAAAGTATCTATTTCAATTTTTGAGGCTTTATGAAAATAAACACAACATGTTACAACAGATAAGAATTTTGGGTTTTTAATACGTTTCTCCAGCAATGTATCAATATGTAAATTGTAAAGATTTTCTTTATATTCAAATACTTGTTGAAGTGGTGATTTAATGATTTGCCTATTTAGTGTAACGTTGTTGATTACGTTTTTTAGTTGCCAGTGATTTTTTTCAGTAAGTTGATAACTGCTCAAGTCCCAGTCTTTAACTTCAACAATCATAACACCAGAATTTTCTCGGACTATTATAATATCTGGATTGTCACCATTCAGATATGGTTGAAAAAATACTTCATAGGTATCATCAAGGACAGAACTTAGAAAATGTAAAAGATGTCTTTCTCCTGAAGTAGGTTTTACTTTCAACTGGTCTATTTGTTCTAATGAAGGAGAAATTCTTGCCATAATTCTAATTTTTAGCTAATAGTACCATATCATTTTTTTGAAACATTATAAAAATAGAAAAAAGTATCTTACAATTTAAATCATAAAGATTTTATTTGTATTTTTCTCATATAATTGGGAAAAATTATTATCTTTAAATATCTGATCAAAAATATATTTGATTAGAAACCAGTAAAACTAATAAAGAATTGAAAACAGATTTAACAATAGATTCTATTGAGAAAGGGCATGTAGTTCAAGTTCGGATTAAGAAAAAGATTGAACCTTCACAAATTTTCACCTATTTTATTGATAACTATAGCGGTCGATTGTCCTTATTCGACTTGGATTGGAGTATACCGTTAGCAATAAACCGCTTTAAGAATCTTAAAGAGGATGAGGATATTCAGGCTGTAGTTATTTTTATAGATCACAAGAATAAAATTGTTGAGTTAAGTTTAAAGTTTATTACTGAAAATATTTCTAGTCAAATAGGTTGGGATAGAATTGTTGTCGGGAATGAATACAGAGCTAAAGTGATAGAAAAACTTTATGATTTTTGTTTATTAAAAATTCACAATAAGTTTTATGGATTAATGAAAATCGAATATCTTGAAAGCGGAACACAAAGCCTAAAGGTTATCGTAACAAACAAGGAAGACTTCAACAATCTTTTATACGTTGTTCCTGCATCGGAAGATATAGAAATATTAAATAAAGCGGATACATCTGATTACCAAAAATTATATTTTGTGGAAGAAGAACTAAAGTCATATAATTCGTTTAAAAGTTCGATGTATGCTGACTTTACAACCGATGAAGAAATAGGAGAGTTAAAAAAAGGATTTAAGATTTTGAAGGACTTATTCTCAAAAGAAATAATTTTTGAAAAAATCTTATACTTACAATTTGAGGCTAATACGGAAAGCTATGATTCTGACTTTATCAATCATGCTGTTCCTTATTACGCAAATGATGTTATTGATGAGCATCTTAGGTATCAAGCGGCCTTAAATAAATTGTCAGAGCAAAATTATTGGATAAGAATCAATGAACGGCATCCTAGGTTTGAATTTACGGTCTTTAATGAAGAGGTGAGTATGTATGGAGAAATACTTGTAGATAATAAAGTGAATGATGCAGCTTTTAAAATCAATAAATTTTCTATTGGCTCACGCTACGCAAAGTCTTTGCAAAGTAAGAAAGAAGGTGCTTCAAAAAACTCTTTTTTACTTGGAAGCAAAATTACAATTTTGCCACCTTTAGCATCTGTACCTCTTGATTATAAACAATACGATATTGCAGAACGGCTTGTTCAAAAAAATAGATGTTTTGACATTATTAATAAGCTAAAATTAAACAATAGCATATTATTACTGCAAGAGGCAAAAACTTTAGATATTAATGATAAATTTCTTGAATATCAGATTAAAAAAGCAGAGAGTTTAAAACCACAAAGTATTTCAATTTCTCGTTTTGAACGAGTTCATAATGATGAAAATGGACTTGCTATAAAAATTTCTCAGGAATTTGCGGATTATTTCAATACAGAGAATAGCGTTTCTGTTGTTATCAAGGTAGGGGAACGTATATCCTTCAAAGCTAGATTATCCTTTCACAACGATTATTGTATATTAAAATTCAATGATCAAATTGATACGAGAACTCTAGAAAATGGATTCAGCATTGATCAAATTATATCTAAAAATCAAATTAATCTTCAGCGTGAAATAATTAATGACTTTCGTAATAATAAAATAAAAATTCAACACTTTGAAAAAGTACTATTAAGTAAAGGCAATATTCAAGTTCCCACTCTTAGTAATGTAGTTTTTAGTAACCCTCAACTAAAAAATACTGAAATTCAAAACCCTAAAAATGGGCAGATAACTGCTGTAAGAAAAGCTGTTGGAAATAAAAATATTTTTTTGATTCAAGGCCCACCTGGAACTGGCAAAACTACAGTTATTACAGAAATAATTGAGCAGCTTGTGAGAAAAGGTGAAAAAGTATTAGTATCAGGTCAGAATCATGTAGCAGTAGATAATGTTTTGGAAAAAGTTTCTGAAAATAAAAATTTAAACTTGCTAAGAATTGGTAGCATAGAAAAAATTGATCCTAAGTTTTCCCAATACAGCGTTGATAATATTATTCAAGCCTACATGGATGAATATAAGTTGTTTTTAACTAATCAAAGTAAGGTCTTAAAAGAAGCTTTAAATCTAAGGAGTGAATTTCTGTCGGAAGATCAAATCAGAGCCCGTTTAAATGTTTTTATAAATGATTTTTCAGTAGTTTACACCAAACTTCGAAATACTTTTAATGATAGACATTTTAAATTAACTCAAGGTATAAAATCACTGACAGATGATGAACTATTTAAATCAACACAAGTGTTTAATAGTTGGCGTGAAAGAGATTCTCAATTGGTAGATATTTTGGTTAAGCCTATTGTATACAAAGATGTTAATGTAGTTTTTGCCACTTGTATCGGTGTCAAAGGAGATCCTGTCTTCCAAGAAAATGATTTTAAATTTGAGACTGTTATTATTGATGAAGCAGGAAAAGCAAATATTACTGAAACTTTAGTTCCACTTGAACTAGGTAGAAAAGCAATTCTTGTTGGAGATCAGAAACAGTTACCTCCTTATTTGGATGGAAGTTATCTTGATGTTAATGATAAAGAAAGTTTTCCAAATCATACTCTTAATCAGAAGAAAAATTCTTCTGAAAAAATTTATGATATTGAGGATATTAAGCGTGCAACTACAACTTCTTTTTTTGAGTTCTTGATTGATAGGGTTAAAACTAATGAATTTCCTTCTGAAAATGTTGTTTTATTGAATTATCAGCATCGTATGCACCCACATATTGGAGAGTTTGTTTCAAGTTCATTCTATAATAATGAGGTTTTAATGGGTGAGAAAACGACTTTACAGAAAATGCAGATGGATTTTCCATTTAATAAAGAAATTGTTTTCTTCGATACTTCGAATTTTCAAGATTCTTTTGAGAAAAAAGATAAGCAATCTGTTATAAATTTAACAGAAGCACTATATATTGTAAATTTTATATTGCCAGGTTTAGTAAATAATTCAGCTGATATGTCAAAGGTTGCTGTTGTTGCACCATATAAATCGCAGGTTTCACTAATTAAAAATAGTATTAAAGAAAGTGATAATCCACTATTTAGTAACGTAGATGTTGCAACTTTAGATTCTTTTCAAGGTAAGGAATATGATATTATCATCTTTAGTTTTACAAGAGCAGCAGATCATAATAATCCTGAAATAATTAATGGAAAGAAAATATATACTAAAGTAGGGTTTTTGGATGATGCTCGTAGATTAAATGTTGCTTTTAGTAGAGCTAAAAAGAAATTAATTTTTGTAGGTAACTCAAAAACTTTGACTGATTCTAGGTCTCATTATGATTTTCTATTTAATTATACTGATTTATTTAAAAATCTTCTAAGAGTTGCTAAAGATAAAACAAAAGGGAACTTCATTAGAAATGGTGATGTATCCTTCCAACAAAGGGATAATGGTGCTAGTGGCTTGAATCCTGCTACTGCCGATGATTTTGAGAAAATGCAATTAAAGTATAAAGTAGGTGATGTTGCAAATGCTAAATTCAAAAATAAAATTTATAAAAATGAAAAAGTACTTATGTTTTTCACTATTGATGGTTTTGATACTGCATTGTTTGAAGATCAAATGGAATCTGGATTTTTACAAAATAATGCAAATCTTGAAGTAGGCCAGACATATGATTTGAAAATTCACAGATTTAATAATAGAAACAGACAGATATCTTTATCAACATTGAATTACTTTTCAACAAATACTGAAGATATAGTATTTAAAAGTAAAGTCGCACAAATTAATAAAAGCAAAAATCAAAAAGGGAAGGTGGTAGAGAGCCTAGATTTTGGCTATATCATTCAACTGGAAAATGGATTGCAAGGTTTATTACATAATAAACAAAATAAATTCAATATCAAATTGAACCATAATGATATTGCGTATGTAAAAGTACATAATATTGATTTTCAAAGAAAAAAAATAAATTTTGCATTTTAGATGATACCACTGAAGATTGATTACGAAAAACTTTACCAGGAATTAGAAAACCAAGGAAAAAAGTTAACAGGATTGTTTGAACTCCAGTACCCAATTTATTGTGTGCATGCAACGATTGCTGATATAACTCCTGATCCACTTGATTACTTAGATGTTTTTATAATAGACATTATTAGAACAAACAACAAACTTTCAACTGCAACAATTGGTTCTTTTTTAGGAGTTTCAAAAAGCATTATTGAAATGAGAATAAACATTTTAAAAGGAGAAAGTTTAGTAGAGGAAAACGAGTCAGGATTGCAAGTGTCTGATTTAGGATATAATGTTTTTGTCAAAAAAGTAGCTGAACGTATACATATAATTTCATATGACTTTTATATTGATGGGATAACACATGAGCCACTGAACAAACAATTCTATAGAGCATATAGATCTAAATTTATTTCTGAAAATGATAAAGTACTGAGAACAAATAAATTTGGTGAATCATTTATTGAATGCGACATGAAGCCCGATTTAGTACATACACCATTTAATAAAGAAAGGATTATAGAAAAATTAAAGAATATATCCATGGATGCTCGTGATGAATTCGCTATTCCGATAGGTTTTAAGGACATAACAGATTTATCTTACACAAAATTATCATTTCAAATATTAGTTGCAGCGAGTATTGCTGAAAATGGTGTAGTAAAAGAAGTGATAGACGGATTTGCAAACCAAAGTTATATTGTAGGTAGGTCTTATTATGATGATGTTAGGCAATATATTACCAACTTTGAAGACAATATTAAGAGTAAAGTTCAAAATCTTGTATTCAAAGTTCATGAACGAAATTTAGGTTATAATGCAGAACAAAAAGTTGATTATATATTGAGTTCGAACTGGAGAGAAATTGATAGATACCCCAATCATGAAGGTGATATTTTTCAATTTGATTTTGAAGGGATCAAACATATTTTAAGCAAAAAACTAAAAACAGTCTTAGATACTGAAGAAGATATAGAATTTTCAAAAGGTATTATTGAATTTCAGATTAGCAAGAAGACTTTACAAAAATCAACAGACAGAAAATCTATTATTAGCAATTTGCTTCGCGGCCGTGATTATTTATTTGATTTAATGTTTAAAAATTTTAATGTTCAATTACTTTATATCTATTACTCACCCGCTGACGAAATCGTTGAGAAAATATTAGAAATAAGTTCTATTATAAAAGCTACAAGTTTTGATGATATTTCGGAAAAAAGGCTTCTTGAAAGATGTTCTGAATGTCCACTTTCTCTTAGACAAATATTAATTCTTGGCGGACATAATGACATTTTAGAAAAATTTGATATGGAGAAAAATATGATTTTAATTTAAAAATAATGGATTATAATTTAACACTTGAAGATGAGTTGAGAAGTGGTTTTTTTATAGCCAATTCCAGATACAATTTTAAGCGAATTAACAAGAAATATAATCATCTCTTTTTAGTTGACGAAGAAGAGAGAGGTTTGAGAGATGAGATTTTTACAATTATCCAAAACGCCCAAACTACTTTAAAAATTTGTACATTTATCATAACCGATGAAGAAATTGTTAATGAGATACTTCATAAAGTGAATCAGTCAAACATTGCCATATTTATTATTACACAATTGGATATGGGTAAAATAAAAAACAGACAATTACGTAGAAGTACTCAAGATGATGATGATTTGTTTAATACTGTAGATGTAAATAATCACCTCTCTAATGTGAAAAAGTTAGTTGATGCTGGTGTACACGTGAGAGCTGCTAGTAATGTTCATGCAAAATTTATCATTGCAGACAGAACTAACGGAATGATTATGAGTTCAAATTTTACTACATATTCACTTACCTTAAATGTGGAGTCTGGAGTTTACATTGATCGTGTGGCATCTGCAGAATTGGATCAATTGTTTGACGCCATTTATCAAGTTGGTACTTCTTACAATACATTTTCTACAATAAATAAGAAGAACAAGATATTTACATCGGAAAATGAACTTGATATAAACTCTAAACATTTACCTAAAAGTGAATCGAATTTGAGATATACATATAATAAATTAAATAATTCGCTTTATGAAGAAATTGTAAACATTGTTACAAATGCTGATGAATATGTATTTATTTCGTCATATTCTATAATTGCTTTGGATAGATTACCTGAATTTTTATCCGCAGTTACACATGCCATTGAAAGAGGTGTTTGGATAGGAGTATTTTGTCGCGGAATGAATAATCGTCTCGATCATTTAGAATCTTGTAGATTATTAAAAAGTTTGGGTTGCCATATTATGGCTGATTTGTATAATCATTCTAAAGGGGTTTTATCAGAGAAAAATGGTATGTTGTTTACAGCCAATATCGATGGTAAATATGGCCTTATTGATGGTTTTGAGGTTGGATATGTATTAAGTGAACAGCAGCAAGAAGAATTTTTGGATTTTCATAAGTATTTAATGGATAATAATATTTATCTCTTTAAAACTGATGTAAAACGTAAAATAATCTTTGAAACATTTAAGTTTTATGAGCAACTTAGAAGTCATAGAACCCCCTTTGATTCTAATGATCTCGAATTTTTGATTAAACCAGCTCATAAAGATAGTTTTAAAGAGATATCTGAATCTTTACTTTTTTTAGGAAAAAAAAATGATAATGGATTAACTAAATATATTCTCATTGTAGATCACACTTGTTACGAGTGCCACTTTTCAAATAATAAAATTACACCGCTCAGAACAATTAATTACCCATATGAAATTGAAAAATATTTTATTAAATATTCTAATCTTAAAGTAAGCTACATCAATGAATAATTTTGAAAACGATTTAACACAATGGAATAGTCTTGCCATGGCGGGCGAGTTTGACAAAGCACAAAAGCTTTACTATGACGAACTATTTGAGACAATTATAGAAAAATTTGTTACAAAACATGAAGGTTCGTTACAAAGAGGAGGGGTGCTTTTTTCAATGTTAGGTTTCTCTCCTGAGCCTATTATCTTATCTGCTCGTTTGATTCAACCTGATAGTCATGTTATATTTACTACAAATAATAAAGAGTCAAATAACAGTGGGGATATTATTGAAAGATTTTTAGAGCATAGTTATGCTATTACCTATCTGGAAAATGAAGATTTTAATATTGTTTATAGTGCATTAAAAGAAACTGTTATTCAAAATCCTAAATCCCAGATTGTTATCGATATTACTGGAGGTAAGAAATCAATGGTTGCTGCAGCCGCAATTTTCGGAAAAGACTTTGGTTGTAATGTGATCTATGTTGATTTTGAACATTACATCAAAGAACTGCGAAAACCCTTACCTGGGTCGGAAATAATGAAATTAGTTTATAGCCCAAATATTAATCAACCCGAAATCTTTTTGTAATGAAACATCATATATGTTTAGTAGGTGGACAAATATTGCCACTTTATATGGGAATTGTGGAAAGTAATCCAGATACAATACATTTTTTTTACACTAATGAAACAGAAAATAATGTTAAAATTTTAAAAAGTTTTTTTAAAGAAAAGAAAACTGAATCATACAAATGTAGCGAATCAAATTACACACTTTTTTTACGGGAACTTAATGATTTGCTTAGTAAAATATCTAATAATGAGAATGTGGATTTTAATATCACAGGTGGAACTAAGATTATGGCTCTAGCAGCCTACGATATGATCCGGGAACGAAAAAGCACGGCTTATTATTATAACCAGGACTTATCATATTATGAAGTGCCATCTTTCAAACTTAAAAATGTAAATAATTCTATTAAAATAGTTGATTTTATAAGATTGAGTAATAATTCAATATCATCTTCAACATCTATTTTGGATTATAGCACTGCCGACTTTATGATGGCAAAAAGCATATTTAACTTTAGTAATACAAATTCTAAGCAATTTAATCAAATTCAAAAATACTTTAAGAATCTATTTAATGACTCTGACGAAATACCAATAAAAGGAGATGAAGAAGTTAATGATAATCTTTTTGTCACATGGGATCGAAATTTATTGGAAGTGAATGACTGCTCATCATTACTTTTGGAGGTTACAGGTAATAATATTAAAGATTTGTTTTTTAAGGCAGGCTGGTGGGAACTTGTAACCGCTGCTGCTGTAAAAGATTGGAGTCTTCAGAAAGAGATAGTTATGAATGTTGTTTTCCCCTTCAAAGGCGATACATCTGAAAGTAAAAATGAAATTGATATTTTAATCAATACTGGCCGCAAATTAATTTTTGTTGAATGTAAATCCGGAATTATCAATCAAGCTGATTTGAACAAAATGAAGGCTGTTCGCGAAATCTATGGCGGGCGAATTGCTAAAAGTTTACTGGTATCTAAGTTCAAACCCACAGATAGAATTTTAGAAAAATGCAGTGAACTTGATATAGAAATTTTTTATTATTATGATAAAACTACTAGGGGCACTAATAGTTTAAGTTCAATTCACAAGAAACTTGATGAAATAAATAAAAAATCCTCTATTTAGGATTTTTTATTTACTAATCATTAATAATTGTTGGACAGAGGTTAATTAGAAATTTAATCAGGTTTTCTCTATACTGTTCATTACTGCTATTTTCGCCTAACATGTACACTAATTCTTCCTGGCGAGGCTGACCAAAGGTAAGCCTGTAATTAACCAATACATTTTTAATATAATTTAGTTTGTCAAGATCTCTACTGTAAGGATATAAAGGAATGATGGTTTCAATAGAATTAACGTTATCTTTGTCAGGATAATACCAATACGGAATTAAATCACATTTTCCAAGTTTTTTAGCTTCAACGGTAGTATAGATTATTTTCCAAATATTATCATTATTCAAAATCTGTAGCTTTTGTATGTCCAGAGATGCAATCATTTTATTCCGGATGTTAAATCCTTTATATCTCTTTATTCTACCTTCTCTTTGTTCTAAATCAATAGGGTTATGCGGAAGATTCCAATGAATTATTTTATTACAGTAATAATGAAAATCTAGGCCTTCCTGACCTATCGATGTTGATGTCAGTACAAAAGGTCTGAAAGGAGAATTAAATGCTTCTCTAATTTTAATAGTTCTATTTGCACTTTTATTATCTGTCTTTCCCTCCATACCAAAAGGCATTGCATAATGAACACGCATTTTTAAGTCTTTATTACTATCGGAAAGGGATTCAAAAGTTTTCACGTCTAATGATGAAGTTGATACAGATAAAATATCAGCAATGAAAATAGCAATATCCCTACTGTTGTAGAGCCCACCTGAATCATGTAGTTGATAGAAAAATTCGTCGAGCATTGCCTGAATATTCCCATTGATACAGTAATCAAGAACATTATTATAATAACCAGTTGTTCTGAAAAACTGCTTTATTATCGAAATGCTTTCAGGTTTATTAAACAACGTACGGAAGCTGTTAGCTACGAAATGAGAAGCATTTATTAATCTTTTTTCTTCAGGGAAAAGTCGATAAAATGCTCGGTATGAACAGATCGCAGGTGATCCTAAACTCATATTTGCAAGGTACTCTGCCAACTGGTCTAAATCATCATTGCTCAACTTAGCAAGTTTGTTTTCAATTGTGTCTTTTTCAAAGTTTTCTTTAAACTGCAAAAAAATATAATTTTTCTCATTGCTTTGATCGTCATTCAGATGATCTAATTCTACTCCTATTTTTTCTGGATTACTAAACCAATTAGAGGATTCATCATGGTGTAGTCTTTTATCTAAAAATAACAGGGAATACCATTTCCAGTCGTTCTTATCTCCATTTTCAATTCCAACTGTTTGAATGTCTAGTTTTTTTAATTCTTTTATAATTTGTTTTTTTAATTCTTTAATCAGCATTTGATCGGATAAACCCTTTTGCAAAAATTTCATCGGATCGATCAATTTGGCCAAACTAATGCAAGGGTACGTCAATGAATAGTTCATCAGGCTACTGTGGCTTTCATTATTTCTATATACTAATAGAGGATAAGGGTATCGTTTTGAATCAGTTTTTGATCTCAATTGACTTTCTTCTTTATGGCGTGCTTCTTTGATCAGAAAATCTCCAACAGAAAGTCTTTCAGCCTCATAAGAAACTAATGTAGAAATCATTCTCGGTACTAGTTTCCATGCCGAAAAGATTAAGGTTTTGGAAAATACATTATTATTGGTTTTAGATAAGGGCCTGTAAGGTAAAGTATTTACATTATAATAGGGTAAGGTAGGAGGTAGCCAGAGGTATTTATATCCCTCATTTCTTAAGTCCTGATACAAAAGCCTTAGTTTTGGATTAGGCTCCAATTGAGATTTTTCAGGGATTAATGGCTTATATTCGATAATCTTATCTTTGCTAATAAAAGCATTCTTAGCCTTTACAACGGTTTTTTTTAAAGCTCCATGTTGATTGAATTTTTGCTGTAAAACCTTGAAATGTTGATATTCGGATAAAAAAGAGAGAGGATAAGGGGCTGACTTTACATACTCCGTAGGAACATTTAATTTGGCACCATATTTTTCATTAAGCTCTTTGACAATCTGATCAATTAAGATAAAATCATACAGGTCTGATTCGTTAACAGGAAGTATTTTAACGTCATTTTCTTTATTTCTATCAAACTTTTCAACTAAATTTCTTTCTGTTCGTGATATTGCATTTTTGTAAATAACCTCAATTTGATTTTTAATTGTAAGTAATTCAGAATCAAGTTTAGTAATTTTTTCAACACTTTTCAATCCTTCAAAATATTTGTGATTGAGCTGATCCAAATGTTTCCAGTCTTCCTTTGAGTAATTAGGAAATAAGAACGTTAGTACACTTTTAAATTCTTGATAATGATCTTCTCCATGCAATTGCTCAAACTTTGTTGCATAGGCTTTATATGGAGTGGCGGATAATAACAAAAGTTTTACATTAGGAATATCAAAAATTTCCTTTGCAAGTTGTATACCTGGATTCTCTACATCATATTTGGAATCTATAATTTGCTTAAATCGTTGAAATTCATCCAAAATAAACAGGTCTGCTTTTAAGTATTGTTTACATGCACTAGCTAAACGAAGACGTATTTCTCCAATAATTTTGTTAACAATCTGTGAATTTGGAATGTAACTACTGGTATTGGAACTTCTTTTATTTTCCGGAATAATGCATTGTAAAATTTCGAGTAAATTCAGTGAGGTATGATTTTCAATATTATGATTGATTTTTTTATAAGCTTTTTGAATTTCTTGTAAAAAAATCGGCTGAACATCATATTGTAAACAGGTTAGGAATTCTTGATTAATATCAGATCTTATTTTCCTCTTTTGATTTGAAATATCATTTTCCCAATTCTTACTACTCACCGTTGCTCTCAAAAACCATTTAAGTGCTGTCTTACGTTTTCGGAAATAACTTGTAGTAGACAATATTCTGTAAATTAAAATTCTCTCGTCTTTTTTTCCTGCTTTGCTGTTGGTATCAAATGATGTGCTGGGAGTTAAGGCTTTTATTTTGAGACGAAATTTATTTGCATTCTTTATATCCTCGAAAGCAAGCGATGTTAAACGGTCATCCTCATCAGAGAAATCCAAGACCTCACCGCTGTCGAAATCTGCAGTTCCTGCAAAGGGGACTAGCTTAGCAATGTTTTGTTTAGCTAGCGCTTTGTTTGAGCAGATATATATGACTTTAAAGTCATTATTTTTATCAAATGCCTCTAAGTAAAGCTTAGCGATAATACCTTTTGCAACGATAGTTTTACCAAGTCCCACTTCATCAGCAATTAGAAAACGATGATTACCTTGTCTATAACTCTCTAATGCTTTTTCGACAGTTTTTAATTGAAAATCTTTTAACTTGTCTATTGTGTTAGATATTGCTTGTTTAATTTCCATCGTCTAGGACTTTTTTAAATGTATCAAGTAAACCCATTAAATTTTCATCTATTAATGTTTGATCTTCTAACTGTTCATCTCTCATAGTGTCCATCAATAAAATGACTTGTTGCAGAGAATCTCTATCTCTGCTTAATGCATACAATAATTTTTCATATAAAGGTACCGTACTGGAAATTCTAGAGTTAATAATAGCTGATGGAATAGATTTCCTTTCAGAATCGTTTAGATCAATTTGCGCTAAATTTAAAATTTCTTCTTTTGAAAGTAAATATGATAAGTACTTCATCAATCTGTCTTTATTTCCAATAATGAAACTTAATATTTTTTTTAAACGCTCATCTGGTAAAATAATATCAAATGAACGGACAAAAGATTGAATTAATCGTGAATCAATATAGATTTCGAAAATTAAAAATGGAGTTAATTCTCTTAAATTGAATCCTGTAAATTCGTATTTTTTCTGATTTTTTGCTAGGGTCAAAACATCATTTTTATTAGAGCTTAATAATCTAAATTTTATATTCGATGCTAATGATTCTCTAAGTAATTCTGTACCTATGGTAATAAAAATATTGTATGTATTATCTTTATTAATAGAAAAATTACCTGATATTTTTAATGAGGAAAGTTCATGATTAATTTTTCTGATCTGTTGTTCTGAAATATAATCTTCAATCTCATCAAGTTCTAAAGTACTGTGGTCATAAGGAATAAAAATACCTTCATTTGATTTCTCTGTTTTTATAAGAATTGATCTTAAGTTATCGACAGATGTCAGTTGTTTTTTAGACCCACTTATTTTAGTTAAAAATTCGATATTCCTCTCATGTGCTGGACAAGTACAATTTGCAGATCCAATAAACCAATTTACTTCAACCTTATTCTGACTAACATAAAGTTTTGCATGCAAATTTTGTCCTAAATCAAAATTTTCCTGCGCTTCGTCATCTGACATTAATGATGCATCATTTGTATTTTGCTCCTCTGACATTTCATCAACACGGATACTTTTTTCTAGATTTGGATTAAATTGATAGATATTTTTATTCACCAAAATACTTGGAGGAAGTTTTGAGAACGCAGTGGAAGAGGAAAAAAAATCAACTTGCTTCGCTTTTTTTAAATAGGAATTAAATGTGGTTTTGTCTAAGAATGGACTTATGACAAGTAATTTATCGAATGGGTTGTCTACGTTCGTTAGTGGGTGATTATTGCCTTTTATAATTGGGAAAAATTCTAAAGTTTTACCTGCTAAGTCATTTTCGAAATTTAGATATAAAATATCTTTCTTGATATATTCGGGAATTTCGGTGCCGGATTTTTTTTCTAGATAATCAATAAAATCAAATAGAGGCTTGTTTGAGTTAACTTTCTTTTTTCCTACTTCAGCATTTAATAGTATAGCAGTATCCCAATCCTGACTAAAAGTTAGATTTCTGCTTGTGCAAATAAATTTGTATTTCCTTTCATTTTTATTCTTTTTGTGTACATATCTTATCAGCCATATTTTAGGATGAAATGATTCATTATACCTCTCTGTGGAAATTTCGAAAATACTTTTTTCCCAATAGGCCAGTAAATTACTGTAGTATGCAGGAGTTTTAATTTTACCACTTTGACAAAAGATCATGGCCTTTTTCGGAACTTGTGTTATCGTTGCCAATAGCTCGTTTGTGATGTTTTTATCAGTAATAAGATCTTTTCCAGTAAATAAAGATACAGGCAAAAATAGTAATGCTTCTAAATCTAATGAATAAGTTGTTGCTATGACAAAATCAAAATTATAATCAGGTTCGGGTCTGATACCTTCTCCAAAATTAATACGGTCTTTATGAGGATCTAACATAATATTATTATAATGCTTTTTGAATATCTTGAAACAAGGTCCTTACATTATAAAACCTGTATTGAAATTTCGTTAGACTAATGCGTTTATTAGGGAGTATATCACTGTTATATTGTTTGGTCTGCTGTAATCTTGATTTTCTTCCTTTATTTTGGTACTCTCTACTTTTTAAGAGGGTAACTAAAGGGGTTAATTCTATATTTGGTTGATTGCTAGTAGCTTGTATGAGTTTCCAAAATTCTATAATAAATAATTCTGAAGACTGAATTCTTCTATTAGATAACTTAAAAATATTCTCAAGATCAAAAGAAGATTTATCAATGATTTTATTGTCTAACTGAAGAATCAGTGCTCTAGCTTCTGCTTCAAAGGCTTTTTTATATTCATTTGGATGAAATTTTTTCTGCAAGATATCATCATATAGTAAATGGGCAATCTCAACGATTAAAGCAAAGTTATATGCAGTTTTTAGATTGGTTTTTAGCGATTCTGCGATATCAAGTTCTAAGGCTTTAACGACAAATGCTTGAAAATCTTCACAAGTAAATAGTAATTTCAATAAATTATCATTCGTTACGAAAGATGGAATTAAAGATTTTTGTAAGAGCGGATTTTTAAAATGTACAAATTGGCTTTTTAAAAAATCAGCTTCAGTTGTACTAAGATTTATGGATATATTGTCTGCATCATCCCAATTAATCGCTGGAGCTGGTACATGAATACCAAATATACTATCTTCCCAGTTCATTGTATCATCTCTGTTCTCATCATCTTGCACAATAGACCTCGCTGTAGTTTGATGTTTTTCAATATTACTTAGATAATTTTTTAATGACAATTGGCTATTACTCAAATCTTGACTATTAATGCAACCAAAAGTATTAAGCCCAGTCCAATAAATCTCGGAAGGATTACGCTTAACTCGTTTATTTTCAGATAGTGTAACTCCGATAATGCGTGTGTTCTTTTGGCCAACGTACTTATTTCTTAACAAGTTTTTAATCTTATGTTCTTCATCCTGTAAATAGCTTAGTAATGTACTCTTTGCATTTTTATTTTTTGGATAACGAATATAACCCAGTAGAATATAAGGGACAATAAAAAAGTATTTGGCTCTTGTTTGAATGGTCGAAATACCAGGAAAAAGAAGATCTGAAATATTATCTCTTAAATATCCAACTCCGAGTTCATCTAATTGTCCTTCGGGACGAATTCTTTCAATAATTTGTTTTACCCGTTCTCTGTCTCGTGTGCTAAAATCTATCCAACCTATTTGTGTCATGTTTTTACTTTTTATTGTGTCCTGATTATAGGTGCACGTTTCGTTGCTTCCTGATCAGCATCTTTAATTAATTTTACAGAATCTTCGATATAGAATGTTTTTAGGGTTTTATTATTCGTGATATCCAGCTCTTTTATTGATGTATCGAGTAGATACAATTGTACCAATTCTTTATTTTTTGATAGATCAAGGTTGACCAGTGGTTTACATCCGTCAAGATTAAGCGTGTGGAGGGCTGGAAATTTTCTGGTGTCGAAGTCAGTAAATAAATTATCTTGTAAATAAATGTATTTTATGTTTTTAGAGTTTAACTGAATTTTGGTTAATCCCAATCTGAAAGCATAAATACCTTTCAAATTAACCAAACCTTTTAAATTTAGAACTCCAATTTTAGTGTTGTCACCTATATATAGATTTTCAAGCTTTGTAAGTTTGTTTACAGTAGAAAAATCTGAAATATTATTCTTGCGCAGATTAAGTTCATTCAAATTCTGAAAGTGTTCAAGACCGCTTAAATCGAAAATATTCTTTTCATCGAGTTTTAGTTCGGTTACGGTGTTTATTTCTGAAACTTCTAATTTTCCGTTATTGTTTTCATCGAACTGCTTTAAGAGAGCCGTTTTGAGGTTGTTGTCTTTAATGGAAATTTCTTGTGCAGCAATGTTGATGGATAGAATGACTGCAAATGTTGATATAATTTTAAGCATTTTTGAAATGTATGTTATAAAAGTAGGATCGATAATTTATAAGAACCTTAATTGAATTCTACAATGATTTATACCTATAATAATTCTATTTATTATTGTTAAAGTTGTCAAATAATTCCTGTAATGTAAATACTTCATGCTTAGCTAAAAAATTTTCTTTAATTATAATGTATAATTTCGAGTAAGATTTTGGAAGATATAACCTCTCTTTAATATATTGATCTATATATTTCAAAATAGTATCTTTTCGAGTGTGGATGCAGAGAAACACAGCATTTTGAAAATTATACTTGTTTAAATAAATGGTTAATTTAAAGAAATCCCAAAGAAATCTTTTATAAGGCAATTCTCTTTCGGTTTTTACTTCAGCGATGAGACGTTGATTGTCAGGGTTCGTATCACCCTGATTTTTATGGATAAAGAAATCAGGAATTAAGTTTAACTCTTCAATTAAATCAGCCTCTTTATCTAAAATCATTTCAATCTTATAAGCAGCCTCTTCGATTTCCACGTCTTTATACTCGGAAAAAATAAATTTTTTAGGAATTTGAAAATGCCTTGTTAATTCGTCAGGTTCTAAGATTTCTTTTTTGTAGCTGAGTATAGCGTATTGTTCGTTTAGTTTAGTAACAAAATTATTTTCGTATGTTGTCGATCGTTTACTATCAATAGTAAGCGTATCATTTTGGAAAGTAACTTTAGTCGTTTGATAGTCAATTTCTTTAATATTTTCTAATGCCTTTAGAAAATTATTAATAGCTGGGTTATTAGTTTTCATTTTTTGTTATCTATCTCAAATCTACAAAAGTTTACAGAAAGCTATATCATAATATGTAGAAATAAAAATAATAAAACTTTAAAAGAAATTACCCCCTGAATGCCAAACTATACATCTTTCAATTAATTAATCGATTGCTATTAAAGAACTTCCTAGTTTGAGTTTCTAATGATACAGTGTTATGAAAACAAATAATGGTAAGGAATCTACTGAAAAAATTAAAGTTCAGGATACACTACTTGCTCTTCACCACCAAACCAATACCATTGGAATAGTGCAAGGAGTTGATTTGAATGGAGAGCTAATAGTTGATGTCTCCAAGGAGTCTTATAAAAATGGGTTGCGTTTTGATCGGGGAGATGACCGTTTTCTCGAGATATACAGTACATTCTATCATCAGCTAAAAAATCCGGATGAGTTTTCATTTTTTAAAGTGACTGAATTTGAAGCCGAGCAGACTGTAAAAGATTTACAGCATTATATTGATACCGCTTCTGATGATGAAAAAGAAAAACTGAATGAATACTCCGTTTCTATAGATAAAGTGGAGGCGCAGAAAGAATATATTGCTAGAACTCAGAAAGAACGTTATCAATATGATGTCGAGCAGGTCGATTGGAAAATGATGTCTCAGATTGGATTGACCAAAGAAAAGCTGGAAAGTATGGGAGCATTGGAATCTTTGCTTAAGGGATATAAAACATCAATGCTTATCCCGGTGAAGATTGACCTTGGAACAGTTGTCGTTATACTGGATGCGCGCTTGTCTTTAAAGGTTAATGAGGTCGGAAAGCTTGAAACTCGGATTCATCCTATTAGGAAGGAATGTGATTTTACAAAACCTTTCTTTGGGCATCAGTTCAGCCAAGGGGATCAAAAAAAATTACTGGAAATTGGGAATATGGGACGGGTGGTGGAGTTGATACATCCTATAACTGGAGAGGTAATTCCTTCTTTGGTCAGCAGAGATAAGCTGACCAATGACTTAGTGCCGCTTAGAGTTGATTTGGTAAGAATTCCTTTGGTGATAAAAGGGGTGACACTGGATGAGTTACAGAAGAAGACGCTAAAAGAGGGAAAGCCATTGTATATTGAAAATATGCTTTCCAGGAGAGGCACACTTTTTAACGCAACGGTTCAGTTTAATACAGATAAAAGGTATGTTGAGTTTTTATTTCCTCGTAATATTAGTAATTTGAATTTAGATTCAAATCTTAGTTTTAAAAAAGATGTTCCGGCTACTTTTAGAGGGAAAAAATTGAGATCGTGGCAGGTAGAGAAATTGAATAAAGGGGAGGTAGCATATATTGATGGGCTCGTGGATCGGAAAGGGAAAAAATATCAGGGGTATTTGAGATTTGATAAAAGGGTGGGAAAGTTTGAGTTTTCTTTTAAGAATGTGTGGAGGGAAAATTTAAAAAACAAGAAATCTGGTATACGTCGAGGTTTGAATTTATAAAAATTTTCTTTTGGTTATATAACTGTATTCTAATACTTACATTAATTGAACTTTTCAAGATTATCTGATTTTGCAACAGTTTTGGCTTTGCCTTTAACCATAGTCTCGGTAACATAAATCAGTTGTCCTTTTTTGTGGGTGTAATAATCTGATTTCAATAACCTAAAGTATCCTTTTCTGAAATGAGGAGTCTTCGAAATTTGAGCTTCGTTAAGATCACAAATATTCTCTGATATTTTGAAAATTACATTTTTATCTGATCTATCTTCACCCCTGGGATAAGAAATTTTTGGAACACCATCTGTAATGCATTCTGGAAAACACTTCATATAGGCAATCGTATTGACTGCAAGTCTGAACATCTTAGACAATGTAATAGATTGTACATCCTGCTTTTTATTTAGATCAGCATAGAATTTGTCTGACAAACGTCCGTTATTTATTCCATGAGAAAAATACAATTCTAAAGTATTATCATCAAATAAGCTCAGCGCAAAAGCAAAACCATTTTTCTCATTTGGTATATGTAAACCAAATGAATAATTAACACAGTTTGCCTTAGTCTTCACTTTAGTATAGATGATTTCCCTTTTTTCACCATTATCATAAAGATACTTTCTAATTCCATCTAAATCTGAAAGGGGAGTACTTTCAAGAAAATCTTGTAAATACTTTTCTAAGAAGAAAATATGCAGTAGTTCCCCTTTGGAATCTTCTCTCCATAGTTCTAAACCGGATACTATTAAATCCTTACTTTGTATGTCTTGGTCTACCGTAGAAGCAGAGTTTAAAATGTTGTACCTCAGTAATGCAAAAATATTGTCATTCGAAAATTTAGGGTACAATTTTTTTGTTTTTCGATAAAGCTCATCCCAATAATATTTTAGAGGGACACTGTATCCTATTTTTTTACCCTTATCCATATTTTTTCCTTTGATCAACTTTAAGCAATTTTCTATATAAACCAAAAATAGTAATTTCTATTTATAATGCAATCTTGTTTTAGAATATGAAAAAACAGTAGGAAAGTTCTGGATTTATGATTTCTTTAAATACTATATGCTGAATTTCAAAGACAATTATTTGTTAATTTTATATTTACGGGAATCCATATTTTTCACAAATGTATTTTTGATATATTTGAATTATCTTAAAACTTTATAATAGCATAAGCTAATAACCCTCTAAAAACTAAAGTCATATGATAGACAGCAATAATTCATCGGAAGAAGAACATATTCCAGAACGTGATCTTCAAATTCACAATACGTCAGCGTTTATTTTAGATATTGAGAAAAAAGAACTTTCACAGTTAGAGGTTGCAGAAAGTGATGAAGATTATTTACGCTTCGTACACGGAATCGTACATGAAGTTTCGACTCAAGATGGTCGTCAGTTTATCGTTAATAGTGAGCATACTGAAGTTTTAAGTATTATTAATGGAATCTTGGACGGAACTCAAGAATTTGAGGAGGTCAAAGTTATTGCAGAAAGACTGTTGAGAGTTGAAATTGATGCTCAAGAACAGATTGCAAAATTGGGGAAACAATTACATGAGGGATTATTGATTATTTCTTATATAACTGACCGGGGAACAGAAAAAATTATTATTTGTAAAGCGGAAACCCTGTCTTACATTGAAAGAACAACTTTTACACAGCAAGATGGCTTTCCTATCAAGAAAAAGATTTTTAAATCAGCCCAAATTGTTTTTGATGAATCTCATGAAATTACAGACATATTAATCAATGATATTAATGATACCATTCCTAAGTATTGGTGGGATGGGTTTTTGGAGTTATCAAAGAAGTATGATGATGAGGAAAATACCAAAAGAGCCTTTACAATGATCGATTCAAAAGTCTTGACAAAGATCAAAAAAGAATCTAATCCTGATTACTGGAATCTCAGAAGTACTACAATCCACTATTTTCGATCAAATGATGAGTTTGATATTGACGATTATATTGAAAAATGTTTCAATCGTTATACTCCTGAGTTTGAAGATCTGGACTTAAATAAGTTTAAAGATACAATACGGGAGCTGCCAAGAAAACAGAACTTTGATACTCGATTTAGTCTAGTTAGAAAAGCAATAACCGCTAAGGTTAAATCAACGATTAAGCTTGAGGAAAACATAGATCTTGTGCTTAAAGGAGAAGTGCATTCCGGAACTATTGAAGGCTTTGTGAATGGTAATCAAGAGAAAGGAATTTTTATAAAAACGTCTAAAGGCTATGAAGAATTTAAAAAACCTTCATGATGAGCTATAAGAATTTCATAGAATTATTTGGTAACCCTTCAGCTATTGTATCTGAGAGTGAGAACTTCAAAACTTTAGAATTGGAGTATGAGTTTTCAAGTATCAACTTGCCAAAGGAAGAAAATTTTAGATACTTTTTTAACAGAATAAGGGCCGAAGATAAATGTGAGATTTTCTTTTCTATTGATGATGGAGAAGCTATTGCTATTACAAAAGATGCTGACTTTACGTCAGATTTAGAAAATGTAAAAATACTTTTTTCAGGACATGAGGAAGGTGAAATTGTAAATCTGAAAATAAATATTTATAAAGAAAACGACGGAAACAGTTTTTACTTTTACTCCAGAGACTGTTTCTTTAACTATATTCAATCATTTGATACATATGGTTTGGCAAGTTTTTTTTCTAGTGATTTTTTTGATCACAATTCAAAAATAAATATTGTTATCAGAGATTTTGTGGGAACTTTAAGCAGTGATAAAATTACCATCGCTACTTCATATGATCCACAAATTGAGGAATTCGAAAGCAGAGAAAAACGATTTAACAACATCATTGCTAATAACCACTCGTCATTTTTTGGAAAGCTAAAGGTCTTGCCTGAAGATTTTATTTTCGAAGGAGATGGATCATTGAAACAGAGTGTTAAGGAGCACATTGAAAAAGTTGCCAAAGTTTTGGTTATTTCTGCTATCTTCGATATTACTGATCTTGCAGGCAATGTATTCTATTATAAACTAAATGGATATAAATCTATAAGTCATACGGAGAAGATTGAGGATATTAGTACCAAAAACTTAGAAGATTTCTACAATATTTACCAATGGATTTATGTAGGTGGAAATATTGTAGATAAAATTGGTTTGGCGCGTAATATTATTTCTCTTCATCTTAAAGATAATGCATTGCTTGAGCTTAAAGGGAATGTATTCGGATCGCTGAAATCAAGTTTCAAAATTTATGAGAAACAAAATATAAAACAATATATTGAGGTAAGAAATAAAATGTCGGATCAGTTGCTGGACTACAGTAAGCGAGTAGTAACAATAACTGATAATTTTGCAAGTGGTTTTCAAAAATCTGCATTGGCGCTTGTTACCTTTTTTTCCTCACTGATCGTAACTAAGGTGTTGGCTGCTCCAAAAAATAATGAAGATTTTATTCTTTATAGTACCCTAATTACTGGTGTTTTTATTGTTGTTACCTTATTATATATGCTTGTTTCAAGAGCTGAATTAATTCAGCAGGAGAAAAGATTCGAAAAAAGTTATGAGGATTTTAAAAAAAGATATACTGATTTACTGACGGATGAAGATATTGAGAGAATCGTTAATAATGATGAGGAGCATAAAGCTGATGTAGCCTTTATTAAATCTAAGCTTCGATGGTACACGAATTTATGGATTGGTGTTTTATGTGCTATTGTTTTGGCAACGTTGATTTATTATTTTGGAGCAAAAAAGATTGAAAGTGATGAGCAACTTCATTTTGCTGGAATTTTTATACAAATTTTACATGATTTTGTACTTTAATTATATCTTTTCTATAAAGTTAAGCTTGCTACAATGAATGCTTTCTATATTTCTATCAATATCTTTGTTAGAAGTGATTTTAGATTTTTGTACTTTTTTAAACATAATATTTGATAAATTAAGTACCACTCTTTATTTAAATTGTTAAAAAGTGATACTTAATAAGCTCTAATATTGCTTTGACCATATAATTATTTCCATCAAACTATTAATCAGGCTCTTTAGTGTATATGAAGAAATACTATATCCTGTACTAGAACTAGCATGTAAAAATTCACTGCATGTACTATGGATAAATTTAGTTTGGCTCTGAACCGTACTATCTTGGTAAACTATTGAAGTTGGTACGAATGTAGGACGTACAGGATTGCCAAGAAGATGTTTGTAAAAATCAGCCGTAAAAGATGGAGAACCATTTGAATTCACAAATCTGTTAGGGACTATATTTTTATTCCTGCTATTTAGCGATTTGTAAACTTCCTCATGTATCTCTCTAATATCTCCTATAAGTCCAGTAAAATTTACAGGATTACTTTCATTATAGTTTTTTAAAATATTTAGCATCTTGATTTCTTTGGCGGCAGGTAATTTATTGTTTTCAAACGCTTCAAAAACTGCGATGTTCTCTCTTCTGAATTTAAATTGATCAAAATTTTGTATGCAAATTTCGAGTTGATCAAGTAATGCTTCTTGATCAGTCGGTTTTTTAATAAAAACAGCTTCTTTCTTAAATAAACTTTTAAATTTATCGTATTCTGACTTATCACCTGTAAACAAGAATCTTTTGAATCCAGGAATAGAAATGTCTAAGTATTGTAAAGCAACCGGAATAAAGGAAGAATCTTCAATTGCTTGATTTTCATCGATTATGCCCTTAATGTCTAGAACTACGGCAGCAAATTTGTGAGCTTGTGAGGGTAAAAGCCCTTGTAGGTCATTAAAATTGTTTCCTGTAGCAACATTTATCCCTCTGGTTTTTGCCATATTTACAAAACTTGTGCAAAAATTTGGATCATCGTCAATTAGAATTATGTTATTCATATTCTTCGTTGTTTTTTATTGGTATTTCTATGGTTAAAAAAAATCCGTTTTTGTATTTCTCATCAATTTTTATAGCTCCATCATGACCCTCAATCACTTTACTAATCAAATTACCTCCAATTCCAAATCCACCACTTTTATTACCTTTTACAAATGGAGTTACAAAATCTTTTTGAGTCAATTTAAATCTCTCTCCATTGTTTGAATATTCAATAATTAGAGTGTTAGTATTTGAATTTTCTTTAATGTTAAAAAGAATCTGATATGATTTATTGTTTTTATTAATAAAACCATGCTTTTCCGCATTAATTAACAAGCTATCCAGCGCTTCTTTAAAAAAAGATTTATCAATATAAGTAATAATAGAATTTCCTTTTACAACTATTTTGTAAGCTTCTCCAATAAGTACTTTTTTTTGCTTAACATACTCGTTTAAGAACTCTTTTATATCTACTTTTTCAAATGCGTCTGGAGAAATGGCCATATTTAATGCTTTATTTACATTATCAATCGTTTCAGCTAAGTATTCCGAATCATTTACAAATGTCAATATTAATTCAGATAGACTATTATTCTCAGCTTCTGTAATAAGATCAAGTAAGTCAGGATCGATATTTTGTATTTCATTATACTCTTTTGTTTCTCCTAATTTGTTGTTCTTAACAATTAGTTCAATCCTTTTTGTAAGGTTCGAAAGAGCAAGAAATTTTGGATTTAATTGATGAGTTAGAGCCTTTATTATAGTGCTTTCAGTATCTTTAATTTCCTCTTCATAACCTAAAGCTTTTTTTCTTTCTTCGAATCTTCTGTTTTCTTCAGCAATTAAATTAATTTTTTGAGTATTAATGAATTTTGCTTGTACTTCTAAGGTATCATAAGGTATAATAACTTTTTCAATATCCGTTTTATTTAAGTATGGTATCGGCGATCCTACTCTTCGTGAGCTGATTTGATTATCAATAAATATTGAATTCAGTTGATAGTACAAGTAATTTAAGTCGATATCCACATTTTCTAGTGGCATTAAAGCAAATACTCCGCTATGAATTAAAATTTTTGGTAATAATTCGGTAGGCTTAAATATTGTCGGTTTTAAATTATCGCCGATTTTAGCTATAAGAATAGACTCCCGATCAATCACTGAAGCTGAAAACTTTTTTTCGGTCCAGACAATATCTAAGTCAGAATAATTTACATTAAGATTAATATCTAGTATATCTTTTGATAAATTTTCAATTTTAATTATTGGTAAGTCACCGCTAGCTACTAATTCCTGCTTAGATGGTTGTTTACCAGAAACTATACGCGCAATATCTTTTAATTGTTTACCGGTTCCATCTTTCAGCATTGAATTTATTATTGAAAATTCAATGTCATATTTTTCCGCCGATAGGCTTAATTCACTGTCTAGGTCCTCAATATCTATAATCTGAGTAAATTTAGGACTCGAAGTTTCACTAAAATATTCGCGAACTATTCTTTCATTATCAAGTAGTAGATATTTCTTAGTTTCTTCTATAGCAGATATTTTAATAAACTTCACCTTATTTTTCAAATAATAAGGTTTGTCTTTATTTATTATTAAAATTGATGCTTTGGCTTCAGTATATGGCCTAAATGTCCCACGTGGTAAGCTTATGATTGCCTCTACTACATCATCATCTATTAGTATTTTTCTTATTTCTTTTTCTTTTCCTCTTTTTGTTAAAAAACTATCAGAAACTGTTACGATTGCTTTGCCAGCAGCAGAAAGCTTATAATAGCTAAAGAGAACCAAGGAGTTAAAACTTTTTCCTGATTTTGCGGGCTGAACATTATATTGATTATAAAGCATAAAATGTTCATAAGAATTTGTTATACCTTTTATAGGTAAATCACCAATGATATATTCATATTTATTCTCATTATTTATTTCAGAAAAGCAATCTTCAGCAACGATAGAAGATAGATAATCTCCGCCATACATCATGATGTTCATATTGCCAAGCTTTGCAATACGTTTATTAATTTCCGAACCTTTAATGCGTATATTTCTGTTTAAATTATATGCCTTAGTAAGTAGTCCTCCTAGTCCAGAAACTGGATCGTATACTGAATCTCCATCGGATAGTCTAAGTAATTTAGAAATAAGAATTCTGATTGATTCAGGTGTTGAGTTTTCATAATTAAAATGTTCTCTAGAGCTTAAATAAAGTAAATATTCATATATATTTCCAAATTCAAAATCTGAAAATGATGAAGTGTTTACTTGTAAAATCACTCTCCTAATAGCTTCTCTTTTTGTTGAATCTAATTTGAGGATATCCTCTGCAAGATCTGTAAAAATTCGATCTGGAGCAATTGACAGATGATCTATCTCTTTTAGAGATGCTATCCATTCTTTTCCTCCGTCTATAAAATGATTTTTAGAAGGTTCTAAATCAATAAAATTAAATGGATATCCTCTACCCGGTCGCTCATTAATATCAATCAATCTTTTATAAAAAAATAAAACAGCAATGATATATTGAATTTGAGATTCAGAGAAAATTCCTCTTAGTATTTCTTTGAGATATAAATAGCTTGTAATGATATTTTTCCAATGGTAATCATCTGATAAAATAATTATTCCATTTATGTTTTCGAATAAGGAAGGATAATTTTTAACACGAATATTGATTTGATTACTATTAAGTGGTTCTCTATCATTTCGTTCATAGTATCTGTTTGAATTAATTGCTAATGCAATATCATCAGCAGACATTGGACGTCCATTTTCTTTTAAAATTCTAACTATAGCTTCATGTAATGTCATTATAGCATTTTTTATTTTAAAGTTTAATTATTATCAAGAACATCATATTTCCACGTATAGTGTGTAGAAATAAATGGCCGTTTATTTTCAGGGTATACGATTTTAGCCTTTATTCTAAATTTTGTACCTACAGGGTAGTCATTTGACATGCTTTTTGAACATTGCACATACATCGTTTCCAAGTAGGGGTCTTGTCCAGCAAGAGGCTTTATGTGGATGGGGCCATGTTTTCCTCTTTCGTTTGTTAAAATACTATGAACAATAATATAGTCGTAATCCATTCTGATCGTATTTTTTATGATAGGGTTTGTTTTACCAAACTCATTATATATTCTAAATGCTGTGTATCTCTAACAATAATTTCATAATCACCGTTTCCATTATGTCCTTTAAGTTCAGAAACATCTCTCATAATATTTTTTGGATCATCTAACTGCCCCTTTTTCAAATTGATCCATATTTTTAATGTATTGGCTTGAACTTCAATATCAACAATATTTGTTTTTGTTTTAAAAGCAATATACCATTTTTTTGGGTGAACTTCAATTTCTGAAGATAGATTCAAAATTGCTCGTCTAAAGTCTTCATACAATTCAATAACTGTGTCATTTTTGCTAGAAAGATATAGCTCTTCAGTATAAACAGTAACTTCCTTTGTCACTTTATTTATAGCGGAGTTTTGCTCTGATTTAACCTCCCTAATATTAGGAGCCGCTTTAGATTTTTTGATAGGATTGATTAATACACTTCCATTTTCATATTGTTTTATTTCCCATAATTCTATGGGTAAATCTTTAAAATTTGAAGCTTGTTTTTGGAAATCTGTAAAGGCAGGGGAGACGAAAACAACTTTAGATTGAGACCAATCAGTATCCGCTCTTTTAATGCTTTCATTTTGGCTTTCATTATATTCTATGATAAAATCTGCTTTATATTCAAGCATTAAATTAAGATAAGAAACTCCTTGGTCAACCACAGAGAAATGTCTTTCTTTTTTATATTCAATGATAATAAAAGAATTGTTTTCTGTATCGTATGCTAATGTATCAATCCTATTAGCTTTAATTGTAAATTCTGATTTGATGAATTTCCATCCAGTCAATATTTCTAAATTGGCTTCGAAAATGTTTTGAATATCTTTTTCCAACTTAAAGTTTTTTTCTTCTAAAGCTTTTAGATTATTTTCGTGTTTTGTAAATAAATGCATCTCTCGTGTATATGATAATATTGAAATTTTAATCAAGGTATTCCAAATAAAACTTTGTGCTGCCTCTATGTCATGTGGGAAATGATAATCAAAAATTATATTTTTTATATAAATTTTTCAAAATCATCATAAAGTTGACTTAATATGTCCTTAGTTTCTCTTTTAAAAAATTCACCAAGGTCCTTGTTTTTAATAATAAACTTTCTATAAAGTTTTGAAAAATCAAATACAATTTCTTCACTAGAAAATGCACCTCCTATATCATTCATTTTAGCAATAAGTCTTTTTCCATCAGATTCGTTTATTATATAATCGAAAAATTGTGAGATTTTCTTTTCAAAATCTTTAATGAGTTCTTCTATTTCTTCTTCTTCTTGGTTGCGTTTCTCAATAACTTTTAGAATATTAAACTTATATTTGTTTTCTTGATCGGAATTAGTCGGATTTGTATTTCTAGTTGTTTTTTCTTTCTCCGTGTATTCTTTCGGAGCAACAATTCCAATTCGATTATCAAAGTATATCTGAACATCATCGATAATTTCGTTACTGATATTTATTTGATTGTAAATAATGTTATATCGATGCCAAAATTCAAGAAATAACGGATTAGAATATTTCTTATCCATTTCGATGACAAACTCAATTAAATTCAGTATTTTGAAAAATCGTAAAATTTTAACTTTTATTGATTTTGCATCTTTTTCATATGCTCGTATGAATGTATCAAAGCAATTCTCCAGATCAAGGATTGATTTAATATCACTTTCTCCTAAAGAGTATTTTTCAAAAGCAGAAAAATATTTCTCATACAAATCGGTAGATTTAAGATCGACGTAAATTGCTTCTAATCGAGCTTCATCACCTAATGGATCAAAATCTGAAACAACAACATTACTAAAATGTTCAAAGGCTTCCTTAATATTTTTTACATTCACATTTTTATATGAAAAATCTACAATTTTACAATCATTTTTATACTTAGTTTTTCTATTTACTCTTGAGATCGTTTGAATTGCATTTATTCCATTAATTTCTTTGTCTAAAAATAGAGTATGTAATTTGGGTTCATCGAATCCCGTCTGTAATTTATCTACGACTATTACTATACCATTTTTTGAAATTTTAAAGTTTTGTAAAACTCTTTCCTCTCCAGCACCATCATTTAGGCTGCTAGAGCTTGGATATGCTTGACTATCAGAATAAATTATTGATACAGGGGCCTCAGCAAAACGCTCATATTTTTGTTCCTTGGTGATTTCACTGTAATATTTAGAAATCGCTTTTTTGTATTTTATTGCTGATGGAATTGAAGAAGCGGCCAACATTGCTTTTGCATTTCCTCGAATATTATGGTATATAGAGGTTACTAAACGTTCAACAATAAATTTTGAGATTGCATCAATACGAGCCGTATTTTCATAGATGTTTTTCTTTCTAATAGCATATTTCTTACCATTTTCATCAATACCCGTGTCAGTATTGTCAGGAATAGCTTCATACTCGTAACCTAAGTCTTTTTCGAATCCTTCTAATTCATTATCTGGAATTTCAAAATACATTTTGGCAGACACAGGAACAATTCCTTTTATAGGATTTATTATGTATTCATCTTCAATAGCTTCTCGCATAGTATAACTATCAAATGGTATCCATAGTTTTTCATTCTCTGCATATTTATTATACTCTCCAAATCGAGCTAATGTATGATCACTTGGTGTAGCAGTAAAACCAATGATCAAATTTTTCTTTGTTCTATTTTTTAAATATTCTACATTATTATCAAAACCTGCTTGTAGTTCATCAAAGACACTTAACATTTCCTCATGTTGTGTACCACTGTTACTGCGGTGAATTTCATCAATTAAAAAAGCAATTCTTAGGGATGATAATTTCTTTATTGCGGTGCTTTCTAAAACAGAGTTAACAGTACCAAATTTTTGAAGATTTACAACTATTATTTTTTTATCAGAACTTAATGCTTCAATAAATGTTTTTTGGCTATCTGCTTCTACAAACATTGATTTTTGAATGTTCATGTTATGCATTTTAGAATCAAGCTGGTCACGTAATTGTAAACGATCCACAATGAGCATTACTTTATCATAAATAAATTCTCCATTTTGCCGCAAATCCTTTAGCTGAAGTGCGGTCCATCCTATAATATTACTTTTACCAAATCCCGCTGCGTACTGTAGCAATAAAGAATAAACATTTTTATTATTTTGATATTTTAACCGTTTACTGATTAGTTCTTCTATTTTCTCAGCACCAACACCCTTAGCAATCAGCTCAGTCGTTAGTTTATTTATGAAGTAATCTGGTTCGGATTCGTGCTCTAAAAATTCTTGTACTTTTGATAAAACTTTATCAGTACCAAACTTTTGCTTTGGTCTTGGTGAAATTAATCTGCCGTCATTGTGTTTGTAATCTTTGTTTTTACTTCCTTCTTTTTTTACTAATTCACGCTCTATAAAATTATAATAAAGGATTTCCTTTTCAATCATTTTCTTATCATATAAAGCTCTAAAAACCTCTTCAAAACGAGTGATTTTATCTGAATCTTTATTTAGAACTGGGTAAGATTTAAAATCTGAGAGGATTTTTTTCTCTGCGTCTGAAAAATCGTAATCAGCTTTATTCTTTACCGCTTTTATTTCATCAAAAAAAGTTGCAATATTTCTTAACACATATGTATTCGAAAGATCTGTGGCAGTAATATGTATTGCTTTTTCAAATATGTGTAAAAAGTTTTTTCTAATAGTTTGTGAAAGGTCATTGTGACCAGCAATTTCTAAATATTCCAGGGTGGCAGCCTGATAGTCTTTTACAACTTTGTTTCTGCCGTTTTTATTTGCGGTTTGACTATTCCAATTGCTTTTGAGTTCTGAATATCCCAAATAAATCCCATTAATAAAAAAAGATAAGTCTGGTCGAAATGAAAATTTAGTTTTTCCATCAAATTTAAAAGTGTAGGGTAATTCTTGAACAACTGTAAATCTATTTTCGTCAAATAATTTATCTTCTTGTAAAACACTACCACTAGGATAGAAGAGGTGTAATTTTATTCCCTCGAAAGTTACCGATTTGTTTTGATTGATAAATAAGGCCATATTCATAGATGATTTTATTTTTTCATCTAAGAAATTTGTAAAAACATCGATTAATTCTTTTTCCGAACCAAACTTTTTTAAAAGCTTCTTGTAATTACTTTTGTTAAGTGAAGTTTCAGATATAAAGTATTTTAAATCTTCTGTAATAAAGAATCTTGGTGATACTGTATTAGCTTTTGATTCATTGTATCTCAAACCGTCTGTTCTTTCGCAAAGAAAATTGATTAAATATTTATCTTGTAAATCTAGTTCTTTCATGATTAGTTTATACTTTGATTTTGCCCGTTATAGCATC
Source organism: Chryseobacterium sp. CFS15 (assembly GCF_031118795.1). Taxonomy (NCBI): domain Bacteria; kingdom Pseudomonadati; phylum Bacteroidota; class Flavobacteriia; order Flavobacteriales; family Weeksellaceae; genus Chryseobacterium; species Chryseobacterium sp. CFS15. The sequence goes on along the minus strand of NZ_JAVHYL010000003.1, from coordinate 48,248 downwards.
ATTAATTAAAGTTTTTCGATATTCCTTTAATAAGCCAATTTGCTTTTGAATATTATAGATTATATTGTTTATTTTAGAGGTCTTTTGATCTAAATAATTTGCTATTTCGATTTGCTCTTCTAAAGGTGGTACTAATAATTTTAAAAAAGATATAATTGATTGACTGATATTTGGTTGGGTGCCACCAATACTGAGACTAAGTAAATGTGTTTTAAGGCTTAATAATTGATAGAAGTGAAATTTTGTATTTTGATCTTTTTTAAAAGATATACAACAACAAGCTTGGTTTGTAGTTGAGGGAATCCCCAAAATTCCTAACTTTCCTATCGTAGCGCCATACATTGCTATAACCAAAGTTCCTTTCTCTTGTATTTTAAGGTTAGGGTAATCATTAAATACAATTTTGTTTAGTTTCTTTGATGTCATATTGATGATATCATCATTTAGATCACCTGTATTTAGCCAATTAACAGTTCCACTATTATAGTAATTCTGATTGTTTGATTTAGGAGTTGTACCTGAGCTTAATGATTTGCTAATATCTTTTAATCTTTTAATTTTCCAATTCTGTGGTACTGTTTCATTGATCAATAAATCGCAGATTTTTTTATCAGCAACAAAATTAATACCTTTAGTGACTGCATTATTTATGATAGTTTTCTTATAAAACTGATATATTTTAATTTTTTGTAACAAAATTTCAATTTTTTTATCAATTTTTTTAGTTTCGATATCTAAAAAATTTACAATTTCGGTTTGTTCAAAATATTGAGGAACAACTACTAAAAGGTCATTTAGATATTTTTTTTGTAATTCAGTTTGATTTGTTGAGCCAAGTGCTAATAAATTATTTATTAAATGGAAGTTTATAGAAAAAAAGTAAAAGTAAAATTTTGTATTAATTTTTACTTGTTTACTTCTTATAATGGTAATATGGCTGTCAGCAATGTAATTCACTTTATCTATATCAAAAAAATAAGTTTTACCTAAAACACCACCTCCTGTAGAAGCAATTAAAATATCGTTTTTTCTTAGATAGCTATTTAAGTTTCCAATCTTTGAAGTAAATTTAATCTCATTCTCATTAAAATAACCTCTGCTAAATGTTGCTTGATTAACTACTTTGAAGCTGCTTTGATTTACATAATTAGGACTTGTTCCTCTAGAGATAAAGTCAAAAATGTTTTTACATCGATCAACATGCCATGTTTTGGGAATTTTTCCGATATATTTTAAGCCTGTTTCTTTATGTGTATCATCCATAATATTTAAATATTTCTTTCCAAGTTTTTTAATTCTTTTTCTAAATCATTCAAGTCTTTTTTTAGTTTAGAGATAGGAAAGAATTTTTCAGGGATATAAAACACTTTGTTAAAGTTTATTTCAACTCCTACGGCATTATCACTATATTCATATGGACGAGTAACGTATTTGGTCAGAAAATCAGAAATTAATTTTTTATTTTCTATTTTATCTGGGCTATATGCTATTATTTCAGAATCTTTAGTAATATCTTTCATCAATTCTACTGTGATTTGTATAAATGCATCTTTGGTTTTAGTTTTCTTTTTAAAAACTGCTTTTATAACTACTCTACCGTTACCTAACTGATTTACAATATTCCCTGACTTTTCTAAGATAGTTTCTTTGTCAGAACAATATCTGTATTCAGCTTTCTCAGAAAATACTCGAAGATCAGACTCTTTATAATCGATTAGTGCCACTTTATTTTTTATTTCAGTTACGAAATAATCTTCTAAAGATTTATATAAACTATGATCATACTCAAAAATTTCAAATTCTGAAATCTCAAATTTCTTTCCTTCATTTATATATGTGACTTTTGACGGATGTATTTTAATTGACTTTTCTTCAATCATACCTCCTTCTTTACTAGTTTTTTTTGGCATTGAAATAGCAATTCCATCTTGATCAACATTGGTTAGAATAATTGATTGTTTATTGTAATAAAAATGCCACTTATCAAAAACCTTTGCAAATGTACAGTCTTTAAAATCTGTAAATGCATTTACAATAGACGTGCGATTTTCAAGTGTCATCTCACGACGTTTTTTACCCTTACTTTTTTTTAGTTGCTGCCATAGATTGCTTCCATCAATTAATATGATCTTATCTTTTCTTTCAAAAGGTTTGTTTTTATTAAAAACCCACAGATATGTGTAGATTCCTGTGTTGAAGAATTCATCTTGAGGCATTTGTATTAATGCTTCTACCCAGTCATTATCAAAAAAATACTTACGGATATTACTTTCACCTGAACCTGCATCTCCTGAAAAAAGAGTAGATCCGTTATGAACAATTATACCGAACCCGTCTACTGGGTTTAGTTTGCTTAAAATATGCTGAGTAAATAAAAATTGACCATCAGAAATTGAAGGAAGAGCAACAAAGCGGCCTGTTTCATCTTTATATACATCGGAAGAAAACCCTTTCCAATCAACACCATATGGCGGATTTGCTACTGCAAGATTAAATGTCTTATCAAAAAATTTTCCGGTATCAGTAATTGTATTACCATGTTCAATATAAGTATCCTTTCTAAATCTGCTCTCTATTTTTGCTAAGGCAAATAAAGTGTCATTTAATTCCTGTCCATAGGTTGCCGTAGGGCGACTAGAAATTTCTTGGATTTTATCTTCAACACCAAATAATAGGTTTCCACCACCACATGTAGCATCATAGATCGTTAAAAACTGGCCATTATCTTCAATTTTGGTTGCAATAAGCTCTGATATTAGTGATATGATATCATCTGGAGTATATTGTTCACCTGCAGTTTCAGCTGAGATATCAGCCCACTTACGTTTAATATGTTCCTCTAATGTTGTGATTTCTGAATTACTATAAGGAACTAAATTAATTTTACTCCATGCTTCAACACTATCAAATAAAATACGTTTTTTCTTTAATAAACCACTAATTCCTGAAATATCTAAGAATTTTTCTTCTTCGTTACCTTTTTCAACACCCAATAAATATTTTGTTTCAGGATCAAAAGATTTTAGATATTCATCAAAGTCTGTATCAAAAGTTTTATCATTTTCACAAATATCTTTTAATGTGATCCCCTTACGGATTACATAATCATTATATCCAAGGCCTTCTAACTGAAATATTTCAATAAATTCCTCTAAATTTTCTTTTCCTTCTTCTTCTTCAATTCTATTTGCTTCTCTTATTAGTCTACTTTCTACCATTAGTAGAGCAAAGAATGGCATCATAAATTTAGGAAAATCACTTTGTTTTATACCTGCTCCCAGAAGTAAATCAGCGGTTTTCCAAATATCAGGTTCATGTTTAAGTATGTTTAGCGACATTTTTTTTTATTAATTCGCTAAGATAACTATAATGTAAAAGTAATAAAATAGGAAAAACAAGAAATCCCGACTCTCGTCAGGATTTTTTCTTATTTTTATTTTTAAACTCTTTTTGTAAACGATCAATTTCTAATTCTATTTTTTTCAATTCTTTTGCGTCTAATTTTGTGAAAAGAGAAAATATATCAATGTCTAAAAAGTTGCTAAGTTTTACAATATTTTCAATTGTTGGATTTGTCAATCCTCTCTCAATTCTACCTACATGATCTTTAGAAATATTTAATTCCAATCCTAACTGGAATTGGGATAATTCTCTCCTTAATCTATAGACTTGAATTAATTTACCAATTTGAAACTTTAAATCTTCTACCTGCCATTTATACATGTAGTAAATTTTGATCTTTTAAATACTTTTCATGAAGATATATATGTCGTCTATTGTTTTTTTATTATATTTGTAAGATAAGTTACAGATAATGTAACTTTGCGATACTTCAACGAAATATTAGAAGCTATTGCTTAGAATCTCGAAGCAGAAAACTGGTAATTTTCAAATAACAACGAGATGATAGGCTTGAAGCTCACGACCTAGGCGTGGGCTCTCTTATCTGTTGTTATGGGTATACCAGTGCCTCTGCTCGGATAATGTAGAGTTCCCATGCCATTTTATTTCATGCTGTTCGCTTTATCTCTACATTAAAATCTAAGCCCGCTTAAAACATAAGTATCAGAGTGTACGATACAATAGGAGGGTACAGCCTATTGTGGCTTTTTAAGCTTACATGGGACAAATTTTTCATTCATATGCTTTCCGGTGTCTGAGGTCACTGAGCTCTTTTGGACCACACACCCTTTGTTTATACCATGGGCACCCGGAAAGTTTTAATTTATCCTGATTAAATAGAATCTTAAACGACGAAAATTTACGCTATTGTTTTATAGGAACCCGATCATATTATGACTGGAAAGAAATACTGATAAACGAAATATAAATGAAAATATAAAAAAAGCCCTTTCCCTTACAGTTTGACGACATCGGGAAAGAGCGTGAGAATTTAAAGTTAATTAAAAACCTTTACAAAGCTATGAAAAAATCCTATATCAACATAGGAGGCATTGGTCTTACCCTGATGTTAACAGTAGTGTGCACGCATGTTAATGCTCAGACTCAAGTTATCTCAGGTACGGTCACTGCAGGAAATAAACCTCTTTCCGGGGTGACTGTTTCAGAGAAGAATTTCAATCAAACCACCCTAACCAATTCCAAAGGTGTTTTTATGCTCACTTTGAAGATGAGTGATGCCCGTTACAATAAACAAAAGCCTGTTCTTTTGTTTAAGCATCCGCAATACAAAGAGAGAGCGATTCCTGTTATTTTGGATAAGAGGGATAGTAATAATGGTTCAGCAGGAAAAGGACAAATGGTTCTTGATGTTGACGTGTTGCGTGATGATGTGGATGGTATTAGTGATGGTGATGGTAAGCGTGCTGATTCTGATGTCAGTGCTAATGGTAATATTGATCGTAATGCTGATCAGGATACTAAGATCAAAGGAATTGAGGAAGTGGTCATCAATGCAGGGTATTATAAAGTAAAAGATAAAGAGAGAACGGGAAGTATTGCCAAGGTATCGGCTAAAGATATTGAGAACCAGCCCGTCACCAATGTGCTTTCTGCGGCACAGGGACGTATGGCAGGGGTAAGCATTACACAGAACTCAGGAGTTCCCGGAGGTGGTTTTGATATTCAGATTCGGGGTAAGAACAGCCTGCGAAAGGAAGGAAATGAGCCGCTTTATATTATTGACGGGGTGCCTCTTAGTGCGGAAACGCCTTCTTTATATGCTGTAACCATTCTGCCTTCTGCCTCAATTAATCCGCTGAATGCGATTAATCCTAATGATATCGAAAGTTTTGAAATATTAAAAGATGCCGATGCAACGGCTATCTACGGTTCGCGCGGAGCCAATGGGGTTGTAATTGTGACAACCAAAAAGGGGAGGAAAGGAAGAACGGAACTGAAATTGAACACCGCCTATTCTTTAAGCAGAGTAGCCAATCATATGGAGATGATGAACACCGAGCAGTATCTCAGTATGAGACGTGAAGGTTATGCCAATGATGGAGTGACAACGATTCCTGCTTCTGCATATGATCTTAAAGCATGGGATCAGAATCGATATACGGACTGGCAGAAAACACTGATCGGAAATACTGCCGATGCTTCGGTTGTACAGCTGTCTTTAAGTGGGGGAGCAGAGAATTCGTCATACCTGATCAGTTACGGACATCAGGAGCAGAGCACGGTCTTTCCGGCAGATTTTAAGTATAAAACGAATAATCTGACGGGTAATTTTACTTTTAGGTCGCCTGATAATAAACTGGAGGCTAACATGAACAATACGTTTTCGTTTCAGAAAAATAATGTTCAGAATGATGACATGACCAAAAAAAGTCTTCAGTTAAGTCCCAATGCTCCGGCTTTATATGACAGTAATGGAAATCTGAATTGGGAGAACAATACGTTTACCAATCCGGTCGCATCCTTTAACAGTCAATATCTGAATTCAACAACATTCATCAACAACGGGACAAATATTGCCTACCGCCTGTTTCCGTTCCTATCTCTGAAATTAAATGGCGGGATAACCTATCAGGATTTTGAAGAAAGAAGTTTGAAACCTCACACCATGTATAATCCCGCATCCGGATTGACCAGCGCAAATTCCATTTCATCTCTTAACCGTCAGACCGTGTTTTCTTATCTGTTGGAACCACAGATTAACGCAGATTTTAAATGGAAAGATCACCATTTTGATGTCCTGTTGGGAACAACTTTACAGCAGACTGAAACAAAGCAGGGCTCCATACAGGGAGTGGGTTTTGAAAGCAATGCACTGATTCAGAACCTGGGGGCAGCCAAAACAAAGACGGTATCGGATCAGGTAGTCAACCAGTACTATTATACCGCTGCTTTTGCCCGGTTCAATTATCAGTTCAAGAAGAGGTATATTCTGAATCTTACGGGTAGGAGAGACGGATCCAGCAGGTTCAGTCCTGAAAATCGTTTCGGGAATTTCGGTGCTGTGGGGGCAGCATGGATATTTTCAGATGAGCCATGGATGAAGAAATTCTCATGGCTGAGTTTTGGAAAACTTAGAGGAAGTATCGGAACAACAGGGAATGATAAAATAGGAGATTACCAGTACCTGAATACCTACTCGGTAACAACCAATATCTATAACGGTATTACCGGATTGTCTCCCTCAAGATTGTACAACCGTGATTTTAGCTGGGAAAAGACGATTAAAAAAGAGATTGCCCTTGAATTAGGGTTTCTGAAGAATAGAGTCAATCTGTCAACCGCTTACTACAGCAATACCTCCTCCAATCAATTGGTAGGTATTCCGCTGCCGGCAACAACGGGATTTCCAATGATTCAGTCCAATCTTCCTGCAAAGGTCAGAAATACAGGATGGGAATTTGATCTCTCGGCACAGATACTGAGAGCAGGAGAGCTACGCCTGGAATCATCTTTGAACCTGTCCATACCCCGAAATACGTTGTTAGAATTTCCGAATCTTGAAGGTTCAACCTATGCGAACCAATACGTCATCGGATATCCCATGACTCTGGTTAAAGTATATCAGTTTGAAGGGGTCAACCCTCAGACAGGGCTCTACAGTTTTACGGATTTTAATGCTGACGGAAAGATCAGTTCACCCGATGATAATAAAGTGGTGGAGAAAATCGGTGTGGAGTTTTTCGGAGGATGGACTGCTACTATGAAATATAAGAGGTGGTCTGCATCATTTCTTTTCCAGTTTGTCAAACAAAGAAACTGGAACTACAATAAAAGTATGCTGATTCCGGGAATGATGAGCAATCAGCCTGTGGAAGTGTTAAATGCATGGTCACCGTCAAATCCGAATGGAACGTATATGCAGTACAGTGCAGGAACAAATGCACAGAAAAATGCTTTACATTCCTATTTCCAGAATTCTACGGCAGCCATCAGTGATGCTTCTTTTATACGTCTTAAAAATGTACAGATCAACTACAGTATTCCTGTTCAGAAGATGGGAATCAAGGAAGCCATGATTTATGTACAGGGACAGAATCTTCTTACTCTGACTCATTATTTTGGGATTGATCCCGAGTTTACAGTGGTAGGATACCTTCCTCCGCTGAAGACCTACTCGTTAGGATTTCAACTCACTTTTTAACCTCTATGTTCTATTACAATGAAAACAATAGTAAAACCATATCTTATTATCATTGCTGTTTATGCAGCATTGACCGCTGTTTCCTGTGAACAGTGGATAGAAACAGATTTTCCTTCCAATCAATTACCCACAGAACTGGTATTTGAAGATGAACAGACCGCCGAGGCTGCTTTAGCAGGGCTTTATGCTAACTTATGGAATAATTCTCTGATCTCAGGAGGATCAGACGGTATGGGGCTTCTATTAGGTCTGTATACCGATGATACTGCTTCAGTGTCTTCACCGGGAAGCAACAGCATTATTGATTTGTATTACAATCAGCAAATATCAAGTAATCTGATTGTATCCAATGTGTGGACAAATGCTTATCAGCATATCTATGCAGCAAACAGCATCATTGAAGGGGTACGGAATTCCAAGACCCTTTCTCAAAGCGCCAGAAATCGTATCACCGGAGAAGCTCTCTTCATCCGATCTTTACTGTATTTCTATTTACAGCAGATTTATGGGGAGATACCGTACACCGGCACGACAGATTATCAGATTAACAGCAAACTTTCCAAGCTTTCAGCCGATGATCTTTTAAGCCGTATAGATGCTGATCTGGAGCAGGCAGTGAATCTTTTACCTTCTGCATACCGGAATGCCGAACGGATTTATGTGAATAAGAACATTGCGAATATGCTTTGGGCAAAATTGAAAATGCTGCGTCAACAATGGCCTGAGGCTGAAAATCTTCTGAAATTGGTATTGCAGTCCTCGGACTATACTTTTCAAAATGATATCACCAAGGTCTTTCAGAAAACGGGTACGCACATCATCTGGCAGCTGAAACCCAAAAACAGCGGTGATGCCACAAAGGAAGCAGTGCTTTATAATTTCTCAGGCATTCCGACAACCTATATGCTTAATGTAGATTTAGTGACTAGCTTTTCGGCAAATGATCTGCGCAAACAGAATTACATTGCTGCGGTGACATCTCAAGGACAAACAAATTACAGGTCGGTAAAATATAAAAACCTTGCCGGAGCCAATACTTCTGAAGACTCCGTGATTTTCAGGTTGGAGGAAGTTTATCTCCTGTATGCCGAGGTTCTCATTCAGCAAAATAAAGTTGCTGAAGCAATTCCTTATATCAATAAGACGCGGCAAAGAGCTGCTCTGTCAGCCCTTTCAACAGGATTGAATGCCACTTCTGCTAAAGAAGAATTAAAACAGGAGAAAAGAAAAGAGTTTTTCTCTGAACATGGAACCCGTTTTTTTGATTTGAAAAGATGGGGGCAATTGGATCAGCTGGCGTCGGTAAAAACAAACTGGAAATCTTACCATCGCCAATGGCCTCTTCCTCAGAAAGAACTCCTGCTGAATCCTAATCTGAATCCTCAAAATGAAGGGTACTAAAGAAAAGTGTATGGACGAAATAATTAAAATTAAACAAGAAGTAATACAATGAAAATATTGAATAGGCTTATAGAACTGGTCATCATTATTGTGATGGCGTTGTTACAAAAGCTTCCCGCACAAAGTAATATTGAGATACTAGAGAAAATAGTTCAGCAATCCGAAGAAATTCGTTTGTTGCAAGTATCCAGAGACGGACGGTGGATGATGTGGCAGGGAGTATACGAAACAGAACCTTCGGAAATGAAGGTCATAGATACAAAACATCCTGAAAAGATGATGAAGTTTGATGCTAAAAATATACTGTTTATCCATGATCATAATCTGCTGATCCAAAAGGGAAGTGCAGTAGAGTTTAAAGACCCGGTAAAAGGAACGACAAAAGAGTTTCAAAACGTAAAAGCATTCGGATCCATTGAATCAAATGATCTTTTTTGGATCCATTATGATGCGAAAAAGGCTAACGCGGTTGAAGTGTACAGTAAAGATTTGAAAGTGGTTTATAAAATGTCTGAAGTCGACCGGGTTAAGCCGTTAGATCAGAATTTAGCGTTCTACACAAGTACTGATGAATTGAAGGAAATCTCAATTTTCAGCAGTGTTCAAAAAAAATCAGAAAAAATATACAGCGGAAAAAGTGAGGTGTATTCACTGGCGGAATCCAAAATAGCATCTGGCGGATGGTTGATGACTGTAATGGAAAAACAAGGTTTGATAGCCATCTACGTGGATCACAATCATCAATCGAAAGAATTGGTAGTGAATGGGCAAAAGTACTTTGATGTAATCAGTAATAAGCCGTCGGCTAATGAAGATGGATTGTTTTTGATTTTAGGGAACTACGAAAAAATGAACAATGACGGACTCGATATTTGGTATGGCAATGAAGTCAATCTTACAGGACACTTTCGTAAGGTTTATGAACCTAATCGTGTGATCTGGTTTCCTGAAGAAAATAAAATCCAACAGATAGATAGCCGTTTTATCGACGGTATTGCAGCGGGAAAATCAGGGATGTACCTGTCGATTGAAAAGAATCCTAATCAAGTAGATTACAGGGATACTGAAATCAGTCCTGTCCCTGAAAAGACCTTTTTGTATGATACAAAAACGGGATCAGATATTTATGTTGACGAAATTCTTAAATATATAATGGTTGATCCTTTAGGTAAAATATTGCTGTATAAAAAAGAAGGTCGGTGGATTAGCTACGAAATAGCTACCGGGGAAAAAACAGCCCTGTCGATTGGAATTGATGCTTCTCCGTACTTCTCAGGTGAAACGGTATTATGGACTTTAAACAATGAATTGTGGTCTCAGGATATGAAGAGCTCAAAGTTGCATAAGCTAAAGACTTTTGAGGGGAAACTGGAAGTTCTGAACGCGAGAAAGGATCCTATCTTTAATGATCGTAATATTTCAGGGTTTGTTGTCGATTTGCAAAAGGAACTGCTGTTAAAAGTTATTGCTGAAGATGATGTAAAACATTCGGTTATCAGTTGGAAAAATGGAGTTGTCAAAACGGTTATTAATCAGACGAATCATAAAATTAGTTCACTGTCCGGCAATAATATCTCCAAATCACACTATTGGATTGCTGAAAATTACAATAAAAATCCGATGATCATGAAGAAAGGCTTTGCAAAAAAGACAGCAGAGCAACTGTATGACTCAAAACAGCCGGATACTACGTTAAAAATTGGGATGGAGCGATTACAGTACAAAGGACCTAATAATGAAGACTTAACTGCATTGTTGTATTTACCGCCGAACATACAGCAGAATGAAAAACTGCCTGTAGTAGTATATATCTATGAGGTTCAAAGAAAGTATCACAATGATTATTTGCAGCCCACTTTCAAAAATCAGGATGGATTCAGCATTCGGCTATTGCTGGAAGCAGGCTTTATGGTGATGTTGCCGGATATTACAAAAGGATCTGAAGGTCCGGGAATTTCAGCGCTCTATTGTGTGAATCAGGCAATGGATCAGCTTTCTAAAATTGAGCAGGCTGACATGACAAAGGTAGGACTGATGGGAAGGTCATTTGGAGGGTACGAAACCAATTTTATTGCAACGCAATCGAACCGATTTGCAGCCTATATTTCAGGAACTGGTTTTTCAGACCCTATGCATTCCGCATTTGCGTTTAATTATGGTAGCTATTCTCCTGACTATGCACGCTTGGAACATGGACAGTATTCATTTGGAGATTTTTCAGAAAATAAGGAAAAGTATATTAAAAACAGTCCTCTATTTTATATGGAGCAGGTTACAGCTCCTATGCTGCTATGGTCAGGTCTGAAGGATACAAATGTCAGTCCCGAAGGAAATAAGTCAACCTTCAGTGCTCTTAGGAAATATAGAAAGCCGGTCATCGCATTGTTCTATACTGACGAAAATCACGGTATTATAGATTCCAAACTTCAGAAAGATCTTACAACGAGAATAATAGAGTGGTGGGAGTATTTTTTAAAAGGTAAAAGAAATGTTCCGTGGATATTGAAACAAACGAAGGATGCTGTTTAGCATCCTTCTTGGTTAATTGGTTGATGGTTAAGGTATTTTGAACAATACATTGACACAACCTTGATCAAAGAGATTGTGCTGTCCCGAAGAGTCTGTATAAGTACAGATTTCATCGTTAAATTCTGTGCTGCAAGAATTAGTGGTTTCGACACATTCTTCTCCTACCGGAGCCATTGGATCATAACGGAATCCGTTTTGAATAGCACTTTCTGTTTTGTCTGACGCTGTGGAAGCGTACGCACTTCCGATTCCTAAAGCAAAAATTGCTAGAGGTAGTGCGATTTTTCTCATTTTTCTCATGATGTAAAATTTGTTTTGGTGCCTACTCTTGGATCAGGTTTTCGGCTTCCCCTGAATGAAATGTTGAGTAATGTTTTGCGCTAAACGATATCTGATCAATTCATTTCCGATAATTGTAAATAGGGTATTGTTACTGACCATCAGCCCCGTCATCGACGACTCAGAGATTTTTGGCAGATAAAAACTACCCAGGTATTTTTGCTCACTGATGGCATACATATCAATACTAATAGATTTTTTCCATTGCTTTTTATCTTCGGATTTTCCCATGCGGGGTGATCCGATAAAAAGAACCCCCTTATAAACAAATGCGTTTTTGTTAACAGTCGTTGAAGGATTCTTCATTTTTTTACTTCCGTCTGAGAGGTGGGTGACCTCAAGCTTTTGGAACTGAAGATTGTCAATGGTTTGAAAAGTATGGCTGTGTTCAAGCTGCTGGTCTGCAACGATAAATTGATTCCTATAATTGTAGACATAGACCAACTTCTCCGCAGTCTCATCAAATAACAATTTTCCATCGGTATCAAAGATTCCGTCATTGATTTTCTCCAAGAGATTTGGTTTCAACAGTGATGAAGGGTAGGAGCCTGTTGATAGCAACCCTAAAGACTGAATATCTTCTTTTTTAGAATAACCGATCATTGCGAAATGATCTTTTCTCATCGGTTGAAGCTGCAAAAAATAGCTTTGTTGAAAACTGATGGTACGCATCTTTTCTTTTCCCACAATCCCATGATAAATAACAGGTACTGTTCCATCGAAAAAATAGAAATTTGGGTGGGTAACTTTTATACGTGGACTCTTGAACTCAAAGTTAAATTGATCCGGAATAACGGGGTGCTGTTTTAGATAGTTGAGCTTCGCATCAATGCTGTAGTATACAAACGGTGTGTTGCTGTTACCCAGATAGATTGAATCTTCACTGGAACCTGCAAAATAATAGGAATCGAGTTCAAGGTTATACTTTTTTTCCAAATCAAAAGGATGTTTCAGCAATCGGCGGGTAAAGTTGTTTTCTTTAACAAGCATATACTCGGATCTCTGGTAGAGTAGTACCAATGAAATTCCACATAGCATTGAAATTAGTAACAGCAGGATTGCAGGTTTAATGATGCGATGGCCAGAGATCTTTGTTTTTACAATAAGTACAACACCAGCAATAATCACACAGACGATATTGAAAACCATATGGGTATTCCAGTCCATCTTTTCCAGAATACCACCACATGAACAGGGAACAAACTCACTGTAATGTAAAATAATATAAATGTAAAAGGTGAATAAGACCATTAAAGTAAATGAAGCATATAAACCCAAAAGCCTTGAGCGCTCAAAAATAAGAAGCCCACAGATTACAAGTTCAACGGCTAAAATTCCGTACGATACCAAACCTGAAATAATATTCAATAAAGGCGATTGGGTAATCTGAACCTGAAATGTTTCAAAGTCCATGATCTTGCTGATGGCAGCATAGCAAAATAAAAGGATGAAAAAGAAACAGACCAAAGTATACAACCGTTCAATAAATTGTGTCATAGCATTAGTTTTATTTAGTTAACAGGCTATCAGTAATTTCCAGAGTACCTTTCTGCCACAGTAAGGTGGCATTTCAGCACCCTCCATGAGAGCGATGGTCGTTTTAAAACTCCCCACACTCTCCCAAATACCACTGGTCGGACATGGTGACCCTGTGACAATTGATAAAGAAGTGTGAGGATTCATCACAATTCTTTATTTTGTTGAACTTTGCCGCCAGTCGTCTCCATCGCGAACCGGAGGATCTTTTACAATGACTATTTGTGATCCTGACTTCGTAGAATCTTTGGCGAACGTATGTTCCTTTTTCTGTTTTACAAGTGATCTATCCAATGGTAATTCGGTCTGCTCAAGATTAAGACTACGATCAGTGCATTGATGTACAATCAATGTCAAAAATATTGTGCTGATAAGTAAGGTTAGTTTTTTCATTTTTTCATTTTTTGAGACTTGATCCCGGCCGGATTCAATTGAATTGTTGATCCAAAATTAGTCGGATTACGGACGAGAAAACAGTTACCGGAGGTGTGATTTTAAAATTGAGACGTCTTAATTTTAAAATTGAGACATATAGAAATTGCAGTAATATGGCTACTGTAAACAGTTCTGCAATAAAAGCTCTTTTCTCTGCTGTAATTCTTTGAAATTTGAATTATTACGTTTTAAAATGGCTATTTTTGAGAGGTGTGGTTAATATAAAGAGCTATGAAAAAGTGTAAATACTTCCTGTTTGTATCTTCGCTGTTTTCACTGTGGGTATATTCTCAAAAAAACAGTGCTGAAACATACAGCGATATTCGCAAGAATTATGAAAAAATGTTAAATGACGATCGGAAAGCACTTCCTTTCGTTAAATTGTACATTAATAAGGCTAAAAAAGAGAAAAATCAGGAAAAACTGGTTCAGGGATACCGTGATGCGCGTCAGTATTGCATATCGCTGGATAAAAAATTTAAATATGCCGACAGTACGATTCAGGCAGCTATAGCTTTGAATGATTCTGCCGAAATCAGCAAGGCTTATCTCAGCAAAGGAATCTTATTTTATTTTAATGAAAAAAAGTATAAACCAGCTTTAGATCAGTATCTTAAAGCATACCAGTTTGCTGAATATTCTAAAGATGAACATCATAAATACAAAGTGATCTATCACATGGGAATTGTTAAAAGCCATCTTGGATATTATGAAAAAGCATTGCAGCATTTTTTAGATTGTACGCGCTTTTACCAATCCTCGTTAGAAAAAGATCTGCATGAAAATGAACTGTATAATTACAGTAAAGGGTATTATAACAGTTTGCATCAACTGGCTGTTGTATATCGGTATCTTGGTGAGTTTGATAAAGTGGATAGCTTGGCTGAACTCGGTCTTAAAAATACAGTCAGTAAACCGGACTACTTCCTGGAAAACAGCTATTTTCACAAAAGCAAGGGGCTTGTGTACTTTAATAAGAAGGATTATAAAAATTCAGAGATAAGTTTAAGAAAAGCGTTGCCCGGAATCGTAAAAAGAAATGACTTCGCCACATGTTCCATCATTTACCTGCATCTGGGGAAGATTTATTTTGCACGGAATGAAGTGGACAAATCAATGAATAATTTGATGAAAATCGATTCCATATTTAACAAACAGCAGTTTATTTTGCCGGAAGCAGCCGATTGCTATCGTTATCTTATTAATAATGCTGCAAAAGAAAATAATGTTGAGAAGCAGTTATATTACACCAATCAGCTTTTAAAAGCTGATCATACCATCAATAAAGACTTTTCATATATCGCTTCTAAAATCTGCAGGGAATACGATGTACAATCACTGAAAAAAGAAAAGGAAAATCTGGAAAGAAAGGAAAAGAGGAAATTGCGTAATGCACTTGTTCTCATTGGAATTGCCGCAGCGATTATCATTATTTTCTGCATTCGCTTCTACCGTGATCGTAAGATCAGGATTCAATATGAAACTTTACAAAAAAAACTTAATAGCAATGAGCAAGGAAGCGATAAAGAAACCATTGATGATATTCCTTTACGAAAGACATCTTTATCACCGGAATTAACAGAGGAATTACTTGAAAAACTGAAGATCTTCGAAAAGACTTTATATTTTACAAGGAAAGGGTTAACCCAGAAAAGTGTAGCAACAAAACTGGGAACGAACTCTAATTATTTATCTATTTTAATCAATGAAAATAAAGGAGTGAACTTTACACGGTATATGGCAGAACTCAGAATCAATTATATCACTAATCTTCTCAATACCAATAAAAAATATTTAAACTATACCATTGAAGCTTTGGCAGAGGAATGCGGAATTGCAGCAAGGCAGAATTTTTCGGCGCTGTTTTATGAAATAAACGGAATCCGGCCAAAAGATTATATAAAAAAGAGAAAGGAAGATGTGGGTATGAATATATAATTATCAATTTATTTATTGGCTATAAATCTTAGCATAATAGTAAATATAGGTAATTGATTTTTAGTGTTTTAATTCTTTACTGTTTGAATAAAAGTTTGTAATTTCCTTTAAAAAAGGGACATGGAACATATTGATATCTTTAAACAGATTGCAGAAATGCATGAGAAGCTTAAACAGAGACTCAGTGAAATTGAATTACAGGAGCAGGAAACTATTGAAATTTCAGAACTCAGCCTGATGGAAATAGACGAAGTGACAAGATGGCTGAAAACATTGATATCAGATTATAGTTTTCGAAATATTGCTGAGGAAATCCACTTCTTTAAAGAAATAAAGCCACAGTTTATTTCTCTTTACATCTATCATTCAACGGTACTGAATGTGGAAACATCCCGCCCGATAGCAGGTCAAAAGACATTACGAAAGTATTATGAAAATGAAATTGAAAAACTCAATGTCTTTTATATCGAAAATGCCGAATTTTACAGCTATTTTCGAAGGAAAGCAACTTATATGGATCATAAGTATTTTGTTCGGAATGCTTTTGATATAAAAATAAAAATGCCGCAAACATTTTATAATTACGATGAATCGTTTACCACTTCGCACGATCATCAGGCAGCACAGATTCTTGCATATGAGAAGCTGGAATTATTTTATAAGCGTATGGCATCAAAGACTGTAGATGGTATTGCTGTTAGTCAATTGGAAAATCAAAATATCGAATGGTCCGCAACCAAGGTCGCATTGATTGAGTTGATCTACGGGCTACATAAGATGCGTTGTTTTAACGGAGGTAATATCGAGCTGAGTGAAGTTATGAAGTTTAGTGAAAAGGCGTTCAATATTGATCTTGGAAATTATCATAAAACGATATTTGAAATCAGAAGCCGGAAAAATGGTACAACTAAGTTTCTTCAATTACTGACGGATAATCTTAACCAGCATTTTATTGACAGTGAAAATATTTAATTTTTTTATCGGTATTACGAGAAAGTAGTGATTTTTTTACGATGTACTTCGTCATTTTTGTAAGGTAATATCTAAACCGGATATATGTTAACTTCCGGGTAAACTAGTTTTTGTAACCTTATTAAATAGTAAAAAAATGAATCTTGAAAGAGCAGAATTTGTTAGATGGATGGAGAAAATAATGAATAGATTTGATATTCTTCATGAAAAATTGAACGCCAAACAGAATGACTTAACAACTATTGACGGAGAACAGCTACTAGACAATCAGGATGTTCTTCAATTGCTTAAAATTAGTTCAAGATCCTTACAGCGATATCGGTCTACGAAAAAACTACCTTATTATACAATTAGTGGAAAACTGTACTATAAGCTTTCGGATTTGCATCAGTTAATCAGAGATAGTTTTAATCGTTAGGATAAAATCCGCCCTTCATGGATAGTAAGAATAAAGATAAAAAAGCTGTTGATCAAAATCAGATCAACAGCTTTGTGTGAAATATTTTACTTAAAATTAATTTCTACACGGCATTATACCACCATCAATATCCCAGATAGCTCCTGTTACCTAGCTTGAATCATCGGAAAGTAAGAAAGTAATTGTTTTTGCAATATCTGCAGCAGTACCCACACGACCGATAGGGTGGAAGTCATTAAATCCTTGTAGTGATTCTGTAATTTTATCCTTTTCAATAAATGATTCAAAAATTGGAGTTACTACTACTACTACTACTACTACTACTACTACTACTACAGGGGATACAGCATTCACACTGATTTTAAAATCTGCCAATTCAATAGCCAAATGATGAGTCAGATTGACCCTCTTTTGCCATTGGATAGCGGATGGAAGGGGGAGGCTTTGATAGCCTTTTTAACTCTTTTGCTACTTCATCAAGTTATCACCACCATATTTTAATAAGTATTAATCTACAAACGCATCAATAATCCAAGCAGGATTAAAATACTCTCTGTAATCAGCTATCAAATTATCTTTTAAAGTCAAGCGACTGATGTAAGCTTGTTTATATTTTTTTCCGGTAGAGATAACCGTTGCACTGCCTTCAAATTCTACGAAGAAAATATTTGCATCATCCGTCGCCGAAAATCTGAAATCTTTAAAAGTCCAATCTTCTGCGCCTTGGGTAATATTTAAAATGTAGTCTGCAATTGATTCTCTACTGACAACTTTGTTTGGGTACGGTGCGGGCGCATAAGGAAATTCCAGAACAGCATCTTCAGTAAATAAAGCCGCATAGCTTTCTTTCGTCATCTCAGGATCTGTAAATTTGGAAAGATGCTTGTGAAATAAATCTTTTGCAATATCGATTTTGTTGTTTGAGTCCATAAAAGGTAAATATTAATTGTTAAACTTATTTGATGAGGCAAAATTAGTCTAGCGATATATTATCTTTGCTATGGGTTACAAAAAGGATATTGTTAAAATTGAGATGATAATGAATAAAGATCGCTGCCTTACTCCGGCCACCACTGATGAATGTAGAAAAGCTTGGTTGACACTGCACGACACTTTAGATATTGTGGGCGGCAAATGGAAACTGGTTTTGATTTCTATTTTAAGAGGTGGGAAATTAAAATTTGGTGAATTGTCTGCCGAAGCCGGTATTTCGCCCAGAATTTTATCTAAAGAACTTAAAGAGCTTGAAATAAATGGTCTTGTTTCCAGAACGGTACTTGCTACCAAACCTATTACTGTAGAATATGAACTTACGCCATACAGCCTTTCCCTAAACGAAATGATTGTGGTAATGCACGATTGGGGCAAGAAACACCGTGAGAAAATAATCGGAAATGATTATTGATTCAAATTAATAAGAATTTCCAAAACAAAGCCGTCTCAGATTATTTTCTGAGACGGTTTTCTATTATTTTTTAAATTTAGCAAAAGATTGATAGACAGAAGGTTCTCTTACGATTTCCATATCAACCAGTAATTGTTCCCATTCCAGAACATAAGGTTGCTTAAGGGTTACATTCATAAAATGTTCAACTTCCTCATTCCAGACCTCGTAAACCAAAAATTCTTCAGGTTTCTGAATGTTCTGATGAATTGTTGAGTGTACAAAATTTTCCTGTTGACTTACTATTGCAAAAAGATCGGTAAGGGCTTGCTTAAATTGTTCGTAGTTGTCTTGTTTGGCTATAAATTTAATAGCCAGTGTAAACTTTTCCATTTTCTAGTAGGTTTTGATTATTTTAGTTATCATTAACTAAATCATTTAATTTCTTTTGCAAAGTTAGCGTCTTTATGTTTAGATTTGTAACGAAGTATCAAAAAGTAACTGTTACGTTTAGGTAACAAAGTAACCTATAATGGAAATAAAAACAACAAATAACGAATGTGATGCTCACGTTAGAGCGGTGAATGATGCAATGTATGTGTTGAGTGGAAAATGGAAAATTTCGATTCTGGCATCATTGTGCTTTAATGAAACAAGACGGTTTACCGATTTATTGAACGATGTAAGAGGAATATCCAACAAAATGTTGAGTAAAGAACTCAAAGATTTAGAAATCAATAAATTAACAAGAAGAACGATTCTCGACACACATCCGGTGAGTGTTTTGTACGAACTAACGCCGCACGGCAAAAAGTTGACATCGGTAATCCGCAGTTTGTCAGATTGGGGAACGGAACATCGAAAGGAGATTATTAAAGATTAAAGCATTATTTCATTACTAAGTAACTATTAATTTGAAGTATAATATGTAGATACATTATTTCCCTATATTGAATAGTAGACTTATAATTCGAGATTAAGTAAATCTAGTAATAACTTTGTCAATATAAATAAATACTATATTTTTGTTCTTTATGAATTTCCAGAAATTACATACAAATTTCCGATTGAAAACTATTTTTGCAGTAGTTTTCGCATTTTGTATTATAATTTCTTCTTGTGCGATTAAGAACAGTATTAAACAATTTTTAAATTTTGATACACCGACTCACGCTTATACAAGTTCAGCTTCCAAAGGTAAATTCTATTCACTTTCTTCATCTTTAAAATGTAAATTTTGCAAAGAGAAAGAGGTTTTAGTTAAAGACCATAGCATAAAGGATTTTTCTTTATCAGATGCACAGGAGCTGATAGCCTTTACTTTTATTGTTCTGTCTGGTGCTTTTTTATTAGTAAAAGCCTCAGAACATCCTTTTTACAATACTTCTAAAATTCGGGGAACACTTCCTATCTTCCTCCAATACCGCAAACTTATCATTTGATTCAGCAGTACACGTATTGAGTTACGTGAACTACTGATTTTACAAAAGAAATATTAATACTACCCATGTCTTTGGTAGTCAATAATCTATATAATGATAAGAAAAACATTTTTAGTCACTCTCTACGGATGGCTAATGCTGAGCTGTCTAAATTTATACGGACAGCAGGTATTATTGCTCCGCAATATCTGGTCAGAAACGGAGAAAAACTATTCGGGAGTTCTTGCTTCCAAATCTGCAGTTGAGTCTTCTGAAATTAATGAAGCGGTTGTTAAAAATAATGCTTTGCCGCAGATCAAAGCTCAATTTCAGAATACTTATGGAACGTTCGAAGGAAGTAATGGAGCTTCCTTTCCGCAGCAGGGATTTTTTACTGTAAGTGGAAGCAGGGTAAGTTCTGATGGTTCAGCATTATCGGCAAACACTTTTGTTTCGATGGTCACAGAATATGAGATTTATAATTTCGGAAGACAACAAGCAGATCAAAATGCTGCGTCTTTACTGACATCAAAGGCAAAGAGCAACCAGAGTGCCTATTTGATTCGTCTTCAAAAAACTGTCTTCAAAAAATATGTGGATGCAGTATTCGCAGTTTCAAAATTGCGTTTGGCTGATAAAAATAAAAGCAGAATACAGAAAATCCATGCGATAAATAGCGCTCTTTCACGTTCAGGTCTACGACCTCAGGCAGATAGTGTCCTAACGTATTCTTCCTATCTTCAGGCTTCGGCTGTAAGTTATAATCTTAATGGTATGCTTCTTTCAACGACGGAGAAACTCAAAGAGTTTTATCCAAAAGAGATTGATACGGCGAAATTAGAATCTGCTCATTTTCTTGAGCCGATACCACTATCTGGATTTGAATTGTCACTAAATACTACACATCCACTGACCAAAACTTTAGAATTTGAATCCGCGTATTTTCAAAAGAAAGCTGAAATCCAAAGAAAAGCATCATTACCATCCATTAAAGCTTTGGCGGGATATGCCTATCGAGGATCAGGTATTAATAGTCAAGGTTATTCGTCAGGCAATTGGATAGAAGGATTTTCAAATCCGGCTAATAATTTTTTGATAGGGCTTGGAGTTACCTGGAATATTACCAGTGTATATACCAATGGTAAAAGAGCTGATGCGTTCAGAAAAGAATCTCAGCGGTTCGCTTATCTTGAAGAACAATCTAAAACGGCTATCCAGGTCGAAACCAGTGCTCTGCAGAAAACTATTTCTGCACAATTTGATGAGCTTGGCAAGCAGGCAGAAGCAGTTAAAAAAGCAGAATCAGCTTTTGAAATGTATTTTGCCCGATATAAAAGCGGACTCATTGGTTTAACAGAACTTCTTCAGATTCAGCAGATTGTTGAAACAGCTGAAAATAACCAGCTTAATGCTGTCAAAGAGTATTGGAAACAGGTGATTAACCTTGCAGAAATGACTACTGATTTTGATTATCTATTTAATAATCTCTAAAAAATAAATATGAATCTAATACGCTTTGCTTTAAGAAAACCGATAGCGATAATGGTACTGGTACTGGCTATTGGGATTATTTCTTTCAGTGCAATTAAAAAAATAAAAGTTGATATTTTCCCTGAGGTCGAATTACCTTCAATGTATATCGCAATGCCTTATGGTGGATTATCCCCTCAATATATGGATGGCTTTATGGCCAATGAATTCCAAAAAGTTCTCTTATTCGTTGGAGGCGTTAAAAATATTGACTTCAAAAGTGTTCAGGGATTAACGTTGATGAAGCTTACTTTTTATCCCGGCACCAATATGGCACAGGCGGCAGGAGAAGTATCGACCCAGGTGTCCAGGGCAATGGGCTTCCTTCCACCGGGGGCAGTTCCTCCAATGGTCGTACGTTTTGATGGAAATTCATTGCCTGTTGGTCAATTGGTATTTGAGAGCGACAATCATTCCGTTACGGAACTGCAAACAATGGTTTTGACCAAGATCAGGCCTATGTTTGTTGAAATTCCCGGTATTACGGCTCCTGCGCCTTTTGGAGGAAATATCAGATCTATTGTTATCAACATTGATCCTCAGACAATGCAGAGTAACGGCTTGAGCCCGGAGGAAATCACAATGGCAATAACTAAAAATAATCATCCTTCGCCAGCAGGAAATATCAGAATCGGAGAGACCAACTATATGGCGCCTGTCAATTCTATTGCAAAAGATCCTTCTGAATTTCTGAATATTCCTATTAAAACCGAAAATGGAAGAACGCTATATGTGGGCGATGTTGCGAATGTTCAGGACGCAGCAGATCAGACTGTAGGATACGCACTAATCAATGGAAAGCGATCTGTATATCTCCCGATTATCAAAAAGTCGGATGCATCAACATTATCCGCGGTCGAAAATCTTAAAAATGCACTTCCAAAACTCAAAGATCAGCTTCCGGATGACGTGAACATCAGATACGAATTCGACCAGTCAAAGTATATCGAGAGGTCACTTTCGAATCTTATTCACGAAGGGATTCTGGGAGCATTGTTTACAGGTTTGGTTATTATTCTGTTTCTTGGCGACTTAAGAGGTGCTTTAATTGTTGTTTTTACCATTCCGATTGCTGTATTGGCTGCCGTTAGTGTTCTCTATTTTTCAGGCTATACAATTAATATTATGACATTGAGTGGTTTAGCCTTGTCGATTGGAATTCTTGTAGATGAAGCAACGGTTACCATTGAAAATATTCACCAGCATATGGAAATGCGGAAATCCAAACCACAGGCTATTTTAGATGCAGTTCTTGAAATATCCGTTCCGAAGCTACTAATCCTGTTATGTATCCTGGCTGTACTAACGCCTGCATTTATAATGACCGGAATCCCAAAAGATATGTTTCTGCCTCTTTCCCTTGCAGTTGCTTTTGCGATGATAGCTTCTTTTCTCGCTTCACAGACCTTTGTTCCTATTCTGGCTAACTGGATGATGAAAAATACGCATTTAAAAAAGCACGTTGGCAAAAACGGAAGCTTTTTCTATAAATTCAGAACCGGTTATAGTAATTCTATGAGAAAATGGTCTTCAAAAAGTTTAATGCTGTTTTCAGGATATATTTTGGTGAGTGGAATGGTGGTTTTCTTATTAATGAAATCAACGGGAACCGATATTATGCCTGTCTCTGAATCGGGTGATTTCCAAATCAGAATTGACACACCGGAAGGGAGCAGGCTGGAAAAAACCGAAGATTTGGTTAAAAATATATTAGCAGACATCACGGAAATAGTTCCTAAAGATGCAATCGACATCAGTTCAGCTTATGTAGGTATGCAACCTGCAGGTTCTCCCATCAATCCCATCTTTTTGTTTACCAATGCAACGCATCAGGCCGTCTTACAAGTGGCTATTAAAAGGGAATTGTATGATGGCTCTATGGAAGATCTCAAAGAACAGATCCGAAAAAGTATTGCCAAAAAATATCCTGAAGCTAAAATAAATTTTGAACCAATGGAACTGACAGAGAAAATCATAGGACAGGGTTCTATGACTCCATTGGAAATAAAAGTGGGTGCTGCCAATCTTAAGCTTGCAGCTCAGCACGCCAATAAAATCAAACAAAATCTTAGTGAAGTTGCTTTTTTAAGAGATGTCAGAATCGCTGAACCACTTCAATATCCAACCTTACAGATCAATGTAGACCGTAATTTAGCAGCTCAATTTGGAATCAGTATGCAGGATGTAACCAGAAGCCTTGTGGCGGCGACATCATCGACGCGATATACAGATAAAAATCTGTGGGTTGATCCGAAGTCAGGTTTGGTATTTCAGACGCAGGTTCAGATTCCTGAAGGGATTATGAATTCTGAAGAAATGCTAAAATCATTGCCTCTGAAAAAAGACAGTCCAAGACCGGTGCTTGAAGATATTGCAACCATCAAAAAAATTACGGCTCCTGCTCAGGTCAATCGTAAAGGACCGATGCGGTATGTAACAATTCTGGGGAATACTTACAAAAAAGATTTGGGATCAGCTTCTAAAGCAGTCAAAGAAGCCATTGAAAAAGTAGGAAAGCCACAGAAAGGCGTATCAGTATGGACGGAAGGAAATCTTCAATTGCTGGATGATACTTTATCGAGTTTAGGAATTGGTTTGGTCGCGGCAGTAATGGCTATTTACCTGATGCTGGCAGCATTTTATCAGTCATTTAAAGTTCCGTTGGTGATTTTGTCAGTAATTCCATCTGTACTTGCGGGAAGTATGATTCTGATATTTGTAACAGGCAGTACTTTAAACCTTCAGTCTTATATGGGAATTATTATGTCTATCGGTGTATCGGTTTCCAATGCCGTTCTGCTGATCAATCAGGCAGAATTCTACAGAAAGCAGTACAAACTAAGTTCTGTACATTCTGCACAGATGGCTGCAGCATCAAGACTCAGACCTGTTCTGATGACCGCATTGGCAATGTTAGCCGGAATGATTCCGATGGCGATAGGTATGGGTGAAGGTTCTGAGCAGGTTGCTCCGTTAGGCAGAGCGGTAATTGGGGGAATCATCGCTTCAACGATTACTATTCTCTTGTTTCTGCCTCACTTTTTCTCAGGTCTCATGTCGAAGGCATCGCTTGTCAATCCGTCACTTGATCCGGAAGATCAGGACAGCAGATATTATGTACAATCAAACTCCTCATTATAATTATGAATTCAAACGAAATCAAATATTTAAAGTATATAAAACTAAGTTGCTTAACCACTGTTTTTCTAGTATCAATAGCATGCTCAAAACAGGAAATAGAAAAGCAGACTAAACCATCAGGAAAATCTACAGTATCCTATGAAACTGTCAATGTCAAAGAAATGAATCCTGATTTTACAGTTTCTGTTCCGGGTGAACTGAAACCTTATGAATCGGCTCAGCTATTTGCAAAAGTTCAGGGTTTTATAAAGAAAATCTATGTGGATAGAGGATCAATGGTAAAGAAAGGTCAATTGTTAGCAGTTCTTGAAGCTCCCGAAATGAATCAGGATTATCTTGCCGATAAATCTTCCCAGCAGAAGATGTACACGGATTTTCTTTATAACAAACAGGCTTATGAGAGATTAATGGATGCGGCAAAAACAAAAGGGGCTGTTGCTGATATTGAGTTGGATCGAGCTAAAAGTTTAATGGAAAGTTCCAGGTCAGCTTATGAATCATCCAAAGCAGGAGCGGGAAGGAGCTCCCAAATGAACGAATACCTGCGCATTACAGCTCCGTTTAATGGAGTGATCACAGAAAGAAATCTTTCAGCTGGAGCTTTAACCGGACCCAATACAGGTATTCCTATTTTTAAAATTGCACAAAAAGAAAGACTTCGTTTGACCGTCTCCGTGCCGGAAAAATATGCTTCATCTCTCAGTAAGTCAACAAAAGTAAATTTTACAGTTAATTCAATTCCTGCGCAATCATTTACAGCAAATCTTTCTCGTGATTCGCATTTGATTGATGATAAAAACAGAGCATTAACTGTAGAATTTGATGTTGAAAACAATCCATTGCTTAAAGGTGGAGAATACGCGCAGGTAAAGTTGCATCTTAAAAGAAATGCTCCAACACTTTTTGTTCCTCAAAAGAGTATTATTCAGTCACAGCAGGGCGTTTTTGTAATGTCAATAAATAATAACGAAATCAAAAAGATTCATGTAAAAGAAGGAATTACCTCCGAAAATATGACAGAAGTTTTCGGTGACCTAACAGTTAATGATAAAATACTTAAAAAACCTTCAGAAGAAATTAAAGAAGGAAAAATTAATTAATAAAAATCTCTCAAAATGAAACAGACAATAAAATTAAATACATTCTTAATCCTTGGTTTTATATTCTTTCAGAATTTTATTTTTGCGAAAGAAAAGAAATTGAACGGTAATGATGGAAATTCAGAATTGGTATCGTCCTTAACAGGCGATGATCTTATTTTTGTTAATGAAAAAAGAGAAAAGATAGCATTAAGTGATTTGAAAGGTAAGGTCGTTTTTGTCAATTTTTGGGCAACCTGGTGCAGACCCTGTGTTGAAGAAATGGCATCAATTAATGAACTAAAGAAGAAATTTAAAGATAAAGACATCGTTTTTGTAATGCTGAATATTGAAGCCGATTTGGAAAAAGCCAAAAAATTTATGGTGCAACGAAAACTGGATCTACCCGTTTATGTTGTTGGAAAGACTGTTTCGCCAGACTTGTTTAAAAATGTTGTGCCTACAACTTTGATTTATAATAAAGAGGGTCAATTGGAGGGAAATATTCAGGGAATGATGGATTTTAATGATCCTAAGATTTATGAAGCCATAAAACAATTGTTAGAAAAGTAGAACATATGGGAAATTTTAAAATATGGATCAGAAAAAACTGGTCGACTGCTTTAATGGTTCTACTATTTGCTGTACTTCTTGTCAATACAGATGCAAAAGCATGGCTAATGCGCCAGATAGCCACTACAGGAATTTTGAACTCACAGTTTCCTGATCCTAAAGTAGAAACATCAGATGTAAATAAATCAGAAACGATCAATTTTAGAGTAAGAAAACAGGATGGACTAGTCGTTAATACTGCAGATCTTAAGGGGAAAGTAATTTTTATCAATTTCTGGGCATCTTGGTGCCCGCCGTGCAGGGCTGAATTTCCATCTATTCAGACTTTTTATGAAAAGTATAAAACCAATCCTGATATTGTGTTTCTGACTGTCAATCTGGATGATAATCCTGAATTGGGCAAAGTCTATCTTGAAGATAAGGGCTTCACTGTTCCTTTTCTTATTCCTGATGGTGAAATTCCAACACCCTACTTTAGCGGATCACTTCCTACAACAGTGGTGCTCGACAAAAATGGACAAATCCAGCTTCATCATCAGGGGCTTGCTGATTATAGTAAGGAATCATTTTACGAAACAATTGATGCGTTGTTAAAGAGGTAAAGATGAGTGCTCCTGTGCATGTATTCTTTGCTGTCTTTATTTAAGTATTGTTTTAAATACTTATTAAAATAAACGAGGTTGTCTGTATACAGACAACCTCGCTTACTTAATAGAAATCAATTACAATCTATGAATATTAAAATTTAGATCAATCTATAAACATAATTTTTTCAGCGTTGAAACAATGTTTTTTGCAGAAATAACGGCTCCTTCCATATAACCTGAAAACTCCGCAGATGTTTCTGTATTGGAAAAGAACAGTTTATCATTAAGATATCCGAACTGTAAAAGCGGATGCCCATTGTTTTGATGAGGTCTGCTGATCATCTGAGGCCCTCCTGAAATATATTCATCCGTCCAAACTTTATCATAGTAACTGACCGGTTCCAATGCTTTTTCGCCCAGAAGTTCGGCTAATTGTTTTAATGCATATTCTTTACGGACCTCTTGTGAGTAACCGGCAGCGCCTCCGTTTAGGAAACCTGTAAAACCAAATTTTGTTTCCTCAAAATTCGTATGATCATACATCTCAACAACGATTCCAGCATGGCTGTAAAGCATTCCGGAAAACCCTTCCTGACGCCAGAATGGCTCTGAATATTCAATGGTAAACTTAATAGCTCCTGACATCCAGGTTTGTACGGTTGGCAGTAAGCTTTGTAATTCCTTTGGTAGCTCAGGAGTAAAAGAGATTTTGTTTGCGGCAAGATGCGGAGGTATACATACCACTACGTGATCTGCAGTAAACCGTTTTCCGCTTTCTGTTTTCACTAAAAGCCCGTCTCCGGCTTCTTCAATATCAGTAACCTTGCAATTCAGATATATCTGCTCACGACGTAACGTCTCTTCTAAAGTATCAATCAGTTTTTGTGTTCCGCCTGTAATTCTGTAAGACGGCGTTTGAGATTCCGGAACAAAAAATCTCTGTGGCGGTTCAAAAGATTTTGTCTGAAACAATGAAATACCATCAGAAAATTGCGGATATTTCTTTAGTCCCAACTCTTCAGTTAATGAAAAAAGATGGGTGTGTATTCCTGAAAACCAGGTGGCTCCGAGTTCCAACGGAGTGCCCAGCCCTCCTTTAACCGTTTGGATTCTTCCGCCTAACCTTGGTGAAGCTTCTAAAATTACAGAATCTATATTGTGCTTTGATAAGTAATAAGCTGTCGTTAATGCGGATAAACCACCGCCGATAATAACAATTTTTTTGTCTTTTTGCATGACTGCAAAATTCGAAATATCCTCTTTTTTACTGAATGTAAAAATGTGAAAAAAAATGGTAATATTGAGAAGTTGCTTATTATTATTTATTTTAAATACCTATTTTTAATAGTTAAAACTCCATGTTAGAAGATCATCGCGCTTTAGACAAAATATCAGAAGTTATATGAGGATAAAAGCAATTAAGGAAATTAATGAGTATCATTTGAGTGGCCTGGAAGAGGGTAAACCACAATTCACCGTATATGATTTGAATGAATACCAGAAAGTAAACAATCAACATAATACCAAGCCCCATATCCATAGTTTTTACCAGATCATTTGGTTTAAGAAAGGGGTCGGGAAGCATTTTGTAGACTTTAAATCGTATGACGTTCATGACAATGCCATATTTTTCATTGCCAAAAATCAAGTTCATTATTTTGATGAAAATCCCGACTATGAGGGAGTACTTCTGCATTTTAATGAATCTTTCCTCGTGCAGAATGATGATGAAGTCGAATTTTTCTTAAAATGCAATATGTTTAACAGTCCTTTTCAGCAACCGTCATGCTGTATTGGAAATGCGATCACTCCTGATCTTGAAATGTATCTTTCGATTATAAAGAAAGAATTACAAAACATCAATTCATTCGGAAAAAATGAATTGTTAAGATCCGTTCTTAAAATGTTTCTGATACAGGTTCAACGATGTAAAAATGATTTCGGGAAAGAGCAAATGGATTTGGATGCTACACAGAATGAGAAAAGGTTGCAGCTGTTAAAGTTTGTGACCATTCTTGACGAAAATTTTAAAAAAGGTTTTACTGTTGCCGAATATGCCGGAATGATGTCCATATCAACCCGCA
Source organism: Chryseobacterium sp. CFS15 (assembly GCF_031118795.1). Classification (NCBI taxonomy): domain Bacteria; kingdom Pseudomonadati; phylum Bacteroidota; class Flavobacteriia; order Flavobacteriales; family Weeksellaceae; genus Chryseobacterium; species Chryseobacterium sp. CFS15. The sequence goes on along the minus strand of NZ_JAVHYL010000003.1, from coordinate 19,317 downwards.
CTCTGCTTGATATCACCAATCAGTTTTTAGGAAAAACTCCTTCCCAAATGATTCAGGAGAAGATTATTCTTGAAGCAAAACGCCTTTTATTGCATTCGAGTCTGAATGTTGCTCAGGTTGGATATCGGCTTGGTTTTGAAGATCCCTCTTATTTTGTAAAGTATTTTAAAAGACATAGTCATCAGTCACCATTGGAGTTCAGGAAGTCTATTTCGTAAAATTACCATTTCTATTCGTTAACGGTCACCGCTTGTAAATGCCAGTTTATTGAACTTTGTCATACAAAATACAATTCATTATGGCTAATGCATATTTAGAGATCACGTTAAAGATCGACGACGCAGACAGAGCAAGTGCTGCAGGGGTATACAATCAGTATAAAGCTCCATTTTTAGATACTGTGAAAGGAGCAAAATCTAAAGAACTTTTGGTAAGTGAAGAAAAAGTTCAGGTTCTTCACGGATTTGATTCGGTAGAAGATGCCAAAGATTATCTTTCTACTGACCTTTTCAACAATGATGTGGTCGTAGCTTTGAAACCTTACCTGAAGGCGGATCCTGTGATAGATATCTACAGTGTTGTTTAATAATTAGATTGATTAACAAATGCTGTCATTCGTGACAGCATTTTTATCTCGAATTTTATGATTTCAGCAAAATGTTATGCTGCACACAACCAAGATGCAGCTTTGGAATTATATTCCTTTGAGCGCAAAGATCCTGGCGACTATGATGTTCTAATTGATATTATATACTGTGGAATCTGTCATGCCGATGTTCATCAGAGTAAAAATGAGTATGGCAATACAAAATATCCGCTCGTTCCCGGTCACGAGATTATAGGCCGCATCCGTTCTATCGGAGAAAAGGTCTCAAAATTTAAAGAAGATGAACTGGTAGGAGTAGGGTACTTTATTTTGTCCTGTGGACACTGCCCCAGCTGTATTACCCAGGAACAGCAGTTCTGCGACAATGGGATAACCCCCACTCAGAACGGAAAACTATCAGATGGAACAGTTACAAAAGGAGGCTATTCAGATTGCATTGTTGTTAATGAAAACTATGTACTGAGCGTACCGGAGATTTTAAATCACCCCGGTGCAGCCCCTCTTCTCTGTGCCGGAATCACAACATATTCCTCTTTGAAGTATAATAAAGTTGGTAAAGGACATAAAATAGCTATTTTGGGATTAGGCGGCCTGGGACATATGGCAGTTAAATTCGCAGCCTCATTCAGCGCAGAAGTTACCGTATTAAGCAGTTCTGCCGCAAAGGAAGATGATGCACAAAGGCTGGGAGCTCATCATTTTGTCAATACATCTGATAAAGAGCGGTTTGCCTTGCTGGCCAATCATTTCGACTTTATTGTTGATACGGTCTCGGCAAAACACGATTATAATACCTATCTAAATCTGCTGAAGAAGGATGGAACGATGATTCTACTTGGGCTTCCTCCTGAACCTTCGACGCTTCACGCGCACGCATTAACAGGTAAACGGAGAAAAGTTACCGGGTCTTTCATCGGCGGTATAGAAGAAACGCAGGAAATGTTGTATTACTGCGCAAAACATAAGATTACAGCTGATGTGGAATTAATCAGGCCCGATGAAATTAACGAAGCTTTTGAAAGAATGCTTAAGGGAGACGTAAAGTATCGCTTTGCTATTGATATGCAAAAACTTTAAAATAGACAAAATGCTCTTAACATAATCTTCCAATGGAAGAAGAAATATAATTAAAAATAATTAAAACAAAATGGAAACATTTATAGAAACAAAATATTTTGGTAACAACCAATCTGCAATTGTATCACCATTAAATACAGAATTACTTAATGCAGATTCAGAAAAATTCAGACCTATTGACTTTTTGATTGGCGGATACGGAAGCTGTATGATGAATGTAATGGATAAAATTGCCGGTGAGTCAGGCTTTAGCCTTTCCGAAGCAAGAACCGAAATCAGCTATGAACCGCTGCCAGATATGAGCAGACTGGATAAAATTAATATAACGTGCTACATCCATAAAGAAGACTATTCTGATGAGCAGAAACAAGTGCTAGAAACTGCCGCAACGAAAATGTGCCCTGTAGGAAACAGTTTAAATCCGGAAATCAAAAGAACTTACCATTTTATTTACGGAAAGTAAAACAATATAAAAATTATAAACTGTTAGAGATGAATTTAGATGAAATTATAAAATCCGATAAACCAACATTGGTTAATTTTCATGCGACATGGTGTATGCCCTGTGTTATGATGAAACCTCAATTAGAAGAAGTTGTTGAATCCATGGGAGATCAGATTCAGTATGAGAGAATCGATATAGACCAAAATCATGAATTAGCTTCTCATTTACAGATCAGAAGTGTTCCGACAACCATGATATTTCAAAGTAATGAATTGAAGTGGCGTGAATCCGGTATTTATTCTTCAGAATCGTTAATTAAGATTTTAAGTGATTTGCTAAAATCGAAATAATTTTGCCTTTATGATGATTCTGCAAGGCTGCTGATTAGGCAGCCTTTTTTGATTTTAAAACTTAATTCAGTTTAGTATTTATTCAATGACAGGAATTCTCGATCCTTGAGTCTGAATTGTTGAAAGAGCTGAATGCATTTGTTGCAGATCATTTGCACTAAGTGTGATATCAAGCGCTTTTATATTTTCTTCCAAACGATTGATCTTTGTTGTGCCGGGAATGGGAACAGTCCAGTCATTTTGAGCCATTACCCACGCCAACGCTACCTGAGCTTTTGTTGCGTTTTTATCCCTCGCCATTTTCTCAAGTAGTTCAATAAAAGTTTGATTAGCGATTCGGTTTTCCTTTGAGAAACGAGGAACAATATTTCTGTAATCATTCTTGTCAAATTCATGATTTTCAGAAATGTTACCTGTTAGAAAACCTCCTCCCAAAGGACTGAACGGAACAAATCCTATTCCCAGTTCCTCCAGCGTCGGAAAGATTTCTTTTTCCGGTTCACGAAACCATAAAGAATATTCGCTCTGCAACGCTGTAACAGGATGTGTTGCGTGAGCTCTTCGAATGGTTTCTGCATCTGCCTCACTTAATCCGAAATACTTCACCTTGCCTTCTGTTATCAGATCCTTAATGGTTCCTGCGACTTCTTCAATCGGGATATTGGGATCAACACGGTGTTGATACAACAGATCAATGACATCAGTCTCTAAAAAACGTAAAGAATTTTCAACAACCGTTCTGATGTTTTTTGGGCTGCTGTCGAATCCCTGATAGCCGTCAGAATTCTTAAATCCAAATTTGGTTGCAATGACGACTTTTTCCCGAAATGGTTTTAACGCTTTTCCTAATAATTTTTCATTTTCTCCCCATCCGTATGCTTCTGCTGTATCAAAAAAGGTAATACCTAAATCTACCGCTTTTTTTATCAGGCTGACTGCTTCGCTTTCATTAGTTGCCGGTCCGTAAAACGAGGTAAGTCCCATACATCCCAGCCCAAGCGCTGAAACTTCAAGCCCACTGTTTCCTAATTTTCTTTTTTGCATATTTTTAAATTTTAGTAATACGAAATTCAGCATTATAACACGAAATTCTGTTATGCAGATTACGGTATTACTTATCATTATTACAGTATGAGTTATATGTGAGACTGAATGAGAAAAAAAGTATTAATTTTGATTAAAACTTTCAGTTCAGTGGAAAATATCATTCGATTCGAGACTGTAGACCAGTATAGTAGTTATAATAACCATCCAACGCTTCATCCGCTCATTAATATAATAGATTATTCAAAGTCCAAGCCGGGAAATGAAAAAAGGACGTATCTTGGTTTGTACAGTATTGTTCTAAAAGATGTAGTGTGTGGAGACATTCTTTATGGAAAGGAAACGTATGATTATGAGAGCGGTACTCTGGTTTTTTTTGCACCAGGTCAGATCGTTGGTTATGAAGGCTCATCAGAGTATTATCAACCAATGGGAAGAGGATTAATTTTCCATCCGGATTTACTTCACGGAACAAATCTGGCCGAACAGATTAAAGAATGCCATTATTTTACTTACCAATCAAGAGAGGCATTACATCTCGCTGATAATGAGAGGGAGATTGTGACTGATATTTTTCTTAACATTCAAACTGAACTTAAAAATGGGCATGATCAATACAGTAATAAACTTATTATCGCCCATCTGGAATTGCTGTTAAATTATATTCTTCGGTTTTACGATCGCCAGTTTGAAACCAGAAAAGAGATTAATAGCGGTATTTTATCTGATTTTGAAGCGCTGCTTGATCAATATTTCGATTCAGAAAGACCACAAACCATTGGGCTTCCATCCGTAGGTTGGTGCGCTGATGCAATGAATTTATCTGCCAACTACTTTGGCGATCTTATAAAGAAGAAAACGAGCTATTCAGCTCAGGAGTATATACATAGGAAAATTATTTCAGTTGCTAAGAATAAAATTTTTGATCCCCGAAAACGACTGAATGAGATTGCATTTGAGATGGGATTTGGATATCCTGCCAACTTTACCCGATTTTTTAAACATCATACGGGGTTGAGTCCTAATGAGTTTCGAAAGACATTCATGCAGTAGGTTTAATCGGTGAGATTTGTAAATATCGCAGTTAATCCATTTTCTATGATGACACTCACATTTTTGCTCTGCTATACACAGCCTGTTAATGATTTTAAAAAATCCTTTTAAACAAGCGAGTCTCCGACAACCTTTTTATAATATAAATCGCACTGAATAGCGTTAACGACATAATAAACAATCTGGTCGTAAAATAAACAGGCGTCTGCCTGTCCAGAATCATTGGAAGAATTGCCATTGCGTAGGCAGGCGGTAATTTTGCCTTTAAAGTATATAGTAGCAGAGTGATAAGACTAAAACTCACTGCTGCACTTATTACAATGTGCTGATTAAAAAAACTGTAACAATAAAAACCAATCATGGATGCAATTGACATAGCAACAATTTGAGTAACCAGTGCAGTAATAGTGTAGGAAGTCTTAGTCATATTTTCAAATGCAATGACTATCACCGGAGGGATAGCAGCCATTTCCATATGTTCGTACATATCACAAATTATAAACCATACAATGGAAATCAATAGATAGGTAAACAGATGAAAAGATTTACCTGAAGACGATTTGTTGATAGAATTTACAGGAATATTTTTTTTATTGATAAAAATAGAAAAACCCAAAATAAAAGTAAAAAAGAAAATGGAGGCTAAAAATTCCCATGATGAACAATTGGTGATAATTGGTAGAAGGCCTGTTGCAATTGCAGGAGCCAAGAAGTTTTCTGCAATTTTTAAAACGGCTAATACCAATATTAGAGAGATGGTAAGCTTCATTACCATTGAAATATCTAACATATTGATGCCAAAACCAATTATAGCGGTAATAGATGGTAGGTAGAATAGATGCAACGGCTTTCTTCGCCAATCGTCTTTTAGGTAGATGAAAGAGCCGATAGATAGTGCTGCCATTTCTGGAAGTATAATTTCTCTGTTTTTGACAAAAAATGATGTCCCCAGCATTAAAAATATCAAACTAAAGGCCTTTACATGTTTCGTCACATACTCTTTGTAAGTATCCGGAATTTTATATGTGGTAAATAACATTATATTAATTTTAAGATATTTCAACACTTTCAGTAAACGAAAAGTATAATTTCCTTGTTCACTATTTTGTTGGAGCAAAATTATTGAATAATGCTGTTTTCATCTTGTTACGGAACATCTCACAGGTAACAATCTAATATTGGATTTTGGAGTAAGTGCTTGTAAAACAAGTTGTTGTTTTGTGATGTTAATGTTCGGAAGTGATTAAGTTTACCACAAGTATTCATAATATTACCATAATTTGAATTCCGGATAAAAATTGACTATTTATAACGTATTTGTAAATCTCGCTTAATCAGTGTTTTAATTTGCATGTTGGGTCTGTCTGTTTAGTGTCAACTTATAATTATTGCTACTTTTACCAAGAGGAATTCAGATTTTCAAATAAAAAGAATACCTAAATATGGAAATAAAATATATTGTAAGAAAAACAGGACAAATTCAAAGAGAAGTGCCGCCAGCGGAACGTATGCTTAAATTTTTGTACCATCATCCTTTCGGAAAAACGGCTATTCTTCCGTTGGTTAAGCAAAAAATTGTTTCGGATTGGTATGGCAGAAAAATGTATAAAAAATCATCTGTAAAGAGGATTAAAAGTTTTGTAGATACTCTGAAAATTGATATGTCTGAGTCCGAAAAAAATATGGGCGACTTTTCCTCGTTTAATGACTTTATTTTCAGAAAGCTGAAGACAGGGGCAAGAACTATAGAGGACGGACTTGTCTCGCCCGGCGATGGAAAAATAATCGCTTTCGAAAACGTGGCAGATGTACATGAGTTCTATGTCAAAGGACAACGTTTTACATTGGAAGGCTTTCTTAGAAATAAGGAATTAGCACGCTCTTTTGAAAATTCATCAATTTTTTATTTTAAGGCTTGCTCCCAATGATTATCATCGCTTTCATTTTCCCTATAACGGAATACCATCGGAACCTGTAAAGATAAAGGGACATTATTTGTCGGTATCACCTTATGCCTTGATTAAAGATTTTGGAAGAGTGTTTTGCGAGAATAAAAGAGAATATACCATTTTATCAACAGACCAGAAAGGTGAAATATTGATTTCTGCTGTGGGAGCGACCATGTTTGGAAGTATTATCAACACTTTTAACCCATATACAGAAATCTCAAAAGGGCAGGAGATGGGATATTTTGCATTTGGTGGCTCGACAATCGTGATGCTTATCGAAAAAGGCCATCTAACAATCGATCGTGATATTATCGAAAATACAAAGAAAGGATTTGAGACCTATGTGAAAATGGGTGAAAGAATCGCTTTTTAGTAGTTAAAAATTATACCTTAACTATAAATGTGCTAAAATAAAAAGAAGATTCATTATGTTCAAACCATACCCTACAAGAAATTGATGACAGAATAAAGGAGATCGAAAATGATAAAGGTGCTCCAATAAAGTTTTTAAAAAGGTTATCAAGCCGCCACGAGATTACATCAAATACTAAGGATTGGTTTGAGTCCGCCGAGAACTATTGGGAAAAAAAGCAAGGAAGAAATTAATTGTACCCATAGCAGTAGATAAGAAGTATTTAGCTAGAACACTGCTTATTGTGGATTTTCTGGTAAAACTAATTGAATTCAGAAGGCATCATTTCGGTTTTGACATTAATGATCAAAACATTATTAAAATTTTAGATCGAGAAATTCATATTAGTATTCCAAAGGTGGCAAATTATGTGACGATTGACGATAGTAAGTATAGCTCAAGAGATTTTGTGATGACAGAATTGTTGTGTGTACAAACGTTTGAAGATACTTGGAACCGTAATGAACGGAAAAAACACTCGGTATTCTGCCATAGAAGAAAAATTAATTCGTATGGTGGCTTACCTAGAGCTTTATGGCAAATATTCAAATGAATATCATTTAGAACTTAAAGAAGTTGGAGAAAACAAGCGATTATCAGAGAGCAGCAAAAATACGGTTTACAAATTGTTCAGATCCAGTTGGTACTTCAAACAAAAACAATAGTTATATAAAAACTATTACCACTAATATATTTAATAGAGAATCCTTGTAATTTGGGGCAATAGTAATTTGCTGGTCACCAATTACGATGTGGTTGCACTCAAATGCTTCAATTTTATCAAGAGCAATGATAAAGGAACGGTGAATTCTCCTAAAATTTTCTGACGGTAGTTCTTTTTCAAGTTTTTTTTAAACTCATCAAAATTAAAATAGGCTTCGGAAAACCTTTCAGAAAAATTTTCAAGTAATCTTTTAACCCTTCAATAAAGAGTATTTCGGAAAATTGATTTTGATTTGCTTATATTTAGATTTTACGAAAAAGAATTCATGTTTTTTTTCCAGTTTTTCGGAAACAGTTTGTTGATTTACAAAATAATTTCTAACTTTTGTAGCTGCATTCAGAAATTCCGTATAATCAAATGGTTTTAACAGATAATCCACTGCATTGACTTTATAGCCAGCAATTGCATATTGATCAAAAGCTGTGGTAAAAATGACTTTGCTTTTTTGTGGAAGAAGTTTAGAAAATTCCAGACCATTCAAATCAGGCATCTGAATAACGGTGGAGCCAGTGCCGTATTGATGACATAATGTCTTTACTTTTAAAGAGTTGTAATGCTAAATCCTATAACGTTAGCAAAGGAACGAAAATATCTAATTTCATGGTATCATCAATCTACTTTTCTTCTTACCATTGCAATTAATCAAAGCACTGCTTTTACCGTAGGATCCAATCATATGTCTTCAGCCACGCCCCGGATAAAAAAGTTGTTGATTTTGAATGGTTTGCTGGCATTTTATTTGTTCATCTAAACGTAAAATTATACTATGGCAGATAACAAGTCAAAAAAAGATCAGCGTGACCGCAACAAAGTAAGCGGTTCGGAAAATTATGAAATCCAGTATTTCAAAGATAAAATGAATGTCAGTTCTCAAGCAGTTGCAGGAGCTATTCGTGCGACTGGGTCAAATGACCGTAAGGTGCTTGAAGCTTATCTTAAAGAAAAGCATAAAAAATAAATTGATTACAGCTTTATAAAATTAAGCTTATCATTACCACTTATCTTTCTGGCATAGGTCAGAAAGATTTTTTATCCAAATCCATCAGTATGAAATTATCTGATTACCATAAAAAAAGATCGGAAGATAAAACTCCTGAACCCTTTGGAGGTCAGCCTTCAGGAACGGAGCTTCGATTTGTTGTTCAGAAGCATGATGCTTCACATCTTCACTATGATTTTCGTTTAGAAATGGATGGTGTTTTGAAAAGCTGGGCCGTTCCAAAAGGCCCATCGCTTGATCCTGAAATTAAAAGACTTGCGATGATGGTTGAAGACCACCCGTATGATTACAAGGATTTTGAAGGGATAATTCCGAAGGGACAATATGGTGGAGGTACCGTAATTGTATGGGATGAAGGTACCTATGAAGCTGTTGAACCAGTGGAAGGTGATTTGAAAAAACAGGAAAAAAACCTTTTGCATCAATTGTATTCAGGCAAACTTAAAATTAAGCTGAAGGGTAAAAAAACTCAAAGGGGAATTTGCATTGGTAAAAGCCTATGGTAGAGGAGAAAATGGATGGCTTTTAATGAAACTTGAAGATCGGTATGCAACAAAAACCGATATTACTTTAAAAGATAAATCTGTTCTTTCAAAAAAAACCATTGCCCAAATGGAGAAATCTCCAGATAAGGTATATGGTGAAAATATTATAAAACGTGATAGCACAATAAAAGATCAGAACGCCACTACGGACAAAGCTGTTGAAATCGTTCAGTCCCAGCTGGATGCAGAGCCAAATGATAAAAGAAACTCAACCCGAAAAGTAAATGCACTTCTTAAAAATGTACCTGAGGAAAAGTTTTATCACGAGGTTAAACCTATGCTAGCTACGTTAGTTGATGAGCCATTCGACAGTGAAGATTGGCTGTATGAAATAAAATGGGATGGTTACCGTGCGGTCGCATTCATGAACGGCAAAAATGTAGAGCTGAAATCAAGAAACAACAAAAGCTTTTCTGAAAAATTTTATCCGATACAACAGGAATTGGAAAAGATGAATTTAAAAGCGATTATCGATGGGGAAGTGGTCGTTTTAGGTAAGAAAGGAACCGCTGATTTCGGATCGCTGCAAAACTGGCGAAGTGAAGCCGATGGTGACCTGGTATATTATGTATTTGACATTCTTTGGTATAGGGGAAAAGACTTAAAGGATTTGCCACTTACAGAACGAAAAATGATCTTGGAACAAATATTACCGCAGAGTAATTCTATTCTGTTGAGCCAGGACTTTCATACTTCTGGCATTGAATTTCTTGAAGCCGCCAAAAAGATGGGACTGGAAGGCATTATGGCCAAAAAAAAAGACAGTTTATACCACACTAAGAATCGAACAAAAGACTGGCTTAAAATCAAAGCCAATAAACGGCAGGAGGTCGTCATAGGTGGCTATACGCTGAATGATGATTCCAGCAAATTATTCAGCAGCCTGCTGGTTGGAGTTTATGACAATAAAAAGTTAATTTATACAGGTAAAGTTGGGACAGGTTTTAATGCAAAAATGCAAAAAGAGATGATGGAGCTCTTTACACCGCTGATTACTAAAACAGTGCCTTTTGCTGAGGAACCGGATGTCAATAAACCATCCCGCTTTAGACCCAATCCGCCTCATGCCAGTGTTACGTGGTTGAAACCTGAGTTAATCGGCGAGGTCAGTTATACTGAGTTAACCAGTGACGGAGTGATGCGACATCCATCATTTGAAGGGATGCGCGCTGACAAGAAGGCAAAGACGGTAGTGTTGGAAACTGAGAAACAGACCGGCAAAATTGTCGATTCCTCTCAAACGCTGGTCAAGCCAAGATCCAAGTCTGAACGCAAAACCCTGCTTAATCCTACAGAAAGCACGCAGGTCAAGAAAATTAACCGGCATGAACAGAAATTTACCAATCTCAATAAGATCTTTTGGCCTGCAGATAAAATCACAAAACGCGACCTGATTAATTACTATTATCAGATAGCGCCATATATTCTGCCATATCTTAAAGGAAGACCACAGAGTATGAACAGATTCCCGAACGGTATTGCGGAAGAAGGGTTTTATTTCAAGGATATTACCGGTAAAGCACCTGAATGGATTGAACGATACCTATATAAAAGCGAGACTGATAACAAAGAAAAACAATATTTAGTCGGCAGTGATGAAGCTACCTTACTGTATATGGCAAATCTTGCCTGTATCGAGATGAACCCCTGGAACAGTACCTTACAGAAACCTGATCATCCTACATATTGTATTATTGATCTTGACCCCGATAAAAATACGTTCGATGATGTCATTAACACTGCGCTTGTAACTAAACGGATTTTAGATGACCTAGGCGTACCGAGTTATTGCAAGACCAGCGGTTCCACAGGTCTTCATATCTATATTCCATTGGGCAATAAATAATACGTATGAACAGAGCAAGGAATTTGCGAGGATTATTGTAAAGATGGTCCATCAGGAACTGCCAAAAATAACAAGCATTGAAAGACAGATATCCGATCGAAAAGGAAAGATGTATCTGGATTTTCTACAAAACCGTCCACATGCAACCATTGCTTCAGTGTATTCTGTCCGACCGAAACCGGGAGCAACTGTGTCTATGCCACTTCATTGGGATGAGGTAAAAAGTGGACTAAAAATGTCTGATTTTACCATTTTTATGCTGTCGATCGCTTGAAAGAAGTAGTAGACTTATTCAAACCTGTACTTAGAAAAGGTATCGATATGATAAAAGTGCTGTCTAATTTTTATGATAAATAATAAAGTATGGAATTAGTGGTAGTTGATATTTTAATATTAAGCTACTTATCATAAACAAACAGATATTTCAGAAAAGATTACGGAGTTAGCTGACCAAGCCCACGGTGAACAAATGAGAAATATAGTCCTGAGCGTTATATTGTGCATCCACGACGAGTGATGAAAACCTGCAGCCAATATACAGAAAATCTCACTGTTTTGTCAGCGGCATTACTCCACGATGTTGTTGAAGACATAAAAACATCATTAGACGATATTGTTAGTGTCCCGGAGACTTCTCCTTCAAGAATTTTGGCTCCAGTATTACCGTAGCTTATATTTCTCCAACCGAAATCGTTCAGATGAAATAAAAGGGTTTTCTTCTTCAATATCAAAGACAATTTTTTGCATTACTTTTGTCATTTACTTTTTACCAGTTCCTTTAAAAGGTAATATTCCAATAAGTCGAAGAACTGAACATCCGAAAATTTATTATTTTTCACTTCATAGCTCAAATTATACAAAACCTGGCTATTAATTGTATTATTCACCAATGCTTTTGCATCTATACCAAATGCTGCGTACAGACCCCATGGTTTAAAAATTACACCGGCGGTTATATGTTTGCCATGAGTTTTTATCGTTAATGACTTTGTTTGAAGACCGCTAATCCAATTTTTTCGGAAGTCCTATGTCCAAATGAATTTGTAAGTTCGAAACAGTCTCCCAAATTAAAGAATAATTCCTGATTTATTGTTGGTGTAGCATGTCCTGAATATTCAAAATTATCACTGATATTAAAATAAAAGCAATTGACAAACTCTTCCAAAAGGGACGTAGGCTTATGTGTAGTTGTTCTAATCATGTATTTGAGTATTAATTGCTTAATGAGTTGAAGAACAATAAATAACTAAAAAAAAATGTCTTCAAATGAATGATGGCTGGCTATATAAAATGACTTTATAAATTTTGCAAGGATCGAAATTTATTTATTCATTTTTTCATCTTTAAAAACAGGATGTCCTACGCAAAGTTTTAAAGAATGTGAAATCGAACACAAACTTAACATCTGTCGTAAGGCAAACTCATCTCTTAGATCACGAATATCAATAAACATATTTAAATCACCTGTACATAAATTAATAGCCCATTGTTTCACCTGTTCGACAGGCGCAATGTGTTTTTTAACAAGATGAACTTTTGAGTAAGTCTGACATATTTGTGTTGTCATATCAGTTGAGAAGTGATCTATGATAATTACCTCATCAGCTATTGAAAACGCCGTTTCAAGAAAAGAACTGATCTTTGTTTCATTGTTATAAACTGACGTAGCGATTGAAATTCTCATAAATTGTTATGTATTGTATTATTACTATTATAATATTCTTAGATCTTATATATAAATAAGCAAGAACTTCATAATTCTGCGGTGGAATTTACAACGAGGATCAGGTGTTTCCTTTAATCCTGACGAATAGTTTTGCAACGCAGAGGATTTATGAAATAGCTTATTTCTTAATCTATAGTTGTGATAAGTTAGAGCTGATGTCCAGATTGCAGTGTTCTTATTTTATGCGATAATAGCAAATGAAGTTATTCCACCACTACTATACAAGCATATTTTAAAGGCAAACCGTTATCTAACTCATATGGGTTAACCTAAACAGGTCTCCAACCGAACGAGGTTTAAATCATTATTAGCAAGGATTATGTCGTATATTGTAATATTTGTGCTAATGTTATTATGAAAGCTTAGAGAAATATTGAAGGTGTAAAATTGGATAGGATTTTCCAGTACTATCGATTTCAGATTTATTCACTATTATGAAACCGTTTTTTTTATAAAAATTAGCTGCTTGGGTATTTTGCTCATTAACATCAACTTCAGTACAATGATAAGTTGATATTACGTATTTTAAAAGTGTTTCTCCGATTCCTTTTCCGAATCGTTCGGGAGATACAAATAACATTTCGATTTTATTATTGGCTATACCGGCAAATCCTGCAATACTGGAGTTGATTTTTATACCGTACAGCTGTACATTTGGGAGATATTCTGTTATAATAAGAGTTCTAAAAAATAAAATATCCTCTTCTTTAAGAAAATTGTGAGTAGCTCTCACCGATGCTTCCCATATTGTTGCAATTTCCTCATAATTCTTCAATTTTAATGGAATAACATTGTATATTTTTCTGTCTTTTATTTCTTTCATTTATAATTTTTTATGTCGTTAATTATTTAAAAACACTCTCTATAAACGGCAAGGAAATTTCTAGAGACTTTGCCTTCATTTAGGTTGTATTTCTACACATCTTAAAACAAGTAGATCCATATTAATTATTAATACAAAGAGAGTATCTAGTTTATGATTGCTATTTTGGAATTTAATCCTTACATCAAATAACCAGCGAAAATATCACATTTAATAGTATTACTTAAATATTTGTTGAGAAAGTAATAAATTGTAGATCATTATCAATCTCATTAAGCAATAAGATTTCTATTCATCGAAACTGCAATTTCTTAAATGTGATATTGTTAGGGAGAGCAAGCAATATTTCAGGAGTGCTTCTATTATTTAGTAATTGTTAAATCTGCCACTCTCATTGGCTTATAAATTTATTGCTATTAAAGTGATAAGATGGATCCGTTGCCTTTAATGTCTGACGTAATCTGCGGATTACCGGAATAGTAAATATGGCCGTCACCTTTAATTTTTCCTACCAAAGCATTTGTCGTTTGAAGGTATATATGTCCATTACCAGTAATTGATGCTTTGGCATCCTGAGAGGACAATGTTCTGAAATCTACTTTTCCATTACCTATAAGGTCTATATCTACGTGGCTTGTTGTGAATGGATCAGTACATGTCATAATGTTTTCGCCATGACTGACAATATTGACATAATTGGTGTGATTAAATTTACCGTGTGTACTTAAAGTACGTTTACCGTTCAAGGTTAAATTATTGAAGTAGGGTACTGTAATAACAATTTCTACATCCTCAGAGTAAATCTGATCTTGGTCATAGTCCAAGATTAGCTCACCATCACTAACGCGTGACCTGATATGTTTCACTAGATTGTCGCTACCTGTGATAGTCACGCCTGCATGTTCCGAATATGCGATCCGAACGTTCTTGCCCGCACTGATATTTAATCTATTAAAGTCCGTAACGTTGCGTATTTCGTGGGTATTATTTCCACTTGCGTGTAATTCATCGTCGGTATTGCAGCTTGTAAAAAGTAAGGCTAAAATCAGCACATAAAAAAAATGTTTCATAAAATTAAGTTTAAGTAAATAGTAAAGTTTTTTGTTAGATATTTTAATTGATATCTGTAAGCTATGCGTATGTAATTGTAAAAAGATAATTGTAAATTAATTTTTTCGTTACAAAAATGTAATCTTCAATTGGGGTGAATAGTTATACCCCTGTATATGTTACAATGACTAATGAAAAATCAATTTTGAGAATCCAGCCAAGCAACTTTCTGTTCCGCATTATGCTGCTTTCCAATAATATCTCGATATAGCTCGGGACGCCTTGCTCTTAGATACCTAGTTCCACCAGCGGCATTAATTTTATCTTGCGAGATGCTGGCAATTGCAACGTCTGCGCCTAAAACCGTGCACTCCGCAATAATATCACCAAAGGGATCCAAGATCATTGAACAACCATTTTTCAGCTGATCATCATCCATTCCGATCGGATTAGAAAAAATACAATATATGGCATTGTCAAATGCTCGGGAAGGAAGCCATTTCATTAGCCACTCTCGACCTTTCGGACCTGAAAACTCTCGTAAAAGCTGCTGATTTTCATGCTCTCTGTTATACCACAAGTCTGGGCTAACGAAACCGGCACCCGGTCTTGGCGAAGGTGTACACATGGTAACATGCGGCATTAATAAAATATCAGCACCTAGTAGTTTTGTAGCTCTGACATTTTCGATAATGTTATTGTCGTAACAAATCAGTATTCCGAAATTCCACCCGTAAAGATTAAATACACAGTAACGATCACCAGGACTTAAGTGCGGATTGATAAATGGGTGAAGTTTACGGTATTTGGCGACTATACCTGATTTATTTACACAGACGTAAGCTTTGAAAAGATTGTCATCGTCATCTTTCTCAAAAAGACCAGCGCAAATGGCTATATCATGTACTGCTGCAATTTGAATTAGGGCTCTGATGCTTTCGCTATCCGTTAAGTTCTCAGCTATGTCCAACATTCTTTTTTTATCAAGGTGACGGGCAAAAGTATAACCGGTAATAGAACACTCGTGAAAAACGACAATTTTAGCACCTTTCGATGCTGATTGTGCAGACAGCTCTGCGATACGCATTAAATTATCCGCTTTGTCTGCACTTTTGTTTTCAAATTGTGCAGTTGCAATAATTAAGTCTTTCATAATTTTTTTTTGCAAATTTACTTCCTGTTTTTTACCTGTGATTGTATATTTTCGACAGGTAAATCCACAACATTGACTGCAAGTTTACCGTGCTTTAATTGATAAGCAGACGGCGTTAGTCCAACAAACTTGTGGAAATCCCGTATCAGATGTGCTTGGTCATAGTACCCAGCATCATAAACTATTTCTGTTAAATTATTCTCAGACTTTGTGTTGTGCATTTTCCCAAGAAAATGATGGAGCCGTATAATTCCTGCTAACTTCTTCGGAGATAATCCGACCGCAGATTTAAAAATTCTTTCAATTGTCCGCTGTTGGTAGCCTGTGTAATTAACTAATTCCTCCGCTTTAAAAATTCCTTTTTTTTCAAGAATCCAATTAGTAGCTGCGGGTATCATCGGATGTAATTGCATTTCATTATTATTTATCAAAATCGAAAAATAACTATTAAGATTTTCCACAATATTATATTTTCCTTTTGACAAGGAAAGTTGCTCATGAAGATCAGTAGCAGCAGATCCGCATATGACCTCATAATCAATTAACATATTAGTCATGGCTGTAGCCGGAATATCTAAAATACGGCTCAAACCAAAAGGTCGAAAGACTGTTATGACAAGAGAAACGGAACCACGCACTTCAAGATTTTTGTATTCAGGTATCTGCCCGTATATAAAAACTTGTGGAAGTTTCTCTCCGTTATAAAACAACATTCCGTCACCCAAGCAAAAAACAATTCCTGTATTGCCGTCAGCGAAAATGCGTAACTGATTATGCTTGAAATGACAAATTTCAATAAAAAGGTAATGCTTAATATATGGGTATAAAACGGCGGAGGGAAATATTTGCATGTTGATTGGATGCTTAGTGTTGCTGTAACAAAAACTTCTATACTAATTTATTGGAGTCTCTTATCGCTTGAATAGCTGATGAAGGTAGACCGCATTCTTTCAGTATTGTAGTTATAAATGCCGTTTTTTGAGCAACATATTCGTTGATATCTTCCGTTGAGGCTGCAATACGATATTTTAGATCGGCATATTCTTTAACTGCTGTCGGATGATTTCGTAAATAATTTCTAAATTGTAAATGATTTTCCAAAGCAACGCAGCCTGATTCACAGACATACAGATTATGAGTTATTGCTTCCTTGGATTCTTTGTTAAACGGCGCAAAGGGATGTTTTTGTGAAAATGAATATCTTCCGGGTATGCCTAATGTTCCTTGATAGCAATATCCCATTGCTGTTAGTTTTTCAGTAATAAAATCCCGCACTGTCAAATTTTGTATAATGATGTCTATGTCAATTATTGGTTTAGCTGCTAAACCTTTCACAGAGGTACTGCCAACATGTTGTATGTCAGAATATAATCCATCAAGATAATGTTTTAGAATATATTCTATTTTTTCATACTTAAGTTTCCAGTCATCTGAATATGGCTCGATAATTATTTTCATTTTATTTAGCAGATTTTTTATGGTCTATTATCTTTTCAGCTAATGTTATCAAAGTATTTCGCTCAACAAAATTATGCTAAATCATCATTTGAAGATTTGAAAATGTAATACTTATTTGTAGATTTACACAAAAATAAGAAGCTTTTAAGATGATCATCTTGTTAACTGCTGTTCACTAATAGACTACTAAACAGCTTTGCAAATTTAGAATGATTACATCTATGAAGTTTACTTTTAAAGTATTATTACATACGCAATACGTATTGAACAAAATCTGACGATATGTTAAGTAATCTCAATCGATTTGACACAATATACAAATCAGAAATTATCCAATTGCCGCAATTTAAAATTGTATACAGCAATACCAAAACTGAACAAAATGCGACATTATACGAGAATGAAGAAACATCACCTTTTCATCGTAAGGATGATGCTGTACTTACCTGTGTCATTGAGGGGAAAATTGATTCATATCATCAAGGTATTGAGAATTCATGTCATTTAAAACCACAAAGTTGTGCATTGGTTTACGGACCACAGGACAATGAACATTTTATATGTGAAAATCAGTACATCGAAAGCATAGCTATTGGAATTAATAAGAAATTTTTTATTGATCTATTACAGAACGAAGATCCCTGGTTGCATGAAATTATAAATAAAATGGAAAAAAATCAACCTTTCAGCTTTTCAAAAAATGTTTATAAACTCACTCCCCACATGTATGCAATTCTTCGAAAGATTAAGGAAACAAAATATAAGGATAGCTTTAAAGTTCTTTATCTACAAAGCTTAATGAATGAACTTCTTTTACTGCAGTTTAAAGAAATCTGTTCTGAAGAAATAAACTTATCTAAAAACAACGTAAATCAGGTTGACCTTAGAAAACTAAAGGACATCAAAGCTTATATTGAAACCAATATTCTTGAAGACTTTTCGTTAGATTCATTAGCTCGCATATCAGGACTTAACACTTTCAAATTGAAAACAGGATTTAAAGAAGTCTATGGCAGCAGTGTTTTTGAACACATAAGAAGCTTAAGAATGCAACTTGCATCAGATATGCTATTGAATGGTTCTAATAACGTCAGCGAAGTTGCTTATATTTTAGGGTATTCTCATGTTCAACATTTTTCTACGGCATTTAAGAAGTACTATGGAAAAACTCCTGGCCAGTTTAAATGTTGAATTAAAAATTTTACAACGAAATTTAAGTTTGAAATAGAACCCTTTTTAAATAATCGAAGCCGGTTTTTGTTAATATTTCCAATTGTTAAATTACCATGAAATTACAACTGTAAAATAGATCCCAGACTTATCCTGTATGTATGCAGCTATTTACAAGATTCTTAGCATCGTCAAGATTTGAAGTGTTTGATTAAATAGCAATTTTACTTGCAAGCAGAACAAATGCGAAAGAAGTTGCTGTTACTTGCTAAAATTTTATTTTTTGACTGGCCGGGCTATCATTTGTAAAATCCAAAGCTACAATAATTATCTGATTTGTGTAGTGCAACGGCTCTGAAATGAAATCTTTATGATTAACATTCTCATATTTCTTCAAAAGCCTTCCTGATACATCAAACAAGCTTATGGTTGATATTATATTTTTGGTGTTATTAACAACAATGCTGTTTTGTGTGTTTTTATAAATCGAAGTTTTTTCTCTTTCAACATCTGCGACTGAGAGAGAGGATACAATGGTCACCGCATAATCCTCCACCTGGCCGAAAACAGGATTTGAACATCCGTTATAAGTAAATGCCTGAAGATCCATATCGCCAATGATACGCATACGCAGAGGAATATTCAAAACAGCATTAGCAGGGGGCAACACGTTTGACGTAACGACTGTTTGCTGTGCAACATTGGTCATATTCATGACCACTTCCGAACTTTCCTCAAAAATTCCGTTGTTGTTAAAATCTATATATGCTTTAACAATGTGAGGATAATTATATCCTACTTGAACTGAGAGCGGTGTCGCTGTATTTAGAGGAATAGCAGTTGTAGTTTTTCCTAAACAGTAGCCGCTGATGTAATTAATATAAA